>QZKF01000010.1 GCA_003599455.1 Comamonadaceae bacterium
GCTCAAATAATGGTTCGTAGGTGTCCCAGCTGCCGGAGGCGGGATTCTGAGATTCGCCAATGAGCAGGTTCCCAAAATGAAAGGACTCAAAATTGATTTGGATCAATTACGATACATCAAAGATGGTCCGTTGGGATGGGGGTTTACCCTTGTATCTGGTACACGCTTTGACGACCGTCGTCTGAGCGTTGTCGTGATCAGTGCTTCTGCGAAATAACCGTCTGTATGGCACCGCGTGTGCCCGCCGGCTTGGTGAGCCACCAGCTGGCAACAAGCGCAGCCGCAGCATCCCTAGGGTTATCACCTGTGTAAGCGATCTTGACTCTATTTTGATTTAAATCAAAAATGATGCTCATCGCATGAAAGAGGCGTCACTGCAGCCGCGTATGGGCGCGGCGAAAGGGGCAGGGCCTGGCGGCGATAGGCAGCTCTTCGGAGCAGATCCGCAAGGACGGCGAAGGCTCGATGCCGGTGACAGGGCAATTGGTCAGAACGACGGGCGCGGGGCTTGAGTGATTCGACAATTCAACCAGAGACAAACATGCATTCCAGTAGCTACTTCCTCCTTCTTCGTGTCATCGCTGTGGCCTGCCTCGGCTGGGCCGTTTTCACGGCCCGCGCGCAAGACGCTTACCCCAACAAGGTCGTCACCATCATCGTGCCCCAGTCGCCCAGCGCACCGGCCGACGCACTGGGGCGCACCCTGGCCGACCAAATGGGCAAGCTGCTGGGCCAGTCGTTCGTCATCACCAATCGGGATGGCGCGGGCGGCACCATCGGGGTGGACGCGGTCAAGCAGGCGAAGGCAGACGGCTACACGCTGGGCTATGGCACCCAGAGCGCGTTCAGCATCCAGCCGCTCTTGCGCAAAACCATGCGCTACCAGGCCGGCGACTTCGAGTTCGTATGCCAGACCAGTACCTTCGTCACCATCCTGGCCGTGGGGACGAAGTCGCGATTTCGGTCACTGCAGGACCTCATCGAGGCCGCACGTAAGGCGCCAGGCACCATCACACTCGGTTCGATGGGCCTCGGCTCGGCACCGCACATCATTGGCGAGAGCCTGGCCAAGGACGCCCGCGTGAAGTTCAACCACGTTCCGTACCGCAATCCCGGCGATCTGGTGACGCAACTGATGGCCGGCGACATTGACGTCACGGTGCTGTCGCCGGTGACCATTGCGAACAACAAGGACATCCGGCCGGTCGCCGTCCTGGCCGGTAGCAAGCTGGCCACTTACCCCGACGTTCCTTTACTCAGGGACCTGGGTTACTCGCGTGGCGAGGTGCCCATCTTCGTCGGGCTGTATGCGCCCAAGGCCACCCCCGCTCCGACGCTGGCCAGGTTGCGACAGGCCTGCGCCTCCGCCGTCGAGTCGGAGGCGTTCAAGAGAATGAGTGACAACCTGGGCGTTCAGCGGCAGTACGCCGATGCGCCGACGTACACCGAGAACATTCGACAGGACATCCGCGCGATGAAGGAGCTCATTCCCGAGCTGGGCATCAAGCCCGAGTAGAACCTCGCCAGCGAAAGGATCGCCTCCATGGGCATGCTGATCGATGGCGCCTGGACCGAAGACGACGCCGCCCATCGACATGCTGTGGACGGGGCTTTCGTGCGGCCCGAAGCGAAGTTCAGGGCGATGGTCACGGCCGACGGCTCTTCTGGCTTCGAGGCCGAGCCAGGTCGCTACCACCTGTTCGTCTCGGCCGGCTGCCCCTGGGCGCACCGCACGATCCTGGCCAGAAGGCTGAAGAACCTGGAAGGCGTGGTCTCGATCTCGCTTTCCGACCTGCCGCGCCAGCACAGTTGGGCGTTCTCCACCGGCATCGGCCGCGACCTGGAGCCCCTGGAGGGCGTGCTGGAGCTGCACCGGGTGTACACCGCGGCGAAGCCCGCCTACACCGGCCGGGTAACCGTGCCATTGCTGTGGGACAAGCAACGCTGGACGATCGTCAGCAACGAGTCGGCCGACATCATGCGCATGCTGAACTCGGCGTTTGATGAGTGGGGCGACCGCACGGTCGACCTCTACCCCGCGCAGCTGCGCGCCGAGATCGATGAGATCAACCCGCGCGTCTATGAGAACGTCAACAACGGCGTCTACCGCTGCGGATTTGCCAAGTCACAGGCTGCTTACGAAGAAGCCTTCGCCAGGCTGTTCGAGACCCTGGACTGGCTCGACGAGCGGCTGGCCTCCAGCCGCTATCTGTGCGGCGAGCGCATCACAGAGGCCGATTGGCGGCTGTACGTGACCCTGGTGCGTTTCGACGTCGTCTACTACAGCAACTTCAAGTGCAACCGGCAGCACCTGCACGAATATCCCCACCTCTCCAACTACCTGCGCGAGCTGTACCAGTGGCCCGGTATCGCGCAGGTGACGGACTTCGAGGCGATCAAGCGGGTGTATTACTCGATCAGGGATGTCAATCCGTCCGGATTGATTCCGAAAGGGCCGCGTGACCTGCGGCTCACGGGGCCGCATGACCGCGGCCGGCTGCAGCCCTGGGCGTGACGGTCTGGCCCATTCCTCGCTGCCGCTCACGCTCACTGCGCCTCGGCCTTCATCATCTCGATCAGCCGGCGCCGCACGCGCATCGCACCGGCGTCCGCCATCACGGACAGTTCTCGGCGCGTGTTGCCGAGGCGCTGAACGGACAGCTCCACGTGTTCCAGTGCGGGTACATCCTCGGCCAGCACCTTTCGTTCCTGCCCCAGCAAGGCTTGCGACAGCCCCTCGTCGTCCAGGCGGAAGTCGCGCGCCACGGCCGGGAAGTAGTGGGTGGTTTGCAGCGTCTCGGGAGTGAAGCCATGCACGAAGTTCAGCCGCCCCACGGGTTCGCCGGTGCCGTTCATCACGCTGTAGGGGCCGCCTGCGTTGATGAGGCCGGGGCCGAGGAAGTCGGACCGCATGGTCAGGTCAACCGGGCCATTGCAGTTGGGATGCAGGAAGCGGTGGAAGCCCTCGGCCGGCTGGTTGGGCGTGCAGCGGACCACGTGCACGCGCCCGTTCTCTTCGGTCATCTCGGCCGCCACCGTCGCGCGCTCCAACTTGCCGATCGACTGCACGTGCAGAAAGGCGATGTGCGACAGGTCCATCAAGTTGTCGATCAGCAGCGAGAAACGCGCCTTCAGATGCATCACGCCGTTGCTGTCAGCACGCCAGCCCGGTGCGCCCAGGCCGCAGAACGCCATGTCGGGCAGCAAGGCCGGGTCGGCCTTGGCAGGGTCGCCCATCCATACCCAGATCCATTGCCAGCGTTCCAGCACCGGGTAGGCGCGCGTGGTGAAGCTGGAGGGCACGGTCGGCTGGCTCGGGATGTCGGTGCAGCGTCCATCCGTGTCGAAGCGGAAACCGTGGTAGCGACAGCGCACCGCATCGCCTTCCAGCTCGCCCTGCACCATTGGCAGGTTGCGGTGCGGGCAGATCCCGTCCAGCGCCACTGGTGTGCCATCCTCTTTGCGATAGAACACCAGCCGTTCTTCGAGGATCGTGCGTTCGAACAGCGCACGTCCCACCTCATGGCTGCAGGCAGCGATGTACCAGTGATTCTTTGGAAAGGTCTGTCCGTCTTCGAAGGGATACATCGTGATCTCCGGTGTTCGTTGTAAGGCCGCCATGTTGGCCCGCCGCAAGGCCGGACGCCATGCCGCGCAGTCCGGCATGTCGGCTGAATCGTCCGGCCTGTGATGGATGCGCTGAGTCCGCTGCTTGACAGCCTGCGCGTGCAAGCCGCAGCGGTCGGCCATTTCGATTTCGGCCTGCCGTGGTGCTTTGCCTGGGACTACGCGCCGACCCATTGCCTGGTGGTGCTGGAGGGCCGCTGCTGGTGGGCCGATGCCGGGGCAGCACCGGGCGATGGCATCTGGCTGGAAGCCGGCGATGCCTTGGTGGTGCTCCGCAATGGGCGTTTCACCCTGGGCAGCGCACCGGGCTTGGCACGCCTGCCCTGGGTTGACGTCTGGCGCGCGAGCATGTCGCCCGACGTGAGCTTCGACAAGCGAGAAAGCACGCCGGCGCCGATGCGCCTGTCGTGGAACGCAGGTGGCGAACGCACCCACCTGTTGGGCATGGCCTTCGGCTTCGAGGATGGCGAGCGCCATCCGCTGCTGGCCGCGTTGCCCGACCGTCTGCTGGTGAAGCGACAAGCCCATGCGTCCCCCTGGGCTGTATCGGCGCTCGACTTCCTGAGCACCGAGTCCGGCCGGGACCTGCCCGGTTTCACAGCTCTGTCGCGGCGGCTGGCCGAGTTGTTGTTCAACGACCTGCTGCGCCGTCACCTGCTGTCCTCACCGGCCTATGCCGGCGGCTGGCTTAAGGGCTTGACCGACCCGGCGCTGGCGAGGGCGCTGTCTGCCATGCACCGTCGGCCTGGCCATGACTGGACCCTGGCGCGCCTGGCGCAGCAAGCGGGCCTGTCTCGCACCGTGTTCAGCGAGCGCTTCCTGACTCAGGTAGGCGAGACACCGATGGGGTACCTGCGGGCTTGGCGCATGCATTGCGCGCGCGAATTGCTGGCAGCGCAGCGGCCGGTGGGGGTGGTGGGCGGCCGGCTTGGCTATGCGTCCGAGCGCGCGTTTCGCGAGGCGTTCAAGCGCTTGGCCGGCACAACGCCGACGGCCTACGCGCGTGATCACCGGCCGTCCGCCAGCCGGTGATCACGCGATTGCACCCGCCTACAAGCCGCCGTCGGAGCGCTTACCGAATCAAGGTTTTCAAGTAGGTGCAGCCCTAGGGTTTGCACCTACTAAAACAGACTTGATTCTTTTTTGATCTCAATCAAAAATGATGCTCATCGCAAAAGAGAAAAAAATGATCCGAGACGACTTGATTACTTTGAACGAGGCGCGCAACGTCACCGCACGGGCTGTTGCCAAGACCGAGGCCTTGCGGCAGTCGGGGTGTTTCGTGGTGGTGGATCTGTCCGGCGATCCCGTCGCCGTCCGCCGTATGGATGCCACTGGAGGCGGGGCATATGACATCGTCCGGGGCAAAGCGTTGGGCGCTGCATTGCTCAGCGAAGCAAGTTCGAGCTTCGCCGCGCGCGTTCTGAAGTTTCCGCCCCAGATATTCGCCGCCTACCAGCAGCTGATGCGCAGCCAGCCGTTTCCCGGCGCTGGCGCTGTCCCGCTCGTTCGAAACCAGATCGCGGTCGGCGCCATCTCGACTGGCGTGCGCATCGGACCTTTCGTCAGGCTTCCCGGGGTCGGTGCGGAAGAGTTGCTGGTCGACGGGCAACCGGCCAACCTGGAGGACTTGATCATCAGCTACGCCGTGGGCGGCTCCTATCGCCCAGAGCACGGCGACGACATGGCCAGGTGGGTAGAAGCGTATGGCGCGCCACCCGACTCGGCCTTGAAAGGCAATGGCCTGCGCGAGGTTCCCCTGGCCACTCGCCAGCCGGTACTCGACAGCGCAGCAGCGCTGGCCGACGGGGTGATTGCCCGGGCCAATGAGTACGGTGAAGCCGTGGCCGTCGTGGTGGCCGATCGATATGGCCACGTCGTCACGGTCGATCGGATGGATGGCGCTCCGCCGGCCGCAGTGCGGTTGGCGGAGGGCGTGGCGTTGACCGCCTCAGCATTGCAGACGCGCACCGCAGAGCTGTCGGAATCCACACCCTCCATTCCAGCGGATGTCCTCCGCGCCATTGGCAAACACCTGATCCCCCTGGCCGGTGGCAGCCCGATTTTTTCCAACGGGCAATGCGTCGGCGCCGTGGGCGTGGCCGGGCGAGACCCCGGACTGGCGCAGCGATTGGCCGATCAGGCTGCTCTTGCGCACTGAACTTTCTTGAACAACCGAGAGGATTGATGATGGTTTCAAACGAAGAAAATGTGACGGGTCTTCCCGACGACGCGACCGTCGACTATGTGCGGACCGGTCCCGGCACCCTGGCCGGGGCATACATGCGCAAGTTCTGGCATCCGGTGTACGTGGGCCGCAAGCTCGAAGCCGGTCGTGCCGTGCCGCTGGTCATCATGAACCAGAAGCTGGCCCTGTACCGCAGCCAGGAGGGCAAGGCCCACTGCATCGACAACCGCTGCGCCCACCGCGGCGTCATGCTGAGCACTGGCTGGGTCGAGGGCGACAACATCCGCTGCCCGTACCACGGCTGGGCTTATGACGGCACCGGTCAGTGCGTGCAGCAGCCGCTGGAAGGCCGCGAATTCGCCAGGAACGTGAAGATCGGTGGCTACCCCGTTGAGGAGTACCTGGGCCTGATCTTCGTCTACCTGGGCGAAGGCGATCCACCCGAGTTCCCGCGCTTCCCGGAATGGGAGAAGGCCAAGCTCAACGTCGGCATCATCGACGTGCGGCCCTGCAACTACTTCCAGAACGTCGAGAACTTCCAGGACGAAGGCCACATCTGGTTCACCCATCGCGGCTCTGCGCTGGAGGCCCTGCAGTTGGACAAGCTGCCCAAGCTGTCGGTCGAGCGCACCTCCTGGGGCCTGCGCAACGTGGCGGTCACCCCGGATGGCCGCCGTCGCGAGGTCTTGTTCGGCATGCCCAACGTCGGCTGTTTCCTGGTGGAGCCCCACAACACCAAACGGGCCGGAGAGGAAAGCTACCAGGCCAAAGAGACCGCATGGCACCACTTTGCAGGCTGGCGCGTTCCCGTGGACGACCACAGCCACCTGCAGGTTCACACGATCGGCGTCTTCCTCGATGAAGAGCCGAGCCCTGAAATCATCAAGCGCTGGCACGACTTCACGGAAGCCGATCAGGTCGGGCACGAACTCGCGCGCAAGGTGCTGGAGGGCAAGCTCCATTTCGACCAGATCCCGAAGCTGTCCAACCACGTGCCCATGGTCCAGGACGAAGTCGTCCAGGTCGGCCAGGGCGTGATCCCCGATCGCCGAAAGGGCGTCGAGTTCCTCGGTTCTTCCGATGTGGCCATCGTCGCGCTGCGCAAACTGTGGGTCGAAGAACTGACCGCCTTGAAGGAAGGGCGGCCGCTGCGCAACTGGCACCGCCCCGAGGGACTGGTGCCGGCCGCTGGCGGTTGAGAAACCCAGGCCGAGTGTCCGACCGTCCGGTGGCATCCCGAAGCAGGTTTGCCATTGCCGCGGACCGGTTTTCCAAGCCACTGCGCCATCTTCATTTCACCCATAGGAGCAACCGATGAAAGTCACGAAAGACCAAGTGCTGGAAGCCAGCAAGGGCATGCTGCAAAAGCAGTTCTACATGGTGCACAGCACGCCGACCGACGGCCTCGGTCCGGTCATGCAGAACCTGGAGGTGCACCTCGATCACCAGTGCGAGATGGAGCGCACCGGCGTGATGCTGGCGGCGGGTCCGCACTGGACGGACGACGAGAGCGAATGGCTGGGCGAAGGCACTTTCGTGATCCGTGCCAACTCGCTGGCCCACGCCAGGGAGATCGCTGCCAGGGACCCGATGCACCAGGCGGGCGCTCGCAGCTTCAAGGTGCGGCCGTGGCTGATCAACGAAGGCAGTCTGACGCTTCGCGTGAGCTTCTCGGACGGAAAGTTCACCCTGGAGTGAGCGAAGGAAGACCCGCCCCTCACACCACTCACGTCGACCGCAAGGCTGCACCATGTCCTACCTTCTCAATACCTGGTACGTTGCCGGCTGGTCCGAAGACGTCCAGCCCGGCGCCCTCTTGGCCCGCACCCTGCTTGAGCAGCCGGTGCTGATGTTCCGCGACGCGGCCGGCGTGCCCCACGCGCTGGTGGACCGCTGCCCGCATCGCTTCGCCCCCCTGTCCATGGGCAAGCTGAGCGACGATCGCCAATCGGTGCAATGCGCCTACCACGGCCTGCACTTCGACGGCCACGGGGCCTGCGTGTACAACCCGCACGGCGATGGCCGCGTCCCGGCGGCGGCCAAGGTGCGCACCTATCCGATGGTCGAACGCTACGGCGTCCTTTGGATCTGGATGGGCGACGCCACCCGTGCCGATGCCGCGCTGATTCCCGACTTCTCGTTGATCGATCCCGAGCTCTGGCACGTCGGCAAGCGGTATCTGCATGCCAAGGCCAACTACGTGCTTGAGACCGACAACATCATGGATCTGTCGCACGTGGAGTTCCTCCACCCCAGCACGCTGGGAACCCCGGCCGTCAAGAACGCGTTGACCGACATCCGGCAGGAAGGCAACACCGTGTGGTCGATGCGGCAGACGGTGGCCGAGACCCTGACGCCCTTTCTCTATGGCTCGCTGGGATACCCCGAAGGCACGCTGGTGGACCGGTGGTTCGATGTGCGCTGGGACGCCCCCGCCAACATGCTGCTGATCGCCGGGGGCACTCCCACCGGTCAACCGCGCAGCGAAGGCCGCGAGAGCGCGCTGCCGCATCTGTTCACGCCTGAAACGGCCTCGACAACGCACTACTGGTTTGCTGCAACACGCCCCAAGGCAATGGGTGCGGCCGGCGCCCAGATCGCCCAGAAGATCGCCGACGGACTCAGCATGCCCTTCACCCATGAAGACCTGCCGATGCTGGAAGCGCAGCAGCGTGCCATGGGAGATGCCGACTTCTGGTCGCTCAAGCCCGTGCTGCTGAGCGGCGACGCCCCCGCGGTGCGCGCGCGGCGCGTGCTGGACAAGCTGATCGCCGAAGAACAGGCGCAGGGCTGACGCTCCTCGCGTTGCCACAACGTGAAAGCCGACCGGAGAACAGCTGCCACTGGATGAAGTTCTTTTGCCCGTGGATGCGTAAACGAAGAGGGTGTTGATTGCTGGACCGCACGCTGCGATCCAGCAATCAATTCAACAACGATAACGATGGAGACATACATGAACAAAACTTTTACAGCGCTGGCCCTCGGCCTGTCCGCTACGGTCGCCACTGCCCAAAGCCAGGTGGCCATATTCGGTGTCCTCGATGCCGACTTGGCCCACTACAAGCTCAATGGTGTGAGCAAGACGCTGGTCGGCTCCAGCGGCCATTTGCCGAGCCTGCTGGGTCTTCGCGGCACCGAGGACCTGGGCGGCGGCTACACCGCCGGCTTTTTTCTGGAAAGCACACTGCTGAACGACACCGGTGGCGGCCTGGGAGTCGGCGGTGCGTTTTCCTTCAACCGCCGCAGCACGGTGGGCGTCGCCACGCCGTGGGGCGAGGTGCGGATGGGGCGCGAGAACCCGGTCACGTTCTGGAATCACATCGTCTTTGACCCGTTCAATGGGTCCGGCCCGGGGTCGGCTCTCAACACCGCGATCGGTGCCGGCGGCAACGGCGCGGCGAGCGCCAACCCGCTTGCCTTCGTGTCGGTTGGCAACAGTGTCAGCTATCTCTGGGGCTACGCGCCCAACGCTCAGTCCTATCTGGGCCGGGGGTTTTTCGGACACGTGATGCACGCGCTCTCGGAGACATCGGCCGGCGCGCCCCCCGTGGGCCGCTACACGGGTGCCCGCGTGGGCTATGCGCAGGATCGGTTCCATGGGTCCGTCGCGTACGCCGTGTCGCGCGGTCCGGGCGCCTACGGGGCACCGGCCGGCCTGCGCCACAAGGAATTCAACTTGGGCGCCTCATACGACTTCGGCTTTGCGCGCCTGATGGCCCACGGCGGCTTCAACGAAACCGACGTCGCCGATACGCGCTACACCCATTGGGGGGTTGGCGCAGTGATTCCGGTCGGCTCCTCCGGCAAGATCCCCGTGTCGTACCGCCGCACAAGTCGCGACAACGCGGCCGGCGGTGGCGCACAGCAGTTCGCTGTCGGCTACGTTCATGCGCTGTCGAAGCGCACCTCGGTGTATACGGCCATCTCGCGCCTTGAGAACCGTGGCGGCGATACCTTCACGTTCCGCGGTGGCAACGGGGGTACGTCGGGCCTGCTCGGCGGCGGCTCGGGCACCGGCTACGACATCGGCATCAAGCACTTCTTCTGAGGATCGAGCCAGCCTGGCCCATGCCGCGCTGGCCGACCAGAGCGCGGCGTTACCGGTTCCACCCCACACCGGGGTGGAACAACGTTTTGGAGATGACCCATGCTTTACCTGCGAATCTGCTTCGACAAGAAGGACGGCAGCGCACTGCGCAGTGAACTGCTCCCGCGCCATCGCGAATATATTGCCGGCCACCTGAGCGGTGACAAGGCCATCAAGGTCGTGCAGGGTGGCCCCTTGTGCGTTGGTGACGACACCACCGCCAATCTCGGCAGCTTCCTCGTCGTGGAAGCGCAGTCACTTGCCGACGTGCAGCAGTTCCACGACAACGATCCGTTCACGCGCGCCAACCTGTTCGAGCGCGCGGATGTGGTGCGCTGGGACCGGCATATCGGCAATCCCTCTCAGGACAAGTACGTTCCCTGACGGATAGCCACGTGCCGACGGGTATCGGCGTTTTCCTCACTTTTTTTCCAAGACCACCTCATGAAGCTGTTACGACACGGCGCCGCAGGCGCAGAACAACCCGGCGCGCTGGACGCGCAAGGCCGCATGCGCGACCTGTCCCTGCTGGTGCCCGACTGGACGCCCGAGTGGCTGGCGCCCCCTAAGCTGAAGGCGCTGCGGGCCATCG
The DNA here is from genome assembly GCA_003599455.1 of Comamonadaceae bacterium. Taxonomy (GTDB): domain Bacteria; phylum Pseudomonadota; class Gammaproteobacteria; order Burkholderiales; family Burkholderiaceae_C; genus Hydrogenophaga. The sequence goes on from QZKF01000010.1 coordinate 10,495, forward strand.
ACCTGACGCAGATGCCACTGGTGCCCGAAGGCACCCGGCTGGGCGCACCCACCGCCGGCGTGCGCCAGTTCGTGGCCATCGGCCTGAACTACCGCAGGCATGCCGAGGAAGCCGGACTGGAAGTTCCGAAGGAACCGGTTGTCTTCACCAAGGCACTGACCTCCATCGCCGGCCCCAACGACGACGTGGTGCTGCCCGAAGGTTCGGTCGCTGGTGACTGGGAGATCGAACTCGGCTTCGTCATCGGTACGCGGTGCAAAAACGTGCCGTTGGACCAGGCCCTTTCGCATGTGGCCGGCTACTGCCTGGCCAATGACGTGTCCGAGCGCGACTGGCAGATCAAGCGCAACGGCCAGTGGGGCAAGGGCAAGAGCTTCGATGGCTTCGGCCCGCTGGGCCCCTGGCTGGTGACCACCGACGAGCTGCCCGACCCGCAGACCGTCCCGCTGGAGCTGAAGGTCAACGGCGAGCCGCGTCAGGCCAGCAACACCGCCGACATGATCTTCCCGGTGGCGCAGATCGTGTCCTACCTCAGCCAGTTCATGACCCTGCTCCCGGGCGACGTGGTCATCACCGGCACGCCGCAGGGTGTCGGGCATGGCATGAAGCCACCGCGGTTCCTGAAGCGTGGCGACGTGATGACCCTGTCCGCCGGCCCGCTGGGAACGCAACGCCAGCAAGTGCGCTGAGCGCCAAGCAGTCCTCACCTTCTGCCCACGCGCAACAGCGCGCCGGGCGAAGCCTTGCCCGGAGATTTGCCATGACCTTCATCACCACCCCGACCCCGGCCGTGCACTCGGTCGACGAGTTCGTCATCAGCGTGCCGGATCTGCAGGAAGCGCGGCACTTTTACCGTTGCTTCGGACTGGACGTGCGCGACGAAGAGGGTGGCTTCGGCTTGTATACGTTCGGCCATCCCCACCGCTGGGGCCGTGTTCTGCCCGGCCTGGTGAAGCGCCTGCTGTGGGTGAGCTTCGGCATCCATGCGCAAGACCTGGCGCGCTTCGAGCAACACCTGCTGACCACCGGCGAGCTCATTGCGCCGCCGCCGGGTGCGCTGGCCGAGGGGATGTGGCTGCAAGGCCCGGACGGCCTGCCCGTTCAACTCAAGGTGGCGGACAAATGCTCGCCCAGCCGCCCCGCGCCGCAGCAAAGCTGGCCAGCCTGCGCCAACCGGGGCCGCTCGCCCGCACGCAGCAAGGTGCCGGTGGTGCAGCCGCTGTACCTCTCGCACATCCTCATGTTCAGTGCCGACGTCGACGAAGCAGTGCGCTTCTACAGCGACGTGCTCGGGCTGAAACTGTCGGACAAGTCCGGCTCGGTCATCGCTTTCATGCACACGCCGCACGGCAGCGACCATCACCTGATCGCGCTGGCAAAGAGTGGCGGCGGTGGACTGCACCACAGCAGCTGGTGCGTGGACAGCCTGGATGCGGTGGGCACCGGCATGGAGCAGATGGCGCGCGCCGGCTATGCGCAGGGCTGGGGTGTGGGCCGGCATGTGCTGGGTTCCAACTACTTCCGCTACGTGCGCGACCCCTGGGGCAGCTATGCCGAATACTCCTACGACATCGACTTCGTGGAGGCCGGTGCCGAATGGCCCGCGGCCGACCACCCACCGGAAGACGCGCTCTATGTCTGGGGCCCCGAGCTCCCGCCGGACTTTGTCACCAACCACGAGCTGGCCAGTTGACACCGGCCATTCGACCCGGACGATCACGAGATGCCACAGCGGCTTGGGGCTTCGATCTGGCGGGCGCGCCTGCTGCTTTTGTCGCACCTCCCGTACGCGCTGGTCTTTCTGGGCGCGCTGTGCGTCGCCGCAGAACTGCGCGGCTGCATGCCCAACAGGCCGGTGATGCCACTGTGCAGGCGCAGCACGTGCTGGATCGCCGGCCCAGTCGAGTGACCGTTCCGGAGAGTCCTGTGCGCCCCTGCGATCCAGCTTTGCCCCAACAAGGTCTTCACCAACTACCCTTGGCCACCAGGGCCTTTTCAAGATGAGCAGCTTCAACTACGACCTTTTGGTGATTGGCGCCGGATCTGGCGGTGTGCGCGCGGCGCGCATCGCCGCCGGGCATGGCGCCCGCGTGGCGGTTGCCGAGGAGCACCGCGTCGGCGGCACCTGTGTCATCCGTGGCTGCGTGCCCAAAAAGCTGCTGGTGTATGGCGCGCATTTCGCCGAGGACCTGAAGGACGCCCGCCGATTCGGCTGGAACGTGTCGAAGTGCACCTTCGAATGGACCGTGCTGCGCGAGAACGTGCTCGCCGAGGTCGACCGGCTGAACGACCTGTACCGCAAGAACCTGTTCGACCATCAGGTAACGGTATGGGACGAGCGCGCCACTGTGGTCGGGCCGAACGAGGTGGTGCTGGCAGGTGGGCGGCAGCTCACGGCCAAGGTCATCCTCATCGCCACCGGTGCCACGCCCGTGGTGCCTTCGGTGCCGGGCGCAGAGCTGGGCATCACCTCTAACGAGGTGTTCCACATCGAGCATGCGCCGCGGCGCGTGGTGATCGCCGGCGGCGGTTACATCGCCAACGAGTTCGCCGGCATCTTCCACGAGTTCGGCGCCCAGGTGACGCTGGTGAACCGCTCGGACCAGATCCTGCGTGGCTATGACGAAACGGTGCGCGACCGGTTGCTGCAGATCAGCCAGAACAAAGGCATCCAGTTCCGCTTCAACGCGGCCTTCGAGCGCATCGCGCGTCAGGCCGACGGCAGCCTGCGCGTTCACCTGAAGGACGGCGAGCCCGTCGACTGCGACCAGTTGCTGTTCGCTACCGGCCGCCGCCCCAACACCGCCGGTCTGGGGCTTGAGGCTGCCGGCGTGGTACTGGACGGCCAGGGTGCCGTGCGCGTCGACGAGCACAACCGCTCCAGCGTGGACAGCATCTACGCCGTGGGCGACGTGACCAACCGCGTGCAGCTCACGCCGGTGGCCATTCGCGAGGGCCACGCTTTCGCCGACACTGTGTTTGGTGGCAATCCCCGCACCGTGGACTACCGCTGCATCCCCTCAGCGGTGTTCAGCCATCCGCCGCTGGCCGGCGTGGGCCTCACCGAGGCGCAAGCGCGTGAGCAACTGGGCTCGGTGAGGGTCTACACCTCTGACTTCCGACCCATGAAGAATGTGCTGGCCAACCGCGACGAGCGTGCGCTGTACAAGATGGTGGTCGATGCCGACACCGACCGCGTCGTGGGCCTGCACATGATTGGCCCCGACGCGCCGGAGATTTTGCAAGCTGCTGCCGTAGCGGTGAAGGCCGGCCTGACCAAGCAGGATTTCGACGACACAGTGGCGCTGCATCCCAGCATGGCCGAGGAACTGGTGTTGTTGAAATGAAGCCATGCGCGCGCGCCTAAGCGCGCTGAGACAGGGAGCCGACCGCATTTACAAGCATGTGGCTCAAGAATGACTAAAGCAAATTGCATTCGTCCTCGGAAAAGCCTTTCAGGCTTGCATTGAGCACTTCGCACAGGGCGAACGGAATCCGGGCCGCTGCGGCGCCGCCATCTGACGTGAGCGCCAGGTTGACCACACGCCGGTCTTTGGCGGAGCAGGTGCGGCGCACAAGCCCCTTGCGCTCGAGCCGGTCCAGTGTGCGGGTCATCGCGCCCGCATCCATCAGGCACACGCTTGCGAGTTCGGCCACGGTGCTGCCATTGCCCAGATGCAACTGGTAGAGCGGAATCCACTGCGCGTGGATCAGGCCCTAAGGCTCCAGCAAGGCATCGATGTTGTGACCGAGGCTGTTGACGATGCGCTTCATCAGGTACCCCACGTTGCTGTCCGCGGGGTACTCGTCGGGTCGGTAGAAGGCTAATGATCGGGGCATGGGTGCGGCCTGGCTGTCAGGTTGCAATAGGTCTTTCATCCGCCCCGGATTGAGGCGGCTGCGGTGACCACGCCAACAGCCAATCAGGTCAGGGCAACGGATGAATAGCCATAAGCATGCAGGATTGACGGCCAACGGTCGAGTCCCTTTGCGCTGCTTGGCAGAGGCTCAAGTGAAACTGTTCGGTGACCCATCGCGCCGCACTTGATGCTCATCGACGCTTCGGAGGCCTCGAGAAGTTCGCGGGGCGCTTGTCGAGCCGGGCCCGCATGCCTTCGTGCTTGTCCGGGCTGGCAAAGGCGTTCTGGAACGCGCTGCGCTCGAACTCCAGTCCGGCCGACAGCGGGGTCTCCATCGCCATCAGCACCGACTCCTTGATCAGGCGCAGCGCCACGGCCGGCAGTTCGCACAGCTGTTGTGCCAGCGCCAGTGCCCTGGGCTCGGCGGCATCGTCGTCCAGCACCTCGGCCACCAGGCCACACTGCAGCGCGGTGTCTGCGTCGATCGGCTCGCCGAGCAGCAGCATCTTCATCGCGCCGAACTTGCCCAGCGCGCGCGTGAGCCGTTGCGTGGCACCACCGCCGGGCATGATGCCGACCTTGATTTCAGGTTGGCCAAAACGCGCACCGCGTCCAGCCAGGATCAGGTCGGCGTGCAGCGCCAGCTCGCAGCCGCCGCCCAGCGCGTGACCGCGCACGGCCGCGATCACCGGTTTCTTGCAGGCGGCGATGGCGCCCCAGAGCAGGTCGTGCCGGCGCTCCAGCAGGTCGATGGGCGTGGCGTCCACGTACTCGTTCAGGTCGGCGCCCGCACAGAAAGCGCGTGGTCCGCCGGCCAGCAACACCACGCGCACCGACGGGTCGGCGTCCAGGCGCCGGAAGGCCTCGGCCAACGCGCGGCGCAAGTCCAGGTTGAGCGCGTTGAACACCTCGGGGCGGTTCAGGCGCAGCAGTGCCACCCCATCGAGCGGCCGTTCTTCCAGCAGGATGTCGCTCATGCGGCGTCTCCCGTGAACTTTGGCGCCCGCTTCTCGAAGAACGCGGCCACGGCTTCAGCGTGGTCGGCGGTGTGGTGGGCCAGGCCCTGCAGGTGGCCGGCGGCGTTCAGCGCTTCGTCCAGCGTGCCGGTGCGGGCCTGCTGCAACAGCTGGCGCGTCCAGCGCAGCACCTGCGGCGGGTTGGCCGCGATGCGCCCGGCCAGGCGGAACGCTTCGTCGAGCAAGGTGTCGGGTGCGACCACGCGCGAGACCAGCCCGATACGCAGCGCTTCTTCGGCGTCGATGGTGTCACCGGTGAGCGCCATCTCGGCCGCGCGCGCGTGGCCGATCACACGCGGCAACAGCCAGCAGCCCCCGTCGCCGGGGACGATGCCGACCTTCACGAAGCTCTCGGCGAAGCGTGCGGTGCTGGACGCGATGCGCAGGTCGCACATGCAGGCCAGGTCGTTGCCGGCGCCGATGGCCGGCCCGTTGACGGCCGCGATGATGGGCACCTGCAGCCTCTCGAAGGCGCGCGGAATGCGCTGGATGCCGTCGCGGTAGCGCTGGGCAATTTCGTCGGGCGAGCCAGCGAACATGCCCGTGCGGTCGCGCATCTCGGCCACGTTGCCACCGGAGCAGAAGGCGGTGCCCGCGCCGGTGAGCACGGCCACGCGCACGCCCATGTCGGCGTTCAGTGCGGCAAAAGTCTGTTCAAACGCCGCGAACATGGCCTCGCCGCTCAGGGCGTTGCGTGTGTCGGGCCGGTTGAGGGTGAGCAGCGCGATGTGGCCGCGTCTCACGACAAGGATGGGTTCGCTCATGCGCCGTCTCCCACCCGTTCGATCGCCATGGCCACAGCCTGGCCCACACCCACGCACATGGTCACCAGGCCGTAGCGCCCGCCGGTGCGCTGCAACTGGCGCGCAGCGGTGAGAACCAGGCGCGCGCCGCTCATGCCCAGCGGGTGGCCGAAGGCGATGGCGCCACCGTGGGTGTTCACATGCGGCGCGTTGTCGGGCAGGCCGAGCGCGCGCATGACCGCCAAGCCCTGCGCGGCGAAGGCCTCGTTGAGTTCGATCACGTCGAAGTCGGCTATGCGCAGGCCGGTCTGCGCCAGCAGCTTGTGCACGGCGGGCACGGGGCCGAAGCCCATCACGCGCGGCGCGATGCCGGCGCTGGCGTAGCCGACGAGGCGGGCGATGGGTTGAAGACCGTGGTGCTGCGCTGCCGCTTCGGTGGCCATGAGCAAGGCGGCTGCACCATCGTTCACGCCCGACGAATTGCCGGCGGTGACGGTGCCGTTCTTGCGGAAAGCGGGCTTGAGCGCGGCCAGGCTCTCGGCCGTGGTGTCGCCGCGCGGGTGTTCGTCCACGCTCACCACCGTGACCGCGCCTTTGCGGCCGGGCACGGACACCGGCACGATTTCCTGTGCCAACACGCCCGAGCGCATGGCCGCTGCGGCGCGCTGCTGGCTGCGCAGCGCGAAGGCGTCCTGGTCGGTGCGCGAGATGCCGTGTTCTTCGGCCACGTTCTCGGCCGTATCGCCCATGGCGTCCACGCCGTGCAGTTGTTCCATGCGCGGGTTGACGAAGCGCCAGCCGATGGTGGAGTCGTGGATTTCGGCGTGGCGCGAGAACGCCGCCGTGGGTTTGGGCATCACCAGCGGCGCGCGGCTCATGCTTTCCACGCCGCCCGCGATGGCCAGCTGCATCTGCCCCGTGGCCAGGCCGCGCGCAGCACCTGCCACAGCCTCCAGGCCCGAGCCACACAGGCGGTTGACGGTGACCGCTGCGGCGCTGACCGGCAGGCCGGCCAGCAGCGCGCTCATGCGCGCCACGTTGCGGTTGTCTTCACCGGCCTGGTTGACGCAGCCGTAGACCACCTCGTCGAGCTGGTCCCAGTCCAGCCCCGGGTGGCGGGCCATCAGGGCCTGCATGGGCAGGGCACCCAGGTCGTCGGTGCGGATGCCGGAGAGCGCGCCGCCGTAGCGGCCGATGGGCGTTCGCACGCCGTCACAGATGAAGGCGTTCATGGTCACAGGCCCAGCACCCTTTCGGCGTTGCCGTGCATGATCTTTTCCATGACATCGGGCTTGTAGCCGAGCTCGTCCCACTCGCGCAGGATGCGATCGTAGGGCAGGCTGGGGTAGTCGCTGCCGAACATGATCTTGTCCTGCAGGCGGCCACGGATGTCGACCTTCAGGTTGCCCGGGAAGTGTTTGGGCGCCCAGCCCGACATCTCCCAGTACACATTGCCCTTGTGCAGCGCCACGGCGGTGGTCTCGTCCACCCAGGGCCAGCCGGGGTGGGCCATGATGATCTTGAGGTTCGGGAAATCGGCCGCGAGCTGGTCGATGTGCTCGGGGTGGGCGTGGCGCACGAGCGCGCCGTTGCCGCCCGGCATGCCGGCGCCCATGCCGGTGGTGCCCACGTCCACCATCACCGCCGCGCCCATGGCATTGATCTCTTCGAACAGCGGGTAGTAGCGCCGGTCGCTCACGGCGAAGTGCTGCATGATGGGATGGAAGTGAAAGCCGATGAAGCCCAGCTCTTTGATGGCTTTGCGGGCCTGGATCATCGCGATCTCACCCTTGGCAGGCTCCACCGCGCCCCAGCACTGGATGACGCGCTGCGGGTGGCGCTTCCACATGCCATGCACGTACTCGTTGGTGCAGGGTGGTGCGGCCACCGTGGTCTCCAGGTCCAGGGCCACAAGACAGGCTTCAACGCCGGCGCCGGTGAATTCGGCGATCACGTCGTCTTCGCTCTTGCCCACCCAGTCGCGTTTCCAGTAGCGGGCGAGTTCGGCCGGGTAGGGGCCCTGGGACTCGATCCAGGTCGGTGTGCCGGGGTAGCAGTGCAGGTCGATGATGCGCATGGCGGGTTCTCTTCTCGTGTTCAGTGGGGGATGCGGCGCGCCGCTTCTTCTTCCGCGTGCTTGCGGGCAATCAGTTCGCCGAGGGCCTTCTTGGACACCTTGCCGAAGGTGGACACCGGGAAGTCCGGCAACACCTCCAGCCGTTCGGGCAGCTTGAACTTGGCGATTTCCTTGGTGAGCAGGAAGCCCACGAGTTCCTTCAGGTGCAGCGTGTGCCCGGCCTTGAGGATCACGAAGGCGCACATCCGTTCGCCCAGGGCGGCGTCGGGCATGGGCACACAGGCGACGTTCTGCACCGCGGGGTGCATGAGGATCAGGTTCTCCACCTCCTCGGCGCTGATCTTTTCGCCGCCCCGGTTGATCAGGTCCTTCTTGCGGCCTTCGACGATGTAGTTGCCGCTGGCGTGCTTGCGCATCAGGTCGCCGGAGCGGTAGAAGCCGTCGGGCGTGAACTGGCGCGCGTTGTACTCGGGCACGCCGAAATAGCCGCGCAAGGTGTACGGGCCGCGCACGGTGAATTCGCCCACCTCGCCGTCGGGTACGACACGGCCGTCGTCGTCGAGCAGCAGCACCTCGTCGTCGTCGCACACGGGGCGGCCGCAGGTTTCGAGCTTCACTTCTTCCGGGTCGCCGGCGCGCACGAACATCAGCGTGCCTTCGGACATGCCGAAGTTCTCCTGCACGAACACGCCGGGAATCAGCGCGCGCGTTCGGGCGCGCACCTCGGGCTGCATGCGTTGACCGCCGCTCTGGATCAGCTTGAGGCTGGAGAGGTCGTGGTCCTCGACGTTGGGGTCGTTGATCAGGCGGATCAGCAGGGCCGGCACCACCTTCAGGTGCGTCACTTTGTGCTTTTCGATCAAGGCGAACATGTCGGCCGGCCGCGTGTTGGCGTGCAGCACGACCTTGGCGCCCTTGAACATGAAGCCCTGGATGCCGGGGCAGGCCAGCGGCAGGTTGTGCGCGATCGGCAGCACCAGCAGCAGCACCGACTCGGCGTCGATCTCGGTGACCTCGGCGGCCGCCTTCGAGTTGTAGGCGTAGTCGTTGTTGGTGCGTGGGATCAGCTTGGGGATGCCGGTGGTGCCGCCCGAGAGCTGGAAGATGCACGGATCGGTCGGGTCGATGCGGATCTCGGCCAGGCGCGAGGACGGCAGCGTGGCGGGTTTGTCGATCAGCTCGCGCAGCGACACCTCGCCCGGGCCGGCGACGCCGAGCACGATGCGGAACTTCAGCGACGGGTTCTCGGCCTGCACGCGGGTGATCACCGGCGCGAAGGCGAAGTCGCCCGTGGTGTCCGGGTAGACGCAGGTGGTCGCGCCCGAGAGGTTCACGAACTGGCTGATCTCGGCGTAGCGGTGCGTGACCAGCGCCGCAATCGGGATGCAACCGATCTTCTGCAGCGCGAAGTACAGCACCACGAACTCGTGCACGTTGGGCAGCGTGGGCACTACGCGGTCCAGCGGCTGCAGCCCGAGTTCGAGCAGGTTCAGCGCCAGGTTGCTGCTGACGCGGTCGAGTTCGGCGTAGGTGTACGTCACCTCGCCGTCGATCAGCGCCACGCTGTCGGCGTAGCGCTTGAACACGGCGTCGAACTCCTGCGCCAGCGACTGGTCGCGCCAGTAGCCCTTGGCACGGTAGCGCGCGGCGTACTCGGGGGGGAAGGGAACGAATCCTTCAAGCATCGAAGTCTCCTGAAAACATCTGAGAAAAAACGCGGCCGGCGACGGGGTCAAGAGGCACCTCGGAACCGGCTTTGCCGGGCCGCCAGTGCCGCCCCCTTGAGGGGGTCGCGCGCAGCGCGGCGGGGGTGTTACGTTGAACTCGTGAAGCCGCCGTCGATGACGACGACTTCGCCTGTGACGAAGCGCATGCCCTGGATCAGGTTGAGCATCACCTCGGCCACGTCGTCGGCGGTGACGCAGCGCTTGAGCGGCGTGGCCTTGGCGCGGGCACCCATGAGGGCGTCGTACTTGTCGCCCAGCATGCGTTCCATCCAGTCGCCTTCCATCCAGCCCGGCGCCACGGCGTTCACGCGGATGTCCGGGCCGAGGTTCCAGGCCAGCATCTTGGTCAGGCTCACTACGGCGGCCTTGCTGGCGGCGTACGGTGGGGGTTGCGGGCCGGGGCGCAGGCCCACGATGCTCGCGGTGTTGACGATGCAGGGCTCGCCCCCCTGTTCCTTGCCCTTGCGCAGCAGCGGCACGGACGCGCGGCTCACCTGGAAGTTGCCGCGCACGTTGACCGCGAAGGTGCGGTCCCATGCGTCCATGTCCAGGCTCTCCAGGTCCTTCACCTTCCAGGTGGCGGTGGTGCCGGCGTTGTTGACCAGGGTGTCCAGGTGGCCGAAGGCGTCAGCCACCTTCGCGAGCATCTGGCGCACCGCGGCATCGTCGCTCACGTCGCACTGCAGCAGCAGGGTCTGTGCGCCCAGGGCCTGGGCTTCTGCGGCCACGGCCTGCGCGGCCTGGGCGCTGGAGGCGTAGTTGATGGCCACGTCGTAGCCGGCTTTGGCCAGGGCCAGCACGGCGCTGCGGCCGATGCCGGTGCCGCCGCCGGTCACGAGGGCTTTCTTGCGTTGGGTCATGAAGGTTCTCCGTTCTGGGGGATGGGAAACAAGGGGCTTACTGGGGCTGGATGCCGAGGTCGGTGACCAGGCGCTTCATGGCGCGCTGCTGCTCGCTGAAGAAGCTGCGCGCCGCGCCCACGCTGTCCTGGCGCGGGTACACGCCCATGTCGACCAGGCGCGCCGTGACCTCGGGTGATGCGGTGATGCGGTTCACGTCGGCGTTGATGCGTTCGACGATGGCGGCCGGCGTGCCGGCGGGCACCACGATTTGGAACCAGCCGATCGCTTCGTAGCCCGGGTAGGTTTCGGCCACGGCCGGCACGTCGATGCCCGGCAGCCGCGCGGACGAGGTCACGCCCACCGCGCGCAGGCGGCCCGACTTCACATGCGGCAACAGGCTGGGCACACCGTCCACCGTCAGCATGGCGTCGCCCGCGAGCACGGCGGCCACGGCCTCGGGTGGCGTGCGGTAGGGCACGGTGAACAGGCCCATGCCACCGGCCTTGCTCGCCATCTCGCCGGCCAGGTGCGGCAGCGAATTGAGCTGCGGCGCGGCGAAATTCACCTTGCCCGGATGGGCCTTGGCGTGTTTCTCCAAGTCAGCGACCGACTGGATGCCGCTGCTCGCGGGCACGACCAGCATCAGCGGGCTGATGCCCACCGTCGCCACCGAGCTGAGGTCGGTGTCGGGGTTGAACTGCGGTGTCTTGAACACCAGCGGCGTGATGGTGCCCATGGCCGCCGGCACGAAGCCGATGGTGTAGCCATCGGGCACCGAGCGCGCCAGCGCGGACATGCCGGGAATGCCACCCGCGCCGGGGCGGTTGTCCACCACCACGCCCTGGCCCCAGGCGGCGGCGAGCTTCTCGCCCACGATGCGGGCGATCACGTCGGGTGCGGAGCCGGCACCGATGGGCACGATCATGCGCACGGGTTTGCTCGGCCAGCTCTGTGCCGTGGCGGTGGTTGCGGCCATGGCCAGCAGCGAAAGTGCCACGTGCATGACGCAGCGCTTGGAAATGCGGTTCATGTCTTGTCTCCGTATCGTTGGTCTGATGCTTCCCCCGCGTTAGGGGGTGGAGCGGACTCTAGGCAAACACGGAGAATCAAATAAGATGGCACGATTCAAAAAGCGATTCGATAATCACATCCCCTGAACCGAACCCTTCCCATGAAGCTCGACCAGTTGCAGCACCTGATGGCCATCGTCGAACACGGCAGCCTGCGCTCGGCCGCCAAGCGGCTGGACATGCCGCAACCCGCGCTGACGCGCAGCGTGCGGGCGCTGGAGCGGGAGTTGGGTGTGAGCCTGTTTGCGCGGCAGACCACGGGCATGGTGCTGACCGCCGAGGGTGTGCGGTTCCACCGCCGCGCGTGTGTGATTTCCAGCGAGGCGCGCCGGGCGCGCGAGGAGGTGCAGCACCCAGGGCCCGGCTACGAGGGCACAGTGTCGGTGGCGCTGTCCATCATGCCGCACCTGGGCATGCTGCCCGACGCGCTGCCGGTGTTTCGAAGCGCCTACCCCAGGGTCAAACTCAACATCACCGAAAGCCTGATGCCGGCAGTGGAAGCGGCGCTGCGCGACGGCAGCCTGGACTTCTACCTCGGCGCCGCGCCATCGCAGAAACCCGCGCCGGGTCTGGCGGTGCAGCACCTGTGTGACAACACGCGCGTGGTGGTCTGCCGCAAGGGCCATCCGCTGGCGCGCGTGCGCAGTCTGAAGGCACTGGCGGGTGCCGATTGGGCCAGCACCACCATCGACCACAACGCAGAGGAAGACCTGGCGCGCCTGTTCGCCTCGCACGGCCAGGCAGCGCCGCGTGTGATGCTGAGCGCGCATTCAGCCCTGTCGGTGCAGGTCACGCTGCTGCGGACCGACATGCTGGCCATGCTGCCCCGGCAGTGGATGGACTTTCCCATGACGCGCGATCTGCTCGACGTGATTCCCGTGCGCGAGCGGCTGCCGGCGCCGGCCATCGTGATGGTGCGCCGGCCCGACCTGCCATTGTCACCGCCCGCCGAGTTCTTCTGCGACGTGCTGCTGCGCGGCCTGCCGCTTGTTGGCACAAAGTGAAGACCTGAGGGCGCCCCCTTGGACGGTGTCACGCGTTAAGTTGGGCATTTCGCGGAGCTGGCAGGACCATGCTATGCCGCGGATTGCGCCTTCAAGCTTGTGGACCGGTTTAAAGAGCGCCACTGATGAATCGCGCCGGCGGCCGAAGGGTTCGTGGCGATGCGTGAACCTGTGAGACGGTGGGAAAAGCAAGGCAGCGGGCTAACAAACGGTCCAGGGGAGGCCACGGAGGCAGCGCTGGAGTTAACCCTTGCAACCGGGCCAATGGTCAAAATGCGCCGGGAGGTTGACCATGCGTGCTTGAGGAAGCTCGCGTCGTTAACAGGCACCGTTGGTCATGTGATCAGCGTGAAGCAAACACTCTGACCAATCTATATGCCTATCAGCAAGGCTCTTTTTCCTTGAGAATCAAGGCTGAATAGCACCTAACTGCGGGGATCAATGTCTCGCGACTACTCATGATCCGACCGATTGGAGTGCCCTCCGAAGCCAAGGGTCGTGGGTTCGATCCCCGCCAGCCGCACCAACAACGTCCAAGCCCTTGAACTTCAAGGGCTTCGTCGTTTCTGGGGTACCTGATGCCTCGCCTTGCTGCAAACCAGCGACCGGGGACGGGGTGTCCAGCGTGGCAGCGCGTGTGCGGTGCGCCTCGCGCAGCAGAAAGATATTGCACAAAATGTGTTTTATGCACAAAATACACATTGTGCAAAATACAGAACATCCTGAATCCACCTCGCCCGCGGGGCAGACCCTGTCCGAGCAGGCCTTTCTGCGCCTGCGGCGTGATGTCATTGGCGGGTCGCATGCGCCCGGCGTCAAGCTCAAGCTCGACGAGCTGCAGGCGGCCTACGGGTACTCCAGCAGTCCCCTTCGTGAAGCCCTGAACCGGCTGAGCCAGGAGGGCCTGGTCAAGGCCGACGATCGGCGCGGATTCCGGGTGGCGCCAATTTCGTCCGAGGACCTGGCCGACCTGACGCACATGCGGCTGATGGTGGAGGTGCCCGCGCTGCGCCTGGCCATCGAGCACGGTGACGACGCCTGGGAAGCTGCCGTGGTGGCGGCGGCGCACCGCCTGGAGCGGGCGGAGGCGCATCTCGGCGAGGGCCCGCAGGTGCTGGATGAGGCCTGGAGCCAGGTGCACCGCGACTTTCACATGAGCCTGCTCGCGGCTTGTCCGTCGCAGCGGCAGCTGGTCCTGAGTGCCAGCCTGTTCGACCAGGCCGAGCGCTACCGCCGCTTTTCCGCGCGCCACCGCGTGAGTTCGCGCAGCAAGAACCGCGAGCACAAGCGCCTGCTGGAAGCGGTGCTCAAGCGCGACGCCGACACCGCGTGCGCCTTGCTGGCCGAGCACACGCAAGGCACGCAACGCAACGTGGAAGCGGCCTTGCTGCGCATGCGTTCCGCGACCAACTGACATCCCCGTTCCCGCCACCTTCGAGAAGGGCTGCCCATGCTTTCCGTGACCCGACCCACGCCTTCGCATTTCGGCATCTACGCCACCGACCCCGACTTGCTGGTGGCGTTCTACACCCGGGTTTTCGGCCTGACGCAGACCGACCGGGGCCAGGGCAAGACCTTCCCCGTGGACCTGATCTTCCTCAGCGCCAGTCCGGATCAGCACCACCAGCTCGTGATTGCCGGCGGGCGCCCGAAGGAGGCGACCTTCAGCACGGTCATGCAGATCTCCTTCGTGGTGCCCAGCATCCAGTCGATGCGCGAGATACGTCAGAGCGCGCTGGCCGCTGGCGCCACGAAGATGCGCGGGCTCAACCACGGCAACGCGCTGTCGATCTATTTCTCGGACCCCGAGGGCAACACGGTGGAGGTCTACATCGACACGCCGTACTACGTCGCCCAGCCCCACGGCGATCCGCTGGACCTCGACAAGAGCGACGAAGAACTCATGCGCGAGACCGAGGCCATCTGCCGCGCCGACCCGACCTTCATGCCCATCGACGAGTGGCAGGCCCGCTTTGCGCGGTCGGCACCCATCGCCTGATTCCACACCCCATCGAACACCTTCCCCATTTCAGGAGACCCCATGCGACTGCTTTCATACCTTCACAACGGACAGGAGAGTTACGGGGCCGCCGTGGGCGAGAACGTCGTGAACCTCAGCCGGGCCTTCCCGCAGTACCCCACGCTCGCCGAGTACCTGGGCGCAGGCCGCTGGACGCAGGCCGCGCAGGACGCGGCGGGAAAACCGGTGGACGGCGCCCTGGCCTCGATCACCTACCTGCCGGTCATTCCGCGCCCCGAGAAGATCGTCTGCGCGGTGCGCAACTACATGGACCACCACAAGGAAGTGCTGGCCGCCGGCATGCAGCGCGAACTGTCCGAAGAGCCGCCCATCTTCCTGCGCGTGTGGCGCTCGCAGGTGGCCCACGGGCAAGCCATCGTGTGCCCCCGCGTCTCGGCGTCGCTGGACTGGGAGGGCGAACTGGCTGTCATCATCGGCAAGAGCGGGCGCGACATTCCCGAGGCCCGGGCCTTCGAGCATGTGGCGGGCTACGCCTGCTACAACGACGGCAGCGTGCGCGAGTGGCAGTTCCACGCCAAGCAGATCGCCTCGGGCAAGAACTTCGAATCCACCGGCGGCTTCGGTCCGTGGATGGTCACTGCCGACGAGATCGAGCCCAATGCCGAACTCAAGCTGGAGGTCAGGCTCAACGGCACGGTGGTCCAGTCCAGCCACACCGGCCACATGATCTTCCCCATCGCGAAGCTCATCAGCTACGCCTCCACCATCTTTACCCTGGTGCCCGGCGATGTGATCGCCACCGGCACGCCGGCCGGCGTGGGCTGGAGCCGCAAACCGCAGTGGTTCATGAAGCCCGGTGACGTCTGCGAGGTCGAGATCGAGCGCGTCGGGACGCTGGTCAACCCCATCGTGGCGCAGGCCTGAGCAGGACACGGCCCCGTGCAGGCTATCCAGGTTCAGACGCCAGGCGGTCCCGATGCGCTGCAGCTGGTGGCGCTGCCGGAGCCGCAGGCCGGTGCGGGCACGGTGCGGGTGCGCGCGCAGGCGATCGGGGTGGGGCGTCCCGACGCCTTGACTCGCAACGGCACCTACAAATGGATGCCGCCGTTGCCCGCCATCCCCGGCGCCGAACTGGCCGGGGTGGTGGATCAGGTGGGCCCCGGCGTGACGCAGTGGGCCGTGGGCGACCGCGTGCTGGTCAGCGCGCGGGATCTGCCGCAGCGCGGTGGTTGTTACGTGCAGGCCATCGTCGTGCCCGAGGCCGCACCCTACCGGCTGCCCGATGCCATTGCTTTCACCGACGCCGTCAGCCTGCCCAACCTGCAGCTGGCGCAGGCGCTGCTGCTGGGGCTCAACGGTGGCCGTGCCGACGCCCGCAGCGTGCTCATCACGGGCGCATCCGGCGGCGTTGCCACCATGCTCGCGCAGCTGGCGCGCCATCACCGGATGCTGACGGTGGGCACGGCGCGCTCCGCCGACAAGCGCGCCTACGCCCTCGCGCAGGGTTTTGACGCCGTGCTGGATCCCGCGGAGCCGGATCTGCCGCGGCGCGTGAAGGCGCTCACCGATGGCGCGGGCGTCGATCTGGCGCTGGACCCGATCGGAGGACAGACCTTCATCGACTGCCTGCACAGCCTGGCGCCGCTGGGCACGGCCGTCTCCTACAACATCGTCTCCGGCCCGCCCGCACAGGACGTGTTCGCCACCCTGCGCAGCCTGCTCGGGCGCAGCCTGGCGGTGCGCTGCTTCTCCATGCACACCTTCGACGAAGACACGCAGCGCCGGCGCGCGCTGATGCAGGGCGCCATCGACCTGATGGCGGCAGGCCATGTGAAGGCGCCCGCACCCACCTTGCTGGCGCTGACCGAAGCACGCCAGGCCCATGTCCTGCTGGACGCTGGAACATTCACCGGAAAGATCGTGCTGCAACCCTGACCTGATTTCAAACCCGCGGAACAAAGCCATGGCACGGACCGTGGCCGCCGCTTCATCGACCATCCGCAAAGGAGACATTCCATGCAACGCAGACATTTGATGCAGGCCGGCGCCGCCCTGGCCGTCACCCCCTGGTTGTCGGCGCACGCCGAGACGTATCCGGATCGCCCCATCCGGATGCTCCAGGGGTTTGCCCCGGGCGGCAATGCGGACAACATCGCCCGCACCATCGGCCAGGAAATCGGCAAGGCCCTGGGCCAGCCCATCGTGGTGGAGGCGCAGAGCGGTGCGGGGGGCACGCTGGCCGCCGGCAGCGTGGCGCGTGCGAAGCCCGATGGCTACACACTGCTGCTGGCCACGGGCGGCCATGCGGTCGCGGGCGCGCTCTACAACACGCTGCCCTACCGCACCGTGCAGGACTTCGACGCTGTCTCCACCATCACCTTCTTCCCCTTCCTCGTGGTGACCACGGCCGAGTCCCGGTACAAGAGCTTCGCCGATGTGCTGGCCGCGGCCCGCGCCGCGCCAGGGTCCATCGCCTACGGCACCGCCGGCATCGGCTCCACGCACCACCTGGCGGGTGAGCTGCTGGCCAAGATGGCGGGCGTGCAGATGCTTCACGTGCCCTACCGGGGCGACTCGGCGTCGCTGACCGCCCTGCTGTCGGGCGACGTTCCCATCATCATTGCCCCGCCCACGGCGGTGCTGTCCAACATCAAGGGGGGCAAGTTGCGGGCCCTGGCCGCCACCGGTCCACAGCGCTGGCCCGGTCTGCCTGAAGTGCCCACCGTGGCTGAGCAGGGCGTGGCGGCTTACGACGTGCGTTCGTGGGCCGGCGTGCTGGCACCCGCCGGGCTGCCGAAGCCGGTGCTGGACCGCCTCAACGCCGAGATCAACAAGGCGCTGCTGTTGCCGTCGGTGAGGGCCCGCCTGGAAGAAATGGGCGGCGAGGCCCGGGGCAGCACGCCCGACGAGATGAAGACCATGGTGGCGAATGAAACCCAGCGCTGGTCTCAGGTGGTGGCCGACGCCAAAATTCCCAAACAATGAGCGGCTTCGCACGCGTTGACGGCCTTCTCCCAACCCACTGCACACCATGTCCCTGATCGAAATCCGCAAGCGCAGCCTGACCGTTGAAACCATCTACCACGAGGGGGGGCCAGCGCCGGCGGTGCCGCTGAAGCTGGCGGCGGCTTGCGCGGTCATCCGCAACCCCTACGCAGGCCGCTACGAGCCCGACCTGCTGCCGTTCATGGCCGAGCTCCGGGGCCTGGGCACGCTGCTGGCCGAAGAGCTGGTGAACACCCTCGGGCGGGACCAGGTGGAGGTTTACAGCAAGGCCGCCATCGTGGGGGTGAACGGCGAACTGGAACACGCCGCCGTCTGGCACGAGGCCGGCGGCTGGGCCATGCGCGCCGTGCTGGGCGAGCCCAAGGCCATCGTTCCCGCATCGAAGGCCGTGGCCGCCACCGGTTACCGCTTGATGGTGCCGCTGCACTACATCCATGCCGCCTACGTGCGCAGCCACTACAACAGCATGGAAATCGGGATCCAGGATGCGCCGCGCCCCGACGAAATCCTGTTTGCCCTCGTGATGGGAACCGGAGGGCGCATCCACTCGCGCCTGGGTGGTCTGACCAAGGAGAAGGTGTCGGTGCACGATGGTCAGCGCTGAACTCGCCCGGTAGAATCACATCCGTCGATCGGGAGAGACCGGCTTGCAAGGCAGGCCGGCGCCGAAGGAGCAACCGCCCCGGAAACTCTCAGGCAAAAGGACCGGTCGACACGCATCACACTCTGAAGAGTGGCCGGGATTCGTCCCCCCGGCCCACCGCAGGAGCAAGCCGGCCATTCAGGCCGGTGAATCTCTCAGGTCTCAAACAGAGGGGGTCATGGTCCGCACACGGTGTGCGGATCGTGCCCTTCATTGTTTGACGGCTTTGCAAGAGAGATTCCCATGGCACACCTCATCGTCATTGGCGGCGGCATCACCGGCGTCACCAGCGCGTACGCCCTGGCCCGTCAGGGCCACCAGGTCACCCTCATCGAAAAGCACCGCTACGCGGGCATGGAAACGAGCCATGCCAACGGCGGTCAGCTCTCGGCCTCCAACGCCGAGGTCTGGACCCATCCCTCCACCTTGCTCAAGGGCCTGAAGTGGATGTTCAAGGCCGACGCGCCGCTGCTGGTCAACCCCAGGCCCAGCTGGCACAAGCTCAGCTGGTTCGCCGAGTTCGTGGCCTCCATTCCGAAGTACCGCAGCAACACCGTGGCCACCACGCGCCTGGCCATCGCGGCGCGTGACCACCTGTTCGGCTGGGCTGAAGCCGAGGGCATTGACTTCGACCTGAAGCAGCAAGGCATCCTGCACATCTACCGCGACCGCGCCGGCTTCGAGCACGCGGGGGAGGTGTCCAGGCTGCTGGCCGAGGGCGGCCTGCCGCGCCGTGCCGTCACGCCCGACGAAATGCGCGCCATCGAGCCCACGCTGCAGGGCGACTACTTCGGCGGCTACTACACCGAGAGCGACAGCACCGGCGACATCCACAAGTTCACCCACGGCCTGGGCCAGGCCTGCGCGCGCCTGGGCGTGAAGCTCATGACTGGCCAGACGGTGGCCCTCGTGCGCAGCACCGGCAGCACCGCGCAGGTGACGCTGGACGACGGGCAGGTGGTGAGCGCCGACGCCGTGGTGATCAGCGCCGGCGTGCACAGCCGCGCGCTCGGTGCCCAGCTCGGCGACCGGCTCAACGTGTACCCGGTCAAGGGCTACTCCATCACCGTGATGCTCAACGACGAGCAGAGCCAGGCCGCCGCGCCGCAGGTGAGCCTGCTGGACGACGAGACCAAGCTGGTGACCAGCCGCCTCGGTGTGGACCGCTTCCGCGTGGCCGGCACGGCCGAGTTCAACGGCATCAACCTGGACATCCGCGCCGACCGCATCCGGCCGCTGGTGAACTGGGTGAACCAGTGCTTCCCCGGTGTGAGCACGCGCCGGGTGGAACCCTGGGCGGGCCTGCGGCCGATGATGCCCAACATGATGCCGCGCGTGGGTGCGGGCAGACAGGCCAACGTGTTCTACAACACCGGCCACGGCCACCTGGGCTGGACGCTCTCGGCCATCACGGCGCACCAGCTCGGTGAGCACGTCGCGCAGTGGGAGCGGCGGCGCGCGCCACGCCCGGTGCCGGTGGCGGCCATCGCCTGACCACGGTCTCGTGGTTCCGCGTCGGCGCGCGATCCGGCGGCATCGCCGGGAAGTGCGCTGTTGTTCGGGGGCTTTTTGGTGCTTCGGGCTGATGCGGCCTGTGCCGAAATGTGCGGCAGCGATCGACATCATTCAAAAGTGTTCATGCGGGTAACCGCTTGGTGCACAACCCAGGCGGCGCCCCGGCGCTGTTTGTTCGGTCGTTTTGCCGTCCGCGCAGGACCCCTTGAACATTCACCCGGAGCGTTGCATGAGTACTTTTTCGTCTTTTGGAATTGCCAGGCGTCTTTACGCCGCCGTCGGTCTGGTTTCACTGGCCCTGGCCGGGGTGGCGATCTTTGCCTATCTCGAGTTGCAGGTGGTGGTGAGGGACGCCGACTACATCGCGGAGCGCCGCGTTCCGCAGATGCAGCGGATCGCCGACGTCGAGCTCGACATCACCCGCACCTCGCTGCAGCTGCGGCATGCCATGTTGTCGCGCACGCCCGAAGAGCGTGCGGCCACCCTGGCCGACATCGCAGAGAAGCGCAAGCAGATCGGCCTGAGGATGGCCGAATACGAAAAGGCCGTTGACTCCGCTGATGGACGTGCCCGCCTGGCGGCCATGGTGCCGCTGATGGAGAAGTTCTGGCAGGTGGCGGACGCCAACGTCGACTTCATCCAGAAAGGGCAGATGGCGGAAGCATTCGCCTTCCTGGTCGACAAGACCATCCCCGTCCGCAACGAGCTGCTCGGCAAGCTCAACGACGGGGTGAATTTTTATGAATCGGCCCTCCATGCCGACGTCGCCGAGATCAAGCGCGAGTCACAGGCCACCCTGAAATGGCTGGTCGGACTGTCCATTGCGGTGGTGATCACGCTGGTGCTCAGCACGGGGTACGTGGCGCTGGTGCTGCGCAGGCGGGTCGCCGAGTCGCTCGCGGTGGCCGAGCGGGTGCGGGACGGTGACTTCACGCGGCCCGTGGTGGATGCGTCACGCGACGAGTTCACCCCGTTGATGGCGGCGCTGGC
This sequence comes from Comamonadaceae bacterium, assembly GCA_003599455.1. GTDB lineage: Bacteria > Pseudomonadota > Gammaproteobacteria > Burkholderiales > Burkholderiaceae_C > Hydrogenophaga. Next base: position 30,969 of record QZKF01000010.1, read on the forward strand.
TGCGATGCAGTCCGCGCTGAGCAACATCGTGACCGTGGTGCGCGGCAATGCCGACAGCGTGGCCACCGCCAGTGCGCAGATCGCCCAGGGCAATTCAGACCTCAGCCAGCGCACCGAGGAACAGGCCAGCGCCCTGGAGGAGACCGCCGCTTCCATGGAACAGCTGACCACGACCGTGAAGCAGAACGCGGACCATGCGAGCCAGGCCAATCAACTCGCGCAAGGCGCGTCCGTCGTCGCGCAGCGCGGCGGCGAGGTGGTCAGCCAGGTGGTCGAGACCATGAACGGCATCAACGCGAGTTCGCAGCGCATCGTCGACATCATCGGCACCATCGATGGCATCGCTTTCCAGACCAACATCCTGGCGCTGAACGCGGCGGTGGAAGCGGCACGGGCCGGCGAGCAGGGCCGCGGATTCGCGGTGGTGGCGGGCGAGGTGCGCAACCTCGCGCAGCGCAGCGCCGAAGCGGCCAAGGAGATCAAGGGGCTCATCACCGCCAGCGTCGCCCAGGTGGAAGAGGGTTCCGCGCTGGTGGACCGGGCGGGCACGACGATGCAGGAGGTGGTCAACGCCATCCGGTCTGTCTCGGATCTCGTGGGCGAGATCAGCTCGGCCAGCGTCGAGCAGAGTTCCGGGGTCTCGCAGATGGGCGAGGCGGTGAGCCAGATGGACCAGGCCACGCAGCAAAACGCGGCGCTGGTCGAGGAAAGTGCGGCCGCGGCGTCGAGCCTGAAGCACCAGGCCGAGCAACTGGTACACGCGGTGGCCGTGTTCAGGCTGCCCAGCCACTAGGGTTTCCCGGCGCTCCCCGGGTCCAGCGCGTTGCGGTAGCGACGGCTGCACGGCACGGTGCTGCCGTCGCGCATCTTCAGGCGCGCGTCCCCGCTGTCCAGTGGCTCGATCTCGGCAATGCGGTCCAGGTTGACCAGGTAACTGCGGTGCACCTGCACGAAGCGGCCGGGGTCGAGCTGGCGCGCGAACTCGGCCAGTGTGGAGCGCAGCAGGTAGTCGTGTCCGCCGACGCGCAGGCCCACGTAGTTGGCCTGCGCCTGCACCCATTCGATGTCGGCCGCCGCGATCAGGAACTCCTTGCGCAGCTGGCGCACCAGGAAGCGCTCGGGTCGCGCCGGCGGTGGCGCAGGCGGCGCGGCGGGCGGGGGATCGGCTTCGTCCAGCACGCGCGCCTCCCCCTGCAGGCGCAGCAGCAGGAACCGGTAGCCCGCCAGCGCGCCCACGATCAGCGCATAGGCGCGCACATCCTTCAGGTACTCGTACAGCCACTGTTCCAGCCAGGGGCCGAAGTCGTAGCGCTCGCCCATCAGGGCATGGCCGGCGTGGCGCAGTGCCACCATGCCCGCCACGTGGGCCAGACTGAACAGCACGCTGCCCAGCAGGTGCCAGGGCAGGTGGCGCCGCAGCGTGTCCCAGTGCAGCGGGAAGCGCCGCTCCCAGGCCACCAGCGCGGGGATCAGGGCCAGCACCACCAGGTGGCTGGACAGCTCCCAGAGCACCGGCGGCCACCAGCGCGTCAGCAGCCCCGCCTCGCGCAGGTCGAACAGCGTCACCGCGGTGTTGAGCACCCCCTGCAGGCCGATGACCACGACCCAGAAACCGATTTCCAGCGGCCGGCGCAGCGTCCGGTAGCGCGCAATCCAGGGGGCGGTGGGGTCGGCCATGGCGCCGAGTCTAGCCCGCTGGTCCCGCGCCGCCACCGCCCGTCCCGGGCCGCCCGCGGTCCGACCCAAAGCCGGCCGCCGACCGGCCTGACGGGCCGAACATGCCGGCCCATGAACCGCCGACACGACGTCGATGCCCTGCGCGCCCTGGCCTTTGGCCTTGTGATCCTGTACCACGTGGCGATGCCGTATGTGGAAGGCTGGCACTGGCACCTCAAGAGCGAGCACCTCGCCGCCTGGCTGCAGTGGCCCATGCGCGCGCTCAACCTGTGGCGCATGGACCTGGTGTTCCTGGTTTCCGGCCTGGCCATGGGCTTCCTGCTGCGCGAGCCGGACCGCCTCGCCGTGCTGCGCCAGCGCAGCCTGCGCCTGCTGCTGCCGCTGGTCTTCGGCATGGCGGTGGTGGTGCCCTACCAGGCCTATGCCCAGGGTGTGGCCCAGGGCCTGATCGAACCCGGCTTCGGCGCCTTTCTGCTCCGGTACTACAGCGGTGGCCCCTGGCACGCGGGCGCCTTCGACGGCTGGGACTTCGGCGTCACCTGGAACCACCTCTGGTACCTGCCCTACCTCTGGGTCTACACGGCCCTGCTGCTCGCGCTGCACCCGCTCCTGGCGCGCGGGCGCCGCCGCTTCGTGGCCCTGCGTGGCGCGCGCCTGCTGGTGCAGCCCGTGCTGCCGCTGGCGCTGTACTCGCTCACCCTGTGGCCGCACTTCCCGCCCTCGCACGACCTGGTGCACGACGCCTGGCTGCACGCGGTCTACTTCACGCTGTTCGTCTACGGCTGGTGGCTCGGCGTCGATCCGCCCCTGTGGGCCGAGATCGTGCGCCTGCGCCGCCGCGCGCTGGTGCTGGCGGTGCTCGCGTTCGGGCTCTACGCCGTGTGCCGCACCGGGGTGGGCGGCTTCGCCCCCTCGGTACCCACGGCGCGGCTGGTGGCCGACGTCTACCGCTGGGCGGTGATCCTGGCCGTGCTGGGCCACGCCGGCCACCACCTGAACCGCCCCTGGCACTGGCTGGCCTGGGCGCGCGAGTCGGTCTACCCCTGGTACCTGCTGCACCAGACGCTCATCGTCGCCGCGCTGGTGTGGCTGCTGCCGCTGCGCCTGGGGCCCGTGCTGGAGCCCGTGGCGGTGCTGGGCTTCACCGTGGCCGGCTGCTGGCTGCTCACCGACGGTGCCGTGCGGCGGCTGCGCTGGCTGCGCCCCCTGTTCGGGCTGGGGCCGGCGCCCCGCGCAGCGAGAGCCACGCAAACACCCCGCCCACCGCGGCCCCGGCCAGCACGTCCAGGAACACGTGCTGGCGCACCGCCACCGTCGACCAGACGATGACCACGCAGTGCAGCACGCTGAGCCAGCGCAGCGCCGCGGGCGTGCCGAGCTGCAGGAAGATGCGATGCAGCCACAGCGCGGAAAACACCGCCGAGGCCACGTGCAGCGAGGGCAGGGCATTGCCCGAAGCGTCCAGGCCCTTCATGAAGGCGAGCTGCGGGTGCAGCGACCAGTCGATGTCGGGCACCGGCGTCTGCGTGGGAAACGCCCAGAACAGGGTCAGGCAGAACACGCACATCGCCGCGGTCCAGAGCCCCAGGCGCAGCAGCTCGCGCAGGTCGGGCTGCAGGGCCGTCGGCAGCGACACATAGACCCACAGCGACGCATAGGCCGCGAAGGCCCATGGCGTGAACGGTATGTGGTCGTCAACCCAGGTCGTCGGCACCATCCAGGGCTCGCCCTGGGGATGGCGCAGCACCCAGAAGTAGGCCGCGAAGAACAGCACCATGAAGAGCGTCGTGCCCGGGGCCTTGACGTACCAGAGCACGGTGAGCCGGGACAGGGTGCGGCGCAGCCAGGTGCGGTCGGTGGAGGAGGGCATGCGGCAGGGGGGTGGTCGGGCGAGCGGGCTACTGTACAGCGCGCCGGGACGGCCACCGACCGTTGACAGGCGCTTTGTATAATCTGCCGCCCTGCGAGCGTGCGGGCAGTGCATGTCCGCCAGAGGCCGCCACACCACAACAAGATGGCCTGTGTTCCGGACGGATTCCCCTGTTTCATTCCCGCGCAAAGGCCTGCATCCGGGCCCTGCCGTGCCGGTCAACCCCCCTGGGCGTTATTCATGAGCTCCTCCGAACTGATCCGCAGCTTCCTCACCGACCGCCTGGGCGTGCAGCCCGACCAGATCCAGCCCGGCGCAGCGCTCGCCGAGCTGGGTGTGGACTCGCTCATGCTGGCCGAGCTGATGTTCGAAGCCGAGGACCGCTTCGGGGTGGAGATGCCGCCCGACCTGAAGCCGCCCCGCACCGTGGGCGACATGCAGGCCATCATCGATTCGCTGGCCGCCGTGAAGACCGGCTGAGGCATGGGCATCCACCGCGTCGCGATCACCGGTCTCGGTCTGATCAGCCCCTTTGGTGGTGATGCCGCGGATTTTTTCGACCGCCTGCTGGCCGGCGAGTCGGCGGTACGGTACCTGCAGACCGACGACCTGCCGCGGCCCCTGTCCACCCCGTTCGTGACCTGCCCCGGCTTCGACCCCGAAGCCGAGCTGGGCAAACCGCTCGCCCTCATGATGGAACGCTTCGCCCAGCTCGGCATGGCGGCGGCCTTTCGCGCCTGGGACCAAGCCGGCCTGCCGCGCCAGCCCGGGCCCGGCGCGGACGGGTCGCGCGACGACTGGGCCTGCATCTGGGGCACGGCGCTGGGTGGCGTGGCGGCGCACGAGCGCGGCAGCCGCGAGATGTGGCTCAAGGGCCGCGAGCGGCTGTCGCCGCTGTCGGTGGTGCTGGGCATGAACAACGCGGTCAACGCCCACATCTCCATCCAGCTCGGCCTGGGCGGCGTCAGCACCAGCCACACGGCGGCCTGCGCCTCCTCGGGCATCGCCATCGGCGAAGCGTTCCGGCGCGTGCGCAGCGGCGATGCGGCCGTGGTGCTCGCGGGGGGCTCCGACGTGTGCCAGACCTACGGCGTGGTGCGCGCCTGGGAAGCGATGCGCGTGATGGCCCCCGGCGACGCACAAACCGCGCCCGGCGCGTGCCGGCCCTTCGCGGCGGACCGCGCGGGCCTGGTGCTCGGCGAAGGCGCGGCCGCGCTGGTGCTGGAGGCCTGGGACCACGCGGTATCCCGAGGCGCGACCATCCATGGTGAAATCGTCGGCTATGGAACCAGTTGCGATCACAGCCACCTGGTCCGCCCGCACCGGCAAGGCCAGGTGCGGGCGATGCGCGCCGCGCTCGCCGACGCGGGCCTGGCGCCGCAGCACATCCACTACGTCAACGCCCACGGCACCGCCACGGTGGAGGGCGATCCGGTGGAGATCGCCGCCCTGCGCGAGGTGTTCGGCGACGGCGCGGCGGGGCTGCCCGTGAGCGCCACCAAATCCATGCACGGCCACCTGCTCGGCGCCTCGGGCGCGATCGAGGCCGTGGTCACCGCCCTGGCGCTGCGCGAGCAGGCGGTGCCGCCCACCGCCCACCTGGCCGGGCGAATCGACCCCGCCTGCGAGGGCGTCGACCACGTGCTGCAGGGCCGGCGTGGCGTGCCGCTGCAGGCGGCCCTGTCCAATTCCTTCGCCTTCGGCGGCAGCAACGCCGTGCTCGCCTTGCGCGCGCCGCCCCGTTGATGACCGCTTTCCGTTTCCCCGAGTGACCGCCATGACCGAACCCGTTTCCCCCGCCACCGTCGACGCCCTCTGGCCCGAGGTGGTTGCCCTGATCATCGAAGCCCTCAACATGGAGCTCGCGCCCGGCGAGGTGGACCCCGACGGCCCGCTCTACGGCGAGGGCATGGGGCTCGATTCCATCGACATGCTGGAGATCTCGCTCGTCATCTCCAAGCGCTACGGTTTCCAGATGCGCTCGGACAACGCCGACAACGAGAAGATCTTCGCCTCGCCGCGCGCCCTGGCCGCCCACATCGCCAGCCAGCGCACCCAGTGAAATGACCGTCACCACGGTGCTGCGGGACCTCGGCGTGCTGCTCCTGATGGCGGCCTGGGTGGTCGCGGCGCACGTCGGCAGCGCGGGCTGGGGCAACGCCGATTTCAACGCCGCCGTGGCCGTGCTGCCGATCGCGGCGGCGCTGCTGATGGCGCTGTGGCGCCTGCCGCAATGGGCCGTGCGCGCGGCCGGCGTGCTGGCCCTGCTCGCGTTGCTGGCCTGGCTCTGGCCCCAGCTGCGCCACAACGTGCCGCTGCTCTACTACCTGCAGCACCTGGGCATCCACGTGGCGCTGGGCGTGCTGTTCGGCAAGTCGCTGCTCGGTCCGGGCGACGCGCTCGTCACGCGCATGGCGCGGCGCATCTTCGGACACGAGCTGTCGGCGCGCAAGCTGCGCTACACGCGCGGCGTCACGCTGGCCTGGACGGTCTTCTTCCTCGTCAACGCGCTGGTGTCCACGCTGCTGTTCATCTGGGCGCCGCCGGCCATCTGGTCGGTGCACGCCAACCTGCTCACCGGGCCGCTGATCGGCCTGATGTTCCTGGTCGAGCACATCTGGCGCATGTGCGTGCTGCCGCCGCACGAACGCCCCGGCATCGCCGCCATCGTGCAGGCCTACCGGCGCGAATCGGCGCAGCGCGGCGCCGGCGCCACGCGGCCATGAGCGCCTCCCCGCTGATCGGTGGCCGCGGCCTGGACGACGTGCTGGCCTGGCGCGCGCAGGGCCCGGTGCGGGTGCGTGAGTTCCTCGCCGACGCGCAGGCGCTCGCCGCCCTGCTGCCCCCGGGCGGCTGGCTGCTCAACATGTGCGACGACCGCTACCACTTCGCCGTGGGCTTTGTCGCCGGCCTGCTCGCCGGCAAGGTCAGCCTGCAGCCCTCGTCGCAGTCGCCCGAGACGCTGCAGCGCCTCGCGGCCGACCACCCTGGCACCGCCTGGCTGGGCGAGAAGCCGGTGGACGTGCCCGGCCTGCCCGGCACCCTGTTCCCCGAGCCCGCCGCGCTGGCGCGCCCCGACGTGCACGAGATGCCGCTGATCGACGACGAACGCCTCGTGGCCATCCTGTTCACCTCGGGCTCCACCGGCCTGCCGCAGCCGCACCGCAAGACCTGGGGCAAGCTGGTGCTGAACGGCCGCGCCGAAGCCGCGGCGCTGGGCCTGCTGCAGCGGCCGCTGGCCATCGTCGGCACCGTGCCCACGCAGCACAGCTACGGCTTCGAGTCCACCTTCCTGGTCGCCCTGCACGGTGGCTGCCAGTTCGCGGCCGCCAAGCCCTTCTACCCGCAGGACATCGTGGCCGCGCTGCAGGCCCTGCCGCGCCCGCGCATGCTGGTGACCACGCCGTTCCACCTTTCGGCCCTGCTGGCCTCGGAGCTGCCGGTGCCGCCGCTGGACCTGGTGCTCTCGGCCACCGCGCCGCTCAGCCCCGATCTCGCGCGCCGCGCCGAAGCACGCTGTGGCGCGCCGGTGCACGAGATCTACGGCTCCACCGAGTCGTCCGCGCTGGCCAGCCGCCGCACGCTCGACGGCGCGGCCTGGCACCCGCTGCACGCGGTGCGGCTCGAGCACGAGGGCGACACCACCTATGCCAGCGGCGGCCACGTCGAAGGCCGCGTGCCGCTGGCCGACGTCATCGAGTCCTGCGCCAACGGGGACTTCCTGCTGCACGGCCGCCACGCCGACCTGGTCAACATCGCGGGCAAGCGCACCTCGCTGGCCTACCTCAACCACCAGATCGGCGCGCTGCCGGGCGTGGTCGATGCGGCCTTCTTCCTGCCCGACGAGGCCGAGGGCGGGGAGGGCGTGACGCGCCTGGCCGCCTTCGTGGTGGCGCCCACGCTGGACGCGCGCACCCTGCTCGCCGGCCTGCGCCCGCGGCTCGACGCGATCTTTCTGCCGCGCCCGCTGGTGCTGGTGGACGCCCTGCCGCGCAACGCCACCGGCAAGCTGCCGCGCCAGGCGCTGCAGGCGCTGTACGACGAGATGGTGGGCCGGCATGGACAGCGCTGAGTTCAGCTGGGCCGTGCCGCCCGACCACCCGGCCTTTGCCGGCCACTTTCCGGCGCGGCCCATCGTGCCCGGCGTGGTGCTGCTCGACCAGGCGATCCTGTTCGCCGGGCAGATGCGCGGCCTGCCGCACGCCGCCGGCTGGCAGATCGCGCAGGCCAAGTTCTTCGTGCCGGTCGGTCCCTCGCAGTTGCTGCGCTTCGCGCTGCAGACCACGCCGCGCGGCGCCATCGCCTTCAGCGTGCGCTGCGAGGGCCGCGAGGTCGCGGCCGGCAACCTGGTGCCGCCCGCGCCATGACCGGCGGACCCACCCCCGAGTGGATGCGCGAGCAGGAGCGCAGCCACCTCGGCGCGCTGCGGCTCATGGTGTGGATTTCGCTGCGCCTGGGCCGGCCGTTCGGCCGCGTGGTGCTGCGCTTCGTGGCGCTGTACTTCGTGCTGTTCTCGCCCAGGGCCCGCCGCAACGGCCGCGCCTACCTGGAACGCGCGCTCGGGCGGCGGCCGCGCTGGATCGATGGTTATCGCCACGTGTTCAGCTTCGCCAGCACGGTGCACGACCGCATCTACCTGCTCAACGACCGCTTCGACCTGTTCGACATCGAGTTCGTGGGGGCCGAGAGCGTGCAGCGGGCGCTGGACAGCGCGCCCGGCGGCGCCTTGCTGGTGGGCGCCCACCTGGGCAGCTTCGAGGTGCTGCGCGCCATGGCCCACCAGCACGCGCACACGCCGGTGGCGATGATGATGTACGAGGACAACGCGCGCAAGATCAACGCCATCCTGCACGCCATCAACCCGCACGCGCAGCAGGACGTGGTGGCGCTGGGGCGCCCGGACGCGATGCTCAAGGCGCGCGACCGGCTCGATGCGGGGCATCTCGTGGGTTTGCTGGCCGACCGTTCCCTCGCTCACGACGCTACCGCAGAATGCATGTTCCTTGGCGCGCCGGCGCGTTTCCCGCTGGGGCCCTGGCGCATGGCGGCGATGCTGCGCCGGCCGGTGTTCCTCATGGCCGGCCTGTACCTCGGCGGCAACCGCTACCAGCTGCATTTCGAGTTGCTGGCGGATTTTTCCACGGTCGAACGGATCCACCGTGAAGCGGCCATGGCGCAGGCCATGCAGGCCTATGCCGACCGGCTCGGCGACTTCTGCCGCCGCGCCCCGTACAACTGGTTCAACTTTTTCGACTTCTGGCAGCGCACATGATTCGACGACTCTTCACCGGCCTCGTGCTCCTGGGCTGCACCGCCCTGGCACACGCCGCCTTCGACATCGACCAGCTCATGGCCGAGCTCGCCCGCAACCCCGGCGGGCACGCGAAGTTCGTCGAGAAGCGCCACCTCGCGCTGCTCGACAAACCGGTGGTGGCCACCGGCGAGATGTTCTACAACGCGCCCGACCGGCTGGAGAAACGCACCTACACGCCCAAGGCCGAGACCATGGTGCTGTACAAGGACACGCTGAGCCTGGAGCGCGACCGGCGCAAGCTGCAGATCCAGCTCGGCCAGCGGCCCGAGGTCGCGGCTTTCGTCGAGAGCATCCGCAGCACGCTGCAGGGCAACCGCGCGACGCTGGAAGCCAACTACCGGCTCGCGCTCACCGGCAGCCTCGACGCCTGGGTGCTGACCCTGGTGCCGACCGAACCGCGCATCGCCACGCTGTTGCAGCGCATCACCGTGAGCGGCGTGCGCCAGCAGGTGCTGGGCATCGACTACCTGCAGGCCGACGGTGACCGCACCGAAATGCGCATCGAGCCGGTGAAGGTTCCATGACCGGCAGCGCCCTGCGAGCCCTGCTGGTCTGGCTGCTGGCCATGCTGCTCGGTGCGGTGGTGGTCTGGAACACCCGCTTCTCGGCCGACGTGTCCTTCTTCCTGCCCTCGCGGCCCACCGCCGAGCAGGCGGTGATGGTCGACCAGCTGCGCGAAGGCGCGGTCTCGCGCCTGCTGATGCTCTCCATCGAGGGCGGCGACGCGGGCCAGCGCGCCCGCGCCTCGCGCGCGCTGCGCACCGCGCTCACCGGCGCGAGCGATTTCGCCACCGTGCAGAACGGCGAGGCCGAGGGCCTGGACGCCGCGCGCGACGTGCTGCTGCGCCACCGCTACCTGCTCAGCACCGCGGTCACGCCCGAGCGCTTCAGCGTGGAAGGCCTGCGCAGCGCGGTGAACAACAGCATCGACCTGCTGAGCTCCTCGGCCGGCCTGCTGTTCAAGCCCTACCTCGCGCGCGACCCCACCGGTGAGCTGGTCGAGCTGGTCTCGGGGCTCAATGCGGGCGTGCAACCCGATCAGCGCGAGGGCGTCTGGGCCTCGCGCGACGGCGAGCGCGCGATGCTGCTGGTGCAGACGCGCGCGCTCGGCTCCGACACCGACGGCCAGGCCGCGGCGATCGCGCTGATCCGCGCGCGCTTCGCCGAAGCCACCGCCTTGCCCGGGCTCGACGGCCTCAGGCTGCAGATGTCCGGCCCGGGCATGTTCGCGGTGCAGTCGCGCGCCACCATCCAGCAGGAGGTCACGCGCCTGTCCATCCTGAGTTCGCTGGCCATCGCGCTGCTGCTGGGCTTCATCTACCGCCGCACGCGCCTGCTGCTGCTCACCCTGGTGCCGGTGCTCAGCGGCACGCTGGCCGGCGTGGTGGTGGTGGGCCTGGTGCACGGCACGGTGTTCGGCATCACCGTGGGTTTCGGCGCCGCGCTGATCGGCGAGGCGGTGGACTACGCGATCTACTACTTCGTGCAGTCCGGCCGGCTCGGCCAGGCGTCCTGGCGCGAGCGCTACTGGCCCACCATCCGCCTGGGCGTGCTGACCTCGCTGTTCGGTTTCGGCGCGCTGCTGTTCTCGGGCTTTCCCGGCCTGGCCCAGCTCGGTCTGTACGCGCTCACCGGCGTGCTCACCGCCGCGGTCGTCACGCGCTACCTGCTGCCCCGGCTCGCGGGCCCCGGCGTGCACCTGCACGATGGCGCGCGCCTGGGTCGCCGGCTGCGCCCGCTGGTGGCGCACGCCGGCGCGCTGCGCTGGCCCCTGCTGGCGCTGGTGCTGGTGGCCGCGGCCTACCTCGCCCAGCACCGCAACGACCTCTGGTACCCCAACCTCTCGGCCCTGTCCACCGTGAGCGCCAGCGAGGCCGAGCTCGACGGGCGCCTGCGCGCCGACCTCGGCGCGCCCGACGCGCGCTACATGGCGGTGATCACCGCGCCCGACCGCGAAAGCGCGCTGCAGGCGGCCGAGCGCGCCGGCGCGCAGCTGAAGCGGCTGGTGGACGCAGGACTGATTGGCGGCTTCGACAGCCCGGCGCGTTTCCTGCCCAGCGACGCGGCGCAGAACGCGCGGCGCGCGAGCCTGCCGCCGGCCGACGAGCTGCGCGCGCGGCTGGCGCTGGCGCTGGCCGATGGCCCGCTGTCGGCCGGGCGCCTGCAGCCCTTCGTGGACGACGTGCAGGCCGCACGCGCTTCCACCAACCTCACACGCCAGGACCTCGACGGCACCGGCCTGGCGCTCGCGGTGGACGCGCTGCTGCTGCAGCGCCCCGGCGGCTGGAGCGTGCTGCTGCCGCTGCGCCCGGCGCCCGGTGACGCGGACACCGGCATCCCGGTGCAGGCCGTGCGCGATGCGCTGGCCGGCAGCGGCGCGCTGTTCATCGACCTCAAGGGCGAGTTCGACGCGCTGTACGGCGAGTACATCCAGGAGGCGATCCAGCTGTCGGCCGCTGGTTGCCTGGCCATCGTCGTGGCGCTGGCCTTCGTGCTGCGCAGCGGCCGCCGGCTCGCGGGTGTGATGCTGCCGCTGGTGATGGCGGTGATGCTGGTGGTGGCGGGCCTGCACGCCAGCGGCGAGCGCCTGCACCTGCTGCACCTGGTGGGCATGCTGCTCACCGTGGCCGTGGGCTCGAACTACGCGCTGTTCTTCGACCGCCTCGCCGTGGGCGAGCCGCTGGACGACGAGACCCTGCTGTCCATCGCGGTGGCCAGCGTCACCACCGTGATCGGCTTCGGCGTGCTGGCCTGGTCGTCGGTGCCGGTGCTGCACGCGATCGGTGCCACCGTGGGGCCGGGTGCGGTGCTCGCGCTGCTGCTCTCGGCGGTGTTCGCCGTGCGAAAGCCCGCCGCATGACAGGGCTGCGCACCGTGGGCACGCTCAGCGGTGCACCGCAGCTGCTGGTGATGCTGCCCGGCGTGGGCATGGCGGCGCAGGCGATCTTCGACGCCGGCTTTGCCGGCGCCATCGAGCGCCGTGGCCTGGCGCTGGACCTGCTCGCGGCCGACGTGAGCGACCTCGGCCTCGACGCCGTCGACACCTGGGACGCGCTGCAGGACGAGGTGCTCGCGCCGGCGCGCGCGCGCGGCGCGCGCGTGTGGCTGGGCGGCATTTCGCTCGGTGGCCTGGTGGCCATGGCGCACGCGGCCGCGCGGCCCGGTTCGGTCGACGGCCTGTGCCTGCTCGCGCCCTACCCGGGCAGCCGCCCGAGCGTGAACGTGGTCGAGCGCGCCGGCGGCCCGGACCGCTGGCGGCCCAGCGAACAAGACCTGCGCGACCCCGAGCTGCGCGTCTGGCAGTGGTTGCAATCCCCGCCGCTCGGGCTGCCGGTGTTCATCGGCCACGGCACCGAAGACCGCTTTGCCGATCGCATCCAGCGCGTGGCCGAGCGCTTCCCGGCCGCGTCGCGCCACACGGTGGCGGGCGGGCACGACTGGTCCGCCTGGCTGCCGCTGTGGGAACGTTTTCTCGACACCGGCCTCATCACCCCCTGACATGCCCGCCCGCTGGACCCCATCTCCCTTCCTGCGCACCAGCGCCGCCGTGCACGGTGCCGCCGCGCTGGGCGCGCTCGCCGTGCCCGCGGCCTGGCCCTGGGCGCTGGGCGCGGTGCTGGCCAACCACGCGGTGCTCGCCGCGGCCGGGCTGTTGCCGCGCGCCACCCTGCTCGGGCCCAACCTGATCCGCCTGCCCGAGGCCGCCGCGCAGCGCCGCGAGATCGCATTGACCATCGACGACGGGCCCGACCCGAACGTCACGCCGCAGGTGCTCGACCTGCTGGACGCCGCGGGCGTGCAGGCCAGCTTCTTCTGCATCGGCCGCCTCGCGCAGCAGCACCCGGCGCTGTGCCGCGCCATCGTGCAGCGCGGCCACCGGGTGGAGAACCATGGCTTCGCTCACAGCAACGCGTTCTCGCTGTTCGGGCCCGGGGCGATGCGGCGCGACATCGCGCTCGCGCAGGCCACGCTCGGCGACATCACCGGCCAGGCGCCGCGCTTCTTCCGCGCCACGGCCGGCCTGCGCAACCCGTTTCTCGACCCGGTGCTGCACGGCCTGGACCTGCGGCTCGCGACCTGGACGCGCCGTGCCTACGACACCCGCACCGGCGACCCCGCTCGCGTGCTGCAGCGCCTCACGCAATACCTGGGCGCGGGTGACATCCTGCTGATGCACGATGGCCACAGCGCGCGCACGCCCGAGGGCGGGCCGGTCATCCTCGGGGTGCTGCCGCGCCTGCTGCAGACCATCGCCGAGCGCCAGCTGCGCCCGGTCACGCTGACCCAGGCGCTGTCGCCGTGAGCCGGGGGTGTCGCCAGAGCCCGTGCCGGCCCGTGTGTGGGCACCCGTCTGAGACAATGCGCCGTCCCTGTTCCAGCGCCCCACCGTGAAGCCCCTGCTGCTGTCTGCCACCACCGCCACCACCTGCCTGGGTGTGGGGCTCGACGCGCACCGCGCGGCGCTGCGCGAGAACCGCAGCGGCCTGCAGCCGTGTGCCTTCGAGACCGTGGACCTGCCGACCTGTGTGGGCGAGGTCGCTGGCGTGGACGACCACCCGCTGCCCGCTCCGCTGGCCGCCTTCGACTGCCGCAACAACCGCCTGGCCCTGCTCGCGCTGCGGGCCGACGGCTTCGAGGAGCGCGTGCGCGCCGCGATCGCGCGCCACGGCGCCGGCCGCGTCGGCGTCTTCATGGGCACCAGCACCTCGGGCATCCTGGAAACCGAGCTGGCCTACCGCCAGCGCGACCCCGCCACCGGCGCGCTGCCCGCCAGCTTCAACTACGGCAGCACGCACAACCCTTACTCGCTGAGCGAATGCCTGCGCCGCCACCTCGGGCTCACCGGCATGGCCACCACCATCTCCACCGCCTGCTCGTCCAGCGCCAAGGTGTTCGCCGCCGCCGCGCGCCAGCTCGAGCTGGGCACCATCGACGCGGCCCTGGTCGGCGGCGTCGATTCGCTGTGCCTCACCACGCTCTACGGCTTTGCCTCGCTCGAACTCACCTCGGCCGAACCCTGCCGGCCCTATGACGCCGGCCGCAACGGCATCTCCATCGGCGAGGGCGCGGCCTATGCGCTGCTCGAGCGCGCCGACAGCGCGCCGGCCGACGCGGTTTGGCTGCTGGGCTCGGGCGAGTCGAGCGACGCGCACCACATGTCCGCGCCGCACCCCGAGGGCCTGGGCGCGCGCTTGGCGATGCAGGCGGCGCTGCGCTCGGCCGGCCTGCAAGCCAGCGACATCGGCTACATCAACCTGCACGGCACGGCCACGCCGGCCAACGACAGCGCCGAGGGCCTGGCCGTGGCCGCGCTGTTCGGCGCGCGCGTGCCGTGCTCGTCGACCAAGGGCGCTACCGGCCACACCCTGGGCGCGGCCGGTGCGGTGGAGGCGGTGCTGTGCGCGATCGCGCTGATGGACGGCTTCGTGCCCGGCAGCCCCGGCACGCGCGCGCTCGATCCCGCGATCGCGCTGAACTACCAGCTGCGCGGCGCACCCGCGCCGCAGCTGCGCCACGCCCTCACCAACTCCTTCGGCTTCGGCGGCAGCAACTGCAGCCTGGTGTTCGGGCGCGGAGCTGCCGCATGAACGCGCCGCTCACCGCCTGGATCAGCGGCATCGGCCTGATCGCGCCGGGCCTGCCCGACTGGCCGAGCGCGCGCGCCGTGCTGCGCGGCGAGCAGGCCTGGGTGTCGGCGCCCTCGGTGCTGCCCGCGCCGGGCCTGCTGCCGCCGGCCGAGCGCCGCCGCGCCAGCCGCGTGATCAAGCTCACCCTGGGCATCGGCCTGGAGGCCGCGGCCGGCGCCGATGTGGCCGGCCTGGCCACGGTGTTCAGCTCGTCCGGCGCCGACGGCCACAACTGCCACGCGCTGTGCGAACAGCTCGCCACCGCCGACCGCCACGTCTCGCCCACGCGCTTCCACAACTCGGTGCACAACGCGCCCGCGGGCTACTGGGGCATCGCCACGAAATCGATGGCGCCGTGCCAGGTGCTGTGCGCCTTCGACGGCAGCTTCGGCGCCGGCCTGATCGACGCGCTCGGCCAGGTGGTGCTGGACCGGCAGCCCACGCTGCTGATGGCCTACGACAGCGAGTACCCCGAACCCCTGCACAGCGCGCGGCCGCTGCCCGATTGCGCGGGCCTGGCGCTGCGGCTGGAACCCGAGCGCACGCCGCAGGCGCTGGCGCGCATCACGGTGCAGACCACCGCCGCGCCCGCCACGCCCTGGCGGCACGCCCCGCTCGAAGCGCTGCGCGCCAGCGTGCCGGCGCTGCGCGGCCTGCCGCTGGTCGAGCGCATCGCGCAGGGCCAGGGCGGCGAGGTCTGCCTGGACTACCTGCCCGGCCTGCAGCTCGCGGTGCGGATCGAGCCCGCATGAACACCGCCGCCCCCCTGGACCACGCCTGGATCGCGGCGCGCATTCCGCACCAGGGCAGCATGTGCCTGCTCGACGCGGTCACCGGTTGGTCGGCCGACCACATCGAATGCCGCGCCACCAGCCACAACGACCCTGCGCACCCACTGCGTGCCGCGGGGCGGCTGGGCGCGGCCAGCGGCATCGAGTACGCGGCGCAGGCCATGGCGGTGCATGGTGCGCTGGTGGCTGGCGCGCACGCCGCGCCGAGGCAGGGTTACCTCACCAGCGTGCGCGGCGTCACCCTGCACGCCGAGCGGCTGGACGACCTGGACGGCCCCCTGGGCGTGCGCGCCGAGCGCCTTTCGGGCGACGCCAACAACGTGCTCTACCGCTTCACCGTGCACCACGGCGGGCGCTGCCTGCTCGAAGGGCGCGCGGCCGTGGTGCTCGACGCGGACTCACTCGGAACAAGGACCACACAGCCATGACGACGAAACGAGCCCTGGTCACCGGTGGCAGCGGCGGCATCGGCGCGGCGATCTGCCGCCGCCTGGCCGCCGACGGGCACCACGTCATCGTGCACGCGCACCGCGCGCTCGACAAGGCAAGCCTGCTCGCGCGCGAGATCCGCGACGGCGGCGGCAGCGCCCAGGCCGTGGCCTTCGACGTGACCGACCGCGAGCGCAGCGCCGCCGCGCTGGCCGCGCTGCTCGAGGCCGGCGCGGTGCAGATTCTGGTGAACAACGCCGGCATCCACGACGACGCGGTGTTTCCTGGCATGAGCGGCGAGCAGTGGGACCGCGTGCTCGACGTCTCGCTCAACGGCTTCTACAACGTGACGCAGCCGCTCACCCTGCCCATGATCCGCACGCGCTGGGGCCGCATCATCAGCATCACCTCCATCGCCGGCGTCATGGGCAACCGGGGCCAGGTGAACTACGCGGCCGCCAAGGGCGCGCTGCACGCGGCGAGCAAGTCGCTCGCGCTCGAGCTCGCCACACGCGGCATCACCGTCAACGCGGTGGCCCCCGGCATCATCGAGACCGACATGAGCGCCGGCAGCTTCGACGCCGACGCCATCAAGCGCCTGGTGCCCATGCAGCGCGCGGGGCGTGTGGATGAGGTGGCCGAGCTGGTGGCTTTTCTGGCGTCCGACAAGGCTGCTTATGTGAGCGGGCAGGTGATCTCGATCAATGGGGGGATGGCCTGACGGGATTTGTGTCGAGCGCCGCCGCCGCCGTGAACCCGCGCTTGTTCGGTCCAAGTTGGAGATGCCTCGCAATTGTGTCGTTCCTGGCGCTGTCATGAAGTGCGAGCAGTGGCGCCAGCACTTCCCGAAGTGCTGGGCATTCATACAGTGTTACCATCTTTCTCGTACAAAAGGGAAGAACCGCTGGCGACGCTGCGGCAGTGATTACATGGCACATGGAAGTGAATCAAATGGCAGGCTTTGAGTACAAAAAGTGGTCCGTGCAACGAAGCTCCAAGCAGCCGTTGCTCGACTTTCTTGTTGAAGGCCTCAAGGCTGGTGGTTGCACGATTCTTTCTGTGAGTGACCCGTCCCATGCCCCATTCCTGATTTCCTATGAGACGCCAATGGGCGAGCGTCAGGGGGTATTGGCGTACGCCTTCTTGGCCAATTCAAGGGTCACGAGGAATCGACCTGAGGACGAGCACCGATTTCAAGTCAAGTACAGCAGTGATCCTCATGCCACGCTGCCCATCGAACGCGATGCGTCCCAACTTCTGACGACCATTTTTGTCGGCATAGACCCCGAGCGGAAGATCATGGTGGGTGCCGACCCGGTTCTGCACGACGGGACAAAGATGTTCATCAGTTTGGAGTTCAAGCGTTCCCATGTTGAGACGGTGCTTGATGTGGGGTGGCATGCCTGGGAGCGGGAAAGCAGCAAGCCAGAAAGTGACCCTGTGGAGGTCCTTGTAGGTGTTCAGCAGAAGCACGTCCTTGAGTTCATTACATTCGAGCGGCATGCCCTCGGCCTTGATGCAGGACACAGGCAGCTCGTAGCTGAACAGCTACTTGGCAATCCGATACTCAATGCCGCAACGATCGCACCTCACGCGCTGACGTCTGAGCTGAAAATGCCTGCCAATGAAGTCTTGGACCTGATTCAGAAAGCCAGCCGCCTAAAGATGGCGGTGCGCGGATGGGTCGCAGAGCACCATTTGGAGCAATACTTGCGGTCGGTGCCAGGCGTAAAGGACTGCCGCCGCCTTGATGAAGAGGGCCGCCCCGACATCGAACTTCGGTTCAAACGCAGCGGCCCCTTGCTTATCGAGTGCAAGAACGTGCTACGAGTGACCGGCAAGGGTGGCATTCCCCGCGTGGACTTTCAAAGGACTCGGGCATCAAAAGCCGACCCATGCTCACGGTACTACCAACCCGGCGACTTCCATGTGCTTGCTGCTTGCCTGCATGCCGTTACGGAAAACTGGGAGTACCGCTTCATCCCCACAATGCACCTACCGGGCCACCTGAAGTGCGCCGGACGCATCCAAAGTAACCTTCGCGTTGATGCCGGCTGGTACAAAGACCCAGCTGATGCATTCACTGCACTGACGTAGAACGAACATGACCAAGCAGTTATCTGTCCTGAGCCTGTTCACCGGCGTCGGCGGCCTGGACTACGGGTTCGAGGCAGCCCATTTTCAAACTCGGGTAGCACTCGAATGGGACCACCAGTGTTGCGAGAGCCTCAGGGCGAGCCGCGATTGGCCCTTGATAGAGGGAGATCTTCTCGCGACTCCAACCAAGGACATCCTAAAAACTGGCGGACTCCGTGCAGGCTCTGTGGACATGCTCATAGGTGGACCGCCCTGCCAGCCGTTCTCAAAAAGCGGTTGGTGGAAGTCGGGAGACAGCTTGCGTTTGGACGACCCTCGCGCGAGCACCTTGGGTGGCTACCTTCGCGTTCTTGAGGAAGTCCGTCCACGAGCATTCCTTTTCGAGAATGTCGAAGGCCTCGCCTTCGGTGGCAAGGACGAAGGGCTCAAGTTGCTGCTCGCGGCCGTGAAGCGCATCAACAAGACAGCGGGCACAAACTACCAGCCGGTGGTGGTCACACTGAACGCTGCGGACTATGGGGTGCCCCAGACGCGCAGCAGGGTGTTTGTCATCGGGGCACGCGACGGACGCATTTTCGTTCCTCCGCTACCCACCCATCGGGACTCTGCTGACTCCAGTAGGCTTGGCGAGCCATGGCTGACCTCTTGGGATGCGCTGGGCGATATGAGGGAGCCAAAGGATGAGAGCCTCCTTCTGTCCGGCAAATGGGCTGCCTTGCTGCCATCTGTGCCCGAAGGCATGAACTACCTGTGGCATACGGACCGTATGGGCGGGGCGCCGTTGTTCGGGTGGCGCAGACGGTACTGGAACTTCCTTTTGAAGCTCGCGAAGAATCGGCCGGCGTGGACCATCCAAGCGCAGCCGGGGCCCGCCACGGGCCCATTCCATTGGAACAATCGCCGCCTCAGCGGGGAGGAACTGGCGCGACTCCAGACATTCCCAACGGATTTGCACATAACGGGCAGCAGAATTGAAGTCCAGCGGCAGGTGGGAAATGCGGTGCCGAGCCTCCTCGCTGAGGTACTGGCACGTGCAATCCGGAACCAGTTTTTCGATTCGCCATTGGACGGTCCTCTCGCCCTGCAGGTGAAGCGCAAAGCTAAGTGTCCTGAGCCTGAGCCGGTAGCACCTGTACCCTTGCAATACCTCAGCCTCGCCGGCACCCACGTACCTCATCCCGGCACCGGTCGTGGCTACCTCTACGAGACGGAAGAGCTGCAGGGCGCTTAGCGAGCGAGGAGCCTGGTGCTCCGTTGCGAGCCGCGGCGACCAAAGCGATGGTGAGGTTCCGCATTCGGGTACGGCGTTGCCCTGCCTGATGTCAGGACGACGAGTCGATAGGTTGGCCCGATGGCTGGTGACCACTCCTTTTGCCCTGCGTGAGAATTTATGGAGGCTAGCTAGCCCTTCGTAAGCGCGCGGCCATGCCTTGAAGTTGGCTTCTGAACTTGGAGATGACCTGTGGCCAAGGCCAAACCCTCCCTCAAGCTCGTCGCGTTCGATGCGACCCGATACCTCGACGACGACGAGGCCATTGCCGAGTACATGACGGCCGTGCTCGAAACCGATGATCCTGAACTGCTACGCCTCGCGCTGAGCGAACTGGCTTGCGCCAAGGGCATGGCACAGGTAGCCAAAGACGCAGACCTGACGGTTAAGTGATAGGCGCGCAGACAACATGCACGTTGCCCTCCTCCAGCCGTCGGATGCACCGCGGTACCGGCTGCTCATGCTCGAAGCCTACGAGCTCGCAACTGACGCCTTTACGTCCACGGCAGAGGAACGCGTCGCCGAACCAGAGTCTTTCTGGGTCAGGCGCATCGCGGACCCGTCGGGCATGAGCGTGGCTTTTGGCGCCTTTGCCGGTCAGCAGCTGGTGGGCACGGTGGCCCTGGAGTTCTCGGCAAAGCCCAAGACCCGGCACAAGGCCCACGTCATCGGCATGTACGTTGTTCCGCAGGCCCGCGGCACGGGTGCCGGCAGAGCCCTGATCGAGGCGTGCATCCGGTACGCCAGTGGCAAGGACGGCATCCTCGTCCTGAACCTCACGGTCACCGAGGGCAACGCGCCGGCCGTCGGCCTGTACCGGAGCGCCGGCTTTGTGGCCTTCGGCACCGAGCCCATGGCCGTCTCCACGCCGGGCGGCTTCCGGGCCAAGGTGCACATGCAGCGTGTCATCGCACGTGGCACCGTGGTCTGACCCCTCATGCAGGGACGTCCCACCACGGCGTCGCTCAGCCTGTGAGCCGCCGCCACAGCAGCAACGGCAACCTCAGCACGAAGCCGATGAACAGGCGCGTGTGCATCCAGGTCAGCAAGGCGTTGTCGCGCAGGTATTTGAAGTGGGACACGCCACCTTCCTGCGCCGAGAAGTAGCGCACCGGTGCACCGATGTTGATCGGCCGCACACCGGCCCAGCACAGGCGCACCACGGCTTCGGGGTCGAAGTCGAAGCGGCGCATGAAGCGCGTGCCGTGCATCACTTTCATGAGGGGCGCGATCGGGTAGACACGAAAGCCGTAGAGCGAATCGCCGATGCCCATGCCCAGGGTCTCCAGGTTGGCCCAGGCGTTGGACACCTTGCGCCCGTTCACGCGCAGCGCGGGCGCCTCGGGCCCGAACACCGGCTTGCCCAGCACCATGGCCTCGGGCGCGGCCAGTGAGGCGGCCATGAAGTCGGGGATCAACGACTCGGGATGCTGGCCGTCGGAGTCCATGGTCAGCGCGTGCGTGAAACCGGCCTGCGCCGCCAGCGTGATGCCGTGCAGCACGGCCGAGCCCTTGCCCTGGTTCTGCGGCAGCACGATCACGCGCAGGCCGGGGTCGCCGGCGGCCTCGGCGCTCAGCCACTCGGCCGAGCCGTCGGTGCTGCCGTCGACCACCACCCACACCGGCGTCCATTGCGCGCGCGCGGCGCGCACCGTCTGCAGGACCTTGCGGCCGGGGTTGTAGCTCGGGATGAGGACCAGGTGTGTGCGGCTGGGAGAAGGGGTCATGGTGTCGTCAGGCGCTGGCCGCGGCGGGGAAGGCCGCCATCGGCGTCGTGGGCCCGGCGAGCTCGGCGCGGAAGTAGGCTTCCAGCTCGGCGGTGAAGGCGCGCGCGTCGCGTGGCGCCTCGAAGCGCCGGCCCAGGCGCACGCGGAACAACAGCGGCAGGCTGGGCTTGCGCCACAGCGGCCAGCGCTTGCCCAGGTAAGGGCTGGAGAACTCGATGATCAGCGTCTGCACCGGCACCGCCGCGCGCACCGCGATCAGGGCGGTGGAGCGCAGGAACGGGTCGAGCGGGAAATGGTGCGTGCGCGTGCCCTCGGGAAAGATCACCACCTGCGCGCCCTGGCGCAGCTCGCTGCGGCAGCGCAGCACCGCGTTGAGCAGGTTGTCGTTGCGCACGTAGCGCGCCAGCCGCGCGCCGGCGCCGAACAGCGGGTTGTCCATCAGCTCGGCCTTCATCACGCAGACCGCGTTGGGCAGGCGCGAGTTGATCATCACCGCGTCGAGCAGCGATGGGTGGTTGGCCGCGATCACCATCGGGCCTTGCTGGCCCAGGCCGTCGAGCGCCGAGAGGTCGAAGCGGCAGGCGCACAGGGTGCTGAGGATGCCGAGGTAGCCGCGGAACCCGCGCATGACGAACTGGCGGCCCAGCCACACCCCGGTCGCCGGCGGCAGCAGGCGCCGCAGCACGAGCGCCAGCGGCAGCCAGGCCAGGCAGATCAGCGCCAGCGAGCCCAGGCCCACCACCATCGCGAGGTGCTCGTAGGCGGTCCACAGCCAGTGGCCGGGGCGGACGCGCTCCTTCATGCCACCCCCGGCGGGGTCGCGCGGCGCGCCATCAGGGGGTGTGGGCCAGGGCCGCATCGTCGACCGGACGGATGTTGGCGCGGCGGTTGCGCCAGGCCGCGAAGGCGCGCCGCGGTTGCGCGATGTTGGCCGCGTAGTACAGCGCCTTGAAGGCCAGCAGCGAGCGCCCGATCGGCGTGTTGCCGAAGATGTCGCCCGCCAGCACCGACAGCAGGGCCTCCTTGACGCGGAACACGTTGCGCGGCCCCATGAAGAAGTCGCGCATGATGGGGTTGGTCACGCGGTAGATGAACCACGAGAAGGCCTTGGGGCCGTGGCGCATCTGGCGGTCGAAGTGCTTGAGCGCCGCGCCCGCGCGGGCCGGCTCGCGCAGGCAGGTGTCGATGGTCTTCGCGCCCAGTTCGCCGCTGCTCATGGCCAGCCACACGCCCGAGGAAAACACCGGGTCGATGAAGGTGTAGGCATCGCCGAGCATGAGGTAGTTGTCGCCGTGGCTGCGCTGCGCGGTGTAGGAGAAGTTGGCGGCGGCCTCGACCGGGGTGACCAGGCTCGCGTCCTTCAGGCGCTCGGTCAGGCCCGCGCAGGTCGCCACGTTGTCCATCAGGAATCGCTGCAGGTCGCGCCCGCCGCGCGTCTTCATGTGGTATGGCCAGGTCACCATGCCCACGCTGGTGGCGCCATCGTTGAGCGGGATGAACCAGAACCAGCCGTGTTCGAACCAGAAGATGGTGATGTTGCCGGCGGCTTCGCCTTCGTTGCGGCGGGCGTTGGCAAAGTGGCCGTACACCGCCGCGCTGTTGTGGCGCGGGTTGCGTTCCTTGATCTGGAAGCGGTTGGCGAGGAAGGTGTCGCGCCCCGAGGCGTCGACCAGGAACTTCGCATGCCATTCCGAGCTGCGGCCGTCGTCGTGCCCGGCGTGCACTCGCACCGTGCCGTCGGCGAGGAACTCGACCGAGCGCGCCTTGCAGCCTTCGTGCACCGCGACGCCCTGGCGCGCGGCGTTGCGGATCAGGATCTCGTCGAACTCGGCGCGCTTGACCTGGTAGGCGAAGGGCATGGACTTGTCCCAGGCCTCGGCGAACTCGAAGGTCTGCGTGTGCCCGTGGTGCGGCGACACGAACTCGGCGCCCGGCTTGTATTGCCCGATGGCGCGCACCGCGTCGGCCACGCCCAGGCGTTCGAGCAGGGGCAGGTTGGCTGGCAGCAGCGATTCGCCGATGTGAAAGCGCGGGTGGTGCGCCTTTTCCAGCAGCACGACACGGTGGCCTTTGCGGGCCAGCATGGGCGAGACGGTGGAGCCGGCGGGCCCCCCGCCGATCACGAGAACGTCGCACTCATGACGTTCAGGTCCCTGGTTGTCGTGGTTCATGTTGAAACACCGTCAGCGCCTGCTCACGCAGGCCCTGGGGTGTGAGGGCAGTGGACAGTCCAAAATTGTAGCGGTGCCTCCCGAGCGAAGGAACGCGGACTGCACAGCGCTGTACGGCCCGTTACAACGCGGCCATTCCGCAGGCCCGGTGCTCGCCCGGTCTTACCCTGGCGAGCACCGGGCGCGCCATAGCGCCACGCTTGCCAGCAGCAGGGCGCCCAGAGGAACCACCGCCTGCGCCGCGCCCATGGTGGCGAGCGTGGCCGCGCTTGCCAGCAGCCAAGCGTATGCAGCGGCGCACAGTGCCCACCGCAGCGCGCGCGGGCGGGCGTCGATGACCAGCAGCAGGCCCAGGGTGGCGATGGCGGTCGGGTCCGGCGCGAGGCCAATCACCTCGGCCTGCATCCACGGCCTGTTGAAGGCGAAGGGCAGCAGCGGGTGTGCGAGCACGGCCCACAACAGCAGGCCCAGGCCGATGTGCCGCCGCCAAGAGGAGCCCGTCACGCGCACCGTGTGCTGCATCGCGAGCGCCAGCAGGCCCAGTGCCTGCAAGCCGAACGCCCACGCGAAGCCGCTGGCGGCCCAGTTGACGGGCGCATAGCGCTGCCAGAGAAAGCTGAAGGCCACGCAGGCCCAGGCGAACGCGAAGCCGATCACACCGGCCCGCGGGCCTGGCGCGTGGCTGCGCCACAGGCCGATCACCAGGGCCAGCACCAGCGCGCTGAAGACCGCCTGCGCCGGCCACCAGGCCTCGTTCTGCAACTCGAACAGCCGCCAGTACGTGCGCGGCGCGAACATCAGGAAATCGGACGGCCGGTAGGTCCACCACTCGCTCATGGGCTGGACCTACAGCGCGGCCACATCGCGCACCATGCGCGCACGCAGGGCGGCGTCCGGCAAGGCACCGCGCGCCGCGCCCATGTTCTGCCGCAGGTGCGCGACCTGGCTGGTGGCGGGAATCGCGCAGGTCACGGCGGGGTGCGACGCCACGAACTTCAGCGCCACCTGCGCCCAGCCATCGCAGCCGATGTCCCCGGCCCAGCCGGGCAGCTTGTGGCGCGCGAGTTGGTCGAGCAGCGCGCCTTCGCGGAACGGCCGGTTCACCAGCACCGCGATGCCGCGTTCCTGTGCCAGCGGCAGCAGGCGCTGCTCGGCCTCGCGGTCCAGCAGGTTGTAGGTGAGCTGCACGAAGTCGATGCGCTGGGTGCGCATGATGCGCTCGAGCTCGGCATGCCGCCGGCCTTCGGAGGTGCTGATGCCGACGTAGCGCAACTGGCCGCGCGCCCTCATCTCGAACAGGCGTGGCAGGTGCTCTTCCCAGCCCAGCAGGTTGTGCACCTGCATCAGGTCGAAACGCGGCACGCCCCAGAAGCCGCGCGAAGCTTCCATCTGGGCCGCACCGCGCCCCGCGTCGCCGACCCACACCTTCTCGGCCGAGAACAGCGTGGCCGGGTGGCCCAGCTTCGCGAGCGCATGGCCGATGACGGGCTGGGAGGAGCCGTACATGGGCGAGCTGTCGATCACGCGGCCGCCCGCGTCGAAGAAGGCGCGCACCACCTCGGCACAGGCATCGCGCGCCTTCGGGTCGTTGCCCACGTTGAAGGTGATCCAGCTGCCCAGGCCCACCACCGGCAGGGCTTCGCCGCTGGAGGGGATGCGGCGCGTGATCACGCGGCTGCTGGCGTTCGCCTGTGCCAACGCGGGCCCCACGGCGGCGGCCAGCGCGGTGCCGACCAGCCATTGGCGGCGGTTGCTGCCGTGCAGCGCCGGGATTGCCGTGGTGTTCATGCCGCCCTCGCGGTGGTGTGCGTGAAAAGCGGTGAGACGCGGCGCGGTGTCGTGAAGTTCCGGCCGGCGTGCTGCGGCTACAGTAGGTCCCTGACCAACACTTGGAAGTTCTCACGATGGCGACACGGCGCGCAAACACGGCGATGCGGCATGGCCGCAAGGTGCTCAAGCTGTCCGGCTATGTCACCTACCACCTGACAGCGCTGGCCAACAAGCTCACCAGCGGCGCCTCGCGGCTCTACCTGGAGCGCTACGGTATCGGCATCATCGAATGGCGCGTGCTGGCCATGCTGGCCGTCGAGCCGGGCGTTGCGCCCGCGCGCATTTGCCAGGTGATCGGCCTGGACAAGGGCGCGGTGAGCCGCGAAACCCGCAAGCTCGAGGCCAAGGGCTGTGTCGCGGTGCACGAAGACCCCGCGAGCCCGCGCCGGCGCACGCTGGAGCTCACGGCCACGGGTTTGGCACTGCACGACGAGATCGTCCAGACCGCGCTGGAGCGCGAGCGCCGCTTGCTCAAGGGCCTGTCGCCCGACGAGGTGAACACGCTGCTGGTGTTGCTGGAGCGCACCGCCGCCAACGTCGCCGATGTGAACGATTTCGACCCCCCGTCCGCGGGCCCGGGCACGCGGCGCAAGGGGCTTCGATGAGCGTGGGTGCGGACAGACCCCCCGCCCACGGCGCGCTGATCGCCAACCTCGTGGCGCAGCTCGCCTTCGGCCTGCTGGCCATGACCATCTGCATCCCGTCGATGCAGGAGTGGGGCGCGATCTTCGGTTCCAGCCAGGCGGCGGTGCAGCTCAGCTTCAGCGGCTACGTGGTGGCCTATGGCGGCCTGCAGCTGCTGTACGGTCCGCTGTCCGACCGGCTCGGGCGCAAGAAAATCCTGCTGCTGGGCATCGCCCTGGGCGGACTGGGCTCCGTGCTGGCCGCGCTCGCGGGCGACATCGTCATGCTGACCGCCGCGCGCGTGCTGCAGGGCGCGGGCTGCGCCGCCGGCATGGTGGTCGGGCGCGCGATGGTGCAGGACCTGTTCGACGGCCCGGAGCGCACCCGCGTCATGGCCTACATCGGCATGGCCATGGGCCTGGTCCCGCCGCTGGCCACCATCATCGGCGGGCAACTGCACGTGCGCCTGGGCTGGCAGGCCAACTTCGTGCTGCTGTCGGTGCTCGCGGTGCTGCTGTTCATCGCCGCCTGGCGCGGCCTGCCCGACCACCCGGCCCACACCGCACCGCAGGAAGCGCACTGGCTGCGCGCCATGGTTTCCTCGTACGCGCGGCTGGCGCGCGAACCGGGCTTCCTGCTCTACGTGGTGCTGCTCTCGATGACCACCGCCACCTTCTACGCCTTCCTCGCGGGCGCGCCCATCGTGCTCGGCAGCTACGGCGTGGGGCCGGCGGGCATCGGCTACTACATCATGTGCGTGCCGCTGGCCTACATCGTCGGCAACTACCTCACCACGCATCTGGTGCACCGCGTGGGCGAGCGCTTCGTGATGCGCCTGGGGCAGGGCTGCTCGCTCAGCGGCATTGCGCTGATGCTGGTGCTCGCGCTGGCCGGCGTGGACACGCCGCTGGCGCTGTCCCTGCCGCTGCTGCTGCTCGGCATGGGGCACGGCCTGCTGGTGCCGCCCACGCTGATCGGCACCGTCGGCCTGCTGCCCGCGCTGGCCGGCTCCGCGGCCGCGGTCGCGGGCCTGATGCAGCAGCTCATGGGCGCGGTGGGCGGTTTCGTGGTCGGCCTGGTGCCGCACGACGGCGCAGTGAACCTGGGCTGGATGATGCTTGCGCTGTCGGGCTGCGCAGCGGTGGCCATGGCGCTGCTGCAGCGCGGCCAGCAGCGGCCATCGACCGGACCGCAGCGATGACGATCCCATCCTCCATTTCCGCCCGCCGTCAGCTCATTACCGTGGTGATGCTGGTGCTCGCGCTCGTCGGCGGCGTGGTGCGCTGGTTCGCGCCACAGCCTTCCGTGGCGCGCGACCTGGGCTCCATGCTCATGGTGCTGTGGCTGCCCATCGTCGGCAACATCATCGCGTGGCTGATCCGGCGCGCGAAGACGCCGAAACACCTGCCCCAGGGCTTCGCTGCAGGCACCGTGTTCGAGCCCCATGCGCGCATCGAACTCACCTTGCTGGCGGCCGACACGCCTCGGCAAAGCCGGCCGATCCGCGCGGGCTACTTCGATGGCGCGCTGGTGGTCGGCTCCGAAGCCTTCACCACCCGTCTGGAGGTGCCGTCCGATGGCGAGCCGGTGCCCGAAGTGCCCTGCACGCTGGAGGTGCAGTTCCTGCGCCCGGAGCTGGCACTGGCCCGGCTCACGGTGGGCACCCGGTTCGCTGTGCTTTCGGGGCGCACGGTGCTCGGCACGGGCCATGTGTTGCCGATGGTGGGATGAACTGAGGGGTGCATTGGGGCAATCCATGGCTCGACTACGATGACGGCCGAGGGACCTAGTAGTAGGCGTGCTGATGGCTGCGGGCGCGTATTGGCGAGATCCGAGGCTGACCCCTCCGCATTAAACGAAACAGAATAAACAAGGAGTATCGAATGAATAGCGTAGGCCGACCGCCAGTCCGGCAAATGGTCAAAGAGGCGGTCCAGCAGATGGGGGGCGAATGCTCGTACCCTGCGATCAAGGCGAAAATTCGGTCGCTGTATGGGGACGGCGTAAACGATAGCTCGATGACTTGCAGCATTATTTCCGGCGCGGTCAACCATCCATCTCGCATTCACTACAACGAGAACAAGAAACCGCGGATTGCGGATACCGAGTACGACTATCTATTCAACACGGGTCGCGGCAAAGTTGTCTGGTATGAGCCGGAAAAGCAGGGTGTGTGGGAGATAGCAAAGGCCACAGACGGCAGCCTAGCTGTTCGCCTGGCGGATGGTGTGGGCGAGAACCTAGGACCTGCGATACAGACCGTGGAGGCTGTCTCCGACGCTTACGGCACGTTCGCCCTTGAAGCTCATCTGCGCGACTACCTCGCGAAGAATTTGCCGAAGCTCGCTGGAGATGAAGGAACGCTTGCCCTCTACCGAACTGACGATCGAGATGGTGTGGAGTTTCAGACCGACGTCGGTCCGATAGACATTCTGGCGACGGGCAACGGCAATTTCTACGTGTTTGAGTTGAAGCTGGCTCGCGGGCCAGACTCCGCCCTAGGTCAAATCCTGCGGTACATGGGCTGGGTAAAGAAGCATCTCGCAGGGGAGAACCACGTTTTCGGCGTCATAGTGGCATCTGATATCAGCGAGAAGCTACGTTATGCAGCCACGCAGGTGCCCAATGTGCGGTTGATGGAGTACGAACTCAAAGTCGATCTTCATGCGGTAAGTCTGGGGACTTGATCTCAAAAGGTTCGTCAAATTTTGAACTCGATTGGTTAACCGCAGATTGTTAGGTGACACTGGGAGATCAAGTCGTTCAGAAAGACAGTTTCGGCTGCCTTGAGCCCGACGCAAGAGGGAATCGTCATGGCCCTTCCCACGACCCCCACCATCACCGCCTTCGAACGATCGCCCGATCGCGGCAGGGGGCTGGCGCGGGACATGCGCGTTCGCTGGGCGCTGGAGGAAGTGGGGCAAGCCTACGCGGTTCGTCTGGTGTCGTTCGAGGCGATGAAGGAGCCCGCGCACCGAGCCCTGCATCCCTTCGGGCAGATTCCGACCTACGAAGAGGGCGATCTGGCGCTGTTCGAGTCGGGGGCGATCGTGTTCCACATCGCCGAGCGCCGCGCGGGCCTGTTGCCCGCCGATGCGAATGCCCGCGCCCGCGCGATCGCCTGGATGTTTGCGGCGCTCAACACGGTAGAGCCGCCGATCCTGGATCGCGGATTCGCCACGCTGCTGGAGCGCGACAAAACCTGGTTTGCGGAGCGCCTGCCCATCCTCGAGGACCGCGTCCATGGGCGGCTGGGCGAACTGTCCCGCCGGCTGGGCGATGCCGACTGGCTCGACGGTGCGTTCAGCGCCGGCGACCTGCTGATGGTGACGGTGCTGCGCCGGCTGGAGGGATCGGGTCTGCTGGAGAAACATGCGAACCTCTCGGCCTATGTCGCCCGTGGCGAAGCGCGGCCAGCCTACCAGCGCGCGTTCGACGCCCAGCGGGCGGTGTTCACCGGCACGCCTCCGCCACCCTGAAACGGGGGGCGCCGGTATACTCCGGGGACCATGCGCCGCTGGCTTGTTGCCGTCCTTTCACTGCACTTTTTCCTGAGTGTGGGCGTCTTCGCATCCGGCGAGGCCCACGCCCGTGCGGCCGCACCGGACAGCGCGGTGCACCAGCAGCAGCTGGCCGAAGCGGTGTGGTCCGCCAGCGTGTCCCCGGACAGCACCCCACCGGGCCATGCGCCTGAGCACGGCCCCAGCGATCTCCTGACCGACCTGCCCGAATGCCTGGACGTGCCCATCGCCGCGTCCGGCCACGGTGAAGCCCTGCACACCCTGCCGCCCCCGCTGGCGCGCGACCTCACGCCGCCCGCGCTCGACGGGCCGCAACGACCGCCGCGCGGTCTGACCACCCTCGCCTGAACCGGGCCTGGCCGCGCCCTGCGGCGCCGGACAGCGTCCGGTCTCTCTTTCCCTTTTCCCTTCTTGCGCCAGACCGCTGGCGCCCCGTCACATGGAACTGCTCTCCGACCCCAATGTCTGGATCGCGTTTGCGATGCTCACCGCGCTTGAAATCGTGCTGGGCATCGACAACATCATCTTCATCTCGATCCTGGTGGGCCGCCTGCCGCCGCACCTGCGCGACAAGGCGCGCCGCCTCGGCCTGGGCTTCGCGATGCTCTCGCGGCTGGCGCTGCTGTTCACGCTGAGCTGGGTCATGGGCCTCACCGCCGACCTGTTCAGCGTGTTCAACCAGGGCATCAGCGGACGCGACATCGTGTTGCTGCTCGGCGGGCTGTTCCTGCTCTACAAGGCCTCGCACGAAATCTTCGTCGAGGTCGAGGCGCGCGAACAGCACGCCCCACCCGAGACCGACGCGGTTGCGCTCAAGGCCGCGGGCACCAAGCTCTTCTGGGGCATCATCGGCCAGATCGCCATCATCGACATCGTGTTCTCGCTCGACTCGGTGATCACCGCCGTCGGCATGGTCGACCAGATCAGCGTGATGGTGGCCGCGGTGGTGGTGTCGGTCGGCGTGATGCTGATTGCCGCCAAGCCGATCGGCGACTTCGTCGACCGCCACCCCTCGGTCAAGGTGCTGGCGCTGGCTTTCCTGGTCATGGTCGGCATGGCGCTCACCGCCGAAGCCTTCGACCAGGAAGTGCCCAAGGGCTACATCTACGCCGCCATGGCCTTCTCGCTCGCGGTGGAAGCGCTCAACATCCGCGCCCGCACCAAGCGCCAGCTCGCCGCCCAGGCGGCCGGCGGCCACTGAACCCCATCCCTCCCTGTTTCTTCCTTCCTTTTCAAGGATTCACCATGAACCCCAACCTCGACATCTCTCCCGTCCAGATCGCCGGCCAGGCCCGCGTCGCCGAGCGCAACCGCGTGCTGCGCAACACCTACTGGCTGCTCGCGCTCTCCATGGGGCCCACCGTGCTGGGCGCCTGGCTGGGCGTGGCCACCGGCATCACCGCGCCGCTCACCGGTTTCCTCGGCATCGCGGTCTTTCTCGGGGGTGCCTTTGGCTTCATGTACGCGATCGAGAAGACCAAGAACTCGGCCGCTGGCGTGCCGGTGCTGCTGGCCTTCACCTTCTTCATGGGCCTGATGCTCTCGCGCCTGGTGGGTTCTGTGCTCGGCCTGGCCAACGGCGCGGGCCTGATCATGACGGCCTTCGCGGGCACGGGCGTGATCTTCCTCGGCATGGCCACGCTGTCCACCGTCATCAAGCGCGACCTGGGCAACATGGGCAAGTTCCTGTTCATCGGCATGATCATGCTGCTGGTCGCGGGCATCGCCAACGTGTTCATCCAGTCCGGCGCGCTCATGATCACGCTCTCGGTGCTGGCCATCGGCATCTTCTCGGCCTTCATCCTGTATGACCTCAAGCGCGTGCGCGATGGCGAAGAAACCAACTACATCACCGCCACCCTGGGCGTGTACCTGAGCCTGTTCAACATCTTCCAGAGCCTGCTGGCGCTGCTGGGCATTTCAGGCGGCCGCGAGGAATGAGCCGGGGCGCGGGGCCCGCCCCCGCATGACGCCGGCGCTGCTGCCTGCCACCGGTGGCCGCCGTTGACACACGCACGGCACACAAGTGGTGCAGGATGCGGAACATGACCGTTGTCCCGCCCGCCAGCGACCCCGTCGTCGCTGGCGCCCCGCTGTCCATGGTGCTGGTGCGGCTGGCGCACGACACCACGCGCGAGCGCATCACCGTGGGCGACCTGCTGCAGGCGCTGGGCGACCGCGCGCTGGGTGCGCTGCTGTTCATCTTCGCGGTGCCCAACGTGATGCCGGTGCCGCCCGGCGTGTCCACCGTGCTGGGCGCGCCGCTGCTGTTCCTGTCGGCCCAGCTCATGTTCGGCCTGCGCCCCTGGCTGCCGGCGATCGTGGCGAAACGCTCGATCTCGCGCGAAGACCTCGCCACGCTGGTGCGCCGCGTCGTGCCCTGGCTGACCCGGGCCGAGAAGCTGCTGCGCCCGCGCCTGCGCGTGCTCGCCGCGCCCCCCGCGGAGTACCTGGTCGGCTTCGTCTGCCTGCTGCTCGCGTCCATCCTGGTGCTGCCCATTCCGCTGGGCAACGCGCTGCCCGCGCTGGCCATCAGCCTGATGGCGCTGGGCGTGCTCGAGCGCGACGGGCTCTGGGTGCTGGGCGGTCTGGTGACCGCGGCGGTGTCGGTGGCCGTGGTCTCCGGCGTGGTGTTCGCCATGGCCAAGGCAGCGCTCTACCTGCTCGCGCGCTGGATGGGCTGAGCGCGGCCCTGGCGCGCGGGCGGCGCGGTCAGATTTCGCCCAGCGCCATCTGCGACAGCACGTCGAGCTGCATCAGCTCTTCCATCACCGGGTCGGGCCGCGGCCACGAGGCCGTGAAGGCCAGCGCCGCGGCGACCAGCAGCGCGCTGGCCGCGAACCACAGCGGGCGGCGCGCGGCACCGCTGCGCAGCGAGGGCCCGCCCGCGGTGGCGTGCTCGGCGACCGGATGGCGCTGCCGCCACTGGGCCATCACCCGGTCCTGCAGCGCCTCGCTGTCGCGGTGCGGGGCGGTGTCCAGGCCGGCGCGCAGGCGCTCGCGCAGCAGCGTATCGCCGTCGTCCTTGTGTGGTACCGGGCGGCTCATGCGGCGTCTCCCTGCAGCGCCTGCCGCAGGCCGGTGCGGGCCCGGTGCAGCAGCTGGTGCGCGGTGTTGGCGTCGATCTCCAGCGCGTGGCCGATGTCGGCCGCGCTGGCGTCGGCATAGGCCCACATCGCGAGCGCCATGCGCTGGCGACCGGGCAGGCGGCCCAGCGCGTCGAGCAGGCGCTGCGGCGTCACGGCATCGAGCGCCTGGCTTCCGGGCGCGTCCGCCTCGGCCTGTTGTCGGTCCTGCAGCGCGGCGAGCTCGTCGGGCTCCATGCCGAGTTCGCGGCGCCGCACGAGCTGGGTGCGGCAGCGGTTGAGCACGATGGTGTTGAAGTAGGTCGAGAGCCGCGCGCCGTGCGAGTCCTCCGGGCGCGCGCTCCACAGCCGCAGGAAGGATTCCTGCACCGCGTCCTCCGCGTCTTCGAGGCGGCCGAGCAGGTGACGCGCCATCGCGAGCGCGGGCGGCGTGAGCAGGCGCACCAGCGAGCGCGCGCTGCCCGGGTCGCCCTCGCAGGCGCGTTGCCAGAGCGACCAGTCGTCCTCGCGCACGCCCAGCCAGCGCTGCGCCGTGCGGCGGGTGCCGTCGAGCAGGCCGATGGCGAGCGCGAGCTGCGCGCGCAGCGGGTCGTCGACCGGTGCGGGCCGGCGCGGGAAGGGCAGGGCGATGGCGGCTTGCATGGCGTGGGCCTCAACGGGTGGGAAGTTTCTCACGCAGCGCGGCGCGCTCCTCGGGCGTGAGGCGCGCGAGCATGGCGCGGCGCTGTTCCAGCAGCTGCCGGCGCTCCTGTGGCGACATCGCCCGGATGCGCGCGCGGTGCTGTTCGGCCAGCGCCTGGCGCTGCTCGGGCGTGAGCGATTGCCAGCGCTCGCGCGTCTGGCCCACCAGCGCCTGGCGCTGTTCGGGCGTGAGCTGTTCGAGCCGCTCGCGCAATGTGGCGCGAAAGGCCTGGCGGTCGGCGGGCGATGCGGCCGCGAGCTCGCGCTTGATGGCCTCGCGCCGCTCGGCCTGCTGCTGCGGCGTGAGCCGCGCCCATGCCTGCGGGTCTGGCACCTGCGGCTGCGCCTGAGCGGCGCAGGCCCCGCACAGCAGCAGGGCCGGCCACCAGGCGCGCAGGAAGGGGCTTGCGCGCATCAGCTTCTCCAGAGCCCGGGCGCGGCCTGCGGGGCGTCGGGCAGCACGCGGGCGAGCTGCGCCGTGCCCACGCCCAGGTGGCGCTGCAGCAGCGGCACGAACAGGCTGCGGATGTCGCGCGTGGGGCGCAGGTCGCGCCCGTCGAGCAACTCGTGGCGGCCCAGCCCGGGCCAGTCGGTGAGCACGCGGCCACCGGCCACGGCGCCTCCGGCCAGGAAGGCCACGCCGCCGGTGCCGTGGTCGGTGCCGCCGCTGCCGTTGAGCGCGGCCGAGCGGCCGAACTCGGTCATCACCAGCACGCTGGTGTCGGGCCAGCGCTCGCCCAGGGCCTCGCGCAGCGCGGCCAGCCCCCCGTCGAGCGCGCCGAGCTGGCGCTGCAGCCGCGCGGCCTGCCCGGTGTGCGTGTCCCAGCCATCGAGGTCGAGCCAGGCCAGGTCGGCACCGCCGGGCTCGGCGAGGAAGCGCCCGGCCTGGCGCGCCAGGCCCGCGAAGGCGCCCGGGCTGCTGGCGCCACCGCCCATGCCGGGTTCGCGCACGCCGGCGCCGATGGTGTCGCGCTGCGACAGGGCCTGCTCGAGCAGGCCCGCGAGCACCGGGTCGCCCTGGTAGGTCTGGGCGATGCGCGCCATCAGGTCGGCGTCGGGCGAGGCGGCGCGCGAGGGCGTCCAGGTGCTCGCGCCGCGCGCGCCGCGCAGCGCCACCGGCATG
>QZKF01000075.1 GCA_003599455.1 Comamonadaceae bacterium
TCTTACTTTCAACTGTACCTGGGATTCGGATGATATGACGAGCGCATTGCCCAGGCTGAGGTGCGGCACAATAGGCACCAGGATGAATTCCTGCGCATTCGGGTGGAGGATTGGTCCCCCCGCCGCCAGTGAATAGCCGGTGCTGCCGGTTGCGGTTGATACTATCACACCGTCGGCGCGGTAGGTTGTGTAATGCTGACCGTTGATGTGAGCTTCCAGTACAATAAGACGAGTAACCGCCCCCCGCGCCACCACCGCCGGCCGAACCGGTGCAGGCCGCAGCGCCGCCCGCCCCCCCGGCCCCGCCCGCGCCACCGCGCATCGAGCTGCCATCGAGCAGCGCCGCCTACCTCAACAACCCGCGCCCACCTTACCCGCCGCTGTCGATGCGCCTGGGTGAGCAGGGCAAGGTCGTGCTGCGCGTCTTCATCGAGGTCGACGGCACCGCTTCACGCGCCGAGGTCGGCACCTCCAGCGGCTACGAGCGCCTGGACCAGACGGCCGTGCAGACGGCGCTGCGCTGGCGCTATGTGCCCGGCAAGCGCGCCGGTGTGCCCGAAGCCATGTGGGCCAACGTGCCCATCGTCTTCGAGCTGCGTTACGCCCAGTGACCGGCCATCGACTCCCCATTCCCAACGAACTCTCCAGGAACCTGAACACCATGGAACCACAACTTGCAAGCTCGGGCCTGGCCCACGTCTGGACCCAGGGCGACTGGGTCACCCGCTCGGTGGCCATCGTGCTGCTGCTCATGTCGCTCGCCACCTGGGTCATCATTCTCTGGAAGGCGCTGGACCAGCGCGCCCAGCGCGCGCAGGCCAAGGGCGTGGAAGGCTTCTGGCACAGCGCCGATTTCGCCGAAGGCCTGGACAAGCTCGGCGACGCCGAGGGCAACCCGTTTCGCGCCGTGGCCCTGGAAGGCCGCGAATCGACCCGCCACATCCTGCACAAGGACGGCCACAACGGCTCGCCACCGCAGCGCCAGCTGCACGACAGCCTGGACGTGAGCGACTGGGTCGAGCGCTCGCTGCGCAAGAGCGTGGACGACTTCACCGCGCGCGCGCAAAGCGGTCTGTCGGTGCTGGCCTCGGTGGCCTCCACCGCGCCCTTCGTGGGCCTGTTCGGCACGGTCTGGGGCATCTACCACGCGCTGCTGGGCATCGGTGCCGCCGGCCAGGTCAGCATCGACCAGGTGGCCGGCCCGATCGGCGAGGCGCTGATCATGACCGCGCTGGGCCTGCTGGTGGCCATTCCCGCGGTGCTGGGCTACAACGCCCTGGTGCGCGGCAACAAGGGCATCAGCCACCAGCTCAACCGCTTCGCGCACGACCTGCACGCCTACTTCGTCACCGGCGCCCGCGTCACGGCGGGTGGCGATGGCAAGGTCCTGCCGATGAAGAAGGCCTGAACAGGAGTCCCACCATGGCCATCGGAACCCAACAGGACAGCGACGACATGATGAGCGAGATCAACATGATCCCGTTCATCGACGTGATGCTGGTGCTGCTGATCATCTTCATCATCACGGTGCCGGTGATCAAGCACGCGGTCAACATCGAACTGCCGCAGGCCAGCATGGAAAAGGTGCAGGACAAGCCCGAGAACATCCGCCTTTCGGTGGACGCCGACGGCGTGTACTTCTGGAACGAGCAGCGCGTGGGCGACGCCGATTTCGCCACCCGCCTGCAGGCCGCTGCCGCGCAGGAGCCCCAGCCCGAGCTGCACATCCGCGGCGACAAGGCGGTGCGCTACGAGCGCGTGGCGCTGGCCATGGCCACCGCGCAGCGCAGCGGCGTGCGCAAGATCGGATTCATCACCGAACCCGCACCATGAAACCCACCACCACCCCCTCTTCCGCCGAGCCGGTGAACGCGCAGGATGCGCCCGCACCGGCCACGCAGGACGCCCACCCGGTGCCGGTGCTGCCCAGCGCCGATTTGCTGCGCGGCCAGAAGGCGGTGGCCATCGACCACAACGGATCGCTCTACCGGCTGCAGACCACGCGCCAGGGCAAGCTGATCCTCACCAAGTAGGCCCCTGCCGGCCCGGAACGTTTTTTCATCGTGGGGCGACCCGGGGAGATCACCCTCCCCGCGCGTCGTTTTTGGCCAGCCAAGGGGTACTCCACCTCACTAGCCAGGCATTTTTTCCAGGGCGAGCGCCCCGGAAAGTCTCACAAACCGATGGCCGCGATGCCCGCGCGCGCGATCTGCGCGTCCTCGCTGGACTTCACGCCGCTCACACCCACCGCGCCGATGCACTGGCCGTCTTTCAGGATCGGCACGCCGCCTTCGAGCATGCCCGAGAGCAGGGGTGCGCTCAGGAACGAGGTGCGGCCCTGGTTGATCACGTCCTCGTACACCTTGCTCTCGCGCCGGCCCATGGCGGCGGTGTGCGCCTTGGCCGGGGCGATGTGGGACGAGATCGCGGCGGCGCCGTCGAGCCGCTGCAGCCACAGCAGGTGGCCGCCGTCGTCGACGATGGCGATCGTGACCGCCCAGTGGTTCTTCAGCGCCTCGGCTTCGGCCGCGGCGGCGATGAGTTTGACGTCGGCACTTTCGAGCACAGCCTTGTTTTTCATGAACTTGGTCCTAAATGGTGGGTCAGAGAAGCATTGCAGACCGGGATCCTGAACGCCCGGGTGCGCAGTCGGAACGATACCGCGTTCATTGGCACCAGCCAGGTCACAGGTGACCTTACCAAAAATGCGGCATCGCACCCCCTGCACCCCGGACGAATGGGACCCCTACAATGCAATTTCGCCGGTTGTGCGTCATTCCGACGCGCAGCGACCGGCGTCCAGCGTCAGATGATGAAGGAGATCACCACCATGACCGACCACGTACAGACCAGCGGCCGCTTCGGCACCGCCGTCTCTTCCGATGCGCAGCGCAACAAAGTGATGCGCAACACCTACTGGCTGCTGGCCCTGTCCATGCTGCCGACCGTGCTGGGCGCCTGGATCGGCGTGCAGACCGGCATCACGGCCGCCCTCACCGGTGGCATCGGCCTGATCGTCTTCCTGGGCGGTGCCTTCGGCTTCATGTACGCCATCGAGAAGACCAAGAACTCGGCCGCCGGCGTGCCCGTGCTGCTGGGCTTCACTTTCTTCATGGGCCTGATGCTCTCGCGCCTGCTCGCCTCCGTGCTCGGCTTCAGCAATGGATCGAGCCTGATCATGACCGCTTTCGGCGGCACGGCCGGCGTGTTCTTCATCATGGCCAACCTCTCGACCGTGATCAAGCGCGACATCTCCGGCATGGGCAAGTGGCTCTTCGTGGGCGCACTGGCCATCATGATCGGCGCGATCATCAACGTGTTCGTGGGCAGCCCGGTGGGCATGGCCGTGATCGCCACCCTGGCCATCGTGGTGTTCAGCCTCTACCTGCTGTACGACCTCAAGCGCATCGTGGACGGCGGCGAGACCAACTACATCACCGCCACCCTGGGCCTGTACCTGAGCCTGTTCAACATCTTCCAGAGCCTGCTGATGATGCTGGGCCTGTTTGGCGGCGAACGCGAGTAAGCGGACCCCGCGCCAGCGAGAAAAGGACCTTCGGGTCCTTTTTTCTTGTCAAGTTCGGCCTGGAACCGCCGAAACAAGGCTGAACCCGCCCACACAGCCATGCGACACACCGCCCTCACCTTCTGCCTCGTCGCCGCCGCCAGCCT
Organism: Comamonadaceae bacterium; assembly: GCA_003599455.1. Lineage (GTDB taxonomy): Bacteria > Pseudomonadota > Gammaproteobacteria > Burkholderiales > Burkholderiaceae_C > Hydrogenophaga. The sequence goes on from QZKF01000075.1 coordinate 3,673, forward strand.
GCTGGCCGGCTGCGAAGCGCTGGGCATCGAGACGGCCACCCAGATCAGCGCCAAGAAGGAAGCTGAGGGCAAGGCCATCGGCAGCGCGTGCCGCCATGCGGTGCGCAGCATCGAAGACTGCTTCGGCACCTACCCGCGCGCGGGCAAGGCCGCCGTGTTCGCGGGGTGGCGCGAGATGGACCAGTACATGCGCGAGAACGCGGTCGTGGGCATGCCCAGCGAGCCCGAGGCGTCTGACGCCGCTCCCGCGGCGGGTGAAGCCCTTACCGGCGGCGCCAAGCCGGGCAGCGCGGCGCAGAAGTCCTGAGCGCGTTCAGCCAGCGGACCCGGCGGCGCCCGGCGTGCGCGACGGGTCCAGCTCGAACACCGCCATGCTCTCCACGTGCGCGGTGTGCGCAAACATGTTGACCACCCCCGCTGCCACGCAGCGGTAACCCGCCTGGTGCACCAGCAGGCCCGCGTCGCGCGCCAGCGTGGCCGGGTTGCAGCTCACGTAGACGATGCGCTGCGGTGGCGTCCAGCCCTCGCGCTGCGCCGGGTTCTGGTGCAGGTCGGCCAGCGCCTTGGCCAGCGCGAACGCGCCTTCGCGCGGCGGGTCCACCAGCCATTTGTGTGCCACGCCGTCGGCCACCAGCTGGGCTGGCGTCATCTCGAACAGGTTGCGCGCGGCAAAGGTGGTCGGCGCCAGCGCCCGGTCGCGGCCGGTCTGGTTGAGCGCGAGGTTGTCGCGCGAGCGCGCCACCAGCGCCTCGCTGCCTTCGATGCCGAGCACCTCGCCGGCGGTGGTGGCGATGGGCAGCGTGAAGTTGCCCAGGCCGCAGAACCAGTCGATCACGCGCTCGTGCCGCTGCGCGCCGAGCAGGCGCAGCGCGCGCACCACCAGCACGCGGTTGATGAAGGGGTTGACCTGGGTGAAGTCGGTCGGCTTGAACGGCATGGTGATGCCGAACTCGGGCAGCGCGTACGACAGCACCGGGCCACCCTGGTCGAGCAGCTTCACCGTGTCCGGCCCCTTGGCCTGCAGCCACCACTGCACGCCGTGCAGCTGCGCGAAGGCGCGCAGGCGCGCGAGGTCGTCGTCACCCAGCGGTTCGAGGTGGCGCAGCACCAGCGCCGTGACCTCGTCGCCGCAGGCCAGCTCGATCTGCGGGCAGGTTTCGCGCGCGTCCATGCCGAAGATGAGCTCGCGCAGCGGCATCAACAGGTTGCTCACGTCCGGCGGCAGCACCGGGCAGACCTTCATGTCGGCCACGTAGCGGCTCTTGCGCTCGTGAAAACCGATCAGCACCTCGCCCTTCTTGTGCACATGGCGCACCGACAGGCGCGCGCGGTAGCGGTAGCCCCAAGCCGGGCCTTCGATCGGGCGCATCATGTTCTCGGCCCGGACCTTGCCCAGGTGCCAGAGGTTGTCTTCCAGCACGCGCTGCTTGATGGCCACCTGGGCGGCCTCGTGCAGGTGCTGCATCTTGCAGCCGCCGCAGGCGCCGGCGTGCAGGCCGAAATGCGGGCAACCGGGGCGCACGCGCTGCGAGGACTCGTGGTGCACGGCCGTGACGACGCCGGCTTCCCAGTTGTTCTTCTTGCGGTGCACGCTCACGCTGACCTGCTCGAAAGGCAGGGCGCCTTCGATGAAAACGACCTTGCCGTCGGGCCGGCGGGCGATACCCTGGGCGTCGATGTCGAGGGATTCCACCGCGAGCCAGCCCTCGGGCAGGGGGCTCTCAGGGCTGTCGTGGGCCGCGGCGCTGGCGGTGGTGAGAAGGCTGTTTTCGTGGAGGGAGGAGACTGTCATACGCCAATTGTCTCAGGCTCCGTTTTGCCGCCGGGCCGCCCCAAGACGAAACAGCCCCCATGGGGGGCAGCGACCCGCGAAGCGGTGGAGCGTGGGGCAACTCTCTTCAGGCCCAGGCTTTGAGATACTCGTCCCAGTGCGATTCGGAAGGCGCCAGGTTGCCCAGCGTCTCCTTGACCATCGCAATTTCCTGCTCGTACTCGGCCTCGGTCAGGCCGCCGCGCATCTTCTGGAAGCGGCAGTACACGAGGTAGGTGTTCATCACGTCGGTTTCGCAGTAGCGGCGGATGTCTTCGGTCTGCCCGGCGAGGTACTGCGCGTACACCTGCGAGCCGTCCATGCCGAGCTTGCCGGGAAAGCCGCAGAGCTTGGCCATGGCGTCCAGCGGCGCGTTGTTCTTGGGCGAGTACATGGCCAGCAGGTCCATCAGGTCCAGATGGCGCATGTGGTAGCGGCTGATGTAGTTGTTCCACTTGAACTCGCGGTCGTCCTCGCCGAGGTCCCAGTACTTGCTGGCCTCCACGCCGTGGCGCAGGCCGCGGTAGTGCAGCACCGGCAGGTCGAAGCCGCCGCCATTCCAGCTCACCAGCTGCGGCGTGTGCTTCTCCACCGCGTGGAAGAAGGTCTGCACCACCTTGCCCTCGCTCTGGCCGTCGCGGTCCACGAAGGAGTGGATGCGCAGGCCCTCGGCGTTGCGGAACACGCAGCTGATGACCAGCACGCGCTGCAGGTGCAACGGCATGAAATCGCTCTGGCCCTTGGCCTTGCGCTCTTCCAGCCAGCCGGCGTAGACCTGCTCGTCGGTCTGCTCGGCGGGCGCGCCACGCAGGGCGCGCAGACCCTCGATATCGGGAATGGACTCGATGTCGAAAACGAGGACCGGCCAGGCCATTGCGGGCCCGGCTCAGCGCTTGGGCAGGTGACCCATCGGGTCGACCGGCTTGCCCAGGCGGCGCACCTCGAAGTGCAGCTTCACGCGGTCGGTGTCGCTGCTGCCCATCTCGGCGATCTTCTGGCCCTGGCGCACGGCCTGGTCCTCGCGCACCAGCAGCGCCTGGTTGTGGGCGTAGGCGGTGAGGTAGGTGTTGTTGTGCTTGAGGATGATCAGGTTGCCGTAGCCGCGCAGGCCGGCACCGGCGTAGACCACGCGGCCGTCGGCCGCGGCCACCACGGCATCGCCGACCTTGCCGGCGATGGACACACCCTTGTTGTTGGCCTCGTCGAACGGCGTGATGACGGTGCCCTGCGCCGGCCAGATGAAGCCGATCTCGTCACCGCCCGCCGAGGGCGGTGCGGGAACCGGCGCCGGTGGCGGGGTCGGGGAGTTCGAGGCGGCCGGCGGCGGCGAACTTTCCGTCAGCGGCCTCGGCGCGACGCCCGAGCTGGTCACCGGGCTGGTGGTGGGGCCTGCGGGTGCGGCCGCCGTCGTGGTGGCGCCGCCCGGTGGCTGCACGCGCAACACCTGGCCCACCTCGAGCGCGTTCGGGTTCGGCAGGTTGTTCCAGGTCTGGAGGTCGCGCCAGGTCTGGCCGCTGTCGAGCGCTATGCGGAACAGCGTGTCACCCGGCTTGACCGTGTAGTAGCCCGCCTTGCCGGCGTTCTCGGCGCCCGGCAGGGCGACCACCTCGGCCGGGCGCGTCACGCCGCCACGGTCTTCCACGGGTGCGGGGCGCGCCACGCGTGTGGTGGAACAACCGGCCGTGACCATCAGCACCGCCAGAACGGTCATGACCGCGGCGCCTTGCCATGCGGGCCGCCCCGGTTCCTGGGGATGACCCGACCACTGGAAAACACGCTTGTTCATGAAAACTCCCACGATTGGCAAGGGCGCCTGGCGGCAACGGCGGCCAGGGCCCTGAAAAAAAACACGTTGTGCTGTCATGGACAGACGCAACATCATGCAACACCCGATTTTAGAGGCACAAAGAGCACGGCCTCCAGCTCGGTGCGCACGATGCCCGTGGCGGTTTTGTCGACCACCACCAGGTGCTGCCGCCCCACCGAAGTGACGGCGGGCGCCACCAGTCTGCCACCGACCGCGAGCTGGTCGATCCAGGCCTGGGGAATGTCGTTGCCCCCGGCGGCGGCGATGATGGCGGCATAGGGTGCCCCCTTGGGGTACCCCAGCATGCCGTCGCCAAACAGCAGGTGCAGATTGGAGAGGCGGAACCAGCGAAGGTTCTCGCGCGATTTTTCGTGCAGGCCCTTGAGCCGCTCGATGCTGTAGACCTCGCGCGCCACGTGGCTCAGCAGCGCGGCCTGGTAGCCGCAGCCGGTACCGATCTCGAGCACCCGGCCCAGCTTCTCGCTGCGGCCCTGGCACAGCAGTTCGAGCATGCGCGCGACCACGCCGGGCTTGGAAATGGTCTGGCCCAGGCCGATCGGCAGGCTGGTGTCTTCGTAGGCTTGGTTGACCAGCGCCGTGTCGACGAAGCGGTGACGCTCCACCGCCTGCAGGGCCGCGAGCACACCGGCGTGCGTGACGCCCTGCGCCTGGATCTTGCGCACCATCGCGGCGCGCACCGCCTGCGACTCCATGCCCACGCCGGTGGGGGTGGCGGGCCTTGCCGCGGCACGGGGCACCACCTTGGGCTGCGCGGCGGGGGACGGCGGGACCAGGCGCGCGGGAAAACCGGGACGGGGTTTCACGAGGAAGCGCCGCCCGTGGCGGGCTCGGCGGGCAATGGAGCCGACAGGCTGGCCGCGGTGGGCGCCCAGTAGGCCAGGCGGTCGTGGTCGGTCAGGTCCACCTGCAACGGGGTGATGGTGGCGTAGCCCTGCACCGCGGCGTGGAAATCGGTGCCCTCGGCGTCGTCCTTGGCCTTGCCCGCGCTGCCGATCCAGTACATGGTGTCGCCGCGCGGGTTGGTCTGCGAGATCACCTGCTCGGCGGCGTGGCGCCGGCCCAGGCGCGCGACCTTGAAACCGCGGATCTCGTCCAGCGGCCGGTTGGGAATGTTCACGTTGAGCAACCAGGGCTCGCCGCGCTGCGCGGCCTCGCCCAGCGAGGGCATCAGCTGCGCCACCAGTTGCGCGGCCTTTTGCGCAGCCGCATCGAGGTGCGCCCAGCCCTTTTCGGTCTGCGAGAACGCAATCGCCGGAATGCCGAACAGGTAACCTTCCATCGCCGCGCCCACGGTGCCGGAGTAAATGGTGTCGTCGCCCATGTTGGCGCCGTTGTTGATGCCCGAGACCACCAGATCGGGCCGGTAGCCCAGCAGGCCGGTGAGCGCGATGTGCACGCAGTCGGCGGGCGTGCCGTTCACATAGCGGAAACCGTTGTGCGCGGTGTGCACGTACAGCGGCGAATGCAGCGACAGCGCATTGGACTTGGCGCTGTTGTTGTGCTCCGGGGCCACCACCTCCACCTCGGCCAGCCCTTTGAGGGCTTCGTACAGCGCCACGATGCCGGGCGCCTGGTGACCATCGTCGTTGGAGATCAGGATTTTCATTGCGGCAATTTTAGGTGGATCGGGGTGGTCACGCTTGAGACACGCAGCGGGTAAGCCCGCTGCGGGACCCGCCCCACGCTGCCTATCATCGAACGATTCCATGACAACCCGATCGAGGACACTCCCATGAAAGCCTGGCTTTGCGAAAACCCCGTGGGCGTCGACGCCCTGACCTGGAAAGAACTGCCCACGCCCGAGCCCAAGGCCGGCGAGGTGCTGATCGAGATCGAGGCGGCCAGCCTGAACTTTCCCGACCTGCTGATCGTGCAGAACAAGTACCAGATGAAGCCCGCCCTGCCCTTCGTGCCCGGCTCCGAATACGCCGGTGTGGTGCGTGCGGTCGGTGAAGGCGTGAAACACCTGCAGGTGGGCCAGAGCGTGGCCTGCCTGAGCGGCACCGGCGGCTTCGGCACCCACACCATCGCTCCGGCCGCGCTGTGCATGCCGTTGCCCCCCGGCTTCCCCGCGGTGGACGCCGCCGCCTTCATCATGATCTACGCCACCTCGTGGCACGCCCTCATGGACCGCGCCGCGCTCAAGGCCGGCGAGACCGTGCTGGTGCTGGGCGCGGCCGGCGGCGTGGGCACGGCGGCGATCCAGATCGCCAAGGCCGCCGGCGCGCGCGTGATCGCCGCCGCGTCGAGCGACGAAAAATGCGAGCTGTGCAAACAGCTCGGTGCCGACGCCACCATCAACTACAGCGTGCACACACCGAAAGAGGGTTTGCGCGATGCCATCAAGCAGCTCACCGACGGCAAGGGCCCGGACGTGATCTACGACCCGGTGGGCGGTGACTTCGCCGAACCCGCTTTCCGGTCCATCGCCTGGCGCGGGCGTTACCTGGTCGTGGGCTTCGCCAGCGGTCCCATCCCCGCGCTGCCGCTGAACCTCACCCTGCTCAAGGGCGCGAGCATCGTGGGCGTGTTCTGGGGCGACTTCGCGCGCCGCGAACCCAAGGCCAACGCCGAGATGATGCAGGCCCTGGCCGTGATGTACGCCAAGGGTCAGGTCAAGCCGGTGATCGACCAGACCCTGCCCATGAGCGAGCTGCACAAGGCCTACGCCATCATGGGATCGCGCTCGGTCAAGGGCAAACTCGTGCTGGTCAACTGACGCCTCCCGACATCCACCGTCTCGATGTGAACGCAAGCCCTCCCCCCGGCGCCGCCGGCCGTCCCGCACACCCCAGGTACCTGGGCCGGTACGAACTGCGCCAGGTGCTGGGCAAGGGGGCGCACGCCACGGTCTGGCTCGCGCACGACCCCCGGTTCAACCGCCCGGTGGCCATCAAGGCGCTGGCGCCTGTGCCGCCGGGCCGTGGCGCGGCGTTGGAAACCTGGCTGCGCGAAGCGCGACACGTGGGGCGCCTCTCGCACCCCCACATCGCCACGCTGTTCGAAGCCGACGTGATCGACGGCCAGCCCGCGCTGGTGTTCGAGTACGTGGCGGGCCAGACCCTGGCCGGGCACCTGCAGGACAACGGCGCCCTGCGCGCCGCGGACGCGGTGAACCTGATGATCCCCGTGCTCGAGGCGCTGCAGGTGGCACACACGGCCGGGGTGGTGCACCGCGATCTCAAGCCCTCGAACATCCTGCTCGACCGCAGCCTGCGCCCCAAGCTCACCGACTTCGGCATCGCCGCGCGCATGGCTGCGACCCACGGTGACGCGGACACCGTTCAGGGCACACCGGGCTACCTCTCGCCCGAGGCCGCCGCGGGACAAGGCGCCACACCCGCGAGCGACGTGTTCTGCGCCGCGCTGGTGCTCGCCGGGATGCTGTTCGGCAAGCCCCTGGTCGATGGCCGCGACATCCAGCGCGCGATCCAGCGCGTCGCGCGCGAAGACCTCGACCTGCCCCAGGACAGCGTGTACGAGGTGGACGACGCGCTGCGCAGCCTGCTCATGCGCGGCCTCGCGCGCGACGCGGGACAGCGCATCGGCAGCGCGCAGGCCTTCGCGCAGGCGCTGCGCGACTGGCAGGGCCAGCAGCAGCTGGAGAACGCCAGCACACCGGCGCCGCAAGGCAGCCACGCCACGCTGGGTTTCCTGCTGCGGCGCATGCGCCACAAGAGCGATTTCCCGGCCATGTCCGAGTCCATCGGCCGCGTGCAGAGCATGGCCTCGTCGGAAAACGAAAGCCTGAACTCGCTGACCAGCGAGATCCTGAAGGACGTGGCGCTGACCAACAAGCTGCTGCGCCTGGTCAACACGGCGCAGTTCGCGCACGCCGGCGGCGGCAGCATCAGCACGGTCTCGCGGGCGGTCAGCCTGATCGGCTTTGTCGGCATCCGCAACATCGCCATGAGCCTGGTGCTGCTCGAGCACATGCAGAACAAGGCGCACGCCAACCTGCTCAAGGCCGAGTTCCTGCGCGCGCTGCTGGCCGGCTCGCTCGCCAGCGACCTGTGCGCCGTCTCGCGCGAAGGCGAAGAGGTGTTCATCGGCTCGCTGTTCCAGAACCTGGGTCGCCTGCTCACCGAGTTCTACTTTCCCGAAGAGGCCCAGCAGATGCGCCAGGCGGTCGCCGCCGGCAAGACCGAGGATGTCGCAGCCCTGGGCGTGCTCGGCATGACCTGCGAGGACCTGGGCCTGGGCGTGGCGCGCGTGTGGGACCTGCCCGCCAGCATCCAGCGGCTCATGAGCAAGCCCGTGGGCAACCCGCCCGCGCGCATGCCCGCGGACACCGACGAGCGGCTGCGCTGGCTGTGCCTGGCGTCCAACGAAATGGCCGACGCCTTCCTGCACAAGGAGGGCGATGCGCTGGCGCGGGAACTGGCCCGCCTGTCCACCCGCTACGCCAGCGGCCTGGGGCTGGAGGGCAGACACATCCAGACCGTGGCCCTGGCCGCGCGCGAGAAACTGGCCCAGACCGCCGAGGCCCTGGGTGTGCAGGTCGCATCCGGTTCGCCCGCGGCCAGGCTGCTGCGGCCCGCGCCCTTGAAGCCGGTGCCGGAAGACTCCCTGCAGCCCCTGGAGCTCACGGCCCAGACGCCCGCCGACGCGCCGGCGGCCACCAGCGCCGAGGCCGCCGCGGTGCCGCGCGGGGTCTCGGCCGAGCTGCTGGCCACCGGCATCCAGGACATCACCAATGCGATGGTGGAAGACTTCGAACTCAACGACGTGCTGCGCATGGTGCTGGAGACCATGTACCGCGCCCTGGGCTTTCGCCGCGTGCTGTTCTGCCTGCGCGACGCCGCCACGCAAAGCCTCACCGGCCGTTTCGGCCTGGGCGAAGACGCCGCGTCCGTCGCCAGGCTGTTTCGCGTGCCGCTCAAGGACCCGCAGGACCTCTTCGGCATGGTGTGCAACAAGGGCGTGGACACCCTGATCCGCGATGCGGCCGTGCCCACCGTCGCGAACAAGCTGCCGGCCTGGTACCGCGGCCAGATCAACGCGCCCGCCTTCCTGCTGCTGCCGCTGCAGATCAAGGGCACGCCGTTCGGCCTGATCTACGCCGACCAGGCCAGCGCGTCGGACATCGCGCTCGACGAGAAGGAACTCGCCCTGCTCAAGACGCTGCGCAACCAGGCGGTGATGGCGTTTCGCCAGTCGCGGCCCTGAGGCGTGAGACGGGGCAGCGCGCGACAATCGCAGCCATGACGACACCCCCCCGGACATCACACGACACGCCGCGCCTGCTGCAAGGCGCCACCAACTTCCGCGACCTGGGCGGCCACGTGGGGCAGGACGGGCGGCGCGTGCGCCACCACCGGGTCTACCGGTCCGACCACCTCGCGGGCCTCACGCCCGAGGACCAGCGCACCCTGCAGGGCCTGGGCCTCACGCACCGCATCGACTTTCGCGGCGCGCACGAGCGCGCAACCCTGCCCTCCGAGCTGCCGGGCGTCACCGCGCTGGCGCTGTCCATCGAGCCGACCGTGGTGCAGCGCGTGCAGGCCCTGATCGCCGCCGGCCAGGTGCCCACCGAGGCCGAGACGGTGGAGCTGATGTGCCAGACCTACCGCGCCTTCGCCAGCGCCGGCGCGCCGGTCTACGCGCGCTTCTTCCGGCACGTGCTCGAGCAGCCCACGCCGCTGGTATTCCACTGCACCGCCGGCAAGGACCGCACCGGTTTCGCGGCCGCGCTGCTGCTGGGCGCGCTGGGCGTGGCGCACGACGACATCGTGCACGACTACCTGCTCACCAACCGCCTGTATGTGCGCAGCACGCTGGTCGAAGCCCACGGCCCGGCGCATGTGATGGACGTGCTCTGGAGCGTGCAGCCGGCCTTCCTCGAGGCGGCCTTCGCCACCATCGAGCAGGAGTTCGGTGGTCTGCAGTCTTACCTCGCAGGCCCCATGGGCCTGGGCCCCCGCGAGCGTGACCGCCTGCGCGCGTCCCTGCTGGAGCCCTGAGCCCCCACGCAGGCCCGGTCAGCGCCCGGGCGGCCTGGCCTCGCCGAGCGCGAACGCACCCGCGCGCAGCACCTCGGGCGTGGTGCCGGGCAGGCCGAAGAACTCCAGGTAGGCGGGAATCTGCTCGAACAGCATGTCCGCGCCAACCTGGATGCGGCAGCCGCGCGCCAGCGCCGCCTCCAGGAAAGGCGTGATGGACGCCTTCATGACCACCTCTCCCACGAAGGTGTCGCGCGAGAGCAGCGACACGTCCAGCGGCAGCGGGTCGCCCTCGTTCATGCCCAGGGGCGTGGCGTTGACCACCAGCTCGCAGCCGCGCGGATCGCGGTCGCCGGTGACGACCTCGACATCGGGGTGGTGCAGGCCGAGCCGCGCGCGCAGTTGCTCGGCCATGGCGGGGTTTGCATCGACCAGGCGCAGCGCACGCACGCCGGCGCCCGCCAGCGAGGCGGCGATGGCGCAGCCCACGCCGCCCGAGCCGATGACCAGCGCCGTGATGCCGCGCAGGACCAGCCCCTTGCGCTGCACGCCGCGCACGAAGCCGGCGCCATCGAACTGGTCGCCCACGAGCCGCCCCAGTGCGTCGCGCCGCACCGCGTTGCAGGCCCCGGCCACGAGCACCACGGGCGAGGCCACGTCGAGCAAGGCCACGGTGTTGACCTTGTGCGGCATGGTGATGAGGGCGCCGCGCACGTTCTCCAGCGCGAACAGCGCGCGCAGGAAGCTGGGGAAGTGCTCCGCGCGGCAGGCCATGGGCACCACCACGGCGTTGATGCCCATGGACTGGAAATAGGGGTTGTAGATCAGCGGCGCCTTGAAGGCGTGCGTGGGATGGCCGATGTGCGCGATCAGCTCGGTGTCGCCGTCGATGCGCAGCGGTGGCGGTGGCACGGCGGTGCTCATGCCGGCGCTCACCCCGTGTAGCCCGCCAGCCGGGGCAGGAACAGCACCATGTCGGGCCACAGCGTGACGAGGGCGAGCGCGCCAATCATGACCACGAGGAAGGGCACCATCTCGCGCACCAGCTCCATGAGCGAGATTTCGGCGATGCGGGTCATCATGAACAGCAGCAGACCGTACGGCGGTGTCACCAGGCCGATCATGATGTTGAGCACGGCCACCACGCCGAAATGCACCGGGTCGACACCGAGCGCCACCGCGGTGGGCAGCAGCACCGGCAGGATCACCAGGATGATGGTCGAGCCTTCCAGGAAACAACCCAGCAGCAGCAGGATCAGATTGACCAGCAGCAGGAAACCCAGCGGCGACAGGTCGAAGCTGCGCAGGATGCCGCTCAGGCTGGCCGGGATGTTCTCGACCGTGATGACGTAGTTGAACACCAGCGCGCCGGCGATCAGCATGCCGATGGAGATGCTGATGCGCGCGCTGCTCATGAGCGCGTCGTACAGGTCGCCCCAGCCGATGCTGCGGTACAGCACCACCGAGACCAGCAGCGCATAGGCCGCCGCGAGGCCGGCGGCCTCGGTCGGGGTGGTCACGCCGGTGTAGAGGCAACCCAGCAGCACGACCGGCAGCATCAGCGCCGGAAAGGCCTCGCGCGTGATGCGCGGCAGTTCGCGCAAGGGCACCCGGGGTTCGACCGGGAAGTTGCGTCTCCTGGCCAGGTGGTGGACCAGACCCATCTGCACCGCGCCGAGCAGCAAGCCCGGCAGCACGCCCGCGATGAAGAGGAAGCCGATGGACGTGCCCGACACCAGGGCGTAGAGCACCATGGGTATCGACGGCGGCAGGATGGGGCCGATGACCGACGAGGCGGCGGTGAGCGCGGCGGCGAAGCCCTTGGTGTACTTGCCGTCCCGGGTCATCATGACCTGCATCAGCTTGCCCGAGCCGGCCGCATCGGCCAGGGCCGAGCCGGACATGCTGGCGAACACGACGCTCTGCAGCACGTTGACCTGGGCCAGGCCACCGGGGAAGTGGCCGACCAGGGCGTTGCAGAAGCGCATGAGGCGGTCGAGCACGCTGCCGGAACTCATGATGGTGGCGGCCAGGATGAACAACGGGATCGCCAGCAGCAGGAAGCTGGAGTAGGTGCCGTTGAGCAGTTGCTCGGCCACGGTGCCCATGTCCATGCCCTTGAGGTACAGGTACAGCACGGAGCCGCCGATCATGGCCTGACCGACCGGAACGCCGAGCAGGCTGAGCGCGAGGATGGCCCCGAGGGCCAGCGAAAAGGGGCTGGTGAAGTTCACAGGGCGGAGCTCACTTGGTCGGGAGGCGCGACGGCGGGATCCTTGCCGCGCAGCAGCTGGACGAGGTTCCAGAGGTTGCGCCCGATCACCGCCACCGAGAAGACGAGGTAGATCGAGAACAGCACGTCGAACCGGGTATTCAGGTACGAGCTCTTCTCGACCTTCATGAAGCTCACGTAGTCGTAGGCCGCCGGCAGCTGCATGGAGAACAGCACCACCACACCGATGGCGCCGACGATGCCCATGGCGATGCGGGCACGCCGCCCGACGTGGGCCGTGAGGAAATCGATGCGGATTTCCTCATGGTCTTTCAGCACGAAGGCCGCGCCCCACAGCACCAGCCAGAGCCAGGCCAGCAGCGAGACTTCGGTGGTCCAGCCGACCGGCCAGTTGAACAGGTAGCGCAGCGCGATCTGGATGATGAAGGCCACGAAGATGATGGCCAGCAAAGCAGCGGCCACGCCTTCGGCAAAACGGGAAAGCGCAGGCATCAGTTTCATTGCTCAAGGTCCACACAAGGTCGCGCGAGGGGGTTCCATCCAGAAGTGCCGCGGAACCGGCTTCGCCGGGCCGCAGGCACTGCCCCCTTGAGGGGGTCGCGCGAAGCGCGGCGGGGGTGTTTCCTATTTCATCGCGTTGATCTTGTCGAGCATGCCCGCTGGCCACTGCTTCGCCTCGTCGGACGCGAGGTAGACCTTCTGGGCGTGCTCGCGGAAGGCCGCGATGTTGGGTGCGTACACCTCCAGGCCCTGGCTCCTGAAGCCGTCGGCCAGCTCCTTCTCGCGCTTGAGGTGCTCGGCCGTGCTCCAGGCGATGGCCTTGTCGGCGGCGGCCTGGAAGGCCTGCTGTCTGGCCGGCGACATGCCCTGCCAGACCTTCATGTTGACGGTGAGCAGGTCGTAGCCGACCAGGTGCGAAGTCAGCACGATCTGCGACATCACCTCGTAGAACTTCATGTTCTGCACGTTGGGCAGCGGGTTGTCCTGACCGTCGATGGCGCCGGTCTGCAGGCCGGTGTAGGTCTCGGCGTAGGCCATGGGCGTGGGGTTGGCGCCGATGGACCGGCCCAGCAACTGCCAGCTGTCGCCCGGCGGCATGCGCAGCTTCACGCCGGCCAGGTCGGCCGGCACGTTGATCTTCTTTTTCGACTTGAGGCCGACCTGCCGGGTGCCGAAGAAGGTCGGGCCGAGGATCTTCACCTTGAGCTGGTCCTCGACCATCTTCTTCATCTGCACGCCCATGTCGCTGGCGAAGAAGTTCGTCAGGTGGTTGGCGTCGCGGAACAGGTAGGCGGAGGTGAGCAGCGACCAGGCCGGGATCTGCTTGGAGATGTCCTGCGGCCCGATGTTGCCCATCTCCAGGTTGTCGCGCTGCAGCGCCACCAGCTCGGTGCCCTGGCGGAACAGCGTGGAGTTGAGGAACACCTCGAGCTTGAAATCGGCCTCGATGTCCTTGGCGAACATCTTCATCATGTCGGCGCGGATGTCCTTGTCCGAGAACACGGCGGCAAAACGCAGCGTGGGCTGGGCCTGCGCCCAGGTCGGCATGACGGAGGCGGCGGCGAGCGCGGCGCCGGCCTGCAGGGCGCAACGGCGGTTGAAGGGGGTGTTCATGCGAGTGTCTCCTTTGTGGTTTGGGGTGAAGGTCAGGCGGCGGCGATGGCCAGGCGCTGCGCCACCGCGCGGATCGCCAGCTCGTAGCCAAAGGCGCCGAAGCCGCAGATAACGCCGGTGGCCGCAAGCGAGATCAGCGACTGCTGGTAGAGCGGATCGCGGCGGTGGATGTTGGTGATGTGCACTTCCGCAATCGGCTGGTCCAGGGTCTTGAGCGCGTCGAGCAGCGGGATGGAGCGGAACGACAGGCCGGCCGGGTTGACCACGACCGCCGCCGCCTTCTCCCGCGCCTCCTGCACCCAGTCCACCAGCACGCCCTCGTGGTTGGACTGGCGGAATTCGCAGCGCAGGCCCAGCTCGGCACACACGCGCCGGCACAGCTGCTCGACCTCGGCCAGCGTGGTGCTGCCGTACACGTGCGGCTCGCGCACCCCGAGCAGGTTCAGGTTGGGGCCGTTGAGGATGTAGACGGTGTCGTTCATGTGCTCGCATTCTTGGGCCATGATGGGAAAATCTTTCCAGATTGGAAAGTCTTCCCTCATTACGGAATGGAAACCCATGAGCCTGGCCCTGGACCGCGGATTGAGTCTGCTCGAACACCTGGCCGCCCACCCCGGTGGCCTGCCGCTGGCGCTGATGGCGTCGGAACTCGACATTCCGCTGAGCGCCTGCCACCGCCTGCTCGGCGAGCTGCAGCGGCGCGGCTATGTGCGCCAGGTGCGCCAGCAGGGCGACTACGTGCTGACCACCAAGGTGGTGTCGCTCGGCCTGGGCTACCTGAGCACGGCGGGCATCGTCGACATCGCCGAGCCGCTGCTGGAGCGGCTGGCCCAGAAATCCGGTGAGCTGGTGCGCCTGTCCATCATCGACGAGGACCGCCTGACCTGGATCGCGAAGGCGCAGGGCACGCGCCAGGGCCTGCGCTACGACCCCGACATGGGCATGGACGCGCGCCTGTCCTGCACGGCCTCGGGCCACGCCTGGCTGTTCACCCTGAGCGACGAGCGCGCGCTGGACCTGGTGGCGCGGCAGGGCTACGGCACGCCGGCCGAGTACGGCCCCAAGGCGCCGACCACGGTCAAGGCGCTGCTGGCCTTCCTGAACGCGGCGCGCCTGCGCGGCTACGCGATGATCGACGAGGTGTTCGCACCCGGCATGAGCGCCATGGCCGCGCCCGTCATGCGGCGCAAGGAAGCGATCGGCGTCATCAGCATCGCCGGGCCGCGCGTGCGGCTCACCCCCGCGCGCATGCACGAGCTGGCGCCCGCGCTGCTGGCCGCGGCGGCCGAGCTCGGCCCAATCAGCAACACCTCCAGCCTGTTCGGCCGCCCGCCCCTGGGCAAGGGCTGAACGCCGGGCGGCCAGGGCCGCGGGGCAGCCCTACCCCGTTGACACCGGTCGGGACGAGGCGTAGATTTGAACAACTGTTTAAAACACTTGTTCAACACCCGCCATGCCCGCGCGCCGCAACGCCTCCACCACAGCCACCGACGAGGTCCTGGTCTCCGACACCAAGGGGCGCATCCTCGCGGCGACCTTCCACTGCCTGGCGTCGCACGGGTACGCGGCGCTGAGCGTGCGCGAGATCGCCCGGGACGCCAACGTCAACCACGCGCTCATCAACTACCACTTCGGCTCCCGGGACCAGCTGGTCATCGCAGTGCTCGACGAGGCCAACCGCCAGTTGCTGCAGCGCCAGCGCGCCATGTACGCCGCGCCCGGCGACTTCGCGGGCAAATGGGCGCAGGCGCGGGCCTTCTACGAGAGTGACATCGCCTCGGGCTTCGTGCGCGTGCAGGCCGAGCTGTATGCGGCGAGCCTGTCCAACCCCGGCCTGCGCGCGCAGTTCCTGCCGCGCATCCGCGCCTGGAAGCAGGTGGTGCGGGACGCCGTGCGCGAGGCCTTGCAAGCCTATGCGGTCGAACTGCCCACCGCCTTCAGCGCCGATGCCATCGCCAGCCTGATCTCCGAGTTCTGGCTCGGCATGGAATTCGCGCGCCTGATCGGCGGCGACGAGGAGAAGGCGCGCCACGACCAGGCCCTGGACGCCGTGCAGCAACTGCTCACGGCGCTGGACGCGGCGGCCGCCCGACCGGCCCGACGGGCCACACCGCAGAAACGAACCCAGCGAGGCTGACCATGGACACGCGCGCGACGGATCCCCTGCCCGAACGTTTCGACCGCGTGGCGGGCCCCCTGCCACCGGCGGGCGCGCTCGACCCGGACCGGCCCTACCCGTTCGCCACCATCGAGCCCGCGCAGCAGGGCTTCGTCGACCGCGACGGCGTGAAGATCTGGTACGCGGTGTGGGGCAGGAAGGGCCCGTGGATCGCGTTTCCACCGCCCATCCAGTTCGTGCACACCGCGCTCTTCAAGGCCACCGTGCCCTACCTGGCCGAGCACTTCCGCGTCATCACCAGCGACAACCGCGGCAACGGCCGCAGCGACCGGCCCCGCGGGCAGCAGCACTACCACTACGACCTGTACCACGGCGACTTCGTGGCGGTGCTCGATGCCATCGGAGTCGAGCGGCTGGCGCTGGTCGGCCTGTCCATGGGCAGCATGCTCGCGCTGCGTCTGGCGGCCGAACAGCCGCAGCGCATCACCCACCTCATCACCAGCGGCGGTTTTGCCGACACCCTGCTGAGCGAGGAGCAGATGGCGCGCATGCACGGCAAGGACATGGACATGTTCCGCCACCACTGGCCCACCGTGCTGGACAACTTCGTGGCCTCGATCTTCACCGAGCCGCATTCCACCAAGCCGTTCGAGGACGCCGTGCACTACGGCTGGGCCACCGACGGCGAGGTGGTGGGCTGGGCCCGCAACGGCTGGTTCGGCCACGACGCACGCGACTTCGCCCGCCAGGTGAAATGCCCCACGCTGGTGATCCACGGCGATGCCGACGCGCGCATCGCGTACGAAAGGGGCAAGGCCGTCGCCGATCTGGTGCCGGGCGCTTCCATGATCACCGTGGGCGGCGGCGGCCATGTGCAACCCGCGCGCGATCCGGTCATGTTCAACCGCGCGGTGCGCGATTTCATCGGCACCGGCCCGAAACACACCACCTGGACACGCGGCATGTCGCGTCCGCGCCGCGCGCTCTTCATCTGCAGCCCGATCGGCCTGGGTCATGCCCAGCGCGACCTGGCCATCGCGCGCGAGCTGCGCAAGCTGCAGCCCGACCTGGCCATCGACTGGTTCACCACCGACCCGGCCGCGCGCTACCTGGAGCGCGAAGGCGAGCGCGTGCACCCGATCTGCCGTCGCCTGGCCAACGAGAGCCGGCACTTCGAACAGGAGGCCGGCGAGCACGACCTCTCGGCCTTCTTCGCGCTGCGCACCATGGACGAGATCATGACGCGCAACTTCATGACCTTTGTCGACCTGATGGAGGCCGAGCACTACGACGTGGTGATCGGCGACGAGGCCTGGGACGTGGACTACCACTACCACGAGAACCCCGAGCTCAAGCGCCAGCCCTTCGTCTTCCTCACCGACTTCGTGGGCTGTCTGCCGACCCAGCCAGACAGCGAGCGCGAGGCCCTGCTCTGCGCCGACCGCAACGCCGACGACATCGAGCACGTGGCGCGCTACCCCCACATCCGCGACGCGGCGATCTTCGTCGGCAACAGCGAGGACGTGCCGGAAGTGCCTTTCGGTCCGGGCCTGCCGGTCATCCGCGACTGGACCGACCACAACTACTGCTACTGCGGCTACGCCCTGCCCTTCGACCCCGCCACGCTGGCCGACACCGAGGCCCTGCGTGCGAAGCTGGGCTACCGCATGGACGAGCGCATTGCCATCGCCACGGTGGGCGGCACCGGCGTCGGCCGGCACCTGCTGCAGCGCATCGCCGAGGCCTTCCCGCGCATGAAGCGCGAGGAGCCGTCGCTGCGCATGATCCTGGTGGCCGGCCCGCGCCTCTCGCCCGAGCTGTTCCCGCGGCTGGACGGCCTGGAGGTGCGCCCCTACGTGCACAACCTGTATGAACACCTGGCCTGCAGCGATCTGGCGCTGGTGCAGGGCGGCCTGTCCAGTTGCATGGAACTCGTGGCCACGCGCCGGCCGTTCCTGAGTTTTCCGCTGCAGAACCATTTCGAGCAGTGCGTGCACGTGCGCCGGCGCCTGTTCAACTACGGCGCCGAGACCTCGGTGGACTACCGCGACCTCGCACCCGACACGCTGGCCGAACGCGCGCTGACCGCCATGCACGCGCCGGTGCGCTACCGGCCCGTGGAAACCGATGGCGCCCTGCGCGCGGCGGTGCGCATTGCCCAGGTGATGGAGAACCGCCACTGGGCGGGTTGAAGGAGCAAGCCGCCACAACGAAAAAGCCCGGCAGAGCCGGGCTTTTTGCGGGAATCATTTGGGGTGGCTGATGGGGCTCGAACCCACGACAACAGGAATCACAATCCTGGACTCTACCAACTGAGCTACAGCCACCGCAAGCCGCGAATTATAGCCCGAAGTGCGGGCCCGGCCGGCTCAGCGCGCCGGTGCGACGGCCGCCACCGGCTCGGGCACCAGGATGCGGACCTTGAAACGCTCCTTCAGGGCCTCGACATAGGCCTCGTTCTCGGCCGCCGACCACCACTGGCTGTACTGCTGCACTTCCTGGCCCAGCGCCTGCGCGGGGCGTGCCTCGCGCGGCAGCACCTTCTCGACCTTGACCACGGTGTAACCCTGGTCGCCCAGGCTGACGCCGGTCCAGGCGGGCAGGCCCTTGGGGTCGGCACTCAGGGCGGCGTTGAGCACCGGCTGCGCCAGGCCTTGCGCGCTCTCGCGCGACACCACCACCGCGGGGCCGAGGCCGGCGGCGTCGGTGCCGGCCTTCCAGGCCTGCAGGCGCTTTTCGCCCTCCGCACGGGCCAGTTCGGCCGAGCGCTGGGCCACCAGGCGCGCGCGCACCGCGTCGCGCACTTCGGCCAGGGGCTGGGTGCGCGCGGGCAGGTGCTGCACGATGCGCGCGGAAGCGAGCTGGCCGGAGCCGGTTTCGATGGCTTCGGTGTTGCGCTTCTTCTCGATCGCATCGGGCGTGAACAGGGCCGCGAGCAGGCGTTCGTTGGCCAGCACGCCGGACGCGCCGGCCAGGGCCTGCCGCTGCACACCCTTGGCCGTGCGCACCGGCAGCTTCAGGCGATCGGCGGCGGGCTTGAGGCTGTCGGCTTGTTCGTAGACCAGGTTGCTGAAGGTCTCGGCCGCTTCGGCAAACTGCTTCTGGGCCTGCTGCTTCTTCAGCTCGGCCTCGATCTCGGGGCGCACGGTCTCGAAGCTGCGCACCGGCGGTGCCTTGATGTCGGTGAGCTGGATGATGTGAAAACCGAACTCGGTCTCGACCAGGTCGGAGATCGCGCCCTTGGCCAGCGAGAACACCACGTCCTCAAATGGCTTGACCATGGCGCCGCGGCCGAAGAAGTCGAGGTCGCCACCATTGGTGGCCGAGCTCGGGTCCTGCGACTGGGCCTTGGCCACGTCGGCGAAGGTCGCGGGTTTCTCGCGCACCTGGGCCAGCAGGGCCTGGGCGCGGGCGCGCACGGCGTCCTTGTCGGCCGCGGGCGCGCCGGCCGGCACGGTGAGCAGGA
The DNA here is from genome assembly GCA_003599455.1 of Comamonadaceae bacterium. Classification (GTDB taxonomy): domain Bacteria; phylum Pseudomonadota; class Gammaproteobacteria; order Burkholderiales; family Burkholderiaceae_C; genus Hydrogenophaga. The sequence continues at coordinate 22,685 of QZKF01000075.1, forward strand.
TGTGGCGGGCGCGGCGCTCTTCGGTGCCGGACAGGCGCGAGGCGTTCTGGTCGTAGTAGGCGCGCACGTCGGCCTCGTTGAGCGCGACCGAGCCCTGCAGCGAGGCGGCGTCGAGCACCAGGTACTCGATGTCGGCCTGCTCGGGCGCCTGGAACAGCGCGGGGTTGGCGTTGTAGAAGGCTTCGATCTCGGCATCGGTGGGCTTGACCTGCGACGCAAAATCGGCGGCGGAGAACCGCGCGACGCGCACTTCGCGGCGCTCGAAGAAGGCGTTGAGCGACACCGTGGCCAGCGCGGTGGGCGCAAAGCCCGAGCCCAGAATGCCTTGCGACACCTGGCGTTGCGACAGGTCCGCGCGCACCCGTGCCTCGAAGGTCTCGGGCGTCATGCCCTGGCGGCTGACGAGCTGGCGGTAAGCCTCCACGTCCAGCGTGCCATCGGGCTTGCGCAGCGTGGCGATGGCCTCGTTCTGCTGCAGGTCGCGCGCCAGGCGCGCGTCGCTGGTGTACAGGTTGAGCTTGCTCGCGGCGGCGGCCAGCATGCGCTGGCGCACGAGGCGCTCGAGCGAGGCGTAACGCGCGCCTTCGCTGTCGAGCAGGCGGGCATCCAGCGTGGGCATGACTTCGCGCATGCGCTGCGATTCCTGCTGGTGCGCCTGGTCCCATTCGGCCTTGGTGATGTCCTGGCCGTTGACCGTGGCCACCGGTTCACCACTTTCGTTGAAGCGCGTGTAGCCCTCGATGCCGAACAGCACGAACGAGGGAATGATCAGGATCATCAGGAAGCCCATGAGGTACTTCTTGTGATTGCGGATGGTGTCGAACATGCCTTGAATCCTGCTGCTACAAAAACCGAATGGCGCTGCCGTTGCCGGCAACAAAAAAGGCGAACCCGGGTTCGCCTTTTCGATGGTGGTGGGTGCTGACGGGGTCGAACCGCCGACCTACGCCTTGTAAGGGCGCCGCTCTACCGACTGAGCTAAGCACCCCACCGGAAATCCGGTGACCGCTTCAGTTCAGCGCATCCTTGAGTGCCTTGCCCGGGCGGAACTTCGGCACCTTGGCGGCCTTGATTTTAATCTCAGCGCCGGTGCGGGGGTTGCGGCCTTTGCGTGCGGGGCGTTTGGTCACGGCAAAGGAACCAAAACCGACCAGCGACACGGTGCCGCCCTTTTTCAGGGTGGTGCGGATCGCGGTGATGGTGGAGTCCAGTGCACGCGTTGCGGCCGCCTTGGAAATGTCGGCGTGCTTGGCAATGTGTTCGACGAGTTCTGTTTTGTTCACAAATAGCCCCTCTTGAATTGAGATGAATGTTCCGTAAGGACAGGTTTTTTCCGAAGACGGCGCGGGCCGCGGGCAAAAAACCCTGATCGCTCTAGACCGCAGGACGATGCCAACACCGTGGCAAACGCTGGGTGATTAGACCCACTGGGCGCAACCCCTGTCAATACATGAGGGGCTCGAGCCCAGACCTGCCGTCGCAAGAGGCGAGATTCTAGACGCTTTCATCTGCAAGCCACCGCGCGCAACAAAATGTGGCGGCCGCCACGCGCGGGCCCGCGGCGGCTCAGGCCCTGAGCGCCTGGGCGATCGCCAGGCCCACGTCGCGCGTGCCGGCGGTGCCTCCCAGGTCGGCGGTGCGTGGCGCGCCGCTGCCGGGCTGCAGCACGGCCTCGATGGCCTGCATGATCGCGTCGTGCGCGCCGCGGTGGCCCAGGAAGTCGAGCATCATCGCGCCGCACCAGATCTGGCCGATCGGGTTCGCCACGCCTTTGCCCGCGATGTCGGGCGCCGATCCGTGTACGGGTTCGAACAAGGAGGGGTGCTGGCGCGTCGGGTTCAGGTTGGCGCTGGGCGCGATGCCGATGGTGCCGGTGCAGGCGGGGCCCAGGTCGGAGAGGATGTCGCCGAACAGGTTGCTGCCGACCACCACGTCGAAGAAGTCCGGGCGTTGCACGAAGTGCGCGGTGAGGATGTCGATGTGGAACTTGTCGACCTTGACGTCCGGATATTCCCTGGCCATTTCGACCACGCGCTCGTCCCAGTAGGGCATGGTGATGGCGATGCCGTTGGACTTGGTCGCGCTGGTCAGGTGCTTCTTCGGGCGCGAGCGCGCCACCTCGAAGGCGTGGCGCAGCACGCGGTCCACGCCGATGCGCGACATCACTGTTTCCTGTACCACGATTTCGCGCTCGGTGCCGGCGTACATGCGCCCGCCGATGCTGGAATATTCACCTTCGGTGTTCTCGCGCACGATCACCATGTCGATTTCACCGGGCGCGCGCGGGCTGCCGTCGCGCCGCACCACCGGGGCGGTCACGCCGGGCATGAGCCGAGCGGGGCGGATGTTGACGTACTGGTCGAATTCGCGGCGAAACATCAGCAGCGAACCCCAGAGCGAGATGTGGTCGGGCACCTTGTCGGGCCAGCCCACCGCACCAAAATAGATCGCATCGTGTCCGCCGATCTGCGCCTTCCAGTCGTCCGGCAGCATCTTGCCGTGGCGCTCGAAGTAGTCGCAGCTCGAAAAATCGAAGTGGTCGAACTGCAGGTCGATGCCGAACTTCGTGGCGGCGGTCTCCAGCACGCGGATGCCCTCGGGCATGACTTCGGTGCCGATGCCGTCGCCGGCGATGACGGCGATGCGGTGCTTGTGGCTCATGGGTGTTCCTTCGGATCGGGTTGGAAAAATGACAGGGCTTCGGCGGTGAGGCGCTCGGGCGCCTCCTCCGCGATGTAGTGGCCGCAGGGCAGGCTGTGGCCCGACACATGCGCGGCGCGCTCGCGCCACAGCGCCAGCACGTCGAAGCAGCGCGCCACGGTGCCGTGTTCGCCCCACAGCACGCGCAGGGGCTGAGTCAGCAACCGCCCTCCCGCCACGTCGGCGCGGTCGTGTTCGAGATCGATGCCGGCGCTGGCGCGGTAGTCCTCGCAGACCGACGCGGCGGTACCCGGCACGGCCGCGCAGCGCTCGTACTCGGCCAGCGCGGCGGGGTCGAAGGGCGCGAGGCCGGCATGGCGGCTGCCCATGACGCTGCGCACGTAACGTGCGGGATCGGAGGCGATCAGGGCTTCGGGCAGCGGCGGCGGCTGGATCAGGAAGAACCAGTGCCAGTAGGCGCGCGCAAAGGCTTCACCGGTCTGTGCGTACATGGCCAAGGTCGGCGCGATGTCGAGCAGCATCAGCCGCTGCACCGCGGCGGGATGGTCGGCCGCGAGCCGGTGCGCCACGCGCGCACCCCGGTCGTGCGCGAGCACGTCGAAGCGCTCGAAACCGTGGTGGGCCATGGCGGCGATGGCGTCGAGCGCCATCTCGCGCTTGCTGTGGTTGAGGTGCGTCGCGTCGGGTGCGGGCCGCGACGAGTCGCCGTAGCCGCGCAGGTCCATCAGCACCAGCGTGAAGTGTTGCGCCAGGGTGGGTGCAACGCGGTGCCACATCGCCATGCTCTGCGGGTGCCCGTGCAGCAACAGCAGGGGCGGCCCGAGGCCGCCGACGCGCGTGTGCAGCGACACACCATCGCGGTGCACGGTGTGGGACTCGAAGCTGTTCAGCATGGGCGCCAGCATATCCCGGCTTGCGGCAATAATCCGGCAATTGATTCGTTCTCCAAAGGAAACAATTGGACCGCCCCGATCTGGAACTCGTGCTCGCCGTGCGCCAGCATGGCAGCCTGGTGATGGCCGCGCGCGCGCTGCGCGTGGCACCCTCGGCCGTGACCAAGCGCCTGGCCGCGCTGGAGGCGCGCCTGGGTCTGCGCCTGTTCCAGCGCACCACGCGGCGCGTGAGCCCCACGGCCGAGGGCGACACGCTGTGCGAGCGCGCGGTGCTCCTGCTGCGGGCGTTCGACGAGGTGGAGGCCGAGCTGCGCGAGCGCCAGGCCGAACCGGCGGGGCCGGTGCGCCTCGCGGCCACTTTCGGCTTTGGTCGCCTGTGGGTCGGGCCCGCACTGGCGGCGTTCCAGGCGCGGCATCCCGGTGTCCAGGTGCAGTTGCAGCTCACCGAACAACTGCCCGATCTGGCGGTGGAGGGGTTTGACGGCGCCATCTGGCTCTGGAACGCACCGAACGAACGCGCGGCCGAATGGGTGTCGCGCCGGCTGGCCTCCAACCAGCGCGTGCTGGTGGCCGCACCCGGCTACCTGCAGCAACACGGCACGCCACGCACGCTGCAGGACCTCGCCGACCACCGCTGCCTGGTGGTGCGCGAAAACGGCGGCGGGCCCGGCCAACGCTTCGACCACTGGCGCCTGCAGCGCACGGGCGACGCGCAGGTGCAGCACGTGCCGGTGAACGGCCCGCTCTCGAGCAACTCGGGCGAGATGGTGCGCGACTGGTGCCTGGCGGGCCACGGCATCATGCTGCGCAGCCTGTGGGACATCGCGCCGCAGCTGGCCAGCGGAGAACTCGTGCGGGTGTTGCCATCGCACGCCATGTCCGACGCCGATATCCACTGGCTCGCGCCCTACCGGTCCCAGACGCCACGGCGCATCCGCCTGCTGGTGGACTTTCTCGTGGAGCGGTTCCGCCACGAGCCGTGGAAGCCCGTGCGGTCGCGCCCGCCGGCATCGGCTCGCAAGCCGGGCTGAGCCTGCGCTGCGGCCGCGACCGTATGGTCCGCCGGCAGCCGCTTTCCTAGACTGGGCTGGCCCGTGTGGGCTCCCCTCTCTACAAGGAAACACACCATGAAAAAGCAGGAGTACGTCAGCCTGGTTTCAAGCCTGTACAAGGCCCTCGGCATCGCGGGCGCCACGCCCTCGGACGGCTTGAATTCATTCGAAATCGGCACCCACGGTGTGGCGCTGATGTTCGACGAAACGGAAGCGCCGGACACCATCTTCATCCTGGTCAACGTCGGCGCCAGGGCGCTGGACATCGACCGCAGCTTGCTGGAATTCAACGCCGCGATACCCAGCACCGCGGACGGCCACGGCTGCTATGCACGCTGGCCCGGGACCGGCGATGTGGTGTATCGCGCGCAGTGGCCGTTCACGGCCACCGCCAAAGCCGAAGACCTGGCGAAAAGCATGGCCCAGGTGGCCAGCCTGGCCGTCAGCGGCCTGCCCGTGGCCCACCAGTGAAGGAGGCACGCCATGTTCATGTCCTATGCCAAGGCCAGCGCCCGATTCGGCAAGACCCCCGGCATCGCGCCCGGCGCCAGGTTCACGCTGCCCAAGTCGCCCACCAGCGTTCTCCCGCTCAACCCCCTGACGGCCATGCAGCGCCGCCAGGCGAGCGTGCGCGTCACGCCCACCAAGTTCCATCCGACGATACCGCCCATCATCACACCCGGTCATGTCGAGTGGTTGTTCAACCCCGAGGAAATCCGCCGTTTCGAGCCGCTCAAGAGCCGGCTGCCCGCGGATTTCTGGACCCAGCTCCTGCAGGTCAAGGACGAGCAGGCGGCGAAGGGTCAGCCCGTCACAGCCGGCCATGCACCAGACGACGAAAACACGCTGATCTACCGCGCCTGGCGGGTGGACGGGTCGTTCGGTGGTGAATACCTCAACCTGGACGTCAAGGCCGCGCCCTGGTTCACACCGCACGGCACCGACGGCACGACGTTCTCGATCGATCTCGGGGATTTCGACGACGACACCCTGGTCCTCCTGTTCGACATCCTGCGCCAGCAACCCGGCTGGCGCTATTCGGCCAAGGGCAGGGAAGGCTCGCCGCCCCACAACCTCTGGGACGTGGACGACTGGAACTACTACATGAAGAACCACGTGCTTCCTCTGGGAAGCCCGCACTGCATCAACTTCCTGGTGTTGTGCCTCGAACGGGTTGCGGAAAGGCTGGCCCCGGGGAACAGCGTGCTGCTGCACCTCAAGCAGGACCTCGGGTATGCGCGCCAACCTCAGGACGTGGCCGCCGTGTTGCGCGCGTACTTCCGGGTCGACGAGAAGCGCCGTCCATCGCTGGTCTCGCTGCCACCGACGGTGAAGTGGCCCTCCACCCACATTCCGCCGAAACCCGATGCACCCCCGTCGAAACCGCCCCAGACGAAAGCCGAACAGGTGCCCGCACACCTGGCCGATCACGGCAGCGACGACGATGCAGAAGAATTCGTCGCCACCGACGGCGGCGGCGTCTGGGTGCCCAGGGACAAGGTGAAATCGGTCGAGGACGTGATCCAGGCAGAGCACGCTTATGCCAAGGCAACGCCCAACTACAAGGCGGCCGAGATGGCCTTCGCCGGCGATCCTGCGGTCTTCGAAATCATCGCCAGCCAGCTCATCGCCGATGGAACCGTGTTTGCGGCCAGCTTCAACAAGAAGGAGTTTCTGGAATGGAACAACCAGACCTTCCGGCACATCGGCGAGGAGATGAAAAGGAGACCCGGGAAACCTGTCGGGGTGGTGCTGTTCCACCGCAACATGTATGGCGACGTCACCCACATCTCGAACTTCTTTGTCTCGGCGGCCGGGCGGGTGGTGATCGGCCATCACGAATCCATCGACGTGGGCAAGGCGGGCATGGTCGATGGCCTGGCAACCGGCACGGTGGGCTGCGTTTCCCCCACCTTTTACACGCTGATGCTGCACAACGCCGTGCGCAAGATATTCGGGCTCCCGCCCATCACCGAGGACCAGCTGCCGGCCATGAAATCCCTCGCGCAGACGGGAACCCCGACGGCCCACGTCATTCCGATCGAAAACTTCGAGGCCGTGGAGGCGTTCATCCTGCGCAGTGCCAGCCAGTCGCTCACCCGGTTCGGCCTGACGGTCCCCTACGGCGTCGATCCGAACCCGACGCTGGCAAAAGCGGCGAAAGACGCGGCGGCCGGCAAGCTGCTGACGCCGCTCCAGGCCAAACTGCTGAATGCCGAGAAGCACTTCGCCATCCACCCCAAGGCGCATCCCCCGGGCGGCAGCGGACCGTTTGCGCCCGGCGAGGCCAGCAACAACTGCGCCCGGTTCGAGCTTCTCTGCCTCCAGGCGGCCGAGGCGCCCGGGGTGGCAGGTATGACCTACAGCGCCGAGATGGATCTGGCCGACGTGACGGAATGCCTCTTCAAGGCCGGTGCGCTGCCCAACACCGACCCGGAGATCATCCATCTGATGCGCAAGGGCGGCTACTACAAGGACCCGAAGACCGGCCTGGTGACCCGCCACCCGCTGTCGTTTCTGGCGCTGGCCTTCGGTTGGTCGCTCGCGCCCCCCAACACCCCGGGCACGTACCCCGCCCACGTCGACCGCGTCAGGATGCCGGAACAGGACAAGCTGGACGCGAAGCTGAAGGACTCCTGGTCCAAGGTCCTTGCCACGGTGCAGAAGAACATCGACAGCTTCAGCACGGACGTCCCCGCAGTGCATTCGGCCCTGGACATCAAGAAGCAGCCGAGCCCGGTCCAGCCGGTGGTGACCGAGGCCGACTGGCATGACGTGGCCGCACATGTGAACGCGCTGACCAAGGAGGAGCGCGAGAAGCGGTTTGAGTTCGCAGAAACGGACGCGGTGATGAAGTCGCTGCGCACCGCCCGGCCGAACGATCAGTACTTCTACGTGCTGCGGGATCCCAAGAGCCACGCCGTCACCCTGCTGCTGCAGATCAAGTTGAGCTTCGACAACCTCCATCTCAACATGGAGGTGGGCACCAGTGTCCTGGCCGACCATCGGCGCAAAGGACTGGGGCATTGGGGCGTGGCGTGGGCGATCGCCTGGGGCCAGAACCGGGGTGCCCACTACATGCGGGGCCACTACGACAACACGGCCGCACAACAGGTGGAGAACCTGCTGGGGAAACTGAAGATGCCGGTGAGCTTCGGCAAGGCACGCTACGAGCCCACGCGCAAGGAGTACGTGATGCCGCTGAAGCCCGCGGACCACGACTCGCACTGGCTGGAGGGCTTCGCCCAGGAACTTCAGTTCAGTCGCAACCCGCCACCCCAGAAGAAGTGAGGGGCTCGGGCCCTCACCGCCCCGCGCGCACCACCAGGCTCACGCCGAAGGCGGTGAGCGCGGTGCCGGCCAGCGTGACCGCGGTGATGGGCTCGGCGAACAGCAACCACGCGATCAGCGCGGTGCACGGCGGCACCAGGTACATCAGGCTGGTGACCGAGGCCGCCGCACCGCGCTGGATCAGCAGGTAGAGCAACGAGCTGCCGCCCAGCGTGAGGCCCAGCACCGACCAGGCCATGGCGCCGATGAGTTCGCCGTTCCAGCGCATCGCCTCCACTTCCAGCAGCGCCAGGGGCAGCGTGACCAAGAGCGCCGCGAGCAGCTGCACCGCGTTGGCGGTGCGCACGTCGCAGGCCGCCACGAAACGCTTCTGGTACAGGGTGCCGATGGTGATGGCGAACAGCGCCATCACGGCCAGCGAGAGGTTGAACCAGTTGGCCTGATCGCCCGGACCACCTGCGCCAAACTTGCGCGAGACCACCAGCACCAGGCCGGCAAAACCCAGCACCAGGCCCAGCCACTGGCGCTTGCTCACCCTGGATCCGGTGCCCGAGAGCCAGATGGCGGTGAGCACCGGCTGCAGGCCGACGATGAGCGAGGACAGGCCCGAACCCATGCCCGCCTTCACCGCCGCCCACACGCCGCCGAGGTAGCCCGCGTGCATCAGCACACCGGTGACCGCGAGGTGGAACCATTGGGCGCGGGTGGTCGGCCACTTCACGCCGGCCAGCACGATCCAGGGCAGGAAACAGGCGATGGAGAGCGCGTAGCGCACCGCGAGGAACTTCATCGGCGGCGCGTGCGGCATGCCGTAGCGCGCCACGATGAAACCGGTGCTCCAGATCAGCACGAACACCCAGGGCATGGCGCGCAGCCACGCGTTGTCTTGCGTCGGGGAATGCATCGCCAGGCCTCAGCGCGACTTGGCGCGGATCTCGGGAATGGCCTTTTGCAGGTAGTACACCATCGACCAGATGGTGAGCACCGCCGAGATCCAGATCAGCCAGGTGCCCCAGAGCTGGGTGTCGATCACGCCGAACAGCGTGCCGTTGAACAGCAGGAACGGGATGGCGATCATCTGCACCATGGTCTTGACCTTGCCGATCATGTGCACCGCCACGCTCTTGGTCGCGCCGATGATGGCCATCCACTCGCGCAGCGACGAGATCGCGATCTCGCGCCCGATGATGATCAGCGCCACGAACACGTCGGCCCGGTCCAGGTGCACCAGCACCAGCAGGCTCGCGCACACCAGGAACTTGTCGGCCACGGGATCGAGGAAGGCGCCGAAGGCCGAGGTCTGGTTGAGCCGGCGGGCCAGGTAGCCGTCGGCCCAGTCGGTCAGCGCGAACACCACGAACATGACGGTGGCGATCAGGTTCTGCTCCGCACGGCTCATGCCCTCGAGATAAAACACCCCCACGATCAGCGGGATGGCCACGATGCGGGCCCAGGTGAGCAGGGTGGGGATGTTGAAGAACATGGGTCGGATTATGCGTTGGCCACCGCGGGCCCGGTGCGGGGCGTCTCCATCAGTGCAGGGCCCGGTAGATCGCATCCGCCAGCTCGGCCGAAATCCCCTCCACGGTGCTGAGGTCCTCCACGCTCGCCGCCGCCACCCCACGCACGCCACCAAAGCGCTGCAGCAGCCGCGCGCGTTTGCGGGGGCCGACGCCGGGGATGTCCTCGAGCTTGCTGCCGCCGGTGCGCACCTTGGCGCGCTGGGCGCGCATGCCGGTGATGGCGAAGCGGTGGGCCTCGTCGCGGATCTGGGCCACCAGCATGAGCGCGGCCGAGTCGTGGCCCAGGTACACCTTCTCGCGGCCGTCGGCGAACACCAGTTCTTCCAGCCCGACCTTGCGTCCCTCGCCTTTTTCCACGCCGACGATGAGCGACAAGTCCAGCCCGAGCTGCTCGAAGACCTCGCGCGCCATGCTCACCTGGCCCTTGCCGCCGTCGATCAGCACCAGGTCGGGCATGCGCGGGCCGGCGATGGATTCGACGGTGGGCTCGGTGGGGGCCGCATCGGGGGCGTCCTGCCCGGTCTCCGCGGTTGCATCCGCCACGGCGGCCATGGCGGTGTCTGCGTCGGGTGTCGCCACGTCCTCCATGTCCGCTTCCTTCATCGCCTCGGCCACTTTTCCATAGCGCCGCAGCAGCACCTGGCGCATGGCGGCGTAGTCGTCGCCCGGGGTGATGCCGTCGATCCTGTAGCGGCGGTACTGGCTGTTCTGCATCTTGTGGCCTTCGAACACCACGCAGGAAGCCTGGGTGGATTCGCCGGCGGTGTGCGAGATGTCGAAACACTCGATGCGCAGCGCGTCGAGCTGGTCGTCGGGCAGGTGCAGCGCATCGGCCAGCGCGCGGGTGCGGGCCTGCTGGCTGCCTTCTTCGGCCAGCAGGCGGGCCAGCGCGATGTCGGCGTTCTTCTGCGCCATCTCCAGCCAGATGCGGCGGTGCTCGCGCGGGTGGTGCACGGCGTTCACCTTGGCGCCGATTTGCTCGGTGAGCGCGTCCAGCAGCGGCTTGCCCACCGGGTGGCTGGTCACCAGGGTGTGCGGCATGGCCACGCCCAGGTAGTGCTGCGCAATGAAGGCTTCGAGCACCTGCACCGCCACGCGCTCGGCCGGGTCGGCGGGGGGCGCCTCGCCGCCCTCCCCGGCCAGCGCGTTGTCGATCGCGGTGGCGTCGTCCACATGCGCCGGAAAGTACGGCCGGTCGCCCAGGTGGCGGCCACCGCGGATCATGGCCAGGTTCACGCAGGCGCGCCCGCCGTGCACTTTCACCGCGAGCACGTCCACGTCCTTGTCGGACACGTTGTCCACCGCCTGCTGGTGCAGCACGCGCGAGAGCGCGCTCATCTGGTTGCGGATCTCGGCGGCCTGCTCGAACTCCAGCTTGTCGGCGTGGGCCAGCATGCGCTGCTCCAGCGCATCGAGCACGGCCTGCGTTTCGCCGCGCAGGAAACGCTCGGCGTCGCGCACGTCCTGCGCGTAGGCCTCGCTGTCGATCAGGTCCACGCAGGGCCCGCTGCAGCGCTTGATCTGGTACAGCAGGCAGGGCCGCGTGCGGTTGGCGAACACCGTGTCTTCGCAGGTGCGCAGGCGGAACACCTTCTGCAGCAGGGCGATGGACTCCTTCACCGCCCACGCGCTGGGATAGGGGCCGTAGTAGCTGTGGCGCCGGTCGACCACGCCTCGGTAATAGGCCATGCGCGGGAACGCCAGCGAAGGCGACGGCACGCGGGCCGACACCTTGAAGGCCTCGCGCGTGCCGGTGATCTTCAGGTAGGGGTAGCTCTTGTCGTCGCGGAACAGGATGTTGAACTTGGGGTTCAACGTCTTGATGAGGTTGTTCTCCAGCAGCAGCGCCTCGGCCTCGGAGCGCACCACCGTGGTCTCCATGCGCACGATCCGGCTCACCATGTGGCCGATGCGCGTGCCGTCGTGGTTCTTCTGGAAGTAGCTCGACACGCGCTTCTTGAGGTTGCGCGCCTTGCCGACGTAGAGCAGCTGGCCCTGGGCGTCGAAATAGCGGTACACGCCGGGCAGGCCCGGCAGGGCGGCCACCTCGCTCAGCAGTTGTTCGGAATGCGTGTTGTCGGACATGGGCGCGTATTGTGGCCCGTTGCCACCGGCCCTGCCGGCGTGCGGGCCTCAGCGCGAGCCGAGCGTCTTGCGGAAAAAGGCCAGGATGGCCTGCGCGGCCTTGTCGCGCGCGGCGCGGTCGCCCTGCACGTTCGCGCCCACCGCGCTGCACAATTGCCGGTTCACCGCCTGGATGGCCTCACCGCTCACCCGGTGGCCGGTGTTGCGGTCGACCATCACCATCGCGTCGATGTCGAGTTCCAGCGGACAGGCTTCCAGCGTGCGCTGGGCGCCGCGCACGTTGAAGCGGCGCGTGTCGTCCTGGTCGAACTTGTGCATGGCGCCTTCGATGGTGACGAATTCCACCGGCGTGCCGGCCTTGCCGATGCGTTCGGCGTAGTCGCGGCAGGCGCCGATCGGCGTGTAGTCGTCGGCGTCGCCATGCACCCACAGCATGGGCGCCTTCGAGAACGTGTCCAGCTTGACCACCAGGCGAAAGACGCCCGAGCAGCCACCCGAATACACCGGCACGTGGGCCGCGAAGCGCAAGCCGTTGGGCAACTGCTGCGAGGCCGCAATGCGCTGGACTGCCGTGCGCCAGGCGGTGATGCCGCCACGCGAAAATCCCATCACCGCGATGCGCGCCGGGTCCACGCGGGGGTGGCTGGCCACCAGCTTGAGTGCCGCGAACGCATCGGCGACATCGGCGCTGAACGGCACGGCAGACTGGTCCTCGGCCGTGCTCCTGACGCCGCGAGGGCCAAAGGAATCCACCGACAGCACCGCGATGCCGGCGGCGTTGAACTGCTTCGGCCAGTAATCGAGCATGGCGTCGTAGATGCCGCCCGAGCCGTGGATCAACACCACCGCCGGCCCGCGCTCGGTACCGGGCGGCAGGAACCAGTGCCCCACCGGCTGCGCCGGCTCGCCCTGCCCCGGGCCTTTGAGCAACTCGGGCAGGGTGCGCGGGGAACTGCTGGCAAAGGCGTAGCGGCCGGTCGGCGGGCCGGCGCTCATGTTGGCGATGAGCTCCTGCGCCAGCAGGACGGGGGACAGCAGCAGCGCCATCAGCGCGAGGGTGAAACGTCGCAAGGCCATGGTGCAGGTCTCCTGTGCCGGCAGCGGCCGGAATGGCCGGGTCTCAGCGCCAGCCCACTGTAGCGGGGCCGATGCGCACCGCCTAGCCCCGACAATGGCGGCCATGCGCTGGGACATTTTCTGCAAGGTGATCGACAACTTCGGTGACGTGGGCGTCTGCTGGCGACTCTCGGCCGAACTGGCGCGCCGGGGCGAGCAGGTGCGCCTCTGGCTGGACGACCCGCAGGCCCTGGCCTGGATGGCACCCGGCGCACTCGAAGGCCGGGTGCCCGGCATCGAGGTGCTGCACTGGACCACGCCCCTCGTGGCCGGCCTGCCGGGGAACCTGCCTCCGGCCGACGTCTGGATCGAGGCCTTCGGCTGCGAGCCCCCCATCGATTGCATCGAAGCCCTGGCGGCGGGGGTCGCGGGCGGCGCGCGCCCGCCGGTGTGGATCAACCTCGAGTACCTCAGCGCCGAGCCGTACGTGGAGCGCTCGCACCGCCTGCCCTCGCCGGTCATGAGCGGGCCCCTGCGTGGCCTCACCAAGTGGTTCTTCTACCCGGGCTTCACCGGGCGCACCGGGGGTCTGCTGCGCGAGCCCGACCTGCTGCAGCGGCAGGCCGCCTTCGACGCCGGCGCCTGGCTGCGCGGCCTGGGCCTGGAAGTGGCGCCCGCGCGGCGCCGGGTGAGCCTGTTCTGCTACGAGCCCCCCGCCCTGCCCTCGGTGCTGCGGCAGGCCGGCGAGGCCAACCCGCCGGGCCAGTGGCTGGTGACGCCCGGGCGCGCCTGGCAGGCGGCGCAGGCCGCGGGCCCGGCCGCCGCAGGCTGCCACCTCCATGCCCTGCCCCTGCTGACCCAGCGCGACTTCGACCACCTGCTCTGGGCCAGCGACCTCAACTTCGTGCGAGGGGAAGACTCGCTGGTGCGCGCGCTCTGGGCCGGCCAGCCCTTCGTGTGGCAGATCTACCCGCAGCACGACAACGCGCACCATGCCAAGCTCGAGGCCTTCCTGGACTGGCTGCAGGCGCCGCCCGCGCTGCGCGCCCTGCACCGCGCCTGGAACGGCATCGGCATCGCCCCGGCCGTCTGGCCGGATGCGGCGGCACTGGCCGAATGGCGCGGCTGCGTGCAGGCCGCCCGGACGCGGCTGCTGGCCCAGGCCGACCTGACCAGCCAGCTGATCGGCTTCGTGCTGGAAAAGCGATAAAATTCGAGGCTTTGCGGAAAACCGGCCCGGACACGATTCCGGCCACCGCTTCCGCCAGCCATCTGCCTCGCCGCACAGATCGCAGCCATCAGCTCAGCCCCCGGGGTGTCCAGCCCACGCCGGGAGCACGCGGCCCAACCGTTGGAACCCCTATGAAAATCGCTCAAGAACTCCGCGCCGGCAACGTCATCATGCACGGCAAGGACCCGATGATCGTCCTGAAAACCGAATACAGCCGTGGCGGCCGCGGCGCCGCCACCGTGCGCCTCAAGCTCAAGGCCCTGCTCAACAACATGGCGACCGAAGTCGTCTGCAAGGCCGACGACAAGATGGACCAGATCATCCTGGACAAGAAGGAGTGCACCTACTCCTACTTCGCCGACCCGATGTACGTCTGCATGGACGCCGAGTACAACCAGTACGAGGTGGAAGCCGAGAACATGGGTGACGCGCTGAACTACCTGGAAGACGGCATGACCGTCGAAGTGGTGTTCTACGACGGCAAGGCCATCTCGGTCGAACTGCCCACCAGCGTCGAGCGCGTGATCACCTGGACCGAACCCGCCGTCAAGGGCGACACGTCCGGCAAGGTGCTCAAGCCCGCCAAGATCGCCACCGGCTTCGAAGTGGCCGTGCCGCTGTTCGTGGCGCAGGACGACAAGATCGAGATCGACACCCGCACCGGCGAGTACCGCCGCCGCGTCTGAGTCCGTTCGCCCTGTTCACCCCCGAGAAGGCTCCCGCAGGAGCCTTTCTCTTTTCTGCGCGCCGCCCATGGACCTGATCGCCCGCATCGCCGACGTCATCATCCCGGTGTTCCTGATCGTGGCCATCGGCTACGGCTACGCGCGACGCCGCACGCTGGACATGACCGTGTTCAACCGCATCGCGCTCGACGTGCTCGCGCCCATGCTGGTGTACTCGGCCCTGGCCTCGAAGGACTTCGTCATCGCCGAGCACCTCACGCTGCTGGTGGGCGGTGCGGTGCTGATCCTGGGCGGAGGCCTGCTGGCCTGGCCGCTGGCGCGGGCCTTCGGTGCGCAGCCGCGCACGCTGGTGCCGGTGGTGATGTTCAACAACTGCGGCAACATGGGTCTGCCGCTGGCCCTGCTGGCTTTCGGCCCGGCGCACTTCGGCGCGGCCGTGGCGCTGTTCTCGGTCAGCAACCTGCTGCACTTCTCGCTCGGCGCGCGCATCACCAGCCGCCTGGCGCGCACACGCGACCTGCTCACCAGCCCGCTGATGATAGCCACCGCATTGGGCTTTGTGAGTGCGCTCACCGACCTGCGCCCGCCCGACGTGCTGCTCTCGGGCCTGAAGCTGCTGGGCGACGCACTGCTGCCCATGATGCTGTTCGCACTGGGCGTGCGCCTCACGGCGCTCACGCGCTCGGGCCTGGCACTGGGCCTGCTCGGCGCGCTCGCCCGCCCCCTCATCGGCCTGGCCATCGGCATCCCGCTGGCCTGGGCGCTGGGCCTGGAAGGCGCGGCGCGCGGCCAGCTGCTGCTGTTCGCCGCCTTGCCACCGGCCGTGATGCAGTTCATGCTGGCCGACCGGTACCACCAGGAGCCCGACAAGGTCGGTGCCATGATCATGCTGGGCAACGCACTGGCCATCGTCTTCGTCCCGCTGGCGCTGGCCATCGGGCTGTGATTCCGAACGAGCACACACAGGAGTGAGCATGGAAAACGAGCAACAACACCTCAACGAACGGCGCCTGGCCGACGCCTGGGCCGAGCTGCAGTCGCAGGCGGTGGACGGCACGCCGCTGCACGCCGACGCCTACCGCCTGGCCTTCGCCGACCCCGAATTCCTGCTGCGCCGCGAAACCCGCGGCATCCGCTTCCAGCTCGAGATGCTCAAGCCCGACCTGGCGCAGCGCGACGCCGGCATCGAGAACACCATCGTGGTGTTCGGCAGCGCGCGTTTTCGCGAGGCCAGCGAAGCGCAGGAACAGCTGGTGCGCGCCGAGCGCAGTGGCGAGGCGCGCGAGATCACGCGCGCCCAGGCCATGGTGCGCAACGCGCACTACTACGAACACGCCCGCGAATTCGCCCGCACGGTGGCGCGCTACAGCGCGAAGTGCGACAAGGCCGAGCAGCTCTTCATCTGCACCGGTGGCGGCCCCGGCATCATGGAAGCGGCGAGCCGCGGCGCGCACGAAGAAGGCGCGCCCAATGTGGGCCTGAACATCGCGCTGCCGCACGAGCAGGCGGCCAATCCGTATGTGTCACCCGAGTTGAGTTTCAAGTTCCACTACTTCGCGCTGCGCAAGATGCATTTCATGATGCGCGCCAAGGCCCTGCTGGCCTTCCCCGGTGGCTTCGGCACGCTCGACGAGCTGTTCGAGGTGATCACGCTGGTGCAGTGCAAGAAGTCCAAGCCGGTGCCCATCCTGCTGTTCGGCACGGACTACTGGAAGCGCCTGATCAACCTGGATGTGCTGGTCGAAGAAGGCACGATCTCGCCCGAGGACCTGGACCTGTTCAGGTACGTGGACGATTCGCAGACCGCGTGGGAACACATCCTGCGGTTCTACGACCTGAAGGCTTGATCGCATCCGCGATCAAACCTTCCCCGTTCACTCTGCCCAACCACCGCCCAGGGCCTTGTACAGCGCCACCTGGTTCTGCTGCTGCGCCAGCCGCGTCTGCGCCAGCGCCTGCTGGGTGGCAAACAGCGAGCGCTGCGCGTCCAGCACATCCAGGAAGCTCGCCACGCCGTTGCGGTAGCGCAGCTCGGCGAGCCGGAAGCGCTCGGCCTCGGCCGTGGCCTGCACCTGCTGGGCCGTGAGCTGGTCGCCCAGCGTCGCGCTGCCCGCCAGCGCATCGGCCACTTCGCGGAACGCGGTCTGGATCGCTTTTTCGTACTGCGCCACCGCGATGTCGCGCGCCGCGTTGGACGCATCGAGGTTGGCGCGGTTGCGCCCGGCGTCGAAGATCGGCAGCAGCGCCTGCGGCGCGAGCGTGAAGCCCCAGGAGCCGTCCTTGAACAGGCCCGAGAGGCTGCTGCTGGCCGTGCCCGCGCTCGCGGTGAGCGAGATGCGCGGGAAGAAGGCCGCGCGCGCGGCGCCGATGTTGGCGTTGGCCGCGATCAGTTGCTGCTCGGCCTGGCGGATGTCGGCGCGGCGCGTGAGCAGGTCCGAGGGCAGACCCGCCGGCACGTCGCGCAGCATCGGCGCGGCGGGCGTCGGCGCCATCGGAACGGCCACGCCATTGGCGCCGGAGGCCGCGGGCAGGGTCGGCGGCACGGGCAGCAGCTCGTCCGGCGGCGCCTGGCCCACCAGCAGGGTCAGCGCGTTCAGGTCGAGCGCGCGCAGGCGCCGCTGCTGGGCCAGCGAGGCCTGGGCGGCGGCGGTGAGCGATTCGGCCTGGCGCAGGTCCAGCGCCGAGGTGGCGCCGTTGTCGAAGCGCAGCTTGCTCAGGCGCAACGAATCCTCGCGCGTGGCCAGCGTGCGCTGCGTCAGGGCCAGCAGCTCGTCGTTGGTCTGCAGGCTCAGCCAGGCGCTGGCCACGGCCGCCACCAGGCTGGTCTGCGCGGCGCGGCGGGCTTCCTCGCTCGCGAGGTACTGCGCCAGCGCGGCCTCCTTCAGGCTCGCGATACGACCGAAGAAGTCGATCTCCCAGCTGCTCAGGGCCACGCCGACGCTGTAGGTGCTGCTGATGCCGCCGCTGCCGTCGGCCGCGGGCTGGCGGTTGCCGCTGGCGGCGAGGTTGAGCGTGGGGAACTGGTCGGCGCGGCGGATCTGGTACTGCGCGCGCACCTGCTCGATGTTGAGCGTGGCCACGCGCAGGTCGCGGTTGTTGGCCAGCGCCAGCGCGATCAGCTCACGCAGCCGCGCATCGCCGACGAATTCACGCCAGGCGATCTGGTCGGCCGCGGGCGCGGCCTGCGCCTGCCCGGGGAACTGGGCGGCCACCGGCGCGGCCGGGCGCTCGTAGGTGGGAATGAACGAGCAGGCGCTCAGTGCGGCCACGGCCAGCACGGTCAATGCGACTCGGGGGTAGGCATTCTCAAACATCGATTTGCACTCCAGGGCCATGGTGGGCGGCAGCCTGTTCGGCATCCCGCTGGTGCTGGCGCTCGCTGCCCTTGAACAGCGTGCGCACCACCACGAAGAAGATCGGCACGAACACCACCGCCAGCACGGTGCCGGTGAGCATGCCGCCGATCACGCCGGTGCCGATGGCGCGCTGGCTGGCCGAGCCCGCGCCCGAAGCCAGTGCCAGCGGCAGCACGCCGAGCGTGAAGGCCATCGAGGTCATGATGATGGGACGGAAGCGGATGTGGGCCGCTTCCAGCGCGGCCGCGATAACGCTCTTGCCCTGGGCCTGCAGGTCCTTGGCGAACTCGATGATCAGGATCGCGTTCTTCGCCGACAGGCCGATGATGGTGATCAGACCGACCTGGAAGTAGACGTCGTTCGAGTAGTTGCGCAGCAGGGTGGCCAGCAGCACACCGAGCACGCCCAGCGGCACCACCAGAATCACGGAGAGCGGAATGGTCCAGCTTTCGTACAGCGCGGCCAGGCACAGGAACACCGCGAGGATGGCGAAGGCGTAGAGCACAATGGCCTGCGAGCCGGCGAGTTTTTCCTCGCGCGTCTGGCCGGTCCACTCGTAGCCGAAGCCCTGCGGCAGCTGCGCGGCCAGCTTCTCCATCTCGGCGATCGCCGCGCCAGTGCTGAAACCCGGAGCCGCGCTGCCGCTGATGCGCATGGACGGGTAGCCGTTGTAGCGCACGGTCTGCATCGGGCCGGTGACCCACTTCGTGGTGGCGAAGGCCGACAGCGGCACCGCCTGCCCGCGGCCGTTGACCACGTTGAGCCTCAACAGGTCGTCGGGCTGCATGCGGGCGGGCGCATCGGCCTGCACCACCACGCGCTGCAGGCGCCCGGCGTTGGGGAAGTCGTTCACATAACTCGAGCCCAGCGCGGTACCGATCGCGGCGTTGATCGCGTCGAAGCCCACGCCCAGGGCGTTGGCCTTGTCGCGGTCGATGTCGAGCTGCAGCTGTGGCGCGTCTTCCAGGCCGTCGGGGCGCACCTGGGTGATGACCTTGCTCTGCGAGGCCAGGCCCAGCAGCTGGTTGCGCGCGGCCAGCAACGCCGCCCGGCCCTGCCCCGAACGGTCCTGCAGGCGGAAGCTGAAACCCGAGGACGAGCCGAGCTCAGGGATGGGTGGCGGACTGAGCGGGAAGATGAAGGCGTCGCGGATGCCCGAGAGCGCACCGAAGGCGCGTCCCGCGATCTCCTGCGCCGAGCTGCCGGGCGCGGTGCGCTCGGCCCAGTCCTTGAGCGTGATGAAGGCCAGCGCGGCGTTCTGGCCCTGCCCCGAGAAGCTGAAGCCCAGCACGCTGACCATGCCCTGCACTTCGGGCTGCTTGAGGATGAAGCCTTCGACCTGCTTCATCACGTCCAGAGTGCGCTCCTGCGTGGCGCCCGGGGGCAGCTGCACGTTGACCAGCATCGTGCCCTGGTCTTCACCGGGCAGGAAGGACGTGGGCAGGCGCATGTAGACCACCACCGCGGCCGCGACGATGGCGGCGTAGATGATGAGCGTGCGGCCGGCGCGCGGCAGCAGCGCGGCCACACCGCCCTCGTAGCGCTTGGCGGTGCGCGAGAAACCGCGGTTGAACCAACCGAAGAAGCCCTTCTTCTCGTGGTGGTGGCCGGCCTCGACCGGCTTGAGCAGCGTGGCGCACAGCGCTGGCGTGAGCGACAGCGCCATGAAGGCCGAGAACGCGATGGACACACCCATGACCGCCGCGAACTGGCGGTAGATGTTGCCCACCGAGCCGCTGAAGAAGGCCAGTGGCACGAACACCGAGATCAGCACCACCGTCACGCCGATGATGGCGCCCGAGATCTGCGACATGGCCTTGCGCGTGGCCTGCAGCGGTGGCAGGCCCTCCTCGCTCATGATGCGTTCGACGTTCTCCACCACCACGATCGCGTCGTCCACCACGATGCCGATCACCAGCACCATGCCGAACATGGTCAGCACGTTGATGGAGAAGCCCAGCGCCAGCAGCACCGCGAAGGTGCCGAGCAGCGCCACCGGCACCACGACAGTGGGGATGATGGTGTAGCGGATGTTCTGCAGGAACAGGTACATCACCAGGAACACCAGCAGCATCGCCTCGCCCAGCGTGATCGCCACCTGCTCGATGGAGATCTTCACGAAGCGCGAGCTGTCGTAGGGGATGGACCAGGTCATGCCCTTGGGGAAGAAGGCCTGCAGCTCGGTCATCTTGGCGCGCACCGCGGTGGCGGTGGCCAGTGCGTTGCCGCTGGGCGAGAGCTGCACGCCGATGCCGGTGGAGGGCTTGCCGTTCAGGCGCGCCGAGGTGGCGTAGGCCTGGGCACCGAGTTCGATGCGCGCCACGTCCTTCAAACGCACGGTGGAGCCGTCGGCGCTGGCGCGCAGCACCACGTTGCCGAACTGCTCGACGCTGGCGAGCTGGCCATTGACCACCACGGTGGCCGCGATGCTCTGGCCACCCACGTTGGGCAGGGCACCGATTTCACCGGCCGAGACCTGCGCGTTCTGCGCGCGGATGGCGTTGGTGACGTCGGCCGCGCTCAAATTGAAGCCGAGCAGCTTGGCCGGGTCGATCCAGATGCGCATGGCGCGCTCGGTGCCGAACAGCTGGGCCTGGCCCACGCCGGGCAGGCGCTGCAGCTCGGGCACGACGCTGCGCGAGGCGTAGTCGCCCAGCGCCACCGGGTTCCAGGCCGGGTCGTCGCTGGAGAGGATCGCGAACAGCAGGAAGTTGCTGCGCGACTTGTCGACGCGCACACCCTGCTGCGTCACCGCCGAGGGCAGGCGCGGCGAGGCGCGCGAGAGCCGGTTCTGCACGTCCACCTGTGCCAGGTCGGCGTTGGTGCCGGTCTGGAAGCTCAGCGTGATGCTGCCGGTGCCGTTGGCCTGCGCCACCGACTCCATGTAGATCAGGCCCGGCGAGCCGTTCATTTCCTGCTCGATCACCGACAGCACGCTGTCTTCCAGCGTGGCGGCCGAGGCGCCGGGGTAGGTGGCGTTGATGACGATGGACGGTGGCGCCACCGGTGGGTACTGCGCGATCGGCAGCTGCGTGATGGACACGCCGCCCATCACCATGATGAAGAGCGCGATCACCCACGCGAAGATGGGCCGGTCGATGAAGAATTTCGCCATGTCGGGCGCTCCTTACTTCGCCGCCTCGGGCGCCGGTGCGGCAGCCGCTGGCGCGGTCGCTGCGGTGCCCGGGGCCTGCCAGGGCACGGCCCTGACCGGCGTGCCCGGCGGCAGCATCTGCAGCTTCTGGAAGCCGTCGACCATGACCTGCTCGCCCGCCTTCAGGCCGTCGAGGATCACCCAGCGGCCGCCCTGCTGGCCACCGACCTTGACGTCGCGCTGCGCGACCTTGCCGTCCGCGCCGACCACCGTCACCTTGTCGCCCTGCGCCGAGCGCGTCACCGCCTGCTGCGGCAGCGTGATGGCGTTGCCCGCGGTGGCCTGCTCCAGCCGCACGCGCACGTACAGGCCGGGCAGCAGCGCACCCTTGGGGTTGGGCACTTCGGCGCGCAGCGTGACCTGGCCGGTGGTGCTGTCCACGGTGAGGTCGGAGAACAGCAGGCGGCCCGGCTGCTCGTACACGCTGCCGTCTTCCATCACCACCTGCACGGCCGCGGCCTGCGCGCCCGCGCCCTTGAGCTGGCCGCCTTCCATGGCCTTGCGCAGGCGGTACACCTCGGCGGCGGACTGGGTGAAGTTCACGTACATGGGGTTGATCTGCTGCACCACCGCCAACTGCGTGGCCTCGCCCTGCCCCACCAGCGCGCCCTCGGTCACCAGCGCGCGGCCGATGCGGCCCGAGATCGGCGCGGTCACTCGCGCATAGCCGAGGTTGATGCTGGCGGTCTGCACCGCCGCCTTGCCACCGGCCACGTCGGCCTCGGCCTGCTTCTGGGCCGCCACGGCGCTGGCGTATTCCTGCTGGCTGATGGCGTTTTCCTTCACCAGCGGCGCATAACGCTCGGCCAGCGCGGTGGCCTGCGTGAGGTTGGCCTGCGAGCGCGCCAGGCTGGCCTGGGCACTCTGCAGCGCGGCCGCATAGGGTGCGGCGTCGATGCGGAACAAGGGCTGGCCCGCCTTCACGTCGCTGCCCTCGCGGAACAGCCGCTCCTGCAGGATGCCGGCGGCGCGCGCACGCACCTGGGCCACGCGCGAGGCCTCCAGCCGGCCGGGTAACTCGGTCACCAGGCCCACGTCGCCCGGGGTCACCGTGATCACACCCACCTCGGGCGCGGGCATGCCGCCGCCCGGCGCGCCGCCAGCCGCCGGCGGCGTGGACTTGCCGCAGGCGGTGAGCACGACGGCCAGCGCCAGCACGGACAACCCCCGCGCCAGGGAAGCCTTGGGCAGGGGGACGGACCGGGTGCGCACAAAGGACGCGGGTTTGACGGGGCTCAAGGCGGGCATGGGAGTCCTTGGGGTATGAAGAGGGGGAGGCGCACAGGCAGGCAATGACCGCAGGGTCAGCGCTGTTGCAAAACGGCGAAGTATACATACATACAAGAATGTATGTATAGTCCGAAAACGCCCAAGGGCATGCAAACTGGAGACAAATACCATGGTTCGACGCACCAAAGCCGACGCGCTGGCCACGCGCAACAGCCTGCTCGACGCCGCCGAACATCTGTTCCAGGCGCACGGCGTCTCGCGCACCTCGCTCAACGACATCGCCACCGCCGCCGGCACCACGCGCGGCGCCATCTACTGGCACTTCAAGGACAAGGCCGACCTCTTCAACGCCATGATGGAGCGCGTGACCATGCCGCTGGAAGGCACGCTGGAGAGCATGGCGCGCACGGCGGGGGCCTCCGCCAACCCCCTACTGTTGATGCGCGACTCGATGATGAATGCGCTCAGGCAGACCGCCACCGACGAGCAGACCCGCCGCGTGTTCGAAGTGGCCACGCACAAGGTGGAATACGTGAGCGAAATGCAGGCGGTGCGTGATCGCCACCTGCAGGTGCGCAACCAGTGCGTGGCCATGACCGAAGAAGCCCTGCGCGAGACGGTGCACCGCGAAGCGATCAAGCTCCCCATGCCACTGGCCACCGCGGCACTGGGCCTGCACGTGATCCTGGACGGCCTGATCCAGAACTGGTTGCTCGACCCCGGCGCGTTTGACCTGGAAAAAAGCGGTCGCCACACGGTGGACGCCTACCTCGCTGGCCTGGGCTTCACCTTGCCCCCGCCCCGCGCCACGCAGCGCGCTGCCACCAGGTCGGCGCACAAGGCCGCGGCGGCGGCCTGAGCCGACGCCTCAGGGCCGCTCGCGCTGCGGCGCCTCGGCCGGCGGCGTGCGCAGCATCCAGGCCAGCGGCGAGCCCAGGCCCACCGCCGCGCCCACCAGCCAGAACACCGCGCCCACGCCGATCAGCGCACCGACCGAGCCGAACAGCAACGGCATCACCACGCTCGATCCGTTGATGGCCATGGCGCGCAGGCCCAGGGCCTCGCCGTGGCGGTGGTGCGGCGTCATCTGGTGCAGCGTGCTCATGATCATGGGCTGCACCGAACCGAGCGCAAAGCCCAGCAGCACCGACAGCACCGCCATGGCCCAGGCCGCGTGCACCAGCGGATAAACCGCAAACAGCAGCGCGGTCGCGCCCATGGCGGTGCCGATCACCACCGACTCGCGCAGGTGCGCGGCCAGCCAGGGCATGAGCACGCGGATGGCGGTGGCGGCGAGCGCGAACGCCCCGAGGATGGAGCCGATGACGGTGGCGCTCAGGCCACGCTCGTGGCCGAGCACCGGCACCAGGAAGGTGTGCACGTCCCAGCACGAGGACAGCATCCAGTTGATCAGCATGAGCTGGCGGAAGCCCTTGTCGCGCAGCAGGTTCCACGACGAGCCGCTGGACTGCCGCAGCTCGGGCGCGACCGGTTCGTGCTCGACCGTGCGGCGCACCCAGAACCAGGCCAGCGAGGGCAGCAGCGCGAGCAGCAGGAAGGCGGCGCGAAAGCCGAAGCTGTCGATCATCACGCCCGCGGCGAAGGGTCCGAGGAAGTTGGAGATCGAGGGGCCGATGGCCATCCAGCTGAACACCTGCTTGAGTTCGGTCGGGCCGTGGGCCAGACGGCCCACGTGGCGCTGCAGCGCGATCATGGCCAGCCCGGTGGCCGCGCCGCAGGTGAGCGCGGTGAGACACAGCACGCCGAACACCGGGAAGACCACCGCGAGCGCGGCGCCGGCCGAGGCGATGCCGACCGACAGGGCCACCGGCTTCTTCAGACCGCGCCGGTCGGCGTAGCGCCCCGCGGGCAGTGCCATGAAGACGGGTGCCAGCGCGAACAGCGCCAGCAGCATGCCCACCGCCGCCGCGCTGTAGCCCTGGCGCAGCGCCATCAGCGGTGCCGCCATGCGAAAGCCGGTCATGCACGCATGCAGGCAGATCTGCGCTGCGATCAGGCGCGCGAGGTCGGACCGCAGCGTGGGGTTCAAGGGTCTCCGGGGTCGGTGGGATCCAGCGGCAGCAGCGCGCTGGCCTGGTCCTGCGGCAGCGCTTCCACCGCCTTGAGCGCGCGGCCCATCGCGCGGCTGCGCGTCTCGGCGCTGTCCAGGGTGTTGAGCACGGTCTGGGTCTGGCTCTTCACGCGGGCCAGCACGTCGCCGAACTTGCCGAACTCGGTCTTGACCGCGCCCAGCACCTGCCAGACCTCGCTCGAGCGCTTCTCCAGCGCCAGCGTGCGAAAGCCCATCTGCAGCGAGTTGAGCATGGCCATGAGCGTGGTCGGCCCGGCCAGGGTCACGCGGTACTCGCGCTGCAGCACCTCCATCAGCCCCGGGCGGCGCAGCACCTCGGCGTACAGGCCTTCGGTGGGCAGGAAGAGGATGGCGAAATCGGTGGTGTGCGGCGGCTCCAGGTACTTGTCGGCCATGGACTTCGCTTCGAGCCGGATGCGCTGCTCCAGCCCGCGCGCGGCGAGCTCGGCGCCCTCCACGTCGGCGCGCTGCTGCGCATCGAGCAGGCGCTCGTAGTCCTCGTTCGGAAACTTGGCGTCGATCGGCAGCCAGCACGGGGCGCCGTCGTCACCTCGGCCGGGCAGCTTGATGGCGAAGTCCACCGCGTTGCGGCTGCCGGGCCGGGTCGTGACCTGGGTCGCGTACTGGTCGGGCGCGAACACCTGTTCGAGCAGCGCGCCGAGCTGCGCCTCGCCGAACATGCCGCGCGTCTTCACATTGGTCAGCAGGTGCTTGAGGTCGCCCACGCCCTGCGCCAGCGTCTGCATCTCGCCCAGGCCTTTGTGCACCTGTTCGAGCCGGTCGGCCACCTGCTTGAAGCTCTCGCCCAGGCGGGCCTGCAGCGTGGTCTGCAGTTTTTCATCGACCGTGGCGCGCATCTCGTCAAGCTTGGCCGCATTGCTCAGTTGCAGTTGCTGCAGCTGGGCATCGAGCGTGGTGCGGATCTCGGCCAGGCGGCGCGCGTTGCCCTCGCCCATCTCCTGCAGCTGGCGCGTGAGCGTGTCGCCCAGCGTGCCGCGCAGCAGCACGAGCTGCTGGGCAAAGGCGTCGAGCTGTGCGTTCTGCGTGCGCGTGGTCTCGGCCGACTGACCGGTGAGCGTTTCCTGGAAGGTGGCCAGGGTCTGCTGGATTTCCTGGCGACCACCGCGCGAAGACTCGCTGATCTCGCGCCGCAGCTCGCTCTCCACCCGCTCGACGCGCTGGCCCTGCTGCTGCAGCTGCGCCAGCAGCAGCTGCCGGTGCGCCAGCGCCTCGGCGTCCTGCGGCGGGCGGCGCAGCAGCAGCCACACCAGCAGCGCCAGGTTGAGCACCAGCAGCGCCAGCAGCACCCAGGGCAGCAGCTCGTTGGTCATCGTGGGGGGCTCAGCGCTGGGCCGCGACTTCAGGGTTCAGCGGCGTGACGGTTCTGCCCTGCGTCAGGTAGGCGATCACGTTGTCGGCCGCGAGGTGGGCCATCGCCTTGCGGGTGGCGATGGTGGCGCTGGCGATGTGCGGCGTGAGCACCACGTTGGGCACGGTGAGCAGATCGGGGTGCACCTTGGGCTCACCCTCGAACACGTCCAGGCCGGCGGCGGCAATGCGCTTCTCGCGCAATGCCACGGCCAGCGCCGCGTCGTCCACGATGCCGCCGCGCGCGATGTTGACCAGCGTGGCGGTGGGCTTCATCTGCGCGATCTCGGCCGCGCCGATGGCGTGGTGCGACGCGGCGCTGTAGGGCAGCACCAGGATCAGGTGGTCGGCGGTCTTGAGCAGCTCGGCCTTGTCGACGTAACGTGCCTTGCATTCGGCCTCGGTGGCAGCGTCCAGGCGCGAGCGGTTGTGGTAGATCACGTTCATGCGGAAGCCGTGCGCACCGCGGCGCGCAATCGCCTGGCCGATGCGGCCCATGCCCAGGATGCCCAGCGTGCTGCCGTGGACCTCGGCGCCGGCAAACATGTCCAGCGCCCAGCGGTTCCACTGGCCGGCGCGCAGGAAATGCTCGCTTTCGGTGAGGCGCCGCGCCGTGGCCAGCAGCAGCGCGAAGCCGAAGTCGGCCGTGGTCTCGGTGAGCACGTCGGGCGTGTTGCTGGCCAGCACGCCGGCGGCGGTGATGGCGGGCAGGTCGAAGTTGTTGTAGCCGACCGCGATGTTGGCCACGATCTTCAATTGCGGGCAGGCCGCGAGCAGGGCCGCGTCCACGCGCTCGCTGCCGGTGGTGATCACACCCGCCTTGCCCTGCAGGCGCTCGGCCAGCTGCGCCGGCGTGAGGGGCGCGTCGGCTTCGTTGGTGTCGACGTCGAAGTGCTCGCGCAGTTTGGCCACCACCTCGGGGAACACGTTGCGGGCGATCAGGATGGAGGGGCGGGTGCTCATGGGGGCAAGTTCCTTGAAGTTCAGACGAACCAGATCCAGGTCATCAGCGCGAACAGCGGCACCAGGATGCCGACCGACCAGAGCATGTAACCGAAGAAGCTGGGCATGCGGATGCCGCGGTCCTCGGCAATCGCCTTGACCATCAGGTTGGGCGCATTGCCGATGTAGGTGTTGGCGCCCATGAACACGGCACCGGCGGAGATGGCGACCAGGATCGGCGCCATCGCGGTCATGAGCACCTGCGGGTCTCCACCGGCGGTGTTGAAGAACACCAGGTAGGTCGGCGCGTTGTCCAGGAACGAGCTCAGCGCGCCGGTGGCCCAGAAGTACATCGCCGGGTTGGGCGATCCGTCGGCGTTGGTCACGGCTTTCACCACCGCGCCAAAGGGGCCGTCGACGCCGGCCTTGAGCATGGCGATCACCGGGATGATGGTGAGGAAGATGGCGGCGAACAGCTTGGCCACTTCCTGCATCGGGCCCCAGGCGAACTGGTTGCTCTCGTGCACGCTGGACGGCGTGAGCTTGAGCGACACCAGCGCGACCGCGATCAGCCCCAGGTCGCGCAGCAGGCCCGGCAGGCCGACTTCGGTGCCCGCGATGTTGAACACCACCGAGGACTTCCACAGGCCGCTCATCAGCACCAGCACCACCACCACGCCCAGCAGCGCGAAGTTGAAGCCGCCGTCGAAGCCCAGGCGCTGGGTGTCGGGTGTCGGGTCCTGCGGCTGGACTTCTTCACGGCGGTGGTAGTACCACCAGTCGATGGCGTAGAACAGCACCAGCAGCACACCGATGAGGAACAGGGTCTGGCCCCACAGGTGGGTCACGGTCCAGAAGAAGTCGACCCCCTTGAGGAAACCGAGGAACAGCGGCGGGTCGCCCAGCGGCGTGAGTGCGCCACCGGCGTTGGAGACGATGAAGATGAAGAACACCACCACGTGCATCTGGTGCTTGCGGTTGTCGTTGGCGCGGATCAGCGGGCGGATCAGCAGCATCGACGCGCCGGTGGTGCCCATGAAGCTGGCGAGCACCGCGCCGATGGCCAGCAGGCCGGTGTTCAGGCCGGGGCTGCCGTGCAGGTTGCCGCGCACGAAGATGCCGCCGGCCACGGTGAACAGCGCGGTCAGCAGGATGATGAAGGGGATGTACTCGGCCAGCAGGGCGTGGACCACGCTCGCGCCCGCGATGCCCGGTCCCACCACCACCGCGAACGGCACCAGGAAGGCCAGCGCCCAGGCGGCCGAGACCTTGCCGAAGTGGTGGTGCCAGAAGCGGGGCGCCAGCAGCGGCACCAGCGCGATCGACAGCAGCACGCCGGCGAAGGGCACGCCCCACCACACGGAAAGCTGGCTGCCGTCCAGGTCGGCCGCCTGCGCCAGGCCGGGCACCAGCGCCGCCACCAGCGCCATCCAGGGAGCGAATCGTTGTGTCATGGTTGTCTCCAGAGGTGCCCGCGGGGCACCGGCCGGCACCGGACATCCGGCGCCAGCGTTCCCGTCACGGCCTCAAACGGCGAGCAGGTCCACTTCGAACAGCAGCGTGGCGTTGGGCGGGATCACACCACCGGCGCCGCGCGCGCCGTAGCCGAGCGCGGCCGGGATCACGAGACGGCGCGTGCCGCCCACGGCCATGCCCTGCACGCCTTCGTCCCAGCCCTTGATGACATGGCCCGCGCCAAGCGGGAATTCGAACGGCTGGCCGCGGTCCTTGCTGGAATCGAACTTGGAACCCTGCACGCCGTCGTTGTAGAGCCAGCCGGTGTAGTGCACCTGCACCGGGCGGCCGGCCTGGGCCACTTCGCCGTTGCCGACCACGGTGTCTTCGTATTGCAGGCCGCTGGGGGTGGTGATCATGTGCTGTCCTTTTGTGTGGGGTGAAACCGGCGATTATTCCAGCCAGTGGGTGAAGCTCTCAACTGCCTCGCGCGGCGTGTGAAAACCGTTGACCGGTTCGGCGGGATCGGCATGACCCAGGGCCATGCCGCAGACCAGCATTTCCTGGTCGCCAGCGCCGATGTGCGGCAGGATGATTTTCGCAAAGCCGTTCCAGGCCGCCTGCGGGCAGGTGTGCAGGCCGTGGGCGCGCGCGGCGACCATGAGGGTCTGCAGGAACATGCCGTAGTCGACCAGCGAGCCGCGGCCCATCACGCGGTCGAGCGTGAACATCAGGCCCACCGGCGCGTCGAAGAAGCGGAAGTTGCGCTGGTGCTGCGCGTGCATCCTGTCCTTGTCGCCCTTGGTGATACCCAACAGGCCGTACAGGCTCCAGCCGTTCTCGCGCCGGCGATCGATGTAGGGACTGACCCATTTTTCGGGGTAGTAGTCGTATTCCTCGCGGTACTCGGCCGCCAGCGACGGATCGGCGCGCAGCGCGTCGTGCGCGGCGCAGACCTTGTCCACCAGGGTGTCGCGGCTGACGCCCTGCAGCACATAGACCTTCCAGGGCTGCGTGTTGGTGCCCGAGGGCGCGCGGCTGGCCAGTTCGAGCAGGTGCTCGATGGTGGCGCGCGGCACCGGCTGGGGCAGGAAGGCGCGGGCGGACATGCGGCTGTTGATGGCGGCATCGACGCTGGCGGCGTCGATGCGCACCGGGGGCGCGGCGGGGTTCTGGGTCATCGCAGGGTCTCCAGGGTGTGTTTGAGGGTGGCGGGCAGTGGCACCGGCCGGCGGGTTTCACGGTCCACGTACACGTGCACGAAATGGCCACAGGCCGCGGCCAGGTCGTCGCCCTCGGCGAACAGGCCCACCTCGTAGCGCACGCTGGAACTGCCCAGGTGCGCGACGCGCAGGCCGGCCCACACGGTTTGCGGGAAGGCCAGCGGCGCGAAGTAGTTGCACTGCGTCTCGATCACCAGGCCGATCACCGGACCGGCATGGATGTCGAGCGCGCCCTGCTCGATCAGGTGCGCGTTGACCGCCGTGTCGAACCAACTGTAGTACACCACGTTGTTCACGTGGCCGTAGATGTCGTTGTCGCTCCAGCGCGTGCCGATGGGGCGGAACACGCGGTAGGCGCTGCGGGGCAGGGGTTGCGGGCGCGGGGCCGACGGGCTGGCGGTGTTCATGCGGCGGCATTGTGCCAGTGGCTTGACCCGACCACTGTCGCGCTGGCCGTCTCGAGCGCCTGCCAGCGCTGCCGGTACTGCAGCGCGGTGCGGTAGGTGTTGACCTGCACCTGCACCGTGGCCTCGAGGTCGTGGCCATAGCCACCGCCCATGGCGAAGGCCAGCGGCACGCGCTTGTGCCACGCCCAGTCCATCACGCGGCGGTCGCGCGCCTCCAGGCCATCGAACGTGAGTTTGAGGCGGCCGAGGCGGTCGCCCTCGTGCGGGTCGGCGCCGGCCAGGTACAGCACCAGGCCGGGCTCGAAGCGGCGGTCGAGTTCGCCCAGCGCGCTCTCCAAGGCTTCCAGGTAGGCCGCGTCGTCGCAGCCATCGGGCAGCTCGACGTCGATGTCGCCCGGCTCCTTGCGGAACGGAAAGTTCTTCGCGCCGTGCAGCGAGAGCGTGAACACCGAGTCGTCGTGCGCAAAGATGCGCGCCGTGCCGTTGCCCTGGTGCACGTCAAGGTCGACGATCGCCACCCGCAAGGGGCCGCGGGCCCGGTGCGAGCGCGCATTCTCGGCCTGCATGAGGCGCGCGGCCACCGCGAAGTCGTTGAACACGCAGAAGCCGCTGCCCTTGTCGGCATAGGCGTGGTGCGTGCCGCCGGCCAGGTTGGCCGCCAACCCACCACCACCCAGGGCGTTGCGGGAGGCCAGCAGCGTCGCGCCCACCGAGCGGCGCGCTCGCTCGGCCATGGCCGGGCTCCAGGGGAATCCGATCTCGCGCTGGGCGGCCGCGCTCAAGCTGCCCTGCGCCACCGCCTCGATATAGGCCGGCGCATGCACCAGGGCCAGCTCCCCGTCGCTGGCCGGCAGGGCTTCGAGCAGCTGCACCTGCGGCAATTCGGCCGCGAGCCGTTCGCGCAAGCGCGCGTACTTGCCCATGGGGAAGCGGTGGCCGCTGGGCAGGGGCAGGACGAAGTGGTCGGCGTAGTAAGCGTGCACGTGCGGGGCGGTGGGGAAACGGTGGCCTGGAGGGCGGCCGGCCATTGTGTCCGGGGAATGAAGCCGGGGTGGCGCCAGCGAGTTTTAGAACGCCGCGCCTAGAATGGTGCAGCGCAGCAAAAAGTGCTTGCGCTCCCACGGGTTATCCCTATAATTCGAGTCATGTTGCAGTGCAGCAAAGCGAACGATAACAACAGCGTCCAGACAGCGCGGTGTTCTCAGCAGCCTTCAACTAAGCCCAGTTTCTTTACAAGTTTAGGAGTATGAATATGTTGACCGCCGAACAAATGATCGCCGCCCAGAAAGCCAATATCGAGACCATCTTCGGTCTGACCCAGAAGGCCTTCGAAGGCGTGGAAAAGCTGGTCGAACTCAATGTGCAAGCCACCAAGGCCGCCCTGTCCGAGTCCGCCAACAACACCCAGGCCCTGCTGAGCGTGAAAGACGCCCAGGAACTGCTGGCCCTGCAAGCCAACCTGTTCCAGCCCCTGGCCGAGAAGACCGTGGCCTACAGCCGTCACCTGTACGACATCGCTCAAGGCACCGGCGCCGAATTCGGCAAGGCCGCTGAAGCCCAGGCCAGCGACACCCAGAAGAAATTCCTGGCTGTCGTCGACAACGCCTCCAAGAACGCCCCCGCCGGTTCCGAAACCGCCGTGGCCGTGATGAAGAGCGCTGTCTCCGCCGCCAACAACGCCATGGAATCGGTGCAGAAGGCTGTCAAGCAAGCCACCGAAATGGCCGAAGCCAACTTCAACACCGTGACCACCTCGGCTGTCAACGCCACCAAGTCGGCCGCCAAAAAGCGCTGAACAGCACCGCGATCGTGCCGTTGATCGGCCCGTTTGACATGCGTCACAGGGGCCACACTAGGATCAATTCCACGACGCGCTGGCACCCTTTCAAAGGCAGCGCTTGAATCTCAAGTCTGTTTTTCTGGTTGTCTCCTCGGGTCCTTTTCGAAATTCGATTTCATCGGACCCCTTAAGCCCTCACTGCAAGGTGGGGGCTTTTTTTATGGCCGGCTGCCCGCCACCGGCAGGCGCCGGGCGAGTTGCGCGCGCAACTGGGGCAGCGCCGCCTGCATGGCCGCGCGGCCGGCTTCGATCGAGCGCAGCCGCGCGGTGAAATCCGCGCTGCCCACGCCCGACAGCGCCGGGCGCACCACCACATCGGCCCCGGCCAGCTCGTGGCGGTTGATGCTCTGGCCCATGATGGCAAAGGTCTGCAGCAGCACCTGCACGCTGCCCGTGGCGGCGTTGCCCTCGGGCGCGCTGGAGATGTCCACGGCCAGCACCACCTCGGCGCCCATGTCGCGCGCGTGGCGCACCGGCACCGGCGCGACCAGGCCGCCGTCCACGTAGTCGCGCCCGGCGATGCGCACCGGTGCGAACACGCCGGGCACCGCGCTGGAGGCGCGCACCGCCTGCGCGGCGTCGCCGCGCCGGAACAATACGCCCTGCCCGGTGCCCAGGTCGGTGGCCAGCACGCCCAGCGGCAGGCTCATGTTCTCCAGCAACCTGCCGTCCACCGCCTGGCGCACGTAGCGGGTCAGGGCCTCGCCGCGCAGCATGCCCCGGCCCATGATCGGCAGGGCCCAGTCGGTCAGGGTGGCTTCTTCCATGCTGAGGGCCGCGGCCTCGAGTTCGCCCGCGGTCTTGCCACTGGCGTACAGCGCCGCCACCAGGCTGCCGGCCGAGGTGCCCGTCACGAGGTCGGGGCGGATGCCGTTGGCTTCCAGCACCTGGATCACCCCCACGTGAGCAAAGCCCCGCGCCGCGCCACCGCCCAGCGCCAGCCCGAGGCGCGGCGCGCGCGTGGCAGGCTCCACCACGGTGATCGGCGGGGCCACCTCGGGGGTGTCGGGCGCGCGCACCGGCGTGCTGCCGCAACCGACCAGCAGCAGCGCCAGCACCCAGGCCGCAAGGCCCTTGATTTCGTCAAGCTTATTAAGAACCATTCGTGTTTGTGTTAGCATCTTTTCCGGATTATCCCCGGTGCGCCACGCGCCACCGGCCGACCTCTTCCCGCCCCCACGCATTCGAATCTTCAACTCCGAAAGACCCGCATGACCTCATCGCTCAAGCTCACCATGGTGCTCGCGGCCACCGCCGCCGCCCTGGGTGCCCAGACCCATGTCCTGGCCCAGGACAAGGTGCTCAACCTGTACTCGGCCCGCCACTACCAGACCGACGAGGTGATGTACGAGACCTTCACCAAGACCACGGGCATCAAGATCAACCGCGTGGATGCGGACGACGCCGGCATTGTGGCGCGCCTGCGCGCCGAGGGCGCGGCCTCGCCGGCCGACGTGATCCTGCTGGTGGACGCGGCCCGCATGGCCTCGGCCGACAGCCAGGGCCTGTTCCAGCCCATCAAGTCGGCCAAGCTGGATGCGGCGATCCCCGCCAACCTGCGCGCCGACGCCACCGCCGACGGCGTGACCTGGACCGGTTTTTCCACCCGCGCGCGCGTGATCGTGTACGACCCGATGCGCGTGAAGGCCGCCGACGTGGCCACCTACGAGCAGCTCGCCGACCCCAAGCTCAAGGGCATGGTCTGCACCCGCTCGGGCTCGCACCCCTACAACCTCTCGCTGTTCGCCACCGTGGTCGAGCGCCTGGGTGACCAGAAGGGCGAAGCCTGGCTCAAGGGCCTGGTGGGCAACATGGCGCGCGACCCCAAGGGGGGTGACACCGACCAGATCAAGGCCGTCGCTTCGGGCGAGTGCGGCGTGGCGCTGACCAACACCTACTACGTGGCGCGCCTGATCAAGTCGACCAAGCCGGAAGACCGCGCCGTGATGGAAAAGGTGCGCGTGGTGTTCCCCAACCAGGGCACCAGCGGCACGCACGTGAACATCGCCGGCGCCGCCGTGGCCAAACACGCCAAGAACCGCGACAACGCCGTGGCGTTCATGGAATTCCTGGCCAGCCCCTACGCGCAGGACTACTTCGCCAACGGCAACAACGAGTTCCCGGCCGTCAAGGGCCTGAAGGTGGACAACGCGGCCATCAAGGCCATGGGCGGCGACAACTTCAAGGCCGAGACCGTGCCGCTGGGCGTGGTGTCGAAGAACATGACCAAGGTGCAGCAGATGCTGGACCGCGCTGGATACAAGTAAGTCCACCCCTGCGCCGGCCCGATGCTCGGGCCGTCACCCCCTCAAGGGGGCAATGCCTGCGGCCTGGCAAAGCCAGTTCCGCGGCATTCTGGATGGGAAGCATCTTTGCCAAAGAACAAAGCCCTTGGTGATCGCCAAGGGCTTTGTTCTTTCTGGGTCAATACACCTGCGGGACATGGATCTCGCCGGGCACCTGGTGGCGGCGGTAGCCCTCGTGGCGCACGCGCTCGGGCAGCGTGATGGCGGGGCGCTCCACCTCGCCGTACGGCATCTGCTGCAGCAGGTGGTGGATGCAGTTCAGGCGCGCCTTCTTCTTGTCGTCGGCCTGCACCACCCACCAGGGTGATTCGGGGATGTGGGTGCGCTCCAGCATCACCTCTTTCGCCTGCGTGTAGAGCTCCCAGCGGCGGCGGCTCTCCAGGTCCATGGGGCTGAGCTTCCACTGCTTCAGCGGGTCGTGGATGCGGCCGAGGAAGCGCAGGTGCTGCTCTTCGTCCGAGATCGAGAACCAGTACTTGATGAGCTGGATGCCCGAGCGCACCAGCATCTTCTCGAACTCGGGCACCGAGCGGAAGAACTCCTCGTACTGCTCGTCGCTGCAGAAACCCATGACGCGCTCGACGCCGGCGCGGTTGTACCAGCTGCGGTCGAACAGCACCATCTCGCCCGCGGCCGGCAGGTGCGCCGCGTAGCGCTGGAAATACCACTGCGTGCGCTCGCGGTCGTTGGGCGCCGGCAGCGCGGCCACGCGGCACACGCGCGGGTTCAGGCGCTGGGTGATGCGCTTGATCGCGCCGCCCTTGCCCGCGGCGTCGCGGCCTTCGAACACGATCACCACCTTGTGGCCGGTCGCCACCACCCAGTCCTGCAGCTTCACCAGCTCGGCCTGCAGGCGGAACAGCTCGCGGAAATAGACGCGGCGCGCTTCCTTGCGCGCGGCAAGGGACTCGGCGTCCAGATCGACTTCGCCGTGCCGGTCTTCGAGCTCCATCTCCAGCTCTTCGTCATAGCCGTCCATGAGGTCGTCGTGAATGCGGCGCATCAACTCGTCGTGGCTGTCAGACATGGGGGCTCCGTGAAGTCGGCAAAGCGATCAGACTAGGGCCCGCGCGTGACAGGGGCGTGACATCGCCGTGTCGCATAATCCCCGTCTGAATTGACGTTTACGTCAACGTCACATCCCCCTTCATCACACAGGAGCACAGCATGGACATTCAAGACAAGGTTTTCATCGTCACCGGCGGCGCATCGGGTCTGGGCGAAGGCACGGCGCGCATGCTCGCTGCCAACGGCGGCAAGGTCGTCATCGCCGACATGCAGGTGGAAAAAGGCGAGGCGGTGGCGAAAGAGATCGGTGGCGCCTTCCTGACGTGCGACGTGAGCAACGAAGCCGACGGCCAGGCCGTGGTGGCCAAAGCCGTGTCCATGGGCAAGCTCATGGGCCTGGTGAACTGTGCCGGCATCGCGCCGGCCGAGAAGACCGTGGGCAAGAACGGCGCGCACAACCTGGGCGTCTACACCAAGACCATCATGGTCAACCTGGTGGGCAGCTTCAACATGATCCGCCTCGCGGCCGAGGCCATGTGCAAGAACGAGCCCGAGGCCACGGGCGAGCGCGGCGTGATGATCTCCACCGCCAGCGTGGCCGCGTACGACGGCCAGATCGGCCAGGCGGCCTACGCCGCGTCCAAGGGCGGCGTGGTCGGCATGACCTTGCCGATCGCGCGCGACCTCTCGCGCAACGGCATCCGCAACATGACCATTGCCCCCGGCATCTTCGGCACACCCATGCTGTTCGGCATGCCGCAGGAGGTGCAGGACGCGCTGGCCGCCAGCGTGCCCTTCCCCAGCCGCCTGGGCACCCCGAACGACTACGCCAAGCTCGCCAAACACATCATCGAGAACGACATGCTCAACGGCGAGGTGATCCGCCTGGACGGCGCGATCCGCCTGGCCCCACGCTGAGCCCCCGAGATCGGCGCATGAACGCCGCCGCATCACCGCTGCTTGCGCTGGGCCTGGCGCTGCTCGCCGCCTGCGCCACGCCGCCCGCGCCGCCGGTCCAGCAGCCCGAAGCCGCCTCCGGCCTCACGGCCAAACCGGGCTGGACCTTCCAGCGCCAGGCCGTCGCCGCGGCCAATCCACTGGCGACCGAAGCGGGCGCGCGGATCCTGCGCGCCGGCGGCAGCGCGGTGGACGCCGCGATCGCGGTGCAGATGGTGCTCACGCTGGTGGAGCCGCAGTCCAGCGGCATCGGCGGCGGTGCCTTCCTGTTGCACCACGACGGCCGGCGCGTGCAGGCCTTCGACGGTCGCGAGACCGCCCCCGCCGGGGCCGATGAACGCCTGTTCCTCAACGCACAAGGCCAGCCGCTGGCTTTCATGGACGCGGTGGCGAGCGGCCGCTCGGTCGGCGTGCCCGGCGCGCTGGCGATGCTGGCACTGGCGCACCGCCAGCACGGCAAGCTGCCCTGGGCGCGGCTGTTCGAGCCCGCCATCGCGCTCGCCGAGCAGGGCTTCGCGGTCAGCCCGCGCCTGCACGCGCTCCTGCTGGCCGAGACCGCGCTGAAGAAGGACCCGGTCGCCACCGCCTACTTCTACCGGCCGGATGGCCAGCCCCACCCCGTGGGCCATGCGCTGCGCAACCCGGAGCTTGCCCACGTGCTGCGCCAGATCGCGGCCGTCGGCCCGGTCGCCTTGCACGAAGGGCCGGTGGCGCGCGCGATCGTGAACACGGTGCAGCGGCACCCCACCGGGCCGGGCCGGCTGGACCTCGACGACCTCCAGCGCTACCAGCCGCGCGAACGCGAGGCGCTGTGCCACGACCACACGGCCGCGCAGCGCGCGCTGCGCATCTGCGGTTTTCCGCCACCCAGCTCGGGCGCCCTGGCCGTGGGCCAGATCCTGGGTCTGCTGGCGCGCACGCCACAGGCCACGGCGCCGCTGGCACAAGGCCTGCCCTCCCCCGACTGGCTGCACAGCTACGCCGAAGCCTCGCGCCTGGCCTTCGCCGACCGTGCGCAGTACGTGGCCGACCCCGATTTCGTCGCCCCGCCCGCCGGCCGCTGGGGCAGCCTGCTGGACACGCGCTACCTCGACGAACGCGCCCGGCTCATCGGTCCGGCGCGCAGGCCCGACGCACCGGCCGGTCAGCCGGGCGGCGTGCAGAGCGGCTGGGCATCCATGCCCGAGCAGCCGGAGTACGGCACCAGCCACATCAGCATCGTCGACGCCTTCGGCAACGCGCTGGCCATGACGACCACCATCGAGGCCGCGTTCGGCTCGCGCCTCATGGTCACGACCGACCCGAGCCGCCCGGGCGGCTTCCTGCTCAACAACCAGCTCAGCGATTTCAGCTTCAGCCCACGCGACGCGCTGGGCCGGCCGATCGCCAACCGGGTCGAACCCGGCAAGCGGCCCCGCTCGTCGATGTCGCCCACGCTGGTGTTCGACAGGGCCAGCGGCGAGCTGCTGATGAGCGCAGGCAGCCCGGGCGGCGCGCTCATCATCCACTACACCGCCAAGCTGCTGCACGGCACGCTGCAATGGGGTCTGTCGCCGCAAGCGGCGGTGGACCTGCCCAATTTCGGCACGCTCGGCGGGCCCTTGCTGCTGGAACAGGGCCGCTTCCCCGCCGCCACGGTTCGCGCGCTGGAGCAACGCGGTCACACGGTGCAGCAAGGCGAACTCACCAGCGGCGCGCAGGCCATCGTGCGGGGGCGCGGCGTGTGGCTGGGCGGCGCCGACCCGCGCCGCGAGGGCATCGTCGCAGGGGACTGAACTCGCGGGGACCATCGGTCAGAATACCCCGGTGGCCATCCCCCAGACCTTCATCCAGGAACTGCTCAACCGCGTGGACGTGGTCGACGTGGTGGGCCGCTACGTGCAGCTCAAGAAGGGCGGCGCCAACCTGATGGGCCTGTGCCCGTTCCACGGCGAGAAGTCGCCCTCGTTCAGCGTCAGCCCGACCAAGCAGTTCTACCACTGCTTCGGCTGCGGGGCCAACGGCAACGCCATCGGCTTCCTGATGGAGCACGCCGGCATGAGCTTCATCGAGGCGGTGAAAGACCTCGCCCAGCAGACCGGCATGCAGGTGCCCGAAGACGACGCCTCGCCGCAGGACCGCGAGCGCGCCGCGCAGCAGCGCCAGAAGCAGGCCACGCTCACCGACGTGCTGGAGAAGGCGGCGCAGGCCTATGCGAAGCAGCTCAAGGTGTCGCCGCGCGCGGTGGACTACCTCAAGGGCCGCGGCCTCTCGGGCCAGATCGCCAAGACCTTCGGCCTGGGCTACGCGCCCGAGGGCTGGCGCGCCCTGGCCAGCGTGTTCCCCGACTACCAGGAGCCGCTGCTGGTCGAGTCCGGCATGGTGATCGAGCACGAGGACGAAAAAGGCGCCGACGGCCAGGCCAAGCGCTACGACCGTTTTCGCGACCGCATCATGTTCCCGATCCGCAACGTCAAGGGCGAATGCATCGGCTTCGGCGGGCGCGTGCTCGACAAGGGCGAACCCAAGTACCTGAACTCGCCCGAGACGCCGGTGTTCAGCAAGGGGCGCGAACTCTACGGTTTGTTCGAGGGCCGCACCGCCATCCGCGTGGCGGGCTACGCGCTCGTCACCGAGGGCTACATGGACGTGG
This sequence comes from Comamonadaceae bacterium, assembly GCA_003599455.1. Taxonomy (GTDB): domain Bacteria; phylum Pseudomonadota; class Gammaproteobacteria; order Burkholderiales; family Burkholderiaceae_C; genus Hydrogenophaga. The sequence goes on from QZKF01000075.1 coordinate 61,133, forward strand.
TGGCCCTGGCCCAGCTCGGTTTTGCCAACGCCGTGGCCACGCTGGGCACGGCCTGCACGCCCGACCACGTGCAGAAACTGTTCCGTTTCACCGACTCGGTGGTCTTCAGCTTCGACGGCGACGGCGCCGGCCGGCGCGCGGCGCGCAAGGCGCTCGACGCCGCCCTGCCCCTGGCCACCGACACGCGCAGCGTGAAATTCCTGTTCCTGCCGGCCGAGCACGACCCCGACAGCTTCATCCGCGCCAACGGCGAGGCGGCGTTCGCCCAGTGCGTGAAGGAGGCCGTGCCGCTCTCGCGCTTCCTGATCGAAGCCGCCGGCGCCGACTGCGACCTCTCCACCGCCGAAGGCCGCGCCCGCATGGCCAGCCAGGCGCGGCCGCTCTGGAGCGCCCTGCCCGACGGTGCCCTGAAACGCCAGCTGATCGGCGAGCTGTCCACCGGCATCGGCATCGGCAGCGCGGACCTGCTGCAGCTCTGGCAGCACGCGGGCGGTGGCTCGCGCGCGCCCCGCGCGGCGCCCGCGCAGCCGCCACGCGATGCCGGCGGCTACGACGGCGGCGGCACCGGGGCCGCCTACGTGACATCCGGCAGTTCGTACCCGGCCAGCGGGTACGGCGGCGGCTACGGCAGCGAGGGCGGCAGCGGATACGGCGGCAAGAGCAAGTGGCGAAAAGGCCCGCCACCACCACCGCGCATGCTGGGCACGCGCCGCGCGGGCGGCAGCCGGGCGGACCGCGCGGTGGGCCTGCTGCTGGCCAACCCCGCGGCCTGGGACACGCTGTCCGCCGACGACCACGCCCTGCTCGCCCACCTGCCGGCGCCGCATGGCCTGGTGTTCGGCTGGCTGGAAGCGCAGCTCCACGAGCACGGCCACCAGCCCTGGGCCGCGCTGCGCGAGGCCCTGCGTGGCCACGAGCACGAGGCCTTCGCCTGCGCCCAGACCGAGCAGGTGACCCTGGGCGAGGACCCCGCCAACGAGCTGTCCGAGCTGGCCGACGTGATGAACCGCCTGCGCCGTGACGGGCTGGAGGAGCAGGCGCGCCAGCTGGCCGAGCGCGTGGCCGCGGGAGACACCGGCGCCATGGACGAGTACAAGCGCGTGCGCGACCAGCTGCAGGCCCTGACCATCAGCCCCGCCACCTGACAAAAAATCACCGCCGGCGGTATAATCCAAGGCTTTGCACCGCAAGCGCGACAGCAGCACCTCCGGCACCGGCCCGGCCCCCTCGATACGGGGCTATATGGACACTCCTCCTGGCCACCTCAGCGACCCGCCCCGGTCCTGACGGAACCCCGCAAGGACTGCACACCAAATGTTCGCCCCAACAGCTTGCAGGCCTGCCCTTTCCGGCGAAAGGCAGGCGTTGTGCCCAACAAAATCACCGGGGTGGACCGCGTCGCGCGGCCTTCAGGCGTTTTTTGTGTGTTCTGCCGGTTCCAGTTCGACATTTTTTTGAGGTCCTCATGCCCGCGAAGAAATCCAGTACGCCCGTCGTGTCCCGCACCAAAACCGCTCCGAAGGCCAGCACCCGTGCCGCAACCCCGGCTTCGCCCCCGAAGAAAGCCCCTGCTGTGACCCTGAAGACCCCCGCCAAAGCCGCCACCAAGGCCGCCCCTGCCAAGAAGACCGCCGCCAAGGCCAAGCCCGAAGCCGAGCTGCTCGAAGAAACCGCGGCGAAGAAGAAGGCCGGTCGCCCCGCCAAGGCCGATGTGGCCGAGAAGCCCGCCGCCAAACGCGGCCGCAAGCCCAAGGCCGATGCCAAGGGCGGCGCTGGCGCGGACATCGACGACGCCGACCTGAGCGACATCGAGGACGACCTGACCGGTGAAGTCGAAGCCGAGGTGGTCGACACCACCGCGCAGACGACCGAGAAGGTCAAGCCGCTGCGCATGAAGATCAGCAAGGCGAAAGAGCGCGCGCTGATGAAGGAATTCGGCCTCGACGAAACCGTCCTGTCCGAAGAAGAGGCGCGCAACCGCCGCGAACGCCTCAAGACCCTGATCAAGCTGGGCAAGACGCGCGGCTACCTCACGCACGGCGAAATCAACGACCACCTGCCCGACAAGCTGGTCGAGGCCGAGACGCTGGAAGTGGTGGTTTCGCTGCTCAACGACATGGGCGTGGCCGTCTACGAACAGACGCCCGACGCCGAGACCCTGCTGCTGAACAACACCGGCCCCACCGCCGCCACCGAAGAAGAAGCCGAGGAAGAAGCCGAAGCCGCCCTGTCCACCGTGGACAGCGAATTCGGCCGCACCACCGACCCGGTGCGCATGTACATGCGCGAGATGGGCACGGTCGAGCTGCTCACGCGCGAAGGCGAAATCGAAATCGCCAAGCGCATCGAAGGCGGTCTGAACGACATGATGGCCGCCATCAGCGAGAGCCCGGCGACCATCGCCGAGATCCTGGTGATGGCCAACGACATCCGCGATGGCAAGGTCGTGATCTCCACCGTGGTGGACGGCTTTGCCGACGCCGACGAGGCCGATGACTACGTGGCCGAGGAAGACTTCGACGACTACGACGAAGCCGACGACGACGACGGCAAGGGCGGCTCCAAGGCGCTCACCCGCAAGCTCGAAGAACTCAAGCGCGAAGCCCTCACCCGCTTCGACAACATGCGCGTACTGTTCGAGAAGCTGCACAAGACCTACGACAAGGAAGGCTACGGCACGCCCTCCTACCTCAAGACGCAGAAGTCCATCACCGAGACGCTGATGTCGATCCGCTTCACCGCGAAGGCGATCGAGAAGCTCTGCGGCACCATGCGCAGCCAGGTCGACGACGTGCGCAAGAAGGAACGCGAGCTGCGCCGCATCATCGTGGACAAGTGCGGCATGCCGCAGGAAAAGTTCATCGCCGACTTCCCGCCCAACCTGCTCAACCTCAAGTGGGTCGAGAAGCAGGCCGCCGCGGGCAAGCCCTGGAGCGTGATCATGGAGCGCAACATCCCGCCGGTGCAGGAGCTGCAGCAGGGCCTGATCAACATCCAGAGCAGCGTGGTCGTGCCGCTGGCGCACCTGAAGGACATCCACAAGCGGATGAACGAAGGCGAAGCCACCTCGCGCGATGCGAAGAAGGAAATGATCGAGGCCAACCTGCGCCTGGTGATCTCCATCGCCAAGAAGTACACCAACCGCGGCCTGCAGTTCCTGGACCTGATCCAGGAAGGCAACATCGGCCTGATGAAGGCGGTGGACAAGTTCGAATACCGCCGCGGCTACAAGTTCTCGACCTACGCCACGTGGTGGATCCGCCAGGCCATCACCCGCTCGATCGCCGACCAGGCGCGCACCATCCGCATCCCGGTGCACATGATCGAGACCATCAACAAGATGAACCGCATCAGCCGCCAGCACCTGCAGGAG
>QZKF01000032.1 GCA_003599455.1 Comamonadaceae bacterium
ACAAGGCTCAGTTGGTCGTGGGGGCCGGCGTGCCGGCCGGCGAAGCCTGCTGCGACTCGAAGGTGAAGTTGCGCTGCGTGCCGTAGCCCGGGCGCTTTTCCTTCGCCTCGGCGGCGGTCAGGATCCAGACCTGGTGGATCTGCCCGCGCTGGTCCAGCGTGTAGTTCACCGTGAGTTCCTGGTTGACCAGCGATGAGGGCCGCACCAGGCTGTTGTCGGTGTTGAGGATGCGGGCACCCGCCGTGAACCGGGTCGGCCGGTCGTCCATGGCCACCAGGGGCGGCTGCACCACCACCATCGAGCCGCGCAAGGCCTTGGCGGGGAAGTTGCGTTGCACGGCCTGCGCGTGGGCCTCGGTGGCGGGCGCGAGGGAGAACACCAGCGCGGTGCTCGATGCCAGGAGGGCGGCGAAGACGGGACGGCAGCGGTTCATGGTATGTGTCCAGAGGCTGTGGGAGAAGGGGAGCGGAACCGTCGGCCAGGGGGCTTTCGGCGGTGTCGATTGTCTCATGCGGACCGCGGCGCACAATGGCCCGACACCATGAACAACCGCCCGTCGCGCCCCCACCACCGCTGGCTCCTGGCCCTGTGCCTGGGCCTGTTGCCTTTTCTCAGCGCCTGCTTTACCGCGCCGCCACAGGGCGTGACCGTGGTCAGCCCGTTCGACGTGAAGCGTTACGCAGGCCGGTGGTACGAGATCGCGCGGCTCGACCACGGCTTCGAGCGCGGCCTGAGCGAGGTGAACGCCACCTACCGCCTGGAGAGCGACGGCTCGGTGGTGGTGCTCAACCGCGGCTTTGATGCGGCCAAGGGGGAATGGAAGGAGGCCGTCGGCCGCGCGCTGTTCACTGGCGACGCCAGCACCGCCTCGCTCAAGGTCTCGTTCTTCGGTCCGTTCTACGGCGGTTACCACGTGATCGCGCTCGACCCGGACTACCGCTGGGCGATGGTGATCGGCCCGAGCACCGGCTACCTCTGGATCCTGGCGCGCGACAGGCAGTTGCCCGAGGACGTGCGTGCGCGGCTCGTGGCCCAGGCCGCCGCGCTCGGGGTGGACACGGGGGAGCTGATCTGGGTCGAGCACCGCCGCAGCGGGCCCTGAGGCTCAGGCCGGTGGCGGCTTGTGCAGCAGCACCACGTTGGCCGCCGGCACCTCGCACCGCCAGCCGTGCACGCGAGCGAGGTGTTCAAACGTGGCCTGCCGGTAGAACACCACGTGGGTCGGGTCGCGCCGGTAGTGCCACTGCGCGAAGCGCGCGTCGTCGGTCTGCCAGCGCGTCATCACCGCGAGCCAGCCGCCCGGCTTGAGCAAGTCGTTCAGGCGCCGGAACTCGGCCGCGGGCTGGTGGAAATGCTCCACCACCTCGCTGCAGGTGACGAAGTCGTAGCGGGCTCGCAGCGCCCCGGGATCGGGGTGGAAGAACGGGTCGTGCAGCGCCACCGTGTGGCCGGCCTCGCGCAGCAGGCCCGCGAGCACCGGGCCGGGGCCGCAGCCGAAATCGAGGCCGCTGCTCGCCGGTGCGAGGCGCTGCAGCAGGGGTGTGGCGAGCTGTTGCAGGAACGCGCGGTAGCCCGCGTCGTCGGCCGTGTTCCGGTGCAGGGCGTATTCGGCGCGCTCGGTCTCGGGCGTGGGCAGGTGCTCGGGCAGCAGGAAGGTGGCTTCGCACCGGCCGCACCGGCCATAGGCGCGTGCGCCCACCACTTGAAACGGCCGGCCTTCCTGGCCTTCGCACACGGGGCAGCGCATGGCGCGAGGGTGGCGCGGGCGCCTACTTCCAGCGCAGCGGTTCGATGTGCACGCTGCCGCGCTCGCTGGAGAGGGTGAGCGCGCCTTCCTGCACCGTGGCCTGCAGCTGCATGCTGCGCTCGGCGAGCGCGGCCAGGGCCGGCGCCACCTCGGTCGGCAGGCGCCAGGCCTGCAGGCGGTCGAGCCGGGTGAGCTTGGTCTCGATGCCGCGCCACCACACGTCGGCCGCACTGCCGAAGGCATAGACCACCACCGCATCGGCCTTGCTGCAGGCCTTGGCCAGCGGCTTGTCCTCGGGCTGGCCGACCTCGATCCACAGGCGCTTGCGGCCGGTGAAGTCGGTCAGCGAAACGTCGGGGTCGTCCGGGTCGGACAGGCCGGCGCCGAAGGCCAGCGTGCCATCGCCGCGGCAGGTGTCCTGCAACTCGTGCGCGTGGATTGCCAGCGCCACCAGCCGCACCATCATGCGTTCGTCGGTCTCGCTCGGGTGGCGGGCCAGGGTAAGCGCATGGTCGGCGTAGTAGCCGTGGTCGATGTCGGCGATCTGCAGATGCGCCTTGAAGATGGTGGATTTGATGGCCATGGTGTGTCTTGTGGGCGGCCCGGCAACAAAAAAAGCGGGTCCCGTTGCCGGAACCCGCTTCTGAAATGCTGGTGGCGATAGGTGGACTTGAACCACCGACATCAGCATTATGAATGCTGCGCTCTAACCAACTGAGCTATATCGCCAGCGAAGCGCGCATTGTAGCCGAATTTGGAGCCGCTCCCGGGCGTGGACGGCCGCGCAGGGCAGCCCGCGGCGGTCGTTCAGCCGGGTTTCCTGGCCGGCGCGGGGGCCGTTTCAGGTTCCGGCGCGGGCGGCGGCACCGGGTACTCGGCCGACGAGGCGGGCGCCGCCGCCGGCGCGTCTGCGGCGGGCGGCGCCGATTCGGAGCAGGCCACCAGGAGGAGGACGGCGACGGCGGGCATGAGGCCGATGAAGAGGCTGCGGGACGTCATGAAGGCGCTCCTTTTGTGTGGCGTGGGGCGGGCGTGCCGGACCCGTTCAGACGTGGCGGAACTCGGCCTTGCGCTTGTTCACGAAGGCGTCCATGCCTTCCTTCTGGTCGTCGGTGGCGAACAGGGCGTGGAACAGGCGGCGCTCGAACATCACGCCGTCGGACAGCGTGCCTTCGAAGGAGCGGTTCACAGCTTCCTTGGCCGCCATCACGCTGGGTAGGGAGAGCCCGCAGATGACGAGAGCGGCGCCCAGCGCCTCGTCCATCAGCTTGTCCAGCGGCACCACGCGGCTGACGAGGCCGGCGCGCTCGGCCTCGGTGGCGTCCATCATGCGGCTGGTGAGCACCATGTCCATGGCCTTGGACTTGCCCACCGCGCGCGGCAGGCGCTGCGTGCCGCCGGCGCCGGGGATGATGCCGAGCTTGATCTCGGGCTGGCCGAATTTCGCGTTGTCGGCCGCGATGATGAAGTCGCACATCATGGCCAGCTCGCAGCCACCACCGAGCGCGAAGCCGCTCACGGCGGCGATCACCGGCTTGCGCACGCCGCGGATGGTTTCCCAGTTGCGCGTGATGTAGTCGCCCTTGTAGACGTCGGCGAAGGTGTAGGTAGCCATGGCGCCGATGTCGGCGCCGGCCGCAAAGGCCTTCTCGCTGCCGGTGAGGATCATGCAGCCGATGCCGTCGTCCGCGTCGAAGGCCTTGAGTGCCGCGCCCAGCTCGTCCATGAGCTGGTTGTTGAGCGCGTTGAGCTGCTTGGGGCGGTTGAGCGCGATGATGCCCACGCGGCCTTCGGTGCGCACGGTGATGCATTCGGGTGGGGTGGCGGCGGTCATGGTGTCTCCTGGGGCAATGAACTGCGGTTGAAAGCCCACCACTATATCGGCCTGCACCAAGGGAAAACATTAACCGACCGATTGGTTGGTTAATGGTAAATTGCGGCCCAACCGCCAACGCTTCCCAGGAGACAAGCAGACCATGAGCAACGCCACAGTGGTGTACGAAGAGCGCGGGGCCGTGGCCCTGGTCACGCTCAACCGCCCCGACGCCCTCAACAGTTTCACGCGCCAGATGCACCGCGACCTGGGGGCCGCGCTGGACCGGGCCGAGGCCAACCCGCTGGTGCGTGCGCTGGTGATCACCGGCGCGGGGCGCGGCTTCTGCGCCGGCGCCGACCTGGCGGAGTTCGACTTCGCACCCGGGCCCGACCTGGTGCAGCGCGCCGACCCCGGCCCGGTGATCGACCAGGCCTTCAACCCCACGGTGCGCCGCCTGCAGGGCCTGCGCATGCCCACCATCGCGGCGGTCAACGGCGTGGCCGCCGGCGCGGGCGCCTCGCTCGCCATGACCTGCGACATCGCGATCGCCGCCACCGGCGCGAGCTTCATCCAGGCCTTCAGCAAGATCGGCCTGGTGCCCGATGCCGGCGGCAGCTGGTTCCTGGTCGAGCGCCTGGGCCTGGCGCGCGCCATGGCGCTGGCCATGACCGGCGACAAGCTGCCCGCCGCGCAGGCGAAGGAATGGGGCCTGGTGTGGGACGTGTCCGACGACTGCGTGGGCGCCGCGCTCGCGCTCGCCGAGCGGCTGGCGGTGATGCCCACCCAGGCCCTGGTCGCCACGCGCGCGCTGCTGCGCGACGCCAGCACCCGCACGCTCAACCAGCAGCTCGACATGGAGCGCGACACGCAGTCGGCGCTGGGGCGCACGCACGACTACATCGAGGGCGTGATGGCCTTCCGCGAAAAGCGCCCGGCGCGATTCAAGGGCGCATGATGACGCCCGAACAACGCGCCCGCCAGGTGGGCGAGACGATGTTCGCGGTCGACACCGCGAGCAAGGACACCATGGGCATGGAGCTGCTGGCCTGCGAGCCCGGCCGCGCGCTCATGCGCATGGCCGTCACGCCCCTGCACCTCAACGGCCACCAGATCTGCCACGGCGGCTTCATCTTCACGCTGGCCGATTCCACCTTCGCGTTTGCCTGCAACAGCCACAACAGGAACACCGTGGCCGCGGGCTGCAGCATCGAGTTCCTGCGCCCCGCGCAGGCGGGGGATGTGCTCACCTGCGAAGGCCTGGAGCAGACGCTGTCGGGTCGCCATGGCATCTATGACATGCGGGTGAGCAACCAGCGTGGCGAGGTGGTGGCGATGTTCCGTGGCAAGAGCGCCACCATTCAGGGCAACGTCTTCCCGGAGGGCGCATGAGCATGAAACACTTTCCCCTTGAGCCGATCGAGAAGGCCGGCATCGACGAACTGCGCTCGCTGCAGCTCAAACGCCTGCAGGCCACGCTGCGCCACGCTTACGCGAACTCGCCGGTCTACCGCGCCAAGTTCGACGCCGCCGGCGTGCACCCCGACGACTGCCGCAGCCTCGCGGACTTGGCGAAGTTTCCCTTCACCACCAAGAAGGACCTGCGCGACAGCTACCCCTTCGGCATGTTCGCGGTGCCGCGCGAACAATGCGCGCGTATCCACGCCAGCAGCGGCACCACCGGCAAGCCCACGGTGGTGGGCTACACGCTCAAGGACATCGACACCTGGGCCAGCGTGGTGGCGCGCAGCATCCGCGCCAGCGGCGCGCGACCGGGCGACCTGGTGCACGTGAGCTACGGCTACGGCCTGTTCACCGGCGGCCTGGGCGCGCACTACGGCGCCGAGAAACTCGGCCTCACCGTGGTGCCCTTTGGCGGCGGCCAGACCGAGCGCCAGGTGCAGCTGATCCAGGACTTCCGGCCCGACATCATCATGGTCACGCCCAGCTACATGCTGGCGATCGCCGACGAGTTCGAACGCCAGGGCCTGAACCCGCGCGAGAGCAGCATCCGCGTCGGCATCTTCGGCGCCGAGCCCTGGACCAACGACATGCGCGTGGCGATCGAGGCGCGCATGGACATCGACGCGGTCGACATCTACGGCCTGTCCGAGGTCATGGGCCCGGGCGTGGCCAACGAATGCGTGGAGACCAAGGACGGCCCGACCATCTGGGAAGACCACTTCTACCCCGAGATCATCGATCCCGAGACCGGCGAGCCCGTGCCCGACGGCGAGATGGGCGAGCTGGTGTTCACCAGCCTGACCAAGGAAGCGCTGCCCATCATCCGCTACCGCACGCGCGACCTCACGCGCCTGCTGCCCGGCACCGCGCGCAGCATGCGCCGCATGGAGAAGATCACCGGCCGCAGCGACGACATGATGATCGTGCGCGGCGTCAACGTGTTTCCCACCCAGATCGAGGAGCTGATCCTCAAGCGGGCCGAACTCAGCGCCCACTACCAGTGCGTGCTCACGCGCCAGGGCCCGATGGACGACCTGACCGTGGTGGTGGAGGTGTGCGCCGGCCTCGCGCCCGACAGCGAGGCCGCCCGCGCGGCGGCCAGGCTGCTGCAGCACGACATCAAGGTGTTCGTCGGCAGCAGCGTGGCGGTGGAGCTCAAGCCCGAAGGCGGCGTGGAGCGCAGCCAGGGCAAGGCCCGGCGCGTGGTGGACCTGCGCAAGACCTGAACTGCCTTGACGTGTGCGTGACACGTTCCACAAAAAAGATAGCGCTCTGGGGTGCAACCCGCTTGGCAGCGGCTGACGCTGGCCTTACATTTCGGCAAAGTTCGGGACACCATGGACAAAAACACACTGTTTGCCAAGACCGATCTGGGCCGCGAAGCGCTGACCAGCCGCCCGCCCAACCTCGGACCGCGCCTGCGCTCGCTGCTGATCATGGTCGACGGCAAGCGGCCGGTGGCCGACATGGACAAACTCTCCGGGGGTGAAGGCAGCGCCGCGCCCTTGCTCGAGCAGCTGCTGGAGGCGGGCTGGATCGTTCAGGTCGATGCGGCGGGTCGTCCGGTGCTGCAGCCGATGGGAGGCGAAGCGGCGGCTTCCTCACACGACCAGGCCACCGTGCCGGCCGGCCTGAGCGCGCCGGTGCCGCTGGCCGATGCACCCTCCGCGCCCGCGCTGGTGCATACCCTGCCGTTCAGCGAGGCGCGCCGCATGGTGGTGCGTTTCATCAACGACCAGCTCGGCCCCATGGGTGAGCCGCTGGCCATGCGCGTCGAGGCCTGCAAGACCCCGGCCGACCTGCAGATCGCGCTGCCCCGCATCCGCGACGGCCTGAAGAACTTCAAGAACTCGGCGACCGTGCAGCGCTTCGACGAGGAACTCGCCGCCCGCCTGCCCAAGGTCTGAGAGCCGGCGCTCAGGGCGCGGTGGGGGCGTCCAGCCAGGCGGCCAGCCGTGGCGCGTCGGCCACGCCCAGGCGCACGGCCTGCGATTCGGTCGGCCAGTCGAGCCCGCAACGCAGCAGGCGCTTGTCACGCGACAGCAGCGCGGTCAGCCTCGGGCGTTGTGCGCGCAGCGCGGGCACCTCGTCGAGCTTGTGGATGCGCCAGGCCTCCGGCGCTGTGCCGCGTTTCGCGGCCGCGAACTCCACACCCAGCCACTCGTCACCCGCGGCCATGCCGGCAGCCTCGGCCGCGCCACCGCGCAGCACGGTCTTGAGCACCACCGCACCGCCGGCCTCGCTCACGCGCAGGCCGAGCTGCTGCGCCAGCGGCGCCTTGTCGTGCGAGACCTTCACGCCCTGGCCCTGCAGCAGGGAAGGCAGGGGCAGGTCGGCGGTGCTGTGCACCCAGGCCGCGATCTCGCCTTCGAAGCTGCGCCGGCCCAACCGCTTGAGCGCGCGCAGCAGGTCGGCCTCGCGCATCGGGCCGCCTTCGCAGCGCTGCCAGAGTTCGCGCATCACCGCGTCCAGCGTGCTGTGGCCTTCGGCGCGCAACGTGAGGTCCAGGCACAGGGCCACCAGCGCGCCCTTGGTGTAGTAGCTCACCGTGGCGTTGGGCGTGTTCTCGTTGACCCGGTAGTACTTCACCCAGGCGTCGAAGCTGGCCTGCGCCACGTCCTGCACCAGGCGGCCGGGCGTCTGCTGCACCTGGTTGATGGTCTTGGCCACCAGCTGCAGGTAGGCCGTGTCGTCGATCAGGCCGGCGCGGCGCAGCATCAGGTCGTCGTAGTAGCTGGTGAAGCCCTCGAAGAACCAGAGCAGCTCGGTGTGGTTCTCGGTGTTGTAGTCGTAGCGCGCGAACTCGGCCGGCCGCAGGCGCTTGACGTTCCAGGTGTGGAAGTACTCGTGGCTGATCAGGCCGAGCAGCGTGGTGTAGCCGTCGGTGGCCTTGAGCGCGGCCTTCGTTTCGCCGGGCGCACGCGGGCGCGGCAGGTCGGCGCGCTGGCAGATCAGCGCGGTGGAGTTGCGGTGCTCCAGGCCGCCATAGCCGTCGGCGCTGGCGTACAGCATGAAGACGTAGCGCGAGAACGGGGGTGCCTGCTTGCCGTGCCAGAAGGCGATCTGCGTTTCGCAGATCTTGCGGGTGTCCTCCAGCAGGCGTTCACCGTCCATCCAGGCGCCCGCGCCCGCAACGACGAAACGGTGTTCCACGCCGGCGGCGATGAAGCGCGCGCTCCAGAACCGGCCCATTTCCACCGGGCAGTCGGCGAGCTCGTCGTAGTCCTTCGCGCGGTAGTGGCCGAAGCCGTCGGTGTCCACGCTGTGGGGCGTGAGGCCGGTGGCGACCTGCCAGTCCTGCGTGGCCTCGCCCGCGGCGATCTCCAGCGCGTGGGGCCGGTCTTCCTGGCCGAGCACCTGCAGGCACAGGCTGGTGGCGTTGAAAAAGCCGCGCGCGGCATCAAGAAACGCGGTGCGCACCGAGGCGTCGTATGCGTAGACCTCGTACTGCAGCTCCAGCGGCTGGCCGGCTTCGGCCTGGGCCTGCCAGCGGTGCTTGTCGAGCTGCTTGAGGCCGACCGGCTGACCGTTCTGCCAGGCGCGCAGTTGCTGCAGGTTCTGCGAGAACTCGCGCACCAGGTAGCTGCCCGGAATCCACACCGGCAGGCTCAGGCGCTGGTTCTTCGCGGGCTGGTCCACCAGCAGCGTGACGGAAAACAGGTGGGCGTGCGCGCTCTGCACCGAGACGGTGTAGCGCACGCCGGGCCGGGCGGTGGGGGTTTGGGCGGTCTTGGGTGGCATGGGTGGGGAATCTCAGAGGGCGGCTGCGCCGATGAAACAGCACAGCGAGGCCACGGTGGAGAGGCGAAAACGCAGCTTGAGCCAGTGTCCCAGGCCGGCCGGCGGGTAGAGCCTGCGGTCGACCAGGTAACAGACCAGCAGCACCAGTCCGAGCCAGGCGAGGCCGGCGTCGGGCGGCATCAGCAGGCCGGGCCAGGCCAGCAGCGACGGCGCCACGCCCCAGAGGAAATGCCGCCTGTGCGGCGCGTACCGGGCGTCCGGTACGGCCATGGCGCTCCAGCCGATGCCCCAGTGGATGCCACCGAGGAACGAGACGATGAGCGCCGCGTAAGCCGACAGCGCGATCGCCACCCAGGGGCGCAGCTCGGCGCCGACCAGCCAGAGCAGGGCGGCCAGCAGCAACAGGGGCACCAGTCCGGCATACCCCAGCGGGTCGATGAGCGCGGCGCCCCGTGCATCGTTCGGGGCTTCGGGCGGATGCATCGCCGGCTTCAGGGCTTGGCTTCGGCCAGTTGCTTCTCGATGCGGTCGGCGCCGATGGCACCCGGCACGCGCGTGCCGTCGGCAAAGATGATGGTGGGCGTGCCGGTGATGCGCGCCTTCTTGCCGAACTCGAAGTTGCGCGCCACGGCGGCGGCGTCGCAGGTGGCGGCGGGCGGGGTCACGTCGCGCACCATCCAGTCGAGGAAGGCCTTGCCCTTATCCTTGGCGCACCAGATGTGGCGCGACTTCTCACCCGAGTCGGCGCTCAGGATCGGGTACAGGAACACGTGCACGGTCACGTTGTCGATCTTCATCAGGTCGCGTTCGAAGCGCTTGCAGTAGCCGCAGTTGGGGTCTTCGAACACGGCCATCTTGCGCTTGCCGTTGCCGCGCACGATGGTGAAGGCGTCCTTGAGTGGCAGGTCCTTGAACGCGATCGCGGTGAGCTTGTCCAGGCGTTGCTCGGTCAGGTCCACGCGCGCCTTGGTGTCGATCATCGAGCCCTGGATCAGGTAGTTGCCCTCGGCGTCGGTGTAGAAGATCTCGCTCTGGTTGACGCGCACCTCGAACACGCCGGGCATCGGCGTCTTGCTGACTTCGTCGATCGCCGGCAGGTTGGGCAGTCGCTCGGCCAGGTTCTTGCGGATGGCCGCTTCCTGCGCCAGCGCGGCAAACGACAGGGCGGCGAGCGCCGCGATCAGACAGGTCTTGAGGAGTTTCATCGTGGGGGCCGTTGGAGGCGTTCTGGGGAAGATCGGGGAGGTGTCCGGGTCGCTCAGGCGCCCGGTTGGCCCATGGCGTGGCGGGCGATCCAGCGCTTGAGCGGGCCGCTGCGGTCAAAGCCGGAGAGCCCCCAGTTGCGCAGCGCCTGCACGCGCGTGTCGGCGTGGGAGAACAGGCCGAACAGGCCATCGGTGACCCAGCCCATGGCGCCCACCTCGGCGGCGCGCGCGCGCTCGTAGCGGCGCAGCAGCTTCAGGTCGCCGAGCTCGCGCCAGTACTCGCGTTGTTGCAGCACGCGCGCGAGTTCGGCGGCATCGGCCAGGCCCACGTTGAGGCCCTGGCCCGCCAGCGGGTGCATGGCGTGCGCCGCGTCGCCGGCCAGCGCCACGCCGCCCTGCGCGGTGCGGGCGATCCAGCGCTGGGCGCGCGAGAGTTCGAGGGGCCAGGCCTGGGCAGGACTTTCCATGTGCATGTGGCCCAGGGCCTGGGCGCAGCGCGCCTGCACGGCCTGGGTGAAGGTGGTGGGATCGGCTTGCAGCCAGGTGTCGGCCTGCTGTGCAGGGACTGACCACACCAGCGCCACGGAGTTCCCCAGCGCGCCGCCCAGCGGCAGCAGGGCCATCACCTCGCCGTTCGAGAACCACTGCCGGGCGATGCCGCCGTGCGGCTGTTCGCAGCGCAGCCGCGCGGCCACCGCCTTGTGCGGGTAGGGGCGCACATCGAATTCGAGGCCGAGTTCGGCCCGGGTCTGGCTGCGCTTGCCCTCGCACACCACGGTGAGCGTGGCGGCAGGCGCCTCGCTCACGCGCTCGATGCCCGCCTGGAAACCCACCGCATCGGCCAGGCGCTGCTCCAGCGCGGGCACGTCCACGATCCAGGTCAGCGCGTCGGCGCCCTGGTCGTCGGCGGAAAACTGCAGTTCGCCGCCGTCGTCGCCCCAGACCTGCATCGCGCTCACCGGGGTGATCGGCGGCACGCGCGTGTCCTGCGGGTCGGCCTCGGGCCAGGCGCGCACCGAGCGCAGCAGCTCGCGCGAGGCGGCGTTGATCGCGTAGGCCCGCACGTCGGGCGTTTCCTGCGCGCCGCGCGGCGGGCTCACCAGGGCCACGCGCAGGCGGTCGCGCGCGAGCAACAGGGCCAGGGTCTGGCCCACCACGCCGGCCCCGCGGATGGCGACGTCGAAACGCCGGGCGGAACCGGAGCGGGGAGCGGGGGAGTTCATGGGGGGATTTTAGGAGCAGGGCACAATCCGGGCCTCCGCCGGGCGATACCCCGGCCCGTTTCCCGGACTTGGCCCGACCACCGAGCGCGAGCACCCGCCAGGCGGTGCCTCCCGCAGCCACCCCACCTTCATCCATCACCATGAGCGCAGACAGCAGCAGCCCCACCGCCCCGGCCGACGTGCAGGCCACCATTGCAGAGCTCTGGATATACCCGGTGAAGTCCTGCGCCGGCATCCGCGTGCCCGAGGCCGAGCTCACCGACACCGGCCTGCTGTATGACCGCGCCTGGATGGTGGTGGACGCCGAGGGGGAGTTCGTCACCCAACGCGAGCTGCCGCGCATGGCGCTGATCCAGACCGCGTTCAGGATGGGGCAACTGGTGCTGCGTGCGCCCGGCATGCTGGCCCTGCACCTGGCGCTGGACGCGGCCGAAGGCCCGCTCAAGGTGCGTGTGTGGGACGACGAGGTGATGGCTTGCGACATGGGCGACGTGGCCGCGCAGTGGTTCAGCGATTTCCTCGGGCCCGATGCGCCGGCGAACCTGAAGCGCCTGCGTCTGGCCCGCTTCGACCCCGAGGTGCGGCGCCCCTGCGACCCGGCCTGGACCGGCGGGCGCGAGGCCAGCACCCAGTTCGCCGACGGCTTTGGCCTGCTGGTGGCCAGCACCGCTTCATTGGACGGGCTCAACACCCGGCTGGCCGCGGCCGGCCACGCGCCCGTGGAGATGCAGCGCTTCCGGCCCAACATCGTGCTCACCGGCGTGGAGGCACACGACGAGGACCGCGTCGGCCCGCTGCGCATCACCACCGACGGCGCCAGCGCGCTGATCGAGCCCGTCAAGCCCTGCGGCCGCTGCCCGATTCCCAACATCGACCCGGCCACCGCCCTCGCCAGCCCCGAGGTGAGCGACACGCTGCAGGGCTACCGGCGCGACCCGCGGCTCAAGGGCGCCATCACCTTCGGCATGAACGCCATCGTGCTCGAGGGCGACGGGCAGATGCTGAGGGTGGGCCAGAGCGTCAGCGCCGACTGGAAGTTCGACTGAGCCTTGCTCAGGGGACCGCGCGCACCGCGAACTCGGTCCGGTACACCGCCGGCGTCATGGCGGTGTGCTGCCTGAACTGTCGCGTGAAGTGGGCCTGGTCCGAGAAGCCGCACACATAACCCACCTCGGCCGTGGGCATGGCGCCTGCGGCCAGCAACCGCGCCGCGCCAGCGAGCCGCGCGGCAGAGAGCAGTTGCGTGAAACTCAGCCCCCGGTGCGCGAGCTGGCGTTGCAGCGTGCGCGACGACAACGCTGCCTCGCGCGCCAGCGCGCCGACGGTCCAGCCACGTCCGGGGTCGGCGGCCAGGCGGGCCTGCAGCAGCGCGACCCAGCGGTCCGGGTCGACGCTGGCAGCTCTGGCGGGCGGGGTGGCGGGACGGGCCTGCCAGCGAACTTCCCAGGTCGACACGTCACCGGGCCAGGCATGGGTGCGCCACCGGCGCTGGTTGCGGCTCCAGCCCGGCACGCCGGTGGGGCGGGCTTGCAGGCCTGGCGCGTCGAGGCGTTCGCACAGCGCCACCAGGAGGCCGAACACCAGCAGGTCTTCGGCCGGTGTGGGTGGCCGCCGCGGGTCGAGCGAGACATGGCGCACCAGCAGCAGCCCTGGCCCGGGTTGGGTCACCCGCGTGCGGTGGCGCGAGTGCACGAAGCGCTCCAGGCGCTGCCAGCGCTGCAGCAGATCGGCCGGGTCGCGGGCGAGCAAGAGGGCCAGCGACAGGGGCTCGTCCTCCATGTCATGCACCGCCTGACCCAGGCGCACGATCACGTCGGGACCGTGCGCCTGCCACAG
This sequence comes from Comamonadaceae bacterium, assembly GCA_003599455.1. Taxonomy (GTDB): domain Bacteria; phylum Pseudomonadota; class Gammaproteobacteria; order Burkholderiales; family Burkholderiaceae_C; genus Hydrogenophaga. The sequence goes on from QZKF01000032.1 coordinate 13,030, forward strand.
CCGGTCCAGCCAGGCGCGCTTGTCTGCCAGCGGCACGTGGGCCTGGCGCGCTGGCGGCGGGCCATCGGCCGTCAGGCCTTGCCGCTGCAGGCCGGCGCGCACCACGCGCAGCATGGCCTCGGAAGCGAAGTCGCTCATGTGTAGGGTTTGACGAGCTGCGCGTGGTCGATGGGAAAACGCTGAATGCGCACGCCGGTGGCGTCGCGCACGGCGTTGGCGATGGCCGCTGCCGTGGCCACGATGGCGGTCTCGCCGGCCCCGCCGGGCGCACCGCCCGCTTCCACCAGCACCACGTCCAGCGGCGGAATCTGGTGCAGCAATGGTATCGGCGCCAGGGCAAAACTGTCCGGGCCGATGCGGGCGTCTTGCGCTTCCAGCCGGTCGCTCAGTGCCATGCCCAGGCCCCAGACCAGATTGCCCTCGCATTGCGCGCGCACCTGGTCGGGGTTGATCACGGTGCCGCAGTCGTGGGCGCACACCAGGCGCGTCACGCGCGTGCGGCCCTGTGCGTCCACCTCGACCTCGGCCAGCACGGCGGCGTAGCTCACCTGCTTGTAGATGCCGCAGGCGACGCCGCGCCCGCGCCGCAGACCGGGTGTCGCCGCTGGCGGTGCGCCGGCGCGGTCCACCGCCGCGCGCAGCACGCGCGCCAGCCGAGGGTCTTCGGCGTGTTGCAGGCGGAACGCCACCGGATCCACTCCGGCGCGCCGCGCGCATTCGTCGATGGCCGATTCCATCGCCAGGCCGTTGGGTCCCGCACCCAGGCCGCGCCAGGGCCCGGTGAACACCGGCAAGCGCTGCAGCGCGAACTCGGCGCGCTTGCGCGTGCAACGGTAGGGCAGCACGGCGCCGCGCGCCACGCCGGCGTCGGTCACGAAGTCGGTGAGGCGCTGCATCCAGACCGGCAGACCCGCATTGGTGAAGAGGATGTGGCTGCTCGCGAACACATGCCACCACTGGTCGAGCTGGCCATCGCGCAGGCGGGCGCGGATGCGGTGGCTGGACGGCGGGCGGTGGAAACCCTGGCGGAACTCCTGTGCGCGGGTCCACTGCAGCTTCACCGGTTGCCGCACCGCCAGGGCCAGCACCGCGGCTTCAAGCTCGACGGTGCAGATCGTCTTGCCGCCGAACGCGCCGCCCACCCGGCTGCCGTGCACCCGCACGCGGTCTTCGTCGAGCCCGAGGCGTTTGCAGACCACGTCGCGCTGGTAGTACACGTCCTGCGAGCCCACCCAGAGGTCCAGCCGGCCTTCGGTGTCGAACGCGGCCACCGCCGCGCGCGGCTGGATCGGCGCGTGCGCGGCCAGCGGAATGTCGATGCGCAGGTCCAGGTCCCAGTCGCCCTGGGTCTCGACGGTGTCGTCGTGCACCGTGTACTTGAAACCGTCGCCCGCGAGGTGGCGGTCCACGTCCACCGCTCGCTCGATGTCGGCCTGGACGAAGCTGCCTTGCGAATGCCAGCGCGCGTCGAGCGCCGCCTCGATGCGGTCGAGCGCGCCCGGCGTGCGCGCCACGATGCCGAGGCCTTCGCTCTGGCCTTGCTGCAGGCGCTCGTCGCGCACCAGCGCCACCCAGCCCGGCACCCGCCGTGCGGCGGCTTCGTTCACTGAGGCGAGGGTGGAAGGCAGCTCGGCCGACACCGGCGCGCGCAGCACGCGACCGAACAACATGCCGGGCAGGCGCACGTCGGCCACATAGACCGGTGCACCGGTGACGATGGCGTGTCCCTGCTCCAGCGGCACGGGCCGGCCCACGTGGCGGGCACCCGGCCGGAACGCGCGCAGTTCGGCCAGGGGCCGCGGCTCGGCCCGGCGCTCGCCCTGGGTGTGGCCCGCAGCCAGGGCGTCGCGCAGGGTGGCACAGGCCTGGGCCAGCGGCACGGCGAAGTCCTTCACCGATTCGCTGCCCACCGTGGCGCGCACGCGCGCCATCTCGCCGGTGTGCGGCAGGCGCAGCGTGAGCTGGTGCCACTCGATGTCCAGTTCCTCGCACGCCACCTGCTTGAGCGCCGTCGCGATGTTCTGCCCCATCTCCACGCGCGGCAGCAGCAGTTCGTAGCGGCCTTCGCGGTGGCGGATCCAGCCCAGCGCGTCTTCGTACTGGGCGACTGGCCGTTTGGGTATCACCGGCAACGCACAGCCAGCCAGGATCACCACACTCAGCACGCCACCGGCCTGGATGAACGCGCGCCGCTTCACGACCGCTGCCCCTGGAGGGCCACCGCGCGCTGGACGCCGGCGCGGATGCGCTGCTGTGTGCCGCAGCGGCACAGGTTGCCCGACAGCGCGTCGTCGACGCGCGCCGGGCTGGGCGCGGGGTCTTGCCGCAGCAGAGCCACGGTGGCCATGATCTGGCCGGCCTGGCAGTAGCCGCACTGCGGCACACGTTCGTCCAGCCAGGCCTGTTGCACCGGATGCAGTCGGCCATCGGCCCCGGCCAGGCCCTCGATGGTTTCCACCGGCCGGTCCTGTACGGCGCTCACCGGCAGCAGGCAACTGCGCTGCGACTGGCCACCCAGCAGCACGGTGCAGGCGCCGCACTGACCGGCGCCGCAGCCGAACTTGGTGCCCACCAGCCCGAGGTGCTCGCGCAGCACGGCCAGCAGCGTCTCGTCCTGCCAGTCAGAGGGGATGTCGAACCGCTGGCGGTTCACGAAAATGTTCATCGTGGTGCTCCGGAAGTGACGGGGATGGCGCACTGTCGCCGCCAACGCACCCGGCGTCTTGAAGATTTGCGCCACGTCGCGCGCAGGCCGCCGGAACCCCGGTGCAAAGTGGGCATCGCATACACTTCATGGCTGTTTTTTGAGGTATTCCATGAGTCTCCAATGCGGCATCGTGGGCCTGCCCAACGTGGGCAAGTCCACCCTTTTCAACGCGCTGACCAAAGCCGGCATCGCGGCCGAGAATTACCCCTTCTGCACCATCGAGCCCAACACCGGCGTGGTGGAAGTGCCCGATCCGCGCCTGCAGCAGCTCGCCGAGATCGTCAAGCCCGAGCGCATCGTGCCGGCCATCGTGGAGTTCGTGGACATTGCCGGTCTGGTGGCGGGCGCGAGCACCGGTGAAGGCCTGGGCAACAAGTTCCTCGCGCACATCCGCGAGACCGATGCCATCGTCAACGTGGTGCGCTGCTTCGAAGACGACAACGTGATCCACGTCGCGAACAAGGTCGATCCGATCGCCGACATCGAGGTCATCCTGACCGAGCTCTGCCTGGCCGACCTCGCCGCCGTGGAAAAGGCGCTGCACCGCGTGAACAAGACCGCGCGTTCGGGCGACAAGGAGTCGATCAAGCAGGTGGCCATCCTGGAGAAGTGCCAGGCCGCGCTCAACAACACGCAGCCGGTGCGTACCATCGACTTCAGCAAGGAAGAGCAGGCGCAGCTCAAGCAGTTCTTCCTGATCACGGCCAAGCCCGCGATGTTCGTGGCCAACGTGGCCGAAGACGGTTTCGAGAACAACCCTTTCCTGGACCGCCTGCGTGACTTTGCCGCGAAGCAGAACGCGCCCGTGGTCGCCATCTGCGCCAAGATCGAGGCCGAGCTCTCCGAGATGGACGACGCCGACCGGCTCGAATTCCTCAAGGAACTCGGGCAGGACGAACCCGGCCTGAACCGCCTGATCCGCGCCGCCTACCAGCTGCTCGGCCTGCAGACCTACTTCACCGCCGGCGTGAAAGAGGTGCGCGCCTGGACCATCCACGTCGGCGACACCGGGCCGCAGGCGGCGGGCGTGATCCACACCGATTTCGAGAAGGGCTACATCCGCGCCCAGACCATCGCGTTTGACGACTTCATCGCCTTCAAGGGCGAGCAGGGCGCCAAGGACGCGGGCAAGATGCGCGCCGAAGGCAAGGAATACGTCGTCAAGGACGGCGACGTGATGAACTTCCTGTTCAGCAGCTGAGCCCCTGGCCATGAACGAACCCGGCCGGCCCGAACCGCAACGCCTGGCCAAACGCCTGGCGGCGCAGCTGCCGTGCTCGCGCAGCGACGCCGAAAACTACATCGCCGGTGGCTGGGTGCGGGTGGACGGCGTGGTGGTGGAAGAGCCCATGGAGCGGGTGCGCGATGACCAGACCGTGCTGCTCGACCCCAAGGCGAAGCTGGAGCCGCTGGAGTCGATGACGCTGATCTGGCACAAGCCGGCCACCCGGGTGCTGCCCGACGAGCCGCTGCTGCCGGACGCGCTGGCCGCCAAGTGGTTCACCAACGCCAACCGCTTCAAGGGCGACCGCTCCGGCGTGCGCCCGCTCAAGGCGCACCTGCACAAGCTGCTGCCCGTGGCGCCGCTGGGCACCAAGGCCAGCGGCCTGATGGTGTTCACGCAGAACCCGGGCGTGGCCCGCAAGATGACCGACGACGCGGGGCAGCTGGAACACGAGTGGCTGGCCGAAGTGGTGGCCGATCCCGAGCTGGAAGACGAGGCCCGGCGCGATGCGGTGCTCAAGTCCTTGAGCAAGGCGCTGTTCTTTGACGGCTGGGCCGTGCCCTCGGCGCGCGCCAGCTGGCAGAGCGAACTGCGTCTGCGCCTGGCCATCAAGGGCAACCGACCGGGCCAGGTCGCGTACCTGTGTGAACGCGCCGGCCTGCAGCTCACCGCCTTGCGCCGCCTGCGGCTCGGCCGCATTTCGCTGGCCGGGCTGCCGGTGGGCGAGTGGCGTTACCTGCTGCCCTACGAACGCTTCTGAAGGCGTGCGGCCCACACGCTCAGGGCCATGGCGGCCACGAGCACCACCAGGCCCACGTGGTGCAGTTGCAGCATGCGGCCCTGCGCGATCATCACGCCGCCGAGCGCGGCGCCCAGCGCCTGTCCGCCGTACATGGCCGAGGTGTTGAGCGCCACCGTCGCCGGGGCCAGCGCGGGCGAGATGTGCACCAGCCGCGCCTGCTGCGCCGAGTTGCACGAGAAGCAGCCCAGCGCCCACGGAACGAGCACGAAGGCCTGGGCCCAGAAACCGTGGCGTCCGAGCGGCCACAGCAGCAGGGTCAGCACCATGGCGCCGAGCGTGATGAACACCGCCGTGGGTGCGCCGATGCGGTCGATGAAGCGCGTGACCGCCACGTTGCCCGCCAGGCCGAAGGCGCCGAACCACAGGAACATCAGCGAGAGCGCCGCGCCGCCGGCACCCAGCGTCTGCGCGAAGTAGGGCGCGAAGTAGGAGAACAGCGTGAACTGCCCGAAGGCCGAGAGCAGGGTCACGCCCACCGCCGCCATCAGCGGTGCCGAGCCGACGGTGCGGCCCCAGGCTTCGCGCGAGAGCGCGGCCGGCTTGATGCCGTCGGGCATCTCGCGCCACACCCAGGCGCCGCTGACGAAGGCCATCAGCGCCACCAGCCCGAAGGCCCAGCGCCAGCCGAGTTCGCCGCCGATCCAGGCCGACAGCGGCATGCCCATGACCGAGGCCACCGACCAGCCCAGGAACACGAAGGTGATGGCGCGGCCGCGTTGCGCCGGGCCGACCAGCAGGCCCACGCTGGCCGCGGCCTGGGGCGTGAAGATGGCCGGCGCGATGACCGCGAGCACGCGCAGCGGCAGCAAGGCCGCGTAGTTCGGCGCCAGGGCGCAGGCCGCGGTGAGCACGCCGTACCAGAGCAGCGAGATCGCGAGCAGCCGGCGCCGGTCCCAGCCCGCGACCAGGCTGGCAAAGGCCGGCGCGCCCAGGCCCATGAGGATGGCGGCGGCGGTGATGAGCTGGCCGGCCTGCGGGATCGACACTCCCAGCGACTGGCTGATGTCGTTGAGCGTGCCGGGCACCACCATCACACCGGTGCCGATCACGAAGTTGCCGACCATCAGGGCCCAGAGGGCGCGTGGCAGGCGGTTGCTGGCGGGTGTCATGGATGCAGGGTTCCGGGGAAGAACCACAACAGCGCGGCCGTCATGGCGAGGTAGCGGGCGAACTTGCCGACGGCCATGTAGGCCAGGCAGGGCCAGAAGGGAAATTTCATCCAGCCGGCCACGGCGCACAGCGGGTCACCAACCACCGGCAGCCAGGCCAGCAGGCAGGCCTTGGGGCCGAAGCGCTCCAGCCATTTCAGCGCGCGCAGTTCGGTGGCGCCGCCACGCGCGCGGTCGATCGCCTTGTGCGTGCCCAGCCCCATGAGCCAGCTCACCGCGCCACCGAGCGTGTTGCCGGCGGTGGCGACGAGGATGGCGGGCCAGAACAGTTCGGGGTTGAGCTTGATCAGGCCGAACACCGCCGGCTCGGAGCCCATGGGCAGCAGCGTGGCCGATACGAAGGCCACCACGAACACCGTGCTCAGGCCGAACTCGGGCAGGGCCAGCAGTTGCAGAAGATGGGTGGACCAGTCGGGCATGGGCGAGGGAATACACGGTGCCGGAGACCGGCGCGTCGGGCTTGGGAAGGGTGGGCGGAAAAAGTGGTTGAGCATATCGCCTGCTGAAAAAACAGGCAGATACAATCGCTCTCCTTCGCACCCCGCGTTTGCTGGGTTCGCGGCAGTTCAACCGCTCGACACCGATTCTCCCACCGCCATGCAACTCGGGGCCTTCACCCTGCCCAATGCCCTGTTCGTCGCGCCCATGGCGGGGGTGACGGACCGGCCGTTCCGCAAGCTGTGCAAGCGGCTCGGCGCGGGCTATGCGGTCAGCGAGATGGTGACATCCCGCCCCGATCTGCAGGACAGCCTCAAGACCTCGCGCCGCGCCAACCACGAAGGCGAGGCCGCGCCGATCGCGGTGCAGATCGCCGGCACCGACGCGCAGATGATGGCCGACGCCGCGCGCTACAACATCGACCGCGGTGCGCAGATCATCGACATCAACATGGGCTGCCCGGCCAAGAAGGTGTGCAACAAGTGGGCCGGCTCTGCATTGATGCAGGACGAGGCCCTCGCCATCGAAATCGTGCAGGCCGTGGTGGCCGCGTGCGAGCCGCACGGCGTGCCCGTCACGCTGAAGATGCGCACCGGCTGGTGCGCGGGCGTGCGCAATGCGCCCACGCTCGCGCTCGCCGCGGAAGCCGCTGGCGTGCAGATGCTCACTGTGCACGGCCGCACGCGCGAACAGGGCTACAAGGGCCAGGCCGAGCACGACACCGTGGCCCACATCAAGAGCCGCGTGCGCATTCCGGTGGTGGCCAATGGCGACATCGACAGCCCCGAACAGGCGCGCGAGGTGCTGCGCCGCACGGGTGCCGACGCCCTCATGATTGGCCGTGCCGCGCAAGGCCGACCCTGGATCTTCCGCGAGATCGCGCATTTCCTGGCCACCGGCGAGCACCTGCCGCCGCCCTCGCTGGCCGAGGTCCGGGTCTGGCTGCTCGACCACCTGCACGACCACTACGACCTGTATGGCGAGTCCACCGGCGTGCGCAGCGCGCGCAAGCACCTGGGCTGGTACGCGCAGTCGCTGCCGCTGCCGCCGGGCGCGGCCGCGCTGTTCCGCTCGCGCGTCAATGCCCTCACCACGGTGGAGGCGCAGCTGCGCTGCGTGAGCGACAGCCTGGACGAGTGGTCCCACGAAGAAGCAACAACAATCCCGAGAGACAACTGGAAACTGGCCGCATGAAACAGAACAAACTGCACGACTGTGTGCGTGCCAGTATGGAAGACTTCTTCCACGACCTCAATGGCACCGACCCGGCCAATCTGCACGACATGCTGGTCAAGGCGGTGGAAAAGCCGCTGCTCGAGGTGGTGATGGAGCAGGCGCAGCACAACCAGTCGCGCGCCGCGCAGTGGCTGGGCCTGAACCGCAACACGCTGCGCAAGAAGCTGCTCGAACACAAGCTCATCGACTGAGCCCGGCCGCCCGATTTCAAACCTCCCCACATCCCTTCCATGCGCGCACTCATCTCCGTCTCCGACAAGACCGGCATCGTCGAACTCGCCCAGGCCCTGCACGGCCTCGGCGTGGCCCTGATCTCCACCGGCGGCACCGCCAGACTGCTGGCCGACAAAGGCCTGCCCGTGACCGAGGTGGCCGAACTCACCGGTTTCCCCGAGATGCTCGACGGCCGCGTGAAGACGCTGCACCCCAAGGTGCACGGCGGCCTGCTGGCGCGCCGCGACCTGCCCGAGCACATGGCCGCGCTCAAGGCCCACGGCATCGATACCATCGACCTGCTGATCGTCAACCTCTATCCCTTCGAGGCCACGGTGGCCAAGGCCGGCTGCACGCTGGAGGACGCGATCGAGAACATCGACATCGGTGGTCCGGCCATGGTGCGCAGCGCCGCGAAGAACTGGAAGGATGTGGCGGTGCTCACAGACGCGACCCAGTACCCGGCCGTACTCGACGAACTCAAGACCCACGGCAAGCTCGGCGACAAGACGCGCTTCGCGCTGTCGGTGGCCGCGTTCAACCGCATCAGCAACTACGACGCCGCCATCAGCGACTACCTCTCGTCGATCGAGTTCGAGGAAGGCGCGAGCGTGCCCCGGCGCAGCGAGTACCCGGCCCAGAGCAACGGCCGTTTCGTCAAGCTGCAGGACCTGCGCTATGGCGAGAACCCGCACCAGAGCGCTGCGTTCTACCGCGACCTGTATCCGGCGCCCGGCTCGCTCGTGACCGCGAAGCAATTGCAGGGCAAGGAGCTGAGCTACAACAACATCGCCGACGCCGACGCGGCCTGGGAGTGCGTCAAGAGCTTCGACGCGCCGGCCTGCGTGATCGTCAAGCACGCCAACCCCTGCGGTGTGGCCGTGGGCAAGGACGCGCTCGAGGCCTACAGCAAGGCCTTCCAGACCGACCCGACCAGCGCCTTCGGCGGCATCATCGCGCTCAACCGCGTGCTCGACGGCGCGGGCGCGCAGGCGATCAGCAAGCAGTTCGTCGAGGTTCTGATGGCGCCGGGCTACACGCCCGAGGCGCTGGAGGTGTTCAAGGCCAAGGCCAACGTGCGCGTGCTCGAAATCGCGCTGCCGCCCGGCGGTCCCACCGCCTGGGACAAGGGCCTGAACCTGAGCGACGTCAAGCGCGTGGGCTCCGGCCTGCTGATCCAGAGCGCCGACAACCATGTGCTGCAGCGCGCCGACCTCAAGGTGGTGACCAGGCTGCAGCCAACCGCACAGCAGATCGACGACCTGCTGTTCGCCTGGAAGGTTGCGAAGTTCGTGAAGTCCAACGCCATCGTGTTCTGCAAGGACGGCATGACCATGGGCGTGGGCGCGGGCCAGATGAGCCGTCTGGACTCGGCGCGCATCGCCAGCATCAAGGCCGGCCACGCCAAGCTCTCGCTGCAGGGTACCGCCGTGGCCAGCGACGCCTTCTTCCCGTTTCGCGACGGCCTGGACGTGGTGGTGGACGCGGGCGCGAGCTGCGTGATCCAGCCGGGTGGCTCGATGCGCGACCAGGAAGTGATCGACGCGGCGGACGAGCGCGGCGTGGTGATGGTGTACTCGGGCGTCCGCCATTTCCGCCATTGAGCGGCGCAGCCCCATGAAAAAGGCCGGTGGATCACCGGCCTTTTTTCTTGCGCGGTTGACGTGCCTTCAGCGAGCCAGCTGCTTGAACACCTCGCGCGCCGCAGCGACGGTCTCTTCGATGTCCTGGGCCGTGTGCGCGGCGCTCACGAAGCCGGCTTCGTACAAAGCCGGTGCGATGTACACGCCGCGATCCAGCAGGCCGTGGAACAGCGTGTTGAAGCGCGGGCCGTCGGTGGTCATGACCTTGGCGTAGTTCTGCGGCAGCTCGTCGAACAGGAAGAAGCCGAACATGCCGCCCTCGCTGTCGCCGCACAGGGCCACGCCTTCGGCGGCCGCGGCCGACTTCAAGCCATCGACCAGCGAGCGCGTCGTGGCCGACAGCGACTCAAAGAACCCGGGCTTGCGGATTTCCTTCAGGGTGGCCAGGCCACATGCCGTGGCGACCGGGTTGCCTGACAGCGTGCCCGCCTGGTACACCCCGCCCAGCGGTGCGAGCTGTTCCATCACCGCGCGCTTGGCGCCGAAGGCCGCGAGCGGCATGCCGCCACCAATGACCTTGCCCATCACCGTCATGTCGGGCTCAAAGCCCGGGATCAGTTTCGCGTACACGCTCTGCGCGCCGCCGAGCGCCACGCGGAACCCCGTCATGACTTCATCAAAAGCGAGCAGCGCACCGTGCTGTGTGCACAGCTCGCGGCAACGCTTCATGAACGGCACGCTGGCGCGCACGAAATTCATGTTGCCCGCGATCGGTTCGATCATCAGGCAGGCCAGCTCGGGCCCGTGCTCGGCAAACGCCGCTTCCAGTTGCGCCACGTTGTTGTATTCCAGCACGATGGTGTGCTGCACCACCTCGGGCGGCACCCCCGCGCTGGTGGGGTTGCCGAAGGTGGCCAGACCGGATCCGGCCTTCACCAGCAGTGCGTCGGCGTGGCCGTGGTAGCAGCCCTCGAACTTGATGATCTTCTTCCGCCCGGTCGCGCCGCGTGCCAGCCGGATCGTGCTCATGCCCGCCTCGGTGCCTGAACTGACCAGGCGCACCATGTCGATGCTCGGCACCAGTTCGATGATCGCTTCGGCGAGCTCGACCTCGCGTTCGGTCGGCGCACCGTACGAGAAACCTTCCAGCACCGCCTTCTGCACCGCTTCCACCACAGCGGGGTGGCCGTGGCCCAGGATCATCGGGCCCCAGGAGCCGATGTAGTCGATGTAGCGCTGGCCGTTGGCGTCCCAGAAGTAGGCACCTTGCGCGCGCTGCACGAAACGGGGTGTGCCGCCCACCGCGCGAAACGCGCGCACGGGCGAGTTCACGCCGCCGGGGATCAGGGCCTTGGCGCGGTCGAACAGCTGCTGGTTGCGGTCGGTGGTGGTCATGGGTGGGCGGTGAGGGGGTTCAATGGCGCGTGGTGTCGAGCGGGAAATCGTCGGCGTCGAGCGTGCTGTCGGCGGCCGTTTCGGTCGACGGCTCTTCTTCGGCGCCTTCGTCGTCGTGCGCCCAGAACAGGCGGTCGGGCACGGCGTGCCCCATGCCGGGCTGGAAACCGGCGTCGAGGCACTGGTCGAGGTAGGTCAGCGCTTCGGCGCAGGCCGACTGCAGGTCGGTGCCGCCCGCGATCAGCGCGCACAGGGCGGCTGAGAGCGTGTCGCCAGCGCCGGTGAAGGTCGCCTCGAAGCGCTCGTAGCGCGCGGTGGCCAGCACGGATTCGGGCGTGGCCAGGTGGCTTTCGAGGTACTGGTCGGCGGCGTTGAAGCCGGTCACCAGTGTGTAAGGCACGCCATGCACGGCGGCGGCCCGCGCGACCTCGCGCGGGCTCGGGGGACGGTCACCCTCCCACTCGGGCAACAACCAGCGGCACAAGGTGCTGTGGTTGCCCACCAGCACGGTGGTCTGCGGCAACAGCAGCTCGGCGCAGGCGTCGAGATAGGTCTCGATCGCCAGTTCGTCCCACCATGAGAGGTCGGGCATGTAGGTGATCACCGGCACTTCGGCGTAGTCGGTGGTGATCTCCGCCACGGCGCTGAGGTTCTCCGGGCTGCCCACGAAGCCGACCTTGAAGGCCTGGACCGGCATGTCTTCCAGCGCGCACCGGGCCTGATCGGTCACGGCTTCCTCGTCGAAGGCAATGTGGTCGTGAATGTCCGAGGTGTCGCGCACATAGGCTCCCGTCACGACGGGAAGCACATGGGTCGACGCGCTCGACATGGCCGTGATGTCCGCGCTGAGACCGCCCGCGCCGCTGGGGTCGCTGGCGTTGAACGTCATCACGCACGGGAGCGAGGTTTCTCCGGGGGACTCCACCGCCGCAGGGGCAGAGGATTCGGGTGTATCGGGCATGGGGTACTGGGGGAGGGCAGGGTTGTGGCGCGGTCACCCGAGCAATGGTTCACGCAGGGGGCCAAACGTGATCGACAGCCGGCGTAACTGGCTTGCGGAGCGGTGCACATGGCTCGATACAATGCTTGCATTCTAAGACAATGCCCCCTATAACCATGACCGAAACCAAGACTTGGATGTGCCTGATCTGCGGCTGGATTTACGACGAAGCTGCAGGGGCACCGGAGCATGGCGTGGCCGCAGGCACCCCTTGGGCCGAGGTGCCCATGAACTGGACATGCCCGGAATGCGGCGCCCGCAAAGAAGATTTTGAAATGGTGCAAATCTGACATCGAAACGGCGCACCTTATGGTTTCATGGCGAACCCGGTACGGTATCGACCGGTCTCGTGTCCCATGTCCTGTCCCACCCTCTGGAGCTAGTGAACCGTGAGCACAACGCCTGCCCTCAAAGTCCTGGTGGTTGACGACAGCAACACCATCCGCCGAAGCGCCGAGATCTTCCTCAAACAGGGCGGGCACGAAGTCCTGCTGGCCGACGACGGCTTCGACGCCCTGGCCAAGATCAACGATTACCAGCCCGACCTGGTGTTCTGCGACATCCTCATGCCGCGCCTCGACGGCTACCAGACCTGCGCCATCATCAAGCGCAACGTGCGTTTTGCCAGCATCCCCGTGGTGATGTTGTCCTCCAAGGACGGCGTCTTCGACAAGGCGCGTGGTCGCATGGTGGGCTCGCAGGACTACCTCACCAAACCTTTCACCAAAGACCAGCTTCTGCACGCGGTGCAGCAGTTTGGCGCCAACCTAACCGGAGCAGTGTGATGCCCATTCGGAAAATTCTTGTGGTCGACGATTCCAAAACCGAGTTGATGGTTTTGTCCGACCTGCTGGGTAAAAACGGCTACACCGTGCGCACCGCTGAGAATGCGGACGAGGCCTTCCGTCGGCTTGGCGAGGAAAAGCCGGACCTGATCCTGATGGACGTGGTGATGCCCGGTCAGAATGGGTTTCAACTCACGCGTGCCATCACGCGGGACCCTCAATATTCGAGTATTCCCATCGTCATGTGCACGAGCAAGAACCTGGAGACCGACCGCGTGTGGGGCATGCGTCAGGGGGCCCGCGACTACGTTACCAAGCCGGTCGACGCCGAAGAGCTGCTGTCGAAAATCCGGGCTCTGGGTTAAACGCACCTCACGACCTGAACCGCACCGAGCATGGCCAAACGTCAATCACTCAAGGAACTTCAGGAACGATTGGCCCAGCGCTTGACGGTCGCCAAGACCGAAGCTGTCACGGCAACCTGGCTGGCCGTCGAGGCCAGTGGCCGGCGGTACCTGCTGCCCCTGGTGCAGTCCGGCGAAATTTTCCCCTGGTCACCGCTTCAGCGTGTGCCCTACACCAAGCCCTGGTATGCGGGCGTGGCCAGCCTGCGCGGCGGCCTGCATGGTGTCATCGATCTGGCGCGCCTGGTCGAGGCGCCTGCGGGTGCGGCGGGCACGCCTTCCTCCATCGCCGCCGGCGAGCGGGTCACCTCCGAGTCTCGCCTGGTCAGCCTGCACGCCGCGCTGGGCGTGAATGCCGTGATCTGGATCGATCGGCTGCTCGGTCTGCGCAACCCGTCCATGTTTGCAGCCATCGGGTCGAATCCCGATAACGCCCCTTCTTATTTCACCCGCTCGCTGGTTGACCCGCAGGGCATGCCCTGGCAGGAGCTCGATCTGCAGGCGCTGGTGGCCGAGCCCGAATTTCTGGCGATTGCGGCCTGAAGGTTGAACCCGCGGACCGCTTTGGGTCTTTTTGTCATTCTGTTTTCAGTTGGAAGGTTTTTACATGGCCATGCTTGATCGATTCCAGGGTCTCTTCAAGAAAAAAGCCGGCGACGAACCCGACCTTTCCAATGCCACTGACCAGGACGTCGCCGAACTCGCCGCGGCCCGGTTGGCGCCGAACGCCTCGTCGGATGGTTTCGTCGGCAGCCCGATGGTGGACGACGAGGACGAGGACAGCGGCTCCCGGGCGGGCCTGGTGTCCCTGCCGTTGTTGGGCCGACGGCCAGCCGAGCAGCACCAGCGTTCGCTGGCCGTGTTGCTGGCCTTCGGGCTGGTGGTGCTGGGCGCGGTGACCTTCTTTGCACTGAGCCAGACCGAGAAAGTGGGTCAGCAGGTGGCCGCCAGCGGTCAGGCCCTGATGCAGTCCCAGCGTCTGGCCAAGAGCGTGTCGCAGGCCCTGATCGGCAGCCCGGCCGCGTTCCCCGAAGTGCGGGACAGCTCCGACGTGATGGCCCGCACGTTGCGCGGCCTCAAACAGGGCGATGGCGAGATGTCGCTCGATGCCCTGGGCCCCGAGTACGCGGGCCAGCTGGACGAGTTGCTGCCCAAGATCGACCAGGCCGAGCGCAATGCGTCGGCCGTGCTGGCGCAACAGAACATCCTGACCCAGGTGGGCAATGCCTTGCGCACCATCAACCGCCAGTCCTCTGACCTGCTGGAAATCGCCGAAACCATCTCCTCGCTCAAGCTGCAGCAGAACGCGCCCGCCGCCGAAATCTCCGCTTCGGGCCAGCTCGTGATGTTGACGCAGCGCATCGGCAAGTCGGCCAACGAATTCCTGACCATGGAGGGCGTCAGCCCCGAGGCGGTGTTCCTGCTGGGCAAGGACTTGAACACCTTCAAGGAAATCTCCGAAGGCCTGCTCAACGGCAGCGAGGAGTTGCGTCTGACCGCAGCCCGCGATGAGCAGGTGCGCGAACGTCTGGGCGCCTTGCTCAAGCTGTACGAGGCCACGCGCGTCGAAGCGGGCGCCATTCTGGGCAACCTGCAGGGCCTGGTGTCGGCGCGTGAAGCGCAGGCGGGCATCATTTCCGACAGTGAACCCCTGCGCCTGGGTCTGGAAAAGCTGCAGGGAGACCTGTCCTCGCGCTCCGGTCTGGGTGGCGGCGAATTCCTCGCGCTGTTGATCTCCGCCGTGTTCGCCCTGGTCTGCGCGGCCGGTCTCGCCTACGTGCAGCTGCAGGACAGCCGCCAGCGTCAGCTGACCGCAGAATCGCAGCGGCTGGCCGCCGAGTCGCTGGAGCAGGACGCCAAGCGCGTCAACGACGCCAACCAGGCCGCCATTCTGCGGCTGATGAACGAACTGCAGACGGTGGCCGAAGGCGATCTGACGCAGGAAGCCACGGTGACCGAAGACATCACCGGCGCCATCGCCGACTCGGTGAACTACACGGTGGAAGAGCTGCGCTCCCTGGTGGGCAACGTGCAGGCCACGGCCACGCGCGTGGCGCAAACCACGTCGGCGGTGGAAAGCACGTCCACCGAACTGCTGGCGGCTTCCACCGAACAGCTGCGCGAGATCCGTGAAACCGGTCAGTCCGTGCTGGACATGGCGCAGCGCATCAACCAGGTGTCGGGCCAGGCGCAAGAGTCCGCCACGGTGGCACGTGCGTCGCTGCAAGCCGCCGAGTCCGGTCTTCAGGCCGTGCAGGACGCCATCGGCGGTATGAACGCCATCCGCGACCAGATCCAGGAAACCTCCAAGCGCATCAAGCGTCTGGGCGAGTCGTCGCAGGAGATCGGTGAAATCACCGAGCTGATTTCGGACATTACCGAACAGACGAACGTGCTGGCGCTCAACGCCGCCATCCAGGCCGCGTCGGCCGGTGAAGCCGGTCGCGGCTTCTCGGTGGTGGCGGAAGAAGTGCAGCGGCTGGCCGAGCGGTCGGCCGATGCCACACGCCAGATCTCGGCGCTGGTGAAAGCGATTCAGACCGACACGCAGGATGCCGTGGCCGCCATGGAGCGTTCCACGCAGGGTGTGGTCGAGGGGGCCAAGCTGTCGGACAACGCGGGTACCGCACTGTCCGAAATCGACCGCGTGTCGCGCCGCCTGGCCGAGCTGATCGAACAGATTTCCAACGCCGCTTCCCGCGAAGCCGATTCGGCCAACGAGGTGGCGGGCAACATCCAGCACATCTTTGCCGTGACCGAGCAGACCGGCGAAGGCACGCGCTCCACGGCACAGCAGGTGCGGGAGCTCTCCGCCATGGCCGAAGAGCTTCGCCAGTCGGTGGCTCGATTCAAGATCGCATAAATCCGGTCCGCGTCTGTGTAACACCACTGGAAGAACATGCTCGACACAGCCACCGACACCGACAGCCTGAACCCGGACGCACCGGTTGCCGACCTCGGCCCGCTGGCATGGGTCTTCGAAGAACTGCGCAAATCGCTCGACGGGGCCAACAAGGCCATCAAGCGCTTCGTGCGCGAGACGGAGCAGTCGCGCAACAACGACCTTGAAGCGGTGGACCCGGGGTCCTTGCGGCTCGCGCGCCAGCAACTGCACCAGGCCGTGGGGGCGCTCGAGATGGTGGGTCTGGGCGCGCCCGCCCAGGTGTTGCGTGCCATGGAGGCCGCCGTTCAGCGGTTCGTTCAGCGACCCAACAGCTGCACCGAAGAAGCCGCGGGCAAGGTGGAGCGCGCCAGCTTCGCGCTGATCGAGTACCTCGAAGCGGTGCTGAACAACAAGCCCGTACAACCCGTGGCGCTGTTCGCGCAGTACCGCGAGGTGCAGGAACTGGCGGCCGCCGAGCGCATTCACCCGGCCGATCTGTGGCCGTTCGAGCACCGTGGCCAGGAATTGGGCGCACCGGCCGAGGCGGCGCCGCTGCAGTGCAACGCGGCCATCCGTTCCCTGTTCGACCGGCTGGTGCTGCTGGTGGTCAAGACCCAGAGTTCCGCAGCGGCCCTGCAGCTCGCCAAGCTCAGCGCCGGACTGTCGGCCGGCGCGACCGACGCCCGCGCGCGCACCTTCTGGCGTGTCTCGGCCGGCTACTTCGAAGCGGTGGCGCACCGCCTGCTGCCACCCGACGTGTTCGTGAAACGCGCGACCTCGCGCATCCTGCTGCAATTCGTCAATCTGGCCCAGGGCAAGCCCCAGGTGTCCGAGACCCTGCTGCACGATCTGCTGTTCTTCTGTGCCCAGCCGGCTGAAGTGTCGGCGGCCACCACCCCGCATCTGGCGGCGGTGCGCGAAACCTTCGGCCTGGGCAAGCTGCCCCCGGTGGACTACCACCAGGCCACCCTGGGTCGCTACGACCCCGCGGTGCTGGCGCAGGCCCGCAAGCGCATCCATGCCGCGAAGGAAGTCTGGTCGCTGTATTCCGGTGGCGACAACAGCCGCTCCCGGCAGGTGGCCGACCAGTTCAGCCTGATCGGCGATTCGCTGCTCAAGTTGCACCCGGCCAGCACCGTGCTTGCCCAGGCCCTGGTGAAAGCCGCCGATCAGGCGGTGCAGGAGGCCGGCGGCGTGCGCCCCGAACTGGCGATGGAGGTGGCCACCACCACGCTGTATCTGGAAGCCGCCTTTGAAGATTTCGACCCGAGCGCGCCCGAACTGACCGAGCGCACGCTGGCCCTGGCCGCACGGCTCGAAGGTGTGCTGGCGGGCCAGCCCGCGCAGCCGCTGGACGCGTGGATGGAGCAGCTGTACCGCCGAGTGAGCGATCGGCAGACCATGGGCAGTGTGGTCGGCGAACTCAAGGTCTCGCTCGGCGAGGTGGAAAAGTCGCTGGACCAGTTCTTCCGCACGCCCCAGGAAAAGGCGGGCCTGCACGTGGCGGTGTCCCAGCTGGGGCAGATGCGCGGTGTGCTCTCGGTGCTGGGGCTGGAGCAGGCGGTGCACACGGTCGCGCGCATGCGCAACACCGTCGATCAGATCCTCGACACCGAAGTGGACGAGGCGATGGCGCGCGAAGCCGGGACCTTCCAGCAATTGGGCAACAACCTCAGCGCGATGAGCTTCCTGGTGGACATGCTCAATTACCAGCCCGCGCTGGCCAAGAAACTCTTCGTCTTCGACGAGGAAAAAGGCGAACTGCTGCCGCTCATGGGCCGCACCGTCAGTGCCGATGCCCTGCACCAGCCTGCCCGCGAAGAGGCCCAGGCCATCAGCGATGGCGTGCAGCGCGTGGTCGACGGCGTTCAGGGTGGCCTGAGCCTGGTCGACCTGAGCGAACAGCTCGACTCGCTGGCCGACCAGGCCTCGCTGGCCGAGCGGTCGGACGTGGCGCGCGCTGCCCGCGAGGCGGCCGACGCCGTGGTCAACGACGACGCCGCCGCAGGCGCGCAAGCGCTGGTCGGTCTGTCGGAGTCCTCGGGCCCTGCCCGCGGGGCGGAGCCCGATACCTCCAGCGAAGAAGACAACGACGAAGACGACCTGCTCGACATCTTCCTGGAAGAGGCCCGCGAAGTGGTGGGCAACGGCCTGGAAGCGGTGTCGCACCTGCAGGTACAGCCCAGTGATCTGGAGCACCTCACGACCCTGCGCCGTGCGTTCCACACGCTCAAGGGCAGTTCGCGCATGGTCGGCCTCGACGAGTTTGGCGAAGCCGCCTGGGCCATGGAGCAGTTGCTCAACACCGTGCTGGCCGAGCAGCGCCCGGCCAGCCCGCCCCTGCTGACGCTGGCGGGTGAGGCCATGAACGAGTTCGCCCGCTGGGTCGACGACATTACCGCCCGCCGCGCCGTGTCCTGGCGCGCGCAGCCGTTCCGCGCCAGCGCCGAGGCCCTGCGTGATCAGGGCCAGTACCTGCCTTTGACCCAGCCTGAAGCCGAGTCCGCACCGACGGTGGATCTGCCCGTCGCTGCATCGCTGGTCGAGCCGGTGCCGGAAGCTGCGGCGGCGGTGGACGCACCGGTCGAGCTGTCCTTCGACCTCAATGCGGAGGTCGCAAGCCCTGCGGAGATCGCACCCCCCGATTTTGCGCAGACCAACGCCTTCCTGCTCTCGGGCGAGCTGGGCTTGCCCGCCGATCCGCCCGTGGCCGCGGCCACCGAACCCTTGCTGGCCGACATCGATTTCGGCCAGCTCGCGGCGTTTTCGTCGGCGGCGCAGTCGCCTGTGGAGGCGACGCCGGTCGAGCCGATCGAACCACCGCCCGAGTCGATCTTCGGCGATGTGGTCGAGCTGGTGGATGCGCAGGCACTCCCTGTTCACGAAGAGGGCATGCCGGTCGACGTGGCGCACGAGCTTCCCGTACCCGAAGCGGTGGATGCGGTCGCCGAACCCGAGCCCGGCTTCCAGCCGGAACTCGACGCGATGCCCGACGAGCAGACCAAGGTCATCGGCCCGCTGCGCATCGGCCTCAAGCTCTACAACGTCTACCTCAACGAGGCCGACGAATGGTCCCGCCGCCTGAGCACCGTGCTGGCCGAGTGGGCGCTGGAGCGCCACGAGCCGGTGCCCGAGCAGGCCGAGGCGCTGGCGCACTCGCTGGCCGGCAGTTCGGCCACGGTGGGCTTCCAGTCCCTGTCCGACATTGCCCGCGCGCTGGAGCACGCGATCGAGTCGGTCGGCATGCACCAGCGGTCGGGCCAGCCCGCCACGGCCGCGCAGGCGCAGCTCTTCATCGACGCGTCGGACGACGTCCGTCGCTTGCTGCACCAGTTCGCGGCCGGATTCCTCAAGGACCCCAACGCCGACCTCATGGCCGCGCTGTACCGCGTGGTGCACGACCCCCAGCCCGACAGCGTGGAGCCCGAAAGCGCCGTGCAGGACGGAGCCTTCATGCCCGCGCCCGAGATCGAAGCGCCGTTTGAAGCGGTGCCCGAGCCGGCGCCTGAGTCGCACCTCGAACCCGAAGCGGTGTCGCCAGTGCTGGCTCTCACGGGTTTCGAGGTGCCCGACCGCGCCGAGCACATCACGACCTTCACGGCGCCTCATGTCGACACCCATCGCGTGCACGGCGCGGTGCAGGACATCGACGACGACATCGACGTGCTCGACACGATCGACGTCGACCTGTTTCCGATCTTTGCCGAAGAGGCGCAGGAACTCATGCCCCAGCTCGGGGGCGCGCTGCGCCAGTGGGTCTCGCGGCCCGACAATGGCAGCGCCCGCGCGGAGGTGTTGCGCAACCTGCACACCCTCAAGGGCAGTGCGCGCCTGGCTGGCGCCCTGCGTCTGGGTGAAATGGCGCACCGCATGGAAACCACCGCCGAGCGGTTGGGCTCCGACGTGCAACGCAGCGCCGACCTCGAGCCCCTGCAGACGGCGTTCGATGCGATCAGCGCGCGCTTCGACCAGTTGCGCAACGCCGACGCCCAGATCGTGGACGTCGTGCAGACGGCGCCCGAGCTGGTGCCGGCCGACGCCGCGCCGGTCGCACCGCCGGAAGCCGCCACCTCGCTCTCGCCGGAAGTTGCGGCCGCCGCCGGCGTCGCTGGCTTGGCGGGCCTGACCCTGCCGCGGGCACCGACAGTCATTCAGGCGCGTGCTGGCGCCGCTGTGCGCGTGCGGCCCGAGCTGCTGGACCGCCTGGTCAACCAGACCGGCGAGGTGATGATCACGCGCTCGCGCATGGAGTCCGAGCTGGTGACCCTGCGCGGCTCGCTGAAAGACCTCACCGGCAACCTGGACCGCCTGCGCGGCCAGCTGCGCGACATCGAGTTGCAGGCCGAAACCCAGATGCAGTCGCGCCTGGCCCAGGCGCGCGACGCCGACCAGTCGTTTGACCCGCTCGAGTTCGACCGCTTCACGCGGGTGCAGGAACTCACCCGCATGATGGCCGAGTCGGTCAACGACGTGGCCACCGTGCAGCGCAACCTGCAGCGTGCGGTGGAATCGACCGAAGACAGCCTCGTTGCCCAGGCGCGCCAGACGCGCGAGTTGCAGCGCGACCTGCTGCGCACGCGCATGGTGGAATTTGAAGGCATCTCCGAGCGCCTGTACCGCGTGGTGCGCCAGGCGTCCAAGGAAACCGGCAAACAGGTGCGGCTGGACATCACCGGCGGCAACATCGAAATGGACCGCGGCGTGCTCGACCGCATGACCGGCGCATTCGAGCACCTGCTGCGCAACAGCGTGGTGCACGGCATCGAGCTGCCCGACGCGCGCCAGCAAGCGGGCAAGTCGGTCGAAGGCCAGATCGAGATCGTGCTGGGCCACGAACTCAACGACGTGTCGCTGGTCTTCACCGACGACGGCGCCGGCCTGGATCTGGCGCGCCTGCGCGAGAAGGGTCTGGCGCAGGGCCTGATCCAGCCCGGCGTTCATCTGAGCGACGAAGAAGCCGCCCAGTTGGTGTTCGAGCCGGGCCTGAGCACGGCACGCGAGGTGTCCGAACTGGCCGGTCGCGGCATCGGCATGGACGTGGTCCGCAACGACGTGGTTGCGCTCGGTGGCCGCATCGAGACCGCCACGCAGGCGGGGCAGGGCAGCAGCTTCAAGCTGGTGTTGCCGCTCACCACGGCCGTCACGCAGGTGGTGATGCTGCGCGCCGGCGCACTCACGCTGGGCGTGCCCTCCAACCTGGTTGAGGTGGTGCGCCGCCTGAGCAGCGACGACCTGAACAAGGCCTACGCCAGCGGCCACCTCAACGTGGCCGGCGAGGACGTGCCCTTCTACTGGGCTGGCGCGCTGCTGCAGTCGTCGGCGCATTCGGTCGAAGCCCAGGGCCGCACCCAGCCGGTGGTGATCTTCCGAAGCGCGGCCCAGCGCGTGGCCATGCATGTGGACGAAGTGCTGGGCAACCAGGAAGTCGTGGTCAAGAACCTGGGCTCGCAGCTCTCGCGCCTGCCGGGTCTGGCGGGTATGTCGGTTCTGGCGTCGGGTGCGGTCGCGCTGATCTACAACCCGGTGGCGCTGGCCACGGTGTACGGCGCCCAGGTGGCCGAGTGGGTGAGCAGCCAGAAGCGCAATGCACCGCTGCTCTCGACCAGCGAGGCCCTGGCGCAGAGCGCGATGGAACTGAACGCGGTGCCGCTGGTGCTGGTGGTGGACGACTCCATCACCGTGCGCCGCGTGACGCAGCGCCTGCTGCAGCGCGAAGGCTACCGCGTGACGCTGGCGGCGGACGGCTTGCAGGCGCTGGAGAAACTCCAGACCGAGCGGCCCACCGTGGTGCTGTCCGACATCGAGATGCCGCGCATGGACGGTTTCGACCTCGTGCGCAACATCCGCAGCGACGTGCGCCTGTCCGATCTGCCGGTGATCATGATCACCTCGCGCATCGCGGAGAAACACCGCGAACACGCGCGCGAACTCGGCGTCGACCACTACCTCGGCAAGCCGTATTCGGAAGACGAGTTGCTGGCCCTGATCGCCCACTACGCCAAGGCTGCGGCCGAGGCGTAACCCCCACGCTGTGCCGCCGCCGCGCGGTTCAGCGTGGCGTCGCCCCCGGCTTCTTCACCACCGCATAGCGCAGCAGCGTGCGCTCGCGCGCTTCGGCGTGGTCCACCACCGGGCGCGGGTAGGTTTCGCCCAGCACCACCCCGGCGGCGGCCAGCTCGATGTCGTTGGCCTGCCACGGCGCATGAATGGCCGCGTCGGGCAGGCCGGCGAGCTGCGGCAGGTAGCGGCGAATGAACTTGCCGCTCGGGTCGAACTTCTCGCTCTGGCTCACGGGGTTGAAGATGCGGAAGTAGGGCTGGGCGTCGCAGCCACTGGAACTGGCCCACTGCCAGCCCCCGTTGTTGGCCGCGAGGTCGAAGTCGATCAGGTGCTCGGCAAAGTAGCGCTCGCCCCACTGCCAGTGCAGCCCCAGGTCCTTCACCAGGAAACTCGCCACCACCATGCGCAAGCGGTTGTGCATGTAGCCGGTCTGGTTGATCTGATGCATGGCCGCGTCCACCAGCGGGTAGCCGGTGCGCCCCTCGCACCAGGCGGCGAACAGTTCCTTCGCGTGCTTGCCGTGCTCGAACTTGATGTGGTCGTATTCGGGCTTGAAGGCCTTGTCCACCACGTGCGGGAAGTTGGCCAGCACCTGGTGGTAGAAGTCGCGCCACACCAGCTCCGACAGCCAGGTGCTCGCGCCGGCGATGCCCTGCAGGTGCATCTGGTAGGCGACCGAGGCCAGCTGCCGTATGGAGACGGTGCCGAAGCGCAGGTGCACGCTGAGGTAACTCGGGCCCTTGACGGCGGGGAAATTGCGCGCCTCGTCGTAGCGGTCGATGCGCTCGACGAAATCCTCGAACAGCTGATGCGCACCGCTGGCCCCGGTGGGCATGGGCAGTTGCGCGAGGTTGGTGGGTTCGAAGCCGATGTCCGGCAGGCCTGGCACCGCCACCGCGTATTCGGCCGGTACACCGGCCAGCGATTTCGCGTAGCTCGCCACCGGGTAGGCCTTGAGGTGGAACGGCGTGAGCGCCTTGAGCCAGGCGTTCTTGTAGGGTGTGAACACGCCGAAGGCGTGGCCCGCCTGTGTGAGCACCTCGCGCCGCTCGAAGATCACGTGGTCCTTGTGGCTGTGCAGCAGGATGCCGGCGTGCGCCAGGTCGCCGAACACCTTCGCGTCGCGCGCCAGCGCGGCCGGTTCATCGTCGTGGTTGGCAAACACCGCCTGCGCACCCAGCCGCTGCGCCAGCGCGGGAATGGCCTGGGTGGCCGGGCCGTGCAGCACGATCAGGCCCACGCCTTCGGTGCCGTGTTCGCGGCCCAATGCGCGCAAGCGCTCGTCGAGTTCCACCAGCGACTCGCGGATGAATTCCACCCGCCGGTCGGCCCGGGGCAGGCCCTCCAGGATGTCGGTGTCGAACACGAACACACACCAGACCTGGCGACAGGCCTTGAGCGCGTGGTACAGCGCGGCGTTGTCTTGCGCGCGCAGGTCGCGCCGGAACCACATCAGACCTTTGTCGTAGCTGTTCATCGGGCAGGGCGGGGGTTACCCCTGCCGGGCGGTGACCAGCAGAGTAGGCGGCTTAAAATCGCGCCATGTCCGCTGATTTTGCCCCCATCAACCTGACCAATCATTTCCTGATTGCGATGCCCGGCCTCAGCGACGAGCTATTCGGCCGCAGCGTGGTGTTCATGTGCGAGCACAGCGAGCGCGGCGCCCTGGGGCTGGTGATCAACAAGCCCAGCGACATCCTGCTGCCCCGCCTGTTCGAGAAAGTCGACCTGCCCATGGGCCGCGACGACCTGCTGGAGCTGCCCGTGTTCCAGGGCGGTCCGGTGCAGACCGAGCGCGGCTTCGTGCTGCACGAGGCGGTCTCGGGCGAGGGCGAATCGGTCTATGCGTCCACCCTGTCCATCCCCGGCGGCCTGGAGATGACCACCTCCAAGGACGTGCTCGAGGCCATGGCCTCGGGTGCCGGCCCGCGCCGGGTGTTCGTGTCCCTGGGTTACGCGTCCTGGGGCCAGGGTCAGCTCGAATCGGAAATCACCGAAAACAGCTGGCTCACGGTCGAGGCCGACCCCAGCCTGATCTTCGACGCGCCGGTGGCCGAGCGCTACGAGCGCGCCATGGCCCTGCTGGGCCTGCAGCCCTGGATGCTTTCCCCCGACGCAGGCCACGCATGACCGTGAACGCGCCTGCGCCCACGACCCTTGAAGTCCCGGCGCATTGCCAGTTGTTCCTGGCGTTCGACTTCGGCCTGAAACGCACCGGCGTGGCAACCGGCAACCGCCTCACGCGCAGCGCCACGCCGCAGGCCACCATTGCCGCCGAGGGCGACGCGCGCTTCGTGCAGATCGCGCAGCGGCTGAAAGAATGGCAGCCCGACGCCCTGGTGGTGGGTGTGCCTTACCACCCCGACGGCGCGGCCCACGAGAACACCGCGCGCGCGCTGAAGTTCGCCCGCCAGTTGCGCGGCCGCCATGGCCTGCCGGTGTTCGAGGTGGACGAGCGCTACAGCACCACCGAAGCCCACAGCCTGGGCGCGAAAGACGCCGATGCCGCATCGGCCTGCATCATCCTGGAACAGTTCTTGAGGAGCCTGCCTTGACGTTGTCGCCGTCGCCTTCCCACCTGCCCGATGCCGAGGCGCTCTATGCCGAGCTCGCGCGCGCAGTGAAACAGCTGCTGGCCGCATCGGCCGGCCCGGTGGTGCTCGCCGGCATCACCTCGGGCGGCGCCTGGCTGGCCGAGCGCCTGCAGCGCGACCTGGGCCTGAGCGGCGCGGCCGGCGTGATCTCGTCGAGCATGCACCGCGACGACTTCGCGCAGCGCGGCCTGGCATCGAGCGCGCAGACCATGCTGCCCTTCGACGTGAACGGCGCGCACGTGCTGCTGGTGGACGACGTGCTCTACACCGGCCGCACGCTGCGCGCGGTGATCAACGAACTCTTCGACTACGGCCGCCCGGCCAGCGTGCGCCTGGCGGTGCTGGTGGACCGCGGCGGGCGCGAGCTGCCGATCGAGGCCAACGTGTGCGCCGCGCGCCTCGACGTGCCCGCAGGCCAGTCGCTCGAACTGGCGCGCGACGACAGCGGCCGCCTGAGCTTCGTGCTGGAAACCAAGGAAGCCTGACCGTGCAACGCAAGAATCCCCAGCTCAACAAGAACGGTGAACTCATTCACCTGCTCTCCACCGAAGGCCTCTCGCGCGATATCCTCACGCAGATCCTGGACACCGCAGCCAACTTCACGAGCGTGAGCAACCGCGAGGTCAAGAAGGTGCCGCTGCTGCGTGGCAAGAGCGTGTTCAACCTGTTCTTCGAGAACAGCACGCGCACCCGCACCACCTTCGAGATCGCGGCCACGCGCCTCTCGGCCGACGTGATCAACCTGGACATCGCGCGCAGCTCCACCGCCAAGGGCGAGTCGCTGCTCGACACCATCGCCAACCTCAGCGCCATGGCGGCCGACATCTTCGTCGTGCGCCACAGCGAGTCGGGCGCGCCCTACCTGATCTCGCAGCACGTGGCGCCGCATGTGCACGTGATCAACGCCGGCGACGGGCGCCATGCGCACCCCACGCAGGGGCTGCTCGACATGTACACCATCCGCCACTACAAGAAGGACTTCACCCGGCTGTCGGTGGCGATCGTGGGCGACGTGCTGCACTCGCGCGTGGCGCGCTCCGACATCCACGCCCTCACCACGCTGGGCTGCCCCGACGTGCGCGTGGTCGGCCCGCGCACCCTGGTGCCGAGCGACCTCTCGCACATGGGCGTGCGGGTCTGCCACACGCTGGAAGAGGGCATCAGGGACTGCGACGTGGTGATCACGCTGCGCCTGCAGAACGAACGCATGAGCGGCGCGCTGCTGCCCTCCAGCCAGGAATATTTCAAGAGCTTCGGCCTCACGCCCGAGCGCCTGCGCTGGGCGAAGGACGACGCGATCGTGATGCACCCGGGCCCGATAAACCGGGGCGTGGAGATCGATTCGGCCGTGGTCGACGGGCCGCAGAGCGTGATCCTGCCGCAGGTCACGTATGGCATCGCGGTGCGCATGGCGGTGATGGGCATCGTCGCAGGGAACGAGGCATAAGCAGATGAAGATCCTGATCCAGAACGGCCGTGTCATGGACCCGGCCACCGGCCGCGACGAGATCGCCGACGTGGCGATCGCCGCCGGCCGCATCATCGCCATCGGCAACGTGGCGCCCGACTTCCACGCCGCCCGCACCATCGACGCCACCGGTTGCGTGGTCGCGCCCGGCCTGGTGGACCTGGCCGTGCGCCTGCGCGAGCCCGGCCAGGAACACGCCGGCATGCTCGAGAGCGAGATGGCCGCGGCCGTGGCCGGGGGCGTGACCTCGCTGGTCTGCCCGCCCGACACCGATCCGGTGCTCGACGAACCCGGCTTGGTGGACATGCTCAAGTTCCGCGCCGAGAAGCTGCACCTGGCGCGCGTGTTTCCGCTCGGTGCGCTCACGCGCGGCCTGCAGGGCGAGGTGCTGACCGAAATGGCCGAACTCACCGAGTCCGGCTGCATCGGTTTCGGCCAGGCCGAGGTGCCCATCGTCAACGTGCAGGTGCTGCAGCGCGCGCTGCAGTACGCCGCCACCTTCGGCTACACCGTGTGGCTGCGCCCGCAGGACTTCTGGCTCGGCAAGGGCGTGGCCGCCAGCGGGCCGCTGGCCACGCGCCTGGGTCTCTCGGGCATTCCGGCCGCGGCCGAAACGATCGCGCTGCACACGCTGTTCGAGCTCATGCGCGGCGTGCAGGGCAAGACACCGGGCAGCCCCAATGCGCGCGTGCACCTGTGCCGCATCAGCAGCGCGGCCGGCCTGGCGCTGGTGCGCCAGGCCAAGGCCGAGGGCCTGCCCGTCACGTGTGATGTGAGCGTGCACAACCTGCACCTGACCGACGTGGACATCGGCTTCTACGACAGCCGCCTGCGCCTGCAGCCGCCGGTGCGCCAGCAGCGCGACCGCGATGCGCTGCGCGCGGGCCTGGCCGACGGCACCATCGACGCGCTGGTGTCCGACCACAACCCGGTGGACAGCGACGCCAAGACGCTGCCCTTCGCCGAGGCCGAGCCCGGCGCCACCGCGGTCGAGCTGCTGCTCGGCCTGGCCTGCACCTGGGCGCAGCAGGACGGCCTGGGCCTGATGCAGGCGCTGACCGTGCTCACCTGCGGTCCGCAGGCCGTGCTGGGCGCGAGCCTGGGCACGCTGCAGGCCAGCGTGGGCCGCATCGCGGTGGGCGGCGTGGCCGATCTCTGCATCTTCGACCCCAATGCCAGCTGGACGGTGCAGCCGGGCGCGCTGCGAAGCCAGGGCAAGCACACGCCCTTTGGTGGCCACGAGCTGCCGGTGCGGGTGCGCGCCACGCTGGTGGGCGGGCAGATCGCCCACCAGTCGGCCGAGGCCGAGCGGGCCACTCCCGCGTGAACTGGCCGCGCGCGCTCTGGCGTGCCCTGCGGGCCATCGCGCACGTGCTGCGCGGGCTGTGGATCATCCGCACCGAGTTCGGCCGCCTCACGCCGGCGCAAACCCAGCTGCTGGTGCGCGCGTGGACGCGCCGCATGCTGCTCATCCTTGGCGTGGACCTGGTGGTGCATGGCACGCCGCCCGAGCACGGGCCGGTGCTGCAGGTGGCCAACCACATCTCCTGGCTGGACATCCTGGTCATGAACGCCGCGCGCCCGAGCCGCTTCGTGTCCAAGTCCGACGCGAAACACTGGCCGCTGCTGGGCGCGCTGATCACCGGCGCGGGCACGCTCTACATCGAGCGCGGCAGCCGTCGTGATGCCATGCGCATGGTGCACCACATGGCCGAGCGGCTCGAACTGGGCGACGTGTTGTCGGTGTTCCCCGAAGGCACGACCAGCGATGGCCGCGCGCTGCTGCCGTTCCACGCCAACCTGCTGCAGGCCGCGATCGCGGCCCGCGCGCCGGTGCTGCCGGTGGCGCTGCGCTTCGTGCACGAGCGCAGCGGCGAGCCCCATGAGGCTCCGGTCTTCGTGGGCGACACCACGCTGGTGGGTTCGATCTGGGCCACGCTGAGCGCCAGCGGGGTGCGGGCGGTGGTGACCTACGGACAGCCGCAGCTGGCGCAGGGGCGCGACCGCCGCGCCTGGGCCCATGACCTGCGCGCCGAGGTGGAGCGCCTGCTCGCGCAGGGCCCGAACAACAGGCCTTAGTCGGCGGCCGGCCCGGGCGACGGGTCCTTGCGCAGCCGCCGGTACAGCATGCCGCGCGAGACGCCCAGCGCCCGCGCGGCCTTGGCGATGTTGCCGCCGCAGTTCGCCAGCGTGGTCTCGATCAGTCGCTGCTTGTGGTCGAGCAGGGTGGCGTGCATGTCGCCGGCGTCCGCGTCCGCTTCCAGCGGGGCCGCCTGTTCGGGATCTGCCGGCGCCGCGGGCGGCGCCATCGGCGCCTCGGCCACGGGGCGCGAGAACGCCACCGCGTGCTTGAAGTCGGCGCCGTCGCTGGCCGTGAGGGTGCCCTTCATCCACACGCCCAGGCCATTGGGCAGGTGCAGGGTCTGCACCTGCCTCTGCCGGGGCAGGCCGAGCAGCTTGTCCAGCGTGGTGCCGAACACCTCCTCCACCGTGGGCTGGCCCTGCATGCGGCAGCCGGTGAGGCGCCGGCCCACGCCGTTGAGCCAGAGCACGCGCCCGCGCGCATCGATGCCGGCCAGCGCTTCCAGTGGCGTGTCGAGCAGGGTGGGGCTGGCCTGGAAGCGCAGCACCAGGTGCTCGACCGACTGCAGCTGCAGCAGGCGGTTTTCGATCGTGGTCGCGTACATGCCCACCACCGAGGCGGCGTCGAAGTGGAAACGCCCGGCCTCGATCGACACGTCCAGCACACCCGCGAGCTGCCCGTGGATGTCGCGGATCGGTGCCGCCGCGCAGTGCAGCGTCTGCAGGCACTGGAAAAAATGCTCGGCACCGGTGACGGTGCAGGCCTCGCCGGTGCGCACCACGATGCCGGGGGCGTTGGTGCCGATGTGGTCTTCCGCGATGTTCACGCCCACCCGTGAAGCGGTCTTGAGCAGCGGCTGCTGGCTGGCCTGCGGCAGCTGCGTGGCGTGGATGATCACACCCTGCGCGTCGGTCAGCAGCACGCGGCAGTCGGTGCCGCCCAGCGCGGCCTCCAGGTTGTTGAGCTCGTGGTTGCCGGCCTGCAGCAGCTGGCGGTTGCGGTTCAGGCTGGCGTGCACGCGGCTGCGGCTGACGTGCTCGAAGCTCACCGCCTCCACCGGGCTCTGGTGGGTCTTGCAGCAGCGCAGCCACGACTGGATCACCGCCTCGCCGACCAGGCC
The DNA here is from genome assembly GCA_003599455.1 of Comamonadaceae bacterium. Lineage (GTDB taxonomy): Bacteria > Pseudomonadota > Gammaproteobacteria > Burkholderiales > Burkholderiaceae_C > Hydrogenophaga. The sequence goes on from QZKF01000032.1 coordinate 42,196, forward strand.
GGAAGGGCGGGCGCCTTCGTCGAAGAAGCGCTGGCGCGCCAGGGCGGTGCGCTGCTCGGTGGTCTTGAAGAAAAGCTGACGCGGCGCGTCCGGGTGGCCGGTCGAGGTCGTGGGCATGGTGGGGTTCCTGTGGGCGTCTCCTTGCCCAGTATCCGGTTCTTCCCGCCGCGCCCGAATGCGGGTAAGCCCTTGCTCGGTCGTCGTGCACCTGTTCCGCCGCGGAACAGATCGTCTTCAGGGAAAGTCCGAAGGTGAAGCCGCGTCGCGGGCCGGCGACGATAGGCCCCTTCCTTTTCGAACGCAGCCGATGCCCCATTTCCTCCCCGCGCGCCGCCGCCACCGTTCCCTGGTCGCCAGCGCCGTGCTGCTGGCCTGGAGCGCCGTGGGCCTGGCCCAGACCGCCGAACGCGACGGTGGCAGCGCGGGCGCGCTCGCACCGGTGGTGATCACGGGCGACGGCGCCTGGCAGCAGCGCTGGCTCGCGCCCGGTTCCATCGAGGTGGTCGATGGCGACGAACTGCGCGCCGGCCAGTTGCAGATCAACCTGTCCGAGGGCCTGGGCCGCGTGCCCGGCCTGGTGGTGCGCAACCGCCAGAACTACGCGCAGGACCTGCAGATCTCGGTGCGCGGGTTCGGCGCGCGCGCGCCGTTTGGCGTGCGCGGCGTGCGCCTCTACGTGGACGGAATCCCCGCCAGCGCGCCCGACGGGCAAGGCCAGGCGGCGAACTTCCCGATCGGCAGCGCCGACCGCATCGAGGTCATCCGCGGGCCGTTCTCCGCGCTGTACGGCGCCTCGGCCGGTGGCGTGATCGCGCTCTACACGCAAGACGGCCAGCGCCCCGCCGAATGGCGCAGCGGGCTGGCGGCCGGGTCCAACGGCCTGTGGCGTTTCTCCACCCAGCTCACCGGGCAGACCGGCAGCGCCGCGCAGCCCGGCTGGTCGTATTCGCTCGATGTGGGCCAGTTCGCCACCGACGGCGAGCGGGCGCAGTCCGCGGCCTCGCGCGCCACCGGCAACCTCAAGCTGTCGCGGGCCCACGAAGGCGGGCGCACGGTGCTGTTGCTCAACCGGCAGACCAGCCGCGCGCTGGACCCGCTGGGCCTGACACGCGCCGAGTTCGACGCCGACCCGGGCCAGACCACGTCCGTGGCCACGCAGTTCAACACGCGCAAGACGGTCTCGCAAACCCAGCTCGGCCTCGCCTGGGAACAGGCGCTGGGCCAGGGCCACCGCATCGAGCTCATGGGCTACGGCGGGCAGCGCGGCGTGCGGCAGTTCCAGGCCATTCCCACCGGCGCGCAGATTCCGGCCGGCAGCGCCGGCGGCGTGATCGACCTGGCGCGCGACTACTGGGGCTGGAACGCGCGCTGGCGGCTGGACCGCCGCTACGACAGCGGCGAGCACCTCACCGTGAGCGCGGGTCTCGCGTCCGACCGGCAGACCGAGGAGCGGCGGGGCTACGAGAACTTCATCGGCCCCACGCTGGGCGTGCTCGGTCGCCTGCGCCGCGACGAGACCAACCGCGCCAGCACGCTGGACCCGTATGTGCAGGCCGAGTGGCGCACGCCCGACACCACGCTCACCGCCGGCCTGCGCCACTCCAGCGTGCGCTTCACCTCGGCCGACCGCTATGTGGTCGGCACCAACCCCGACGACAGCGGCGCGGTGCGCTTCGATGGCTTCAGCCCGGTGCTGGGCGTGCGCCGCGAACTCACGCCGCAGTTGCAGGCCTTTGCGAGCCTGGGGCGTGGTCTGGAGACGCCCACGCTCAACGAGGTGGCCTACCGCGCCTCCGGCCTCACCGGCCTGAACCCGGCGCTCAACGCCTCGCGCAGCGTGAGCGCCGAATGGGGCCTGCGCGGTCGCCAGGCCTGGGGCACATGGAGCGCCACGGTGTTCGAGACCCGCACGCGCGACGAGATCGTGGTGCTGTCCAACACCGGCGGTCGCTCCACCTTCCAGAACGCGGGGCGCACGCGCCGCCACGGGCTGGAGCTGGCGGGCCTGCTGCAATGGGGCCGTTTCACCGTCACGCCAGCCTACACCTGGATGGACGCGCGCTACCGCGACGGTTTCCTCACCTGCACGGCCACGCCCTGCGCCACGCCCACCGTGCCGGTGGCCGCGGGCAACCGCATGCCGGGGCTGGCGAAACAGCAGGCGTATGTGCAAGTGGCCTGGGAGCCGGGCTGGGCGAACAGCGTGTTCACGCTCGAGGCCATGCACACCGGCCGCATGGCGGTGAACGACCGCAACACCGATGCCACCGCAGCGAGCACCTTGTTCAACCTCGGTGTGCGCTTCGAGCAAAACCGCGGCGACTGGACCTGGCGCGAGTTCCTGCGCATCGACAACCTCACCGACCGCGCGCACGCGGGTTCGGTGATCGTCAACGAGGGCAACAACCGCTTCTTCGAGCCGGGGGCTCGGCGGTCTGTCTACCTGGGTGTGGAGCTGGTGCGGCGGTTTCCCTGACCGCTCAGCCCTTCGAGCGGCTGAGCATCAGCTCGGTGTTCGCCTTGCGGTCGGCGTTGACCTTCTGCACGGTCGCCCGCTCGCCGAGTTTCTTGAGGTACTCGCGCGCCGGCGTGTCGGCCAGGAAGTCGCGGCCGAAAATGATCTTGGTGGCGCTGCTCACCAGCGGCAGGTGCACCGCGGCGGCGCAGTCGGCCAGGGTGAACTGGTCGCCCGCGATGTAGGGCGAATACTTCGTGAGCTTCGCGAACGCGGCCACGTTTTTCTCCAGCTGCTGGCCGATCTTCTCCTTCGCCGAGTCGCTCACCTTGCCACCGAAGAAGGCCTCGGGGTAGAGGTTGCGCGCCACCAGCTCCAGGTGCAGCTCGATGTAGCGCAGCAGCTCGCGCACCTTGGCCGCCTGGAACGGGTCCTTGGGCATCAGCGGGTTCTGCGGGAAGGCGTCCTCGATGTACTCCAGGATCACGGTGGACTCGGACAGCGAGCCCGCGTCGGTCTTGAGGTAGGGCACCTTGCCCAGGGGGCTGCAGGCCTTGTCGGTCTGGCCGACCCAGGCCAGTTCCTCGTCGAAGGGCACGCCTTTTTCCAGCAGCGCGAGCTTGACCTTGTTGTAGTAGTTGCTGGCAGCGAAGCCGCAGAGTGTGAGCATGTCTGTCTCCGTTGATGGGGTTGTGCCGCGATCGTAGCGGTGTGGGCATGCGCCCATGCGTCCCGCAGTTGACGCCAACCGGCGGGTAAAATCGTGTCCCATGCCGTTCACCCGCGCCACCCACCGATTTGCCGCCTGGCTGGCCATGCTCGCCATGCTGCTGGGCGCGCTCGCGCCCACGGTGGCGCAGGCGGTGGTGGTGTCGCAAGGCGGGCAAGGCTGGGTGCAGGTGTGCAGCGCCAGCGGCATGGTCTGGGTGCAGGCCGATGCGGCGGAGGGCAGTGCCATCGGCGAAGACGCCGGCAAGCCCATGGCGGACGCCTCGCGCCACTGCCCCTGGTGCAGCCTGCATGGCGCCGCCGGCCTGCCGCCCGCGCCGTGGCCACAAGCCGCGCTCGCGGCGCCCGCGCAAGCACCCGGCACGGAGACCCCCTGGGCCACGCCGGCCACCTTCTGGCCCGCCGCGCCGTCGCGCGCTCCCCCGCTGGCCTGAGGCGCAGTCCCGGTCCGGGGCCCGCGCCGCCTTGTTCCCACGCCTTGTTCTCCGGGCCTCCGCCATGCCATGGCGCGGGCCGGTCGCTCTTCATTCAAGCCCCTTTGCGGGATATCGCCATGAAACAACTGCTCATCTCCACCCTGCTGGCCCTCACCGCCAGCGCCTGGGCGCAAGCGCCCGCCAATGTCGAAGTGAAAGACGCCTGGGTGCGCGCCACCGTGGCGCAACAAAAGTCCACCGGCGCCTTCATGCAACTCAGCGCCAGGGCCGACACGCGCCTGGTCGACGTCAGCTCGCCCATCGCGGGCGTGGTCGAACTCCACGAAATGGCGATGGAGCAGGACGTGATGCGGATGCGCGCCGTCAAGGCCGGCCTGGCCCTGCCGGCGGGCAAGCCGGTCGAGCTCAAGCCCGGTGGCTACCACGTGATGCTGATGGACCTCAAGGGCCCGGTGAAGGCCGGCGACGTGGTGCCGGTGACGCTGGTGTTCGAAGGCCAGGGCGGCCAGCGCGAGACGCTGGTGGTCAAGGCCACGGCGCGCCCGCTGGGCAACGCCGCCGCAGCAGCACCCGCTGCGGCCGACCACAGCCAGCACAAGCACTGAGGCCATGGGGTCCGCAGAACGCGCGTCCGCCGCGGACGCGGGGACGAGGCCGTCCCGGTTTCACGCCGTCGCCTGGCGCTGGCATTTCTATGCCGGCCTTTATGTCGTGCCCTTCCTGCTCATGCTCGCGCTCACCGGCGCGGTCATGGTCTTCCACACCGGGTTCCAGACCCGGCTCGGCTTCACGGTGCATGTGACGCCGCAGGCCGCCACCCTTCCAGTCAGCGCGCAGGCGCAGGCCGTGCTGGAGCTGCGCTCAGGCGCCCAACTGGTCGAGTACATCGCGCCGCGCGCGCCCGACCAGGCGAGCTGGTTCGTGGTGAAGCGCGACGGCCTCACCGAGGCGGTGGCGGTGGACCCGCACAGCGCGCAGGTGCTGCAGCTGGTGGACAAGGAAAACACCGTGTTCGCCTGGGCCGAGCGCATCCACGGCACGCTGCTCATCGGCGACGCGGGCGACCGGCTGATCGAGATCGCCGCCGGTTTCGGCATCGTGATGATCGTGACCGGCTTCTACCTGGGGTGGCCGCGTGGTGGCACGCGCTGGGCGCAGGTGCTGCTGCCCGACCTGCGCCTGAAGGGCCGCTTGTGGTGGCGCTCGCTGCACGCCAGCGTGGGCTTCTGGCTCGGCGCGCTGCTGTTCGTGTTCCTGCTCACCGGGCTGTCGTGGACGGGCGTGTGGGGCGCGCAGTTCGCACAGCCCTGGGGTACGTTTCCCGCCGCGAAGTGGGACGCGGTGCCGCAGTCCGACGCGAAGCACGCCTCGCTGAACACCGCCGGCCAGAAGGAGGTGCCATGGGGTCTGGAGCAGACGCCGCTGCCGGCCTCGGGCTCGGCCGCCGGCGTGCTGGGTGTGCCCGCCGGCCAGCCGGTGAACCTGGACACGGTGGCCGCGCTCGCGCGGCAACTTGGCTTCGCGGGTCAACACCACATCCAGCTGCCGCAGGACGCCCAGGGCGTGTTCACGATCTCGGCCGACACCATGAGCGGTGACCTGAAGAACCCCACGCAGGACCGCACGGTGCACGTGGACCGCTTCAGCGGCCGCGTGATCGCCGAAGCCGCGTTTGCCGACTACTCGCTGGTGGCGAAGGGCATGGCGGTGGGCATCGCACTGCACCAGGGCGACCTGGGCGGGTGGAACGCTGTGCTCAACCTGCTGTTCTGCGCGGCCACCGTGTTCCTGTGCGTGAGCGGCATCGTGATGTGGTGGAAGCGCCGGCCGGCGCGCAGCCCATGGCGCCTGGTAGCGCCACCGGCGCCGCGCGAGCTGCCGCTGTGGAAGGGCGGCGCGCTGGTGATGTGCGGAGTCGCGCTGGCGTTCCCGCTCAGCGGCGCGGTGCTGCTGGCGGTGCTGCTGCTGGACGGGCTGGTGGTCTCGCGTCTGCCGGCGCTCAAGGCCGCCCTCGGCTGATCAGGCCACGGGCGTGGTGCGCACCACGCCCGGCGCGGGCGGCGAGCTCGCACCCGATCCGCGCTCGAAGGTGACCACGTGGTCCACCTCGGCGCGGATGCCGATCCATTCGCCCACCGCGTGGTTGTGGTGCGAGGGCACGTGCGTCATCAGCACCTCGCCGCTGGCCAGGCGCAGCGTGTAGAGGAACTCCGAGCCGCGGAACGCCTTGCGCAGGATCTGCGCCTTCACCGGCGCGTCGTCGTCGTGCACGATGTCGTCGGCGCGCAGCAGCACGTCGCACAGGCCCGAGGCGTACGCCGTGGGCAGCGGGCATTCGTCCACGTCGTGCAGCGGGCCCAGCGGCGTCTGCACCGACACGTCGTTGCCCACCAGGCTGATCTGCGCCGGCGCGAACACGCCGTGACCGATGAACTCGGCCACGAAGCGCGTGGCCGGGCGGTGGTAGAGCGCGTATGCGTCGTCCCACTGGTGCAGGTGGCCCTCGTGCATCACGCCGATCACGTCGCCGATGGCGAAGGCCTCGAGCTGGTCGTGCGTGACGAACAGGGCGGTGGCCCCGGCGGCTTTGAGGATGCCGCGCACCTCGTGCGCCAGGCGCTCGCGCAGGTCCACGTCGAGGTTGGAAAAAGGTTCGTCCAGCAGCAGCAGGCGAGGGCGTGGCGCGAGCGCGCGGGCCAGCGCCACGCGCTGCTGCTGCCCGCCCGAGAGCTCGTGTGGAAAGCGTGCCTCCATGCCGGCCAGACCCACCAGCCGCAGCACCTCGGCCACGCGCGCCTCGCGCTCGGCGCGCGGCAGGCGGTGGATGCCGAAGGCAATGTTCCTGCCCACGTCAAGGTGGGGGAACAGCGCGTAGTCCTGGAACACCATGCCGATGCGGCGCTGCTCGGCCGGCATGTGGCTCTTGCCGTCGCTCACCGTCTCGCCTTCGAGCGTGATGCTGCCGCCGCTGGCGCGCTCCAGGCCGGCCACCGCGCGCAGCAGGGTGGTCTTGCCGCAGCCCGAGGGGCCGATCAGCACGCCAATGTCGCCCGCGCGCAGGCCGAGCGAGACACCGTCCACCGCGGCCTGGGTCAGGCCGGGGTAGCGCACGCTGAGCTGGGAGACGTTCAGGAACATGGTCGGGCGTTGGTTTGCCACGATTGTAGATAACTACAATTCGCATTTGTGTTGACATGGGTCAATGGCCCCGCCACCGTGCGCGGCCGGTTGCCATGCCATCATCCAGCGCTCCTTCACCCTTCCCACACCCCCCGTTCCCATGCTGCGTTGGTTGGCCCCGGCTTTGTTGATCCTGCTGGCCCTGTGGCTCACGCTGCCGGTGCTGGCGCTGGGCGCGTCGTGGTTCCAGTTCGATGCCGCGGCGCGCGACGTGCTGGGCCAGATGGCACAGACCGTGTTGCCGCAGTACGCGCTCACCACGCTGGCGCTCTGCGTGGCCGTGGCCCTGGGCGTGGCGGTGGTCGGCATGGCAACGGCCAGCGCGGTCACGCTGTTCGACTTCCCCGGCCGCCGCTTCTTCGAATGGGCGCTGCTGCTGCCGCTGGCCATGCCGGCCTATGTGGTGGCCTACGCCTACACCGACTTCCTGCAGTTCAGCGGCCCGCTGCAGGTGGGGCTGCGCGAGACCTTCGGGCTCTCCGGCCGCGTGTTCCCCGAGATCCGCAACACGCCCGGCGCGGTCTGGGTGTTCACGTTTTCGCTCTATCCCTATGTGTACCTGCTGGCGCGCAGCGCGCTGGCCGAGCGCGCCGCCCAGCTCATGGAAGCCGCGCGCCTGCTCGGCGCCCCGCTGGCGCGGCGCATCCGCGAGGTGGCGTTGCCGCTGGCGCGCCCGGCCGTGGCCGCGGGGGTGGCGCTGGCGCTCATGGAGGCCCTGGCCGATTTCGGCGTGGCCAGCTACTTCGGCATCCAGACCTTCACCGCCGGCATCTACAAGGCCTGGCTCGCCATGGACAACCGCATGGCCGCCGCCCAGCTCTCCACCGTGCTGCTGGCCACGGTGGCGCTGCTCATGTGGCTGGAACACCGCGCGCAGCACCGCATGCGCTTTGCCACGCTGCGCGGCCAGCGCGCCGGCAGCGCCGAAGCCCAGCCCACGCGACTGCGCGGGGGCCGCGCGGCGCTCGCCATCGCGGCCTGCGCGTTGCCCATTGCCTTCGGCTTCGTGCTGCCCGTGCTCTTCATGCTGCGCCCGCTGATCGGCGGCTGGGACGAGCTGCCGTGGACGGCCTTCCTGCAGTGGTCGCGCAACAGCGTGTGGCTCGCCGGCCTGGCCGCCGCGCTCGCCACCGCGATCGCGCTGGCGCTGGCCTTTGCCGTGCGCGCCCGGCCTGGCCAGCTCACGCGCGGCGTGGCGCAGCTCGCCAGCCTGGGCTACGCCGTGCCCGGCGCGGTGATCGTGGTCGGCCTGCTGCTGCCGGTGGGCTGGCTGCAGTCGGTGCGGCCCGACACCAGCGTGGGCTACTTCGTCACCGCCACGGCGTTCGGCATCGTGTGGGCCTACCTGGTGCGCTTCACCGCGGTCGCGCTGCAATCGGTGCAGAGCGGGTATGCGCGCATCCCCGGCAGCGTGGACGACTCGGCCCGCATGCTCGGTACCACCGGCCTGGGGCTGGCCGCGCGCGTGCACTGGCCGCTGCTCAAGCGCTCCACCGCCGCGGCCGCGCTGCTGGTGTTCGTGGACGTGATGAAGGAACTGCCCGCCACGCTGGTGCTGCGCCCCTTCAACAGCGACACCCTGGCGGTGGTGACCTACCAGTTCGCGCGCGACGAGCGCCTGGGCGAGGCCGCGCTGCCGGCGCTCACCCTGGTGCTGGTGGGGCTGGTGCCGGTGATCCTGCTGAGCCGGACCTTGCGACAGCGGTAAGCGGGTGTTGCGGCGTCTTGTGCTGCGGCGCGCCTGCTGCTCCAATGCGCCGATGTCATCGATCGAACAACGCCGCCAGTTCCTGGCGCTGGCCGCCACCACCGCCCTGGTCGCGGGTTGCTCCATCCGGGCGCCCCTGCCGGGGCAGGCGCCCGCGAGCGCGGCCTACCGCCGAGAAGCCGCCACCCATCTGTACCGCAAGTACCCGGACCGCATCTACCGGGGCCGGCTGCCGCCCCTGCTGTATGCCGTCGGCGTGCTCGAGGTCGAGGTGAATCAAGGCGGGCGCGTGGGTTCCACGCGCTGGCTGCGGGGCCCCAGCCACGCGCCGGAGGTCATGGCCGAGATCGAGCGCCTCGTGCGCGCGGCCGCGCCGTTTCCCTCGCCACCCGGCTTCGGGCGGGTCCAGTATGTCGACACCTGGCTGTGGGACAGGAGCGGCCGTTTCCAGCTCGACACGCTGACCGAGGGACAGCTCTGACGGTGGTCAGGCCATCTCCCTCGGCCCACCGTTGACGCCCCAGGGTGTGCCGTAGCGGTCGGTCACCATGCCGAAGGTGTCGGCCCAGAAGGTTTCGGCCAGCGGCATGCTCACCTTGCCGCCCTCGGACAGGGCCTTGAACACGCGCGTGGCTCCGGCGACCGTGGGGTAGGTGATGGCCAGCATGCAGCCCTGGATGCCGGTGAAGGGCACGCCGGGTGGCGCGTCGCCGGCCATGATGGCGAAGTCGGGGTGCACCAGGTAGGCGTGCATGATGCGGCCGGCGTGCTCGGGCGGCACCGGATCGCCGCCGGGCATCTCGCCATAGGTGATGAGGGCTTCCAGTTGGGCGTTGAGCACCTTGGCGTAGAACCTCATGGCCTCGGCGCAGTTGCCGTCATAGGACAGGTAGGCACACAGTTGTGTCGACATGGGAATCTCCTGAAGAGGTGGGTGGACGAAACCCGGGTGGGGTCACCCGGTTGCAGGGCTTGCCATCCGACGACGAACGGGGCGCCGCCGTTTCGACAGGTCCCGAGGGTTGGCGACGAAAGGCGCTTCGTCGCGGCCCGCCGCAGGCGCCTCAGCGGATCTCTTCCACCGAGAGCTTCTTGTCCGTCACCACCGGCGTGACCAGCGCGTAGCCCTGGTTCTGCCAGTGCACCAGCTCCGTCATGGCCGAGGGCGTGACTTCCACGAAGGGCTGCATGTCGGCGATGGTGTAGCCGAAGTCCTGCAGCGCCAGGCCGCACACCTTGAACTTCACGCCCAGCCCGGCGTAGTAGCGCATGCGCTGCACCAGTTCCTCGTACTTCGGTTCGTTCTTCTTCGCCAGCGTCACCAGCTCGGTGCCGTGCAGCAGCACGATGACGCTCATGTCTTCGTTGAAGAAGCTGTAGGGCGCCTCGGTGAGCGGGTTCACGAAGGAGCGCAGCCAGTACAGCGCCGCGCCCAGCTTGGCCGGGTGGTCGAGGTAGATGTCGAACAGGGCCTTGGGGTTCTTGTAGGGCGTCTGCACGAAGCTCGCCTGGGCCGGCGCCTGGGCCTGTGCGGCCCGGGGGGAGGCGGCGAACGCAACGGCCAGCGCCGTGCACATGGCGAAAGCGGCGAGCGCGGAGCGCGGGGTGGGGGCAATCGGTTGCATGCGGTGTCTCCGTGGGCGCTACCATCGCCTTCCATGGCGCTCAACTGGGTCTGGATCGGTTTCTTCACCGTGGCATTCGCCACCGCCGTCGTGCGCTGGCTGCTGGGTGCCGATGGCATCTTACAAGCGCTGATGACCGCGATGTTCGACGGCGCGCGCACCGGCTTCGAAATCTCCCTCGGGCTGGCCGGCGTGATGGCGCTGTGGCTGGGCCTGATGCGCGTGGGCGAACGCGCCGGCATGATCGAGCTGCTGGCGCGGCTGGCCGGGCCGCTGCTGCGGCGCCTGTTTCCCGAGGTGCCGCAGGGCCACCCGGCGCAGGGCGCGATGACCATGAACATTTCGGCCAACCTGCTGGGCCTGGACAACGCCGCCACGCCGCTGGGCCTGAAGGCCATGCGCGAGCTGCAGACGCTCAACACCGAGCCGGCCGGCACGGCGAGCCACGCGCAGATCATGTTCGTGGTGATGAACACCGCGGGCCTCACGCTGATCCCCACCTCGGTGATCGCCATCCGCCAGAGCATCGCGCTCAAGCAGGGCCTGGGCGCGGACTTCAACGCGGCCGACATCTTCCTGCCCACGCTGCTGGTCACCTTCATCTCGCTGCTCGCCGGCGTGCTGGCCGTGGCCGTGTGCCAGCGCCTGCCGCTGTGGCGCGCGCGCTTCCTGTTGCCGGTGCTGGCGGTGGGCGGCCTGCTGGCCGTGGCCGTGACCGCCCTGGCCCGCCTGCCGGCCGAGCAGGCCACGCGCGTGGCCGGCACCACCGGCGCGGCCGTGATCCTGGGCGTGGTGATGCTGTTCGTGCTGGCCGGTGCCTGGAAGCGCATCAACGTGTACGACGCCTTCATCGAAGGGGCCAAGGAGGGCTTCGGCGTGGCGATCCAGATCGTGCCCTACCTCATCGCCATCCTGATCGCCATCGGCGTGTTCCGCGCGGCCGGCTGCATGGACTTCCTGCTGGCCGGCATCGGCGCGGGCGTGGCGGCGATGGGCTGGAACACCGACTTCCTGCCGGCGCTGCCGGTGGGCCTGATGAAGGTGCTCTCCGGCGCGGGCGCGCGCGGCCTGATGATCGACGTGATGCAGACGCACGGCGTGGACTCGTTCGCCGGGCGCCTGGCGGCCATCGTGCAGGGCTCCACCGAGACCACCTTCTACGTGCTCGCGGTGTACTTCGGCAGCGTGGGCGTGCAGCACGCGCGCTATGCGCTGGCCTGCGCGCTGTTTGCCGATGCGGTGGGGCTGGCGGCGGCGATCGGCGTGGGCTACGCGATGCTGCGCTGACGGCCTGTCAGCCGAAGTTCCGTTCGAGCCAGGCCTTGCCGTAGCGCACGATGTCCCGCGCGTCGAACACATGGCAGGTGGCATGGCCCACCATGCCGGTGACGTGCCGGCCCTCGGCGGCGTACAGCCGGGCGATGGTTTCCACCGCGTCCATGCCGCCTTCCTGCGCGAAGCGGTCGAGGATGCCGTTGGTGTCGAACTCCTCGGCAACGCGCCACACCTTGCGGCCCTGCGCATCGAGCAGCGGTTGTTCGTAGCGCACGCGGCGCTTGTTCGGTATGTCGGCGATGGTCTCGGCGTGGTGCAGCACCGTCACCGAATCCAGTGGTGCTCCCAGCAGCAGCACCTTGCCGCCCAGCTGGACGAAGCGCTCCAGCGGCGAGCCCGGGCCATAACCTTCGCGCAGCGGGTGCTCGCCGATGAGTTCGCGCGCCTTCGCGCCGATGGCGGCGATATTGGCATCCGGGTGGGCGCTGCGCAGCACGCCGGGCGCGCGGCAGATGAAGGCGTTGAGCAGCCCGAAGCTGGGTTCGGTGCCTGCGGTCGCGGGGTCGAACGCGGGCCAGGCGTCGCGTGCCGCCACATCGAGCGTCGCGCCGTTCAAGGTTTCCTCGTACGGTGAGCGGTCCCAGGACACATAGGCCATGAGCGTGCCGTCGGGGTGGATGCTGTCCCGCAGCGCCTGGACGATGCCGGCGGCGCCGTCTTCGACCGGCCCCACGGCCTTGAGCGAGGCATGGACCATCACCAGGTCGCCGGCACCCAGGCCCAGGCGACGCAGTTGATGGACGAGTTCGCTGCGGGGCAGCGGCGCGGACATGGTGGAGTTCGGTGGTACCACCAACAGGAATCGAACCTGTATCTAGCGCTTAGGAGGCGCTCGTTCTATCCATTGAACTATGGCGGCGAAAAAGAGCCCGCATTGTACGGGGGGCCCTGGTGACGCGAGGGCGCGGCCTGGCGCAGCAGGTTGCCGCACACCGGCACGTACTCACCCAGGAAGTCGAGGAAGCTGCGCACGGCGGGCGACAGGCCCCGGCGCGAGGGAAACACCGCGTGCACCACACCCACCGGGGTGGACCAGTCGGGCAGCAGGCGCACCAGCCGGCCGTCGCGCAACTCGTCTTCACACATGTAGTCAGGCAGCCAGCACATGCCGGTGCCGCCGAGCACGGCCAGCTTGAGCGTGAGCAGGTCGTCGGCGATGTAGCGCGGCCGGTACTGCAGCGCGGCCTCGCGGCCCTCGGCGTTGCGCAGGCGGATGCTGACCTGGCCGTCCGTGGCCGACATGGCGACGCTGTCGAGCCGGCTGGCTTCGTCCAGCGTGGCGGGCGTGCCCTGGCGCGCCAGCAGCGCCGGGCTGGCCACCAGCACGGAGCGCGCGTCGTCGAGCCGCTTGACCACCAGGCTGCCGCTGTCTTCGAGCGTGAGGCGCACGCGCAGCGCCACGTCGACACCGTCCTTCACGAGATCGACCACCCGGTTGTTCACCTCCATCTCCACGCGCACCTGCGGGTGGCGCGCGAGGTAGATCGGCATGACGTCGGCCAGCACCGTCTGCGCCAGGGTGACGGGGCAGGTCACGCGGATGGTGCCGCGTGGCTCGGTCTGCGCGTGGGCGACCACGTCGGCCGCGGCCTGCGCCGATTCGCGCAGCGCCTGGCAATGGCGCAAATAGGTTTCGCCGACGGCGGTGAGCGAGAGTTTGCGGGTGGTGCGTTGCAGCAGGCGCACGCCCAGCTGGGCTTCGAGCGCGGCCACGCGGCGCGACAGGCGCGACTTGGGCAGGCCCAGCGCCCGGCCGGCCGCCGCGAAGCCGCCGCGTTCGACCACTTCGGCGAAATACAGCATGTCGTTCAGGTCTTGCATGGGGGATGGCTTCCTGTGGATTGTCCTGATTATGGAACGGTGTATTGCAAATCAGCCGACTTATCAGAAATTCGACTGGAAATCACAATCTATCCATGCGCCACACCCGGTGGCACCCACCCTTTCAGGAGCCCCTCATGCAACTGCTGCACATCGATTCCGCCATCACCGGCGACCAGTCCGTTTCCCGCCAGCTGACCGCCAGCACCGTGGCCGCCTGGGTCGCTGCCCATCCCGGCACGCAGGTCCAGCACCTGGACCTCGCCGCCGACGTGGTGCCCCACCTGAGCGCCGATGCGCTGGGTTTCCGCACCGGCCAGGCCGCCACCACCGAGGCGCAGCGCCGTGAAAACGCGTTGTCCGAGGCGCTGGTGAGCCAGTTTCTCGCGGCCGACGTGGTCGTGATCGGCGCGCCGCTCTACAACTTCACCATCCCGACCCAGCTCAAGGCCTGGATCGACCGCATCGCCCAGGCCGGTCGCACCTTCACCTACACCGACAAGGGACCCCAGGGCCTGGCCGGCGGCAAGACGGTGATCGTGGCGCTGGCCCGCGGCGGCGTGTATTCCACCAGCGAAGGTGGCCGCGCCATGGAACACCAGGAGAGCTACATGCAGACCGTGATGGGCTTCATCGGCATCACCGACGTGCGTTTCGTGCGCGCCGAGGGTGTGGCCATGGGCCCGGACGCGAAGGCCCAGGCGCTGACGGTGGCCGAAGGCGAGATCCGCGCGCACACGGCGGTGGCGGCCAACCAGCCGGCGGTGGCGAAGGTCGCCTGAACGCTCAGTCGAACTGCGTCGTGAAGATCAGGTCGATGGCGTTCTCTTCACCCGCGCGCGCGCGCACCGTGATGCGGCGCGAGAGGTCGTAGAACATCGACACCGTGCCCATCGCGCCGGCCAGGCTGCTTTCGTAGCTCAGGTAGAGCTTGTTGCTCAGGCGCTTGCCCAGCGTGAGCGCGGCGGCCGCGGGCGTGCCGTCGGCGTTGGTGGCGCTGCCCGCGAAGGACAGTTCGTCCAGCCCGAGCGCGCCGGCCAGGCCGCCGTCGAGCCCGCCGCCGCTGCTGGCGATCAGCGCGAGCGCGGCCTGCTGCAACACGGCCGCTTCGGCGCCTGCGCCGCTGGCCGGGCGGCCCAGCACCAGCCAGGCGAGCTTCTCGCTGTCGGGCAGTTCCGGGTCGGAGAACAGGCGCACGCGCGGCGTCTGCGCGGTGCCGCTGATGAGCACGCCCACGCGCTGCGTGGTGTTGGGGCGGATCGCGGTGATGTCCAGTGTGGGGTTGTCGTACGGTCCGTTGAAGCGCAGCACGCCGCTTTCGATGGTGAGCTGCTGGCCGTAGGCGCGGTACGAACCGCTGAGCGTGCGCACCTCGCCGAACACGCGCGGCGTGGGCAGGGCTGGCGTGCTGCGCACGTTGAGCTGGCCGCTCAGGCGCGTCTGCAGGCCCTGGCCGCGCACCTCGAAGTCGTTGCCCAGGTCGAGGTCGACCAGCACGTCGGGCTGCACGCGAAAGGCGTTGGGGTCTTCCAGCGGGTACTCGGTGCCGCGCACCACCACATCGGCGCCCAGGCCGGGGGTGGATTCGTCGGGCAGCACGAACAGGGCGGAGTCGGCGGTGAGCTTGCCGCGGATCTGCAGCGCCGGGCCGGCCAGCTCGGCCTGCAGCTGGCCCGAGAGCGTGAGCCGGCGGTCGGCGCGTGAAGAGACGCGCAGTTTCGTTGCCGTGGCTTGCAGGCTGATGTAGGGCTGGCGCCGGGTCTTGCCCTCCACCGTGACGGTGCGCCACTCGGTGCTGCCGCTGGCGAGCAGGGTGCCGCCGGCTTCCGCGCCGCCGCGGCCCTGCAGGTAGAAGCGCTCGATGGTGATGCGTTCGCCCGCGAGCGTGGCGCGCAGCTGGCCGCGCGAGAACGAGATGCCGTTGACGAGGGAACGCAGCGCCAGGTCGTCAGCCTGCAGCGTGCCGTTCCACTGCGGCGCGGCGCGCGTGCCGCCCAGCGTGAGCGCCGCCGCCAGCGAGCCGCGCACGCGCCAGCCCGGCGGCGCCAGCGCCGACCACACACCCATCTGCGGCAGCGCGGCCTGGATGCTGCCGCGCAGCGGCGCCTGCTCGGCCCAGTGCCAGGCCGGTTGCGCGGCGCTGGGCGGGCTCAGCGTGGTGCTCAGGTCTGCGCTGGCCTGGCCCAGGCGCTCGCTGTCCCAGCGCAGGCTGGCCTGCACCGTGCTGCCCTGCGTGTCCACGCTCAGGCGCGCCTCGCGGATGCCGGTCTGCAGGCGCTGCGTGGAGCGGGTGTTTTCGTCGAAGGCGCCATCGGTCTGCACCGACAGGTCGCCGCTGCGGCGCTGCAGCTGGGCCGACAGGCGCGGCGGCGTGCTGGCGTCGGCCGGCAGGGACAGGTCCCATGCGCCGTCGAACACCACGTCACCGCCCAGGCCGGACTGGCTCAGCGGGCCGCTGCGCGCGCCCTCGGCGGTGGCCATGGCGTCGATCCAGCTCAGGGGCAGGCCACTGAGCCGGCCGCGCGTGTCCAGCGCACCGGCCTTCCAGCCGAGGCGGTCCCAGGCCAGCGTCATCGGGGTGGTGACCGTGGGCGTGGCGGCGGCGGCCGCGGCGGCCAGGGTGGTGTCGGGCAGCGACACGGTGGCGCGCGCGGTGGCCGCCGCCGCCGAACGGCGCTGGAACACCGGCTGCAGCCGCAGCTGGCCCGGGTCGGCCTGCACCTGCAGCGCGCCGCTGCGCGCGCCCTGCCATTGCAGGCCGAGGGCGGCGGCGCTCTCCAGCGTCCATTGCACCGTGCGGTCGGGGCGCGCGCTGTCGGTGGCCTGCAGCTTCAGGCGGCTGAGGTCGAGGCGGCCGGTGTCGATGTCGGGCCGGCGCGCGGTGCCCAGTTGCAGCACGCCCTGGGTGTCGAGCGTGGCGCGCCACGGGCCTTGCTCGGCCTGGCCGGCCAGGGTGATGGCCAGGCGCTCGGGCGGGCCGCCGGCCTGCAGCTTGAGCGCGCTGAGGTTGAGCGTCTGCAGGGTGCCAGGACTGGCCGGTGTGGCGGCGGCATCCGGTGTGGCCGCCACGGCGGC
>QZKF01000106.1 GCA_003599455.1 Comamonadaceae bacterium
GAAGACGTCGCACTCGAAGACGAGGCGAAGAGCCTTCTGGATTTCTACGATGCGGTCGCCGAGGACAAAGAACTTCGCCTTCGGGTGGTGGGAGCGGGTAGCGTGGTGGGTGATCGACTGATGATTCGGCGAGCCGTCAGCAACTTGATGTCCAATGCGCTGCGGCACGCCCACCCTCGTACCGATGTTGCGCTGACTGTCGAGTCCCAGATGACTGGCACCAGCTTGTGTGTCACCAACACGGGCGATCCGATCGATGCAGCAGACCTACCGCGCCTGTTTGATCGCTTCTATCGCGTGGACAAGGCGCGCACGCATCCCTCATCCGATGGTGCTGGCCTGGGGCTGGCCATTACCAAGGCCATCATGCTCGCTCACGGCGGGAGTGCGTCGGTCACGTCGTCAGCGGGAACAACGCGGTTCTGCCTGCAGTTTCCGGGCCCTCAGGGACCTCGTTCTCTTCGCGTCACCATCAGCCAAACCCAGACGAGCGCGAGCGCCGAGTAGTTGGCGACGACAAACCAAGGCGTGTTCCAGGCAACGCCATCAAAACCCCAATAGGTGATTGGGTAAAGGACCGGAGACGGAAAGAAGTCGTCCGAGTGGGTGAACACATCAATGAGGATGTGCGACCACCATCCGGCCAACGGCAGCCAGAAGACACGAGACCATCGCCAAGCGACCAGCGTCACTGCCATGGCGATCACCCCGCTGTGAAAGATGCAGTGGAGATGGTGCGACCACAGTTCCACGCTCTCGGGTAAAGGCTGCACCCTTCCCGGCAGCGCTCGGACATAGGTCATGAACTCGGCCGGCAGCCCGTTGAAGAGAGCCCACGCCGCCACAGGCAACATGTGCATCAGATCCGGCAACGCCGCCATTGCGGCAGTGGCAAGACCAGCTGCAACGGGTATTGGCCGATGGCGTAGCAGCAGGACGACGCCCGCTCCCGCCCACAGCACATGTGCAGCAATGTCCACGTTGGCCTCCAAGTACAGATTGGCTCGCGTTGAACAGTCTACGGCGCCTTGTTTGGGCAGGCTCTCCAATCAGGCAAGCGCAGTCAGTCTGCGTGCCATAGAATCCCGCCATGCGCCGCCTGCTCGTCCTCGTCCTGTGTCTGCTGCTGCCCTTGCAGGGGTTTGCGGCGTGGCAGGTGCCTGCGTCACCATGCCCCATGCAGGGCATGATGGCCATGGCGGATGAAGTCGACGAGATGGCAGAGTCACTGGCCGAGGCCATGGACGATTGCTGCAACGACATGGCCACCTTTGAGCGCACGGGCCAGCCCTGCAAGAGCATTCAGAGTTGCGTCGTACCCGCCGCAGGCTTGCCGTCTTTCCCATCCCTCGTGGCCCAGCCTCCGGTCACCCAGGACCCTCAAGCGCCGGTCTGGCGAAGCCTTCCTCCGGGCGCGACTTCGCGCCTCTGGCGTCCACCCACTTCCGTCTGATTCCCCGCACAGCGCAGCCCACCCGCCGGTGGCGCTGCTGTCGCGCGCTGTCAGGGCATTTGAGCCCGGGCGTGCCTGCTCCGGAGCTCAGACATGGAACAACCTTCGCTTTTTCTTGCACGCGCCGTGCTGGCCCTCGCTGGCCTGCTCGCGCTGATCACACCCGCTGCCGCCGATGAACCCCTGAGCCTGGGCGCTGCGGTGAGCACCGCCCTCGCGCGATCGCGCAGTCTCGACGCTTCGACCGCCGCGGCGCAAGGCGCACGCGAGATGGCGGTGGCGGCAGCGCAGCGGCCCGACCCGGTGCTGCGCCTGTCGCTGGACAATCTGCCGGTGGACGGACCCGATCGGTTCAGCACCACGCGCGATTTCATGACCATGCGCTCCATCGGGCTCATGCAGTCCCTGCCCAACGCGGACAAGCGCCGCGCCCGGGGTGAGCGTTACGAGCGCGAAGCGGAGGCGGTGATGAGCGAGCGGGCACAGCGTGTGGCCCTGCTGCAAACCGAGGTGGCGCAGGCCTGGCTGGAGCGGCGCATGCAAGAGCAACGCATTGGGTTGCTGCAGGCGCAGATCACCGAGGCGCGTGTGCTGGTGCAGACAACCGAGGCGGCCCTGCGCGGTGGGCGCGGCTCCACGGCCGATGCCTTCAGCGCGCGCGAAGCGCTGGCTCAGCTGGAGCAAGGCCTGATCGGCGCGCAGGCTGAGCGCGCCAACGCCCGCCTCACGCTGGCGCGCTTCACCGGTGGGCAGCCCGACCAGCCGCTGGCCGATCCACCGCCGATGTGGCAGACCACCGCAGCCGTGGGCGAAGCGGACCCATGGCGCAACCTGCCCGATCTCGTTGCGCTGCAGGCTCGCGAGGCCGTGGCCCGGGCTGA
Organism: Comamonadaceae bacterium; assembly: GCA_003599455.1. Lineage (GTDB taxonomy): Bacteria > Pseudomonadota > Gammaproteobacteria > Burkholderiales > Burkholderiaceae_C > Hydrogenophaga. Next base: position 2,335 of record QZKF01000106.1, read on the forward strand.
GGCCGAGGTGGCCAGACAGGAGCTCCGGCCTGACTGGAGCGCCGAGATCATGTTCAGCCAGCGCGGCTCGCAGTTCTCCAACATGGTGTCGATCGGCGTTTCAGTGCCGCTGCAATGGGACCGGCCGCAGCGCCAGCAACGCGAACTCGCCGCACGCTTGGCGCGTGTGAACGAACTGGAGGCCGAGCGCGAAGAGCAGACCCGCGAGCGGGCGCTGCAGGTACAGCGCTGGCAGCAGGACTGGCGCGCCGGCCTGGACCGGCTGGCCTATCTGGATGCGCAGCGCCAGCCGCTGGCCACACAGCGCGTGGATGCCGCGCTGGCGGCCTACCGCGGCGGGCGCGAAGGCCTTGGCCCGGTGCTGCAGGCGCGCCGCGACGCACTGAACCTCGCGCTCGAACGCCTGGCGCTGGAGCGCGACGCCGCCGGCCTGTGGGCCCAACTCGAATACCTCATCCCCGACAGCGCCACTGGAGTGAAGCCATGAACAAAAAAGCATCCTTCGTCGCACTCGCTGCGGTGGCGGCGCTCGTTGCCGTGGGCGCTGGCGCCTGGTGGTTGGGTATGCAGCAGGGCATGGGCACCACCGCGCAAGCAGGCGGGTCGTCTGCGTCAACGCCAACCAGCGCCAGCGCCAGCGACGACCCGTCGCTGTGGACCATCCCGCAAGGCGAAGATGCCACGCGCCGGCACATCCGCGAATCGCTCAAGGCAGGAGATGTGGACCCGGTCACAGGCCGGCGCATCCTGAACTACCACGACCCCATGGTGCCGGGCAAGAACTTCGAGGCACCGGCCAAGTCGCCCTTCATGGACATGATGCTGGTGCCGCGTTACGCCGGCAGCGATGCGGCAGACGCCAGCAGCGTCACGGTGAGCCCACGCATCCAGCAGAACCTGGGGCTGCGCACAGCGCCGGTGGTCGAAGGCTCGCTGGTGTCGGCGGTGACGGCGGTGGGCAACGTGGCCTGGAACGAACGCGAGCGGGTGGAGCTGAGTTCGCGCGCCATGGGCTTTGTGGAGAAGCTGCATGTGAAAGCGGCGCTGGACCGCGTGGCGGCTGGCGCGCCACTCGCAGAGCTCTACGTGCCCGACTGGGTGGCTGCCCAGGAGGAGTATCTGGCGCTGGCGCGCCTGACGGGCGATGGCACCGACTCACTGCAGGATGCGGCGCGCCAGCGCATGCGTCAGACCGGCATGACACCTGCGCACATCCAGCGCGTGGTCACCTCGGGACAAGTGCAAGCGCGGTTCACGTTCACCGCGCCCATCGCCGGCATCGTGAGCGAACTCATGGTGCGCGAAGGCGCCACCGTGATGCCGGGCATGACGTTGATGCGCCTGCAAGGCACACGCACGGTGTGGGCCGAGGGGGCCGTGCCCGAGAGCCAGGCCGCGCTGCTGCAACCGGGCGCGCGGGTGCGCACCACCAGCCCCGGTGCGCCAGGGCAGACGTTCGAGGGCCAGGTGCAGGCGCTGCTGCCCGAGGTGGACGCCGTCACGCGCACCGTCCGCGCGCGGGTAGAGCTGGCCAACCCGCAGGGGCGGCTGGTGCCCGGCATGCTGGTGAGCATGCGGCTGGACCGCCCCAAGGCCGCAGCCACGCTGCTGGTGCCCAGCGACGCGGTGATCCACACCGGGCGGCGCAGCGTGGTGATGGTGGCGGAAGACGGTGGACGCTTTCGCCCGGTGGAGGTGACGGCAGGTTTGGAGGTGGGCGGCCAGACCGAGATCAGCGCGGGATTGCAGATGGGGCAGCGCGTGGTGCTCTCAGGCCAGTTCCTGATCGACTCCGAGGCCAGCCTGCGCGGGCTGGAGGCGCGGCTCAATGCAGAACCTGCGCCGACACTGCAGCGCTACACCACCGACGCAGTGATCGACGCGCTCAGCGGTGACACCGTCACGCTCACGCACCCACCGATCCCGGCGCTGAAGTGGCCGCAGATGCAGATGGACTTCAAACTGCCGCCGCGCGCGCAGCAGCCACGCAACCTGGAAGCCGGTGACCGCTTGCAGATCGAGTTTGAAATGCAGGACGGGGACGTGCCGCGCATCACCAGCCTGCAGCGCGTGGCACCGGAGCCCGGCAAATGATCGCCGGCCTGATCCGCTGGAGCATCGCCAACCGCTTCCTGGTGCTGCTGGCCACCGCGCTGCTGAGCGCCTGGGGCGTTGTGGCCCTGCAGCGCACGCCGCTGGACGCGCTGCCCGACCTGTCCGACACGCAGGTCATCATCCGCACCACCTGGCCCGGGCAGGCGCCGCAGATCGTGGAGAACCAGGTCACTTATCCGCTGACCACCACCATGCTCTCGGTGCCGGGCGCGCGCGCGGTGCGTGGCTTCTCGATGTTCGGCGACAGCTTCGTGTACGTGTTGTTTGAAGACAAGGTGGACCCGTACTGGGCGCGCTCGCGCGTGCTGGAGTACCTCAACCAGGTGCAGGCGCGCCTGCCGCGTGGCGCTTCCTCAAGCATCGGTCCCGACGCCACGGGCGTGGGCTGGATCTACCAGTACGCCTTGATCGACCGCACCGGCGGGCAGGACATGGCGCAGCTGCGCGCCCTGCAGGATTGGTTCGTGCGCTTCGAACTCAAGACCGTGCCCGACGTGGCCGAGGTGGCGAGCGTGGGCGGCATGGTGAAGCAGTACCAGATCGTGCTCGACCCCGACAAGATGGCCGCCTACCGCGTGACGCAGGCCATGGTGGCCGAGGCGGTGTCGCGTGGCAACCAGGAGGCCGGGGGCTCGGTGCTGGAGCTGGGCGAGGCCGAGTACGCGGTGCGCGCCAGCGGCTACTTGAAAACACTCGACGACTTTCGGGCCATCCCGCTCATCACCAGCGGCGCTGGTGTGTCGGTGCGCCTGGGCGATGTGGCACGGATTCAGACCGGGCCCGAAATGCGGCGCGGCATCGGCGAGCTCAACGGCGAAGGTGAGGCCGTTGGGGGCGTGGTGGTGATGCGCTCGGGCAAGAACGCGCTGCAGACCATCGAAGCGGTGAAAACACGGCTGGCCGAGCTGCAGCGCAGCCTGCCGGCCGGTGTGGAGATCGTGCCGGTGTACGACCGCTCGGGCCTGATCGAGCGCGCGGTGAAAAACCTCGGTGAAAAGTTGCTGGAGGAATTCATCGTGGTGGCGCTGGTGTGCCTGGCCTTTCTGTTCCACCTGCGCAGCGCGCTGGTGGCCAGCATCTCGCTGCCGCTGGGCGTGTTGATGGCCTTCATCGTGATGCAGCAGCAGGGCATCAACGCCAACGTGATGTCGCTGGGCGGCATCGCGATTGCCATCGGCGCCATGGTGGACGCAGCCATCGTGATGATCGAAAACGCACACAAGCACCTGGAGCGCTGGGCCCACCATCACCCGGGCGAAACGCTGCAGGGCGAGCCGCGCTGGCGCGTGATCGGCGACGCCGCCGCCGAGGTCGGGCCGGCGCTGTTTTTCTCGCTGCTCATCATCACGCTGAGCTTCATCCCGGTGTTCACGCTGGAGGCGCAGGAAGGCCGGCTGTTTGCACCGCTGGCCTTCACCAAGACCTACGCGATGGCGGCCTCTGCCGGCTTGGCGGTCACGCTGATCCCGGTGCTCATGGGATACCTGATTCGCGGGCGCATACCAGCCGAGACCGCCAACCCGCTGAACCGCGCGCTCATCGCGCTGTACCGCCCGGTGCTCGACGCGGTACTGAAGGCGCCGAAGTTCACGCTGGTGGTCGCGTCGCTGGTGCTGGTGGCCAGCTTGTGGCCGCTGCGCCAGCTGGGCAGCGAGTTCATGCCGCCGCTGGACGAGGGCGATCTGCTCTACATGCCCACCGCGCTGCCCGGCCTCTCTGCAGCCAAAGCGGCCGAGCTGCTGCAACAAACAGACCGTCTGATCAAGACCATTCCCGAAGTACAGAGCGTGTACGGCAAGGCCGGTCGCGCCGAGACCGCCACCGACCCGGCGCCGCTGGAAATGTTCGAGACCACGATCCAGTTCAAGCCCAGAGGCGAATGGCGCGCGGGCCTCACGCCCGAGGCGTTGATCGAAGAGCTCGACCGCACCGTTCGCGTGCCGGGTCTGTCCAACATCTGGGTGCCGCCGATCCGCAACCGCATCGACATGCTGGCCACCGGCATCAAGAGCCCCGTGGGCGTGAAGGTGGCCGGGCCGGATCTCGCCACCATCGACCGCCTCACCGGCGAGATCGAGAAGGCGGTGAAGGACGTGCCGGGTGTGAGCAGCGCGCTGGCCGAACGCCTCACGGGCGGGCGCTACATCGACGTGGACATCCGCCGCGTGGACGCCGCGCGCTACGGCCTGAACATCGCCGACGTGCAGGACATCGTGGCCGGCAGCGTGGGCGGCATGAACATCGGCGAGACGGTGGAGGGCCTGCAACGTTTCCCGATCAACCTGCGCTACCCACGCGAGCTGCGCGACTCGCTGCCCGAGCTGCGTGCGCTGCCCATCGTGGCACCGGGTGGTCAGCGCCTGGTTTTGTCCGATGTGGCCGACCTGCGCATCACCGACGGACCACCCATGCTGCGCAGCGAAAACGCGCGTCTGGCCGGCTTTGTGTACGTGGACATCCGAGGGCGTGATCTGCGCGGCGCGGTGCTGGACATGCAGCGTGCGGTGACCGGGCAGGTGGCACTGCCCGCCGGGTACTCGGTGTCGTGGTCGGGGCAGTTCGAGTTTCTGGAGCGGGCCACGGCCAAGCTCAAGCTGGTGGTGCCGGTCACGCTGGTGATCATCTTCGTGCTGCTGTACCTGATCTTCCGCCGCTTCGACGAAGCGCTTCTGATCATGGCCACGCTGCCGTTCGCGCTGGTAGGCGGTGTGTGGTTTCTGTGGCTTCTCGGGCACAACCTGTCGGTGGCCAGCGTGGTGGGCTTCATTGCGCTGGCGGGTGTGGCGGCCGAGTTCGGCGTGATCATGCTGATCTACCTCAAGCAGGCGTGGCAAGAGCGGCTGGACGCCGGGCGCACCGATGAACTGTCGTTGCTGGAAGCCATCCGCGAAGGCGCGGTGTTGCGGGTGCGGCCCAAGGCCATGACGGTGGCCACCATCGTGGCCGGCTTGCTGCCGCTGTTCTGGGGCATGGGCACCGGCAGCGAGGTGATGCAGCGCATCGCAGCACCCATGATCGGCGGGATGATCAGCGCGCCGTTGCTCTCGCTGCTGGTGGTGCCAGTGGTCTATCGGTTGATGCGGCGGCAGCGCTGAGTCGGGTAGATTGCCGTTCGTTACTCACAGAGACTGTGCTCTAGCCTGTGGATAACCAGGTGGACAACGCCAGCAGGCCACGGCCAGGCTCACTTGCGGGCGGCTGCTCAAAAGTTGGGCATTGCGGATGCTGTGCTGCTGCACGATGTGTCCGCACCTGGAGGAACCATTTCCCTGACCGCACGCACATCAATGACCACAGCTGAGGTGTGCTCTTGGTTGCTGCTTACGTTGATCAAGGGCGTCTTGCCAGTGCAACGCAACACCAGGAGCGTTGATGCACGAAATCGACCCAAAGTCGCAGCCGGGTGGGCTTGTGCGTCCCGGCGTGCCGCCGTCGGGCTCTGCGGGCTGCGCCCCGTGCCCCGTGCCGGGTCGCGGCCATGCGGCTTCGATCCCTGACGCCTCCGGTCGAGGGCATGCCCTCGGCCTGCGCGCTGCGCTTGCCTTCCTCACGCCTGCAGGTGTGGTGGGGCTGGCTTGCTGATCCCTTCATCCTTGCACACCGTTCTCGCCGTCAAGGTCTGCGCGCCCTTTGGGCGCTGGCGGCCGTTCGGCCGTCTTCGAACCTGTGACCGCTGCGCTGCGGCGTGCCGGTTCCGGTCTCGGGCAATCCCGCCCGATCACCGGAGTTCGTCATGCAGCACGATCTGTTCTCTTCCCTCGATTCATTCCACGCACGCTCGATTGCCGCTTCTGCCTTGCTGGTGTGCGATGTCGCGGGCCAGTACCGTCCGGCAGAGGCCGACGAGGTTCTACTAGCCGCGCAGCAGTTGCTGGCCTCGCAGGTGCGCGGCAGCGATGTGATGTCCTCGCCCGCTTTGGTCAAAGACTTCCTGAGGGCCCGCCTGGGCAGTCTGCCTCACGAGGTGTTCGCTGTCGTTCACCTGGACGCTCAAAACCGAGTGCTCGACTACGTGGAGATGTTTCGAGGCACGGTGAGCCAGACATCGGTGTATCCGCGCGAAGTGGTCCGCGATGCGCTGCTGCGCAACAGTTCAGCGTTATTGCTGGTGCACAACCACCCATCGGGGGTGGGCGACCCATCGCGTGCCGACGAGTATTTGACCCAGACGCTTAAACAGGCAGCGGCGCTGGTCGATGTGCGGGTGCTGGACCACTTCATCGTCGCAGGCAGTTCGATTCTGTCGATGGCCCAACGAGGGCTCGTTTGAGCCATGGGCCTACGGGCCCATTTTCCTTGTGAGATCAGGTGATCGCAGCGGCTCGAACGTCGCGCCAGTCGCTGCGCTTGGTGTCACGCCGTCCGCAGAGCCGCCACTGCTCAGGTAATGCGGTCGCCTGCGCGGTACTGCGGCGCCCGAAGAGGCGAGGGCAGCGCGTGCGCCAGTCGGCCCACCGTCATCCCCCCACGGCGCCCCCGTCCCCCTGTGAGGGGGACTTGTGGGGGGATCTTTCAGCGGTGGGCCAGGCAACAGGCTCACTGCTTCGGCTGCGATGTTTTCTCCATCCCCCACCCCTTCCCGAGGGAAGGGGCCTTGCCCACCCCCCGCCCGCCCGTGGGCGGGAGCGAGGAGTCCGAGCGAGAGGATCGGTTTTCAGGGACCCCGGATCGGGGCCCGGCCGATTCGCTCATGCAAGGAGTCCAACATGGCCAACGTTTTAGTCATTCAGCGCCACGCGCACCTGGCCGGTGCCGTCAAGTTCGAATTCGTCAACGGGCGCGAGGGCAAGCTCGCCAAAGCACTGCTGACCGCCATCAGCAACCAGTACCGGGGCAGTGGTGAAGACCGCGAGGAGCGGGCTGTTGCCATCCAGTGGACGCTCTGGGGCAAGCAGGCCGAACACGCCGCCGAGTACCTGGGCAAAGGCTCGCACGTGAACCTCGTAGGGCGCCTGCACAACATCCAGTACCTGGACAGCGGGGGCCGTGAGGTCTATGGCGTGGAATTCACCGTTGAGGACATCGACTACCTCGACAGCAAGGCCGAGAGTGAGGCCCGCCGCACCCGCAGCAACAGCGCCCAACAGGCAGCCAGCGCTTGAAGCCACACACCGGGCGGTTCGGCCGTCCGGCATACACCCACACCGTCCCCAACCATTCACCGATTCAGGAGCATCACCATGTTCTCAACATCCAACGCACCCCGTCTGGCCACGCGCTTTGGCCAGAACACCTTCGTGATTCGCAGCGAAACGCCACTGGCTGAAGACCAGATGCGTCGGGCCGCCCCGTCCATCTTTGCCGAAGGCAAACACGGCAGCCGCTCCGAGCGCTACACCTACATCCCCACCATCGAGGTACTTCGCGGCCTGCGCAACGAGGGGTTCGAGCCCCTCATGGTCGCCCAGAGCAAAAGCCGCATCGAAGGCAAGACCGAGTTCACCAAGCACATGATCCGCATGCGCCACGCGGGGCAGGTGAACTCGCGGCCCGAGGCCAACGAGATCATCCTGATCAACAGCCACGACGGCGCCAGCAGTTACCAGATGCTTGCTGGGGTCTTCCGCTTTGTCTGCTGCAATGGTCTGGTGGTCGGCAACGTGTCCAACGACATCCGCATCCCCCACAAGGGCAACATCGAGGACGAGGTGATTGAAGGCGCGTTCCGGGTGCTGGAGGATTTCGAGGCCGTGGACGCTTCCACCGAAAGCATGAAGTGCCTGACCCTTCAACCCGAGGAACAGCGGGCTTACGCCACTGCCGCACTGGCGCTGCGCTACGGCGAGCGAGGGGAGGGCGAACCACCGGCACCGGTGACCGCGGACCAACTGATCGAGGCCCGCCGCCCCGAAGACTTCGGCGCCAGCTTGTGGACCACCTTCCAGCGCGTGCAGGAGAACGCATTGAGAGGCGGCCAGCTGGGCAGGGGAGCCAAGGGCCGCCGTCTGCACACGCGCCCGGTGGCCAGCATCGACCGCAGCGTGAGCCTGAACCGCGCGCTGTGGGTGCTGGCCGAGGAGATGCGCAAGCTCAAGGCCTGAACGAAGGCGGCGCTGGATTCACCCTCGAATCCAGCGTTTGCACAGTCCCGCACCGCTCGCATCATCGAGCGGTGCGTGCGCGTGAGATTCTGAAGCGCGCTCGCCGGCTGGCGCCGGCTCGCGCGATCCCGGCCGCTGGCGCATCGAGCGCGGCGCCCGGGAAACGTTCTCCGCCTCGGTGATCCCCTTGTCGGTCGCGCTGGAGAACTCTCCCATGAAGACCCATGTGCTCGCCAACCAGAAGGGTGGGGTCGGCAAATCCGCCGTCGCTACCTTGCTGGCTCACTACTATCGAAGGCTCGGCCTGCGCGTGCTGGCCATCGACCTGGACCACCAGGGCAACTTCTCCAATCCCCTGCGAAAGTGCCAGCGCACCGCTGTGGCCGAAGTCCCGGCCAGCTGTTTGCTTGCGCAGAGCAACCCAGCCATGCCGAGTGGCAACTTCGTGCTGGTGGCTGCTGATCGGGACCTCTCGGATCTGGAACGCCAGCCCACGCTGCACAACACCTTTGCCAGCAACTTCCGTGTCTTTCTGGCAGCCATGGAAACGCGCTTCGACGTCTGCATCGTGGATACCAATCCCAACCCCGACATCCGCATCATCGCAGCGCTGGTCTCGGTCGACTTCGTGCTTTCACCGATCCAGCTCAATCAGGAGGCCCTCAGCGGTGTGTCCGCGCTGCTCAACCACCCCCGGGTCGGTGTTCGCAAGATCAAGGCGGTGCTCAATCCGAAGCTGCACCTGATCGGTTTGTACCCAACGATGGTGGAGGCCACGCCGCTGCAGAAAGAGAACTTCATGCAGCTGATCCAGCAATTCAATCCCCTGCTGATTTTCTTTGGACCGAAGCCGGGCGACATCGCGTCAATGCCGCGCCGTTCAGCAGTGGCCGAAGCGCAGGCCGAAGGGCTCGTCCTGTGGGAGATGAAGAAAACCGCAGCCCGCGACGCCTGGCGCGAGATCGAGCCTGGACTGACCTTCATCGCCAATGCGGTGCTGTCGCTGCGTCCGGCGGAGGCGACAGCCATTGCCACAACCATCAACGGAGCGGACCATGGCCCTGTCGCTGGATGACCTGGATCTGCTGCCAGCGGCACGGGAGAGCGGCACTCCGATGCAGATCCCGCTCGGTGCCATTGATGAAGATCCGGAGCAACCCCGGCAGGAGTTCAACGACGAGTCCCTTGCCGAACTCGCCGAGACCATCAAGGCGCGCGGCGTGCGCCAGCCAGTGTCCGTGCGCACGCACCCCACACAGCCCGGCCGATGGATGCTCAACTTCGGGGCGCGGCGCCTTCGGGCGTCCAAGCTCGCAGGGATACCTGAGATCCCGGCCTTCTTGGACAACACGGCCAACAGCGTCGACCAGTTCATCGAGAACGAACAACGCAAAGGGCTGACTCCGCTTGAGATCGCGCTGTTCGTGCAGCGGGCGCTCAGCCGGGGCGAGTCGCAGGCCGACATTGCGAGGACTATTGGTAAGAGCCGACAGTACGTGACCCTGGCGACCGCATTGATCGATCCACCCGACTGGTTGATGTCGGCGTACCGGGAGGGACGCTGCCGGGGACTGAATGAACTCTACGAGCTGCGCAAACTGGCCAACGAACACCCTCAATACGTCGAGGCCTGGGCGTCTGATCGCAGCGTCATCACCCGAGATCGCGTGATGACGCTCCGAGCCGATCTGGCGGAGGGGTCTGGCAGTGTGCGGCGCGGCACCTCGACACTGATCGAATCCATGGAAGTCAGCCTGGGTGAGGGCGTAGCCCAGGATCAGACCGAGAAGATTCTGGAAGTCTTTGCTCCACCTGCGGAACCTGTCACTCGCGCTCCCCGTCAAGCACCGCTGAGGCTACTGGCCAGCATGGGTGGTGTCGAAGTGGTCGTGAACACCTTGCTGGCTCCGCCGCAAGCCGGACAGCTCTATGTGACCCCGTTGAATGGCGGTCAGAAGGAAACGGTGGAAACCAGTCGCCTTACTCTCGTTGGTCTGGTGCGGGACATGAGTTGTCAATCTGATTGACAGAGGGCAAGGCCTTCGCAACCGATTTCGGCTCGCTTGCGACATCTTGGCCAAGGTGCAGCGTGTACCGATCGTTGATCCTGAAAACCGTTCGAATGCCCCCATTGGGTAGTGCCTCCTCCAGCACGTCGAAGTACTCGGCCGCCAACAGAATACCCTTGAGGTTCTGGTGCCCGTACCGTTTCTGCAGGTCGATGAGTTCGTCGGGTGCCTCGCGACGGATCAGGTTCAGCGCTGTGGTGAGATATGCCCAGCCGTCTGGCCGTGCGGTTTTCAGGGCAATTTCACCGAGCATCGCCACAAGGTGACTGCTCTGCAGAAAACCCAGTTCCATCTGCCGCACGCTCTCGGGGGAGGCCCAGAAGGTAGCTATCTGTCGCCGGCCTTCGTCAAGCGCCTTCACCCAGCCCTTGAGCCTGTCCATCATGCGAAAGGTCTCGTCCCGCTGGGCATCCAAGTACGCCAGCGCCGTTTCCGCGTCACCGTCTACCGCAGAGTGCCAGCGTGGCAGAAAGTGATGGATCAGATCGTTGCGAGCATCGACCAAGGCGCGCATCTCTTGGTCGTGCTGGTCTATGAACTGCGCATCGGTCTCAACTGTGAAGTGAAAGCCAATCCAGGGCTCCGTGATCTCATCGGGCGTCTGGTGTTCCGGTGGCGCTTGCAGTACGTGGGTCACCATCTTTCCGGCCAGTTCACCCATGGTTTTCCGGTGCACCGCAGTTCTCTGCGCTTCCATGCGCTCTTCCAGCTGGCTTGCTGGCCCGTGCACCGAAGCATTGGCATTCAAGTGCTTGAGCATGGCTTCAACCATCTGGAAATTCACGACATTTCGACCGATTCGGCGCAGTACCTCGTCTCTCTCTGGAGTCCGGTCCAATCCGCGAGGCCGTGATTCGTTGTTCAACTGGGTTCCTCCCGTGTGGATCAAGTTGCATGCAGACGCTCTTCGCCTGGTCGGATGTCAATCTGATTGACAACCTGGCCGCCATCAGCGCCGCATGCGTTTTGCTGGATTTTCGACCGAATCCAGCGACTCGTATCTACCGATCCTCAACGACCATAGGTTCATAGATGAGTGCAGGATAGGCGGCCGGCCGCCAGTTTCACAAACGCCTCGCTTCGCTCACGTTTGCAACCTTCGGTAGGCACATGAACACACACAACCCTGACTTCGTCACGGTCGATATGCGCGGTTTGAAAGCCGCGCTGGTCGCTCGTGCGACGGCCCAGCGGGTGAGTGTGTCGGTGCTGGTCCGGCATGCCGTGGCCCGCGACCTCGGGCTGGATGAGTTGTCCCCACCTCAGGTCTCTGCCTCTGGAAAAGGCTCAACACCTGGAGGATCCGTCGTCAAGTTGTCAATCAGATTGACAACTACTGAAGCTGAGCAACTGGCTGCTGGCGCTCGTTCATCGGGTCTTTCACGCGGCGCCTACCTGGCCGGTCTCGTCGCTGGCATTCCCGCGCTGACATCCGGTACCTGCCGAAACGATCAGCTCGCAGCGCTCACGGCGTCCAATGCCCAGCTGTCCAGCCTCAGCCGCAACGTACACGCTCTCACGCGCTTCCTGACTTTGGGCAACGTGCCGCGGGCGATGGAGTACCGCGACATGCTCGACGCGCTCGATGTCGATGTCCGGCGACATCTTGCCCAGGTCGCAGCGTTGCTTGCCGATCTGCGTCCGCGCAGGCACACCACCGAAACCCAGCACCGTTCCACCCGCTGACTACGAGGAGAACACCATGGCTCAGACACCCAGCATCGATGGCGTGCTCGTTCAGTGGGGCGACCGCCTGTTCTATCCGGGCAACCGGATAGTCAAGGTCCAACCCCAGCCTAGGCTGGACACTGGTTCCATGAGACAGCGGGCGGCCGCCATCCGCCAACGCATCGAAGCCACGGTGGTGTGCCGGGCGCCGCAGGTCATGGTCAAGGTCACGGGGGGAGGGCGGGGCATGCAGGCCATTGCGGCCCACTTCCGCTACATCAGTAAGAACGGTCGGCTCGACATCGAGAACGAGCAGTGCGAGACCGTCCGTGGCAAAAGCGCGGTGCACGAACTGGCCGACGACTGGCGGTTCGGGGGCAGCCTGATCGACGACGTCGGGTACCGGCGCGAGGCCTTCAACATCATGCTATCCATGCCTCGGGGCACCGACCCGCTGATCGTGCAGAAAGCGGCGCGCGAATTCGCGCAGACTGAGCTGACCGACCACAAGTACGTGATGGTGCTGCACGACCACCAGGCCCACCCGCATGTGCACATCAGCGTGCGGGCCGAGTCGCGATATGGCAGGAGACTCAACCCGCGCAAGGCCGACCTGCAGCGATGGCGCGAGACCTTCGCTGAGAAGCTGCGTGGCTATGGGGTTGATGCCGAAGCCACGCGGCAGGCCACCCGTGGCCGGAACGTGAGCCATCCGGACCTCTGGCGGCTAAAAGCCAAGGCGGATGGGCGATTGAGAAAAGCTCGACCCACGTTCAGTTCAGGTGACAAGACGCGCACCAGCAGGGCGGACGCATTGAAAGGCTGGCTACACATCGGGCAAGCGCTGGCGGGATCTCCCGATGCCAGGGACGTGAAACTGGCTGGATCGATTGCCTTGTTCATTCACGAGGCGACTTCGTCTTGGAATCCTCAGAAAGCCATGCAAGAAATTGGCAAGGATACGCAGCGTCCGATACCCTTGGTGAGTCCGCAGATTCGTCGCTAACGTCGGCGAGCCTTCACAGGAGCTTCCCTCCAACAGGCGCACTTCTGCGTAGCAGATGGTTGCTGGTGGCGCAGGGGAAGTTCAGGGCTATACAGCGATCAGACTCTACGGCTCTTGAACTTCGCATGCTCGTACAAGGTTTCTACAATCGTGTTGCGCGCTTTGCGCATTTTCATCAATCGAAAGTAGATAACTCCATGGCAACTGCAAAGAAGACCATCGCTGCGAAGAAGGCAGCACCGGTCGCCAAAACGGCTGTCGCAGCCCCCAAGGCCGCTGCGGCCAAGAAACCGGCTGCAAGCGTGGCGCCCCTGAAGCCGATCAAGACGGCCTTCAACAAGACCACGCTCCAAGTTCACCTGGCTGAGGTCGCCGGTGTCGAGCCGAAGGCCGCCAAAGCTGTGTTGGCTGCGCTGGAAGCCACGATCGTGGCCTCCATGAGCAAGAAGGGCCTGGGCGAGTTCACGCTGCCAGGTCTGCTCAAAATCTCCGCGCAGGCGATCCCCGCCAAGAAGAAACGCCGCGGCATCGACCCCTTCACCAAGGTTGAGCGCGAATTCGCTGCCAAACCCGCCACCGTGCGCGTGAAGGTTCGCCCCCTGAAGAAGATCAAGGACGCCTCCCTTTAAGGTCTCCCGGGCGTTCGGCCGCAAGCTGAGCGCCCAGATCGGCAGCTCTGCATCTGCGAGCGAGCTATGAAGAGACCCGCTAAGCCAATCGGGCGAGCTCCAAGAAGCTCGTCAGCCGTTAAATGCTGTAGATCTCCTAGCGGAGCTTCGCCATCCGAGATCTCCAACGGAAGTGTGAGTGGCCCGAGGCTTGCATTGCTGACTTGCATGGCTGAAACATATGATGGTCGAACGCAGGGGCAACCCAGATCGGTAAGGGTTCACACGAAAGTGTTTTGAAGTCAAAACGCTTTTGAGCGCGAATATTGCAGATCGTTGACCAGTTGAGAGGCAATGGCCTCTTCGGCGATGGCGATTCCATTCGATCGCATCGACTCGCCCAACGCAGTGTCCCAAGATGCGGCAACGTGCACATCTTCCAAGTCTCGTTCCTTGGGTGCGATGGTCCTGACTGCTTGGATGTAGTCCTCGGCTCCAAAGCGCCATGATCGAGCATCGCAGAGCTTCATGACGTTGTTGGCGATGTGGATGCCGGCCCAATCAAAGTCGCCGTGATACAGCAACTTGGCTCCTGCGTCGGATAGCTGTTTCAACAGCACGCGCTGTGCGGCTGCAGGCATGCCGTCGGTACAAACGAGTGGTGCACAGGCCGCGCCTAGGCGATCCGCTGCAATCGAGACGATGTTGGGGTTCTCACAGACATAGATGATCTGGTCCGCAACATCCCAGGCAGGGGGTGTTCTCAAGAGTCGACGCAGGGAAATGAAGCCTGGTTCACCAGGTGCGGCCAGAGAAGCTGATGGAGTGCGGACTGGCAGATTCAGGAACAGGGCAGGGCGGGCCAGTTCGTTGACGAGCACGCCCGATCGAGCCCAGATATCTCGCACTCGCTCGGTTGGTCGACGAGTGTCATGTGCCTCCTCCGTTGCTCCCTCCGAAGGGATCTGCTCCTGTTCATTGTCGTTGGCGCCATGTTGCAATGCTGCCAGCACAACTGTTGCCACTGCTTGTCCATTGTCGAGGGCATGAGCATTGCCGAGCGCATCGGCGGCGAGTTGGGCGCGTGTCAGACCTTGGGCCGGCAAGTGTTGCATGACCGCGTGTGCTTGCTGCAGCAGTTGGAGGGCAGTTTGGGGCGCTTGTTTGGACACCCGCTTGAGCAGGCTGACGGCTGATGCTTCCCGTAACCAAGCACACAGCGTGGGATGTAGCCCTTGATCGTCGGTGACGCTGGACCAGCGTGACTGCAGTTCGGCCTTGGCCTCTGCTCGGTTCACGATGGGACCATCCAGCTTTTCCAAGGCTTCATGAAGCGAGCTGGCCATGCCTGCATTGCGTAAAGCCGCGTTGAATTGAGCGATGTCGATTCGGACGGATCGTGTGGAACGGGAAGGGAGACCGATGAGCAAAGCCAACGCCTCATGTTCCACTGCACTGAGGTTGGTCAGATGGAGGTCAGATTTTTCTGGGCTGAGTCCGTTGCGCTCGAAATGTCGCCTCATCCGTTGACGGAGGCCAACAAGTTCGGCACCCCCGAGCCGTCGCGTCAGTCTTGGATCAATGTTGGGATCGTTCGCCATCTGGATCAAGGTGTGGGAAAACGGCGGTCCGGATCGTCTTCTCGCCGCTTGGCACGACCATCCCAGGCCCATCGGGAGACGAATACAGCGTCCACGCCTTCGCGGCGCTGCAATTGGCAAATGGATACGCCGGGCAGCTCTGCGTAGCAGGCCCATTCGCGTTCACTGGTGATGACAAAATCCAGGTCGAATTCGCGAATCAGGCCCATGCAGTGGGCGCGGGCTGCGTCGTCGATGCCTGCAAATGCCTCGTCGAGCAACATCAACCGAGGTGCGTGCGGGCTGCCACCTCGCCCATAGAAACTGGAAATGGCGGCAAATAGGGGGACGGTTAGTCCGAGTGCGCGTTCCCCGCTGGATGCCGGGCCGGAGAGCTTGCGCCATTGGCCATCCTGATGCCTTTGAACGCTGAACCTATGCCAACGGCGGTAGTCGAGCGCCCGGGCCAACTGCTCAACCAGACTCCAGCCCGTGGTATCGGCATCTGCGCGTGCGCGTTCTGCAGCAATTTGCTGTTGGAGCATGGCACCCACCACGCGCCGATCGTCTGCTGACCACATGTCCGCACTTCTGTTGAGCAAGCGCTCGCGGGCGACATCGAGACCGGCAGGCGCTCCTTGTTCAGGCGTCAGTGGTAGCCATTGCAGACGGTAGCGAACACCCGTGGAAGTGGGGCGTTTGCGGAGCTCTTCATTGATGGCTTCGACCTGCTTGTCTGCCGCGCGCATCAGTCGCTGAATCTCAGCAGCGATTTCAGCCTGCAAGTGATTTTCCAGAACCTCTCGCTCCTTGGCGGTAAGCAGTTCACTGCGTTGTGCGATCTCGTCAGCCAGTCGATGTGACAGGGCATCGGGTCGCTCAGGTCTGCTCTGATAAATGACGTGAACAGAGAACCCCCAGTCGTTGGGCTCCGACGTCGCCTGATGACCCAGTGAACTGAGTGATCGTTGCAGCTCAGTCAGATCTTCAGCGACCTGGCGCTGAACGCGATTCCATGCGGCCTCATCGTCTGCAATATGAGCGAGCGCCTGTTCTGCCCGACGTGCAAGATTCAGGGCAGGATCAATGGTCCAGGGGATGTTTCCATCCGGGAGCGGAAAGTCCGGTAGCGCGGACGCCAACAAGCTGCTCTCGGTAAAGCGTTGCAGGCGTTCGATGGCATGTGCACGGGTGGCGGTCCGCTCTGTCAGCAGGGCATCGGCGCTGTCCGCTTGACTCGCAGCCACTGCTCGTTTCTCACTTGCTGTTGATAGAACAGACTGAGCGGTTTCCCACGCCCCATTGGATAGCGAGACCTCTAAAGAGGCCTCTTTCAGCTGCTGGCGCAGCGTGTCAACCTTCGCACCAATGGTGTTTTTCAGTACCTCATAGCGAGTGGAAGCCTTCGCTACGCGCTCGCTGGCAGTGAGGAGCGCCTCTTCCCGCTGTCCCAAGGCTTCGATGGCCTCTGTTTCGCGTCCCTGTTGCTCCTGATAGTCGGGCCAAGCATTGCACCATTCCCGCGCAGCTTGAGCCAGTTGCTGATGGGCTTCAGTGAATCGGTCCAAGGCGCTGCTGATGAGCAACAAGTCTGGCAGTGCTGTGGGCAGCAGAAGGTCGGTGGCGTCGCGCTCCAGTGTCTCTCGCGCGGACTGAAGTTCTGCTTCAGCGGCTCGACATTGGGCATCGACCGTGTCGAGCCGCTGACGAGCCTGAAGGACTTCCCGCCCGGCACCGGCCGCAGCCAGGATCGCCTCGCGCAGCAGATTGTCGGAAGGAGCCTCTCTCCATTCGCGTTCTGCATTCTGTCCGTCCAGTACCAAATCCTGAAGTCTTTGCAGGAGCTCGGCCAGCTTGGCTTCGATGTCACCCAATCGGTCGGCAATTTCGTTTAGGCGGCGCTGTCGCGCGCGCGCACGGGCCGTATGACCGATGTAGACGGCTTCCGCTTTGTGCCAGGCACCGGCAAGGGCGCCCAAGCGGTAGCCACCATGGTTGCTGACCCACGATTCGCTCTCATCCGGATCATCCGCTCCATACGCCACGGTAGTTAGCAAGGATGCAACCAGTGCCGATGTCACCGTGCTGTCGTCCGGAACGACTGGGTGCAGCGCGCTCGCCAGGTTGTTTCCGTGAGCTCGGGGGCGTTGCACCCAAGAGCTGTCAAGAAGCCGGACCCCATCGGAATTGGTCAAAGTTCCATCGGGGGTCAGCCAGGCATCCAGCAGGCCTGTAGCTTCGAGTGCGGCTTCCAGTCCTGCGCGCTGCCCCGCGTCGAGATGCGGCTGAAAGTCGACAAGTCGCCACAAAGGTTCCCCTGGACGTCCATCGCGAATCCCTGCGGCTCGCGCGACTGGCGCAGTGGGAACCGCATCATGGCCGGCAATAAGTCGGTCTTTTTCGTCACGGAGTGTGGCTTGCTCTGTCTGCAGCGTGTTCTGTTGGGTCGTCAGCTCCGAATGCCGACCGGCTTGGCGCAGGGCCGATTGTCGATAGGCCTCGGTCAGCGCCACCTGAATGGGGTTGGAGCCATCCGGACGCGCAATCCAGTCGATGAGTAGTTCCAGTGGTTCGACGGGGTCAAGGTGCAGGTGGTCGAGGTTCGAACAATGGGAGTCCCACGCCTCGATCAATTCGTTGCCTGCGATTTCGGCATTCAGGTCGGCCACGGCTCGTCGCTCTGCCGCGTCTTCCAGTTCAGCCTGGCGTTCACGTTGCGAGGTCAGCAGATTGTTCAGAGTCTGTTGCTTGCCGTTGACCGCCGCATGGCGCAACTCAAGATGGCGAACATTCTCGCGGCGTTTACTGGTGGCTTCGCGCAACAAGGTCGCAGCCGGCGCGATCTTTGCAATAGCCAGTTGAGAAAGCTCTTCTGGATCGAGGGTGGCAAGCAGGTTGTTCGAGAGCGTGGTTGCTGTGCCCGCAGTTTCAGCTGCTTCAGCGCATCGTGTACGTGCGGTGAGTAGCTCGTTCTTCGCAGCTGCAGAGCGCTGGTTTGAGCGACGACTGCGCTCCTCCTCGCGAGTCAGGTTCAGTCGGGCTTGATCGCGGAGTGTTTCTGCGGTGCCGGCTTCGGCGTGTCGCTCCTTGGCATCGGTTTCCGCCTGACTCAGGCGGTTGGCATCCTGATTGGCGGGGTCGCTTTGAAGCGTTTCCAAACGCACCCGGGCTGCTGCCAGAACCTGTTTGGTTTCGGCATGATCGGTCTTGGCCTGATCTTCTTCGCCCTGGGCACTCTGCAATGCCACATGCGCCTTGTTGCGTCCCTCACTGGCGTTGTCAAACCCCGTCTGGGCCTGTCGTAGTTCTCGTGTTTGGCGTCGCGTCAGCGTGCCTGCATAAGTGCGGTAACGCTGCTCGAAATGTTTGATGGCCCGCTCCAGCAAACGAATCTCTTCCAACTGGATTCGATCTTCCTCCAGCTGGTTGAGGGCCTCCGCTACATCGCTCAGCAGTTCGGTCGGCATGGGCGGTAGCGCTTCGGTCAACGCATGCGACAGGCCCGCTTCATCCGGCTTCTTCGACAACTGGGGCTGGCGGAGCTGGATCAAGGTGTCCATCAGCGCTTCATAGCGCTTGGTCCCGAGCCGGAACAGCCGCTCGTCGACCGCACGGCGATAGCTGTGGGCGTTCTCGAAAATCTTGCCTCGACCTTGACCTTCAACGGCGTCGCGCAATCGCTCCCGGGTGAGAACCATCCGCTGCTCGTTGGTGAGCCATATATCCTGGCCAATGCGGGGATCGGTGCCATTTGCCCCACCTTCAAGAATGAAAAACCAACTGTCTACCTGTGTCTTTCCCACTGCAGCCGACAGGCCGGCGCCCAGCGTGAGGTAGTGCGTTGCCCCATCTGCGGTTCGGCGACCAAATTCGATCCAGGTGTAGCCGATCCGGCGCTGATAGGCGCTCATCAGCAGGTTCCAGGCCATTTTTTTACCGTTGTCACCATCAGGTTCAATGCGCGATGGTCGCAGTTGCGCGTCGAACAGAAAGGGCAAGGTCAGCGAAAGCACCTTGGATTTTCCTGTTCCGTTGTTGCCGCGCAGGAGCAGATGGCCATCCCTGAACCAGAACTCCTCGCTGTCATAGTGAAAGAGTTCGACCAGCCCCAGCCTCAGCGGCTGCCAACGCTCCAGCTGGGGCTCAGGGAGCGCCGGGCGATGCGGTGGTGGTGGGGAGAAGAGGGCGTCGGTCATTCGTCAAACAGCGTATCTGCAAGGCCATGGCGGGATGCCGGAGGGCGCACTTGGGTTTCTCCGAGCGAAAATCGCGCGATGGCGGGGAGGGGGTGGATCCAGCCTTCCTGGCGATGGACGAGCTGGAGCTTGTAGAGCCTGTCCAGCGCGATGTCGGCCAGCTCCTGTTCCGCGCCGGGCTCACGCGCCGACTTGCGCCAGTAGCGGCCATATTGCTCTACGGCGCCGCGCAGAAATGCTGCGATCGCCTTGTCCGTGGTCGCGGCAGATCTGGAGTCGTGACGCAGGCGTTGAGCAAGGTATTCGGCAACCAGCAGCGTGGCATGGGCTTCGGTTCCTTCTGCAGGCATGGAGACATCCGTCAGCTGGCCTGATTCGTCGGTAAGTGCCAGTCCTTCGGCTCGCTGCTCAGCCGTCAGGGCAGTTGCTTCGCAAAGGCGGCTTGCCATAGCGCCTCGCTGGTTGACGAAATACGCTTGTGCATCCGGATCCAGTGACGCGGTGTAGATCACGGGGTCGTCCAACAGGCGACGAGCAAGGTGGTGGCGCAAGGCATCGCGGTGCCCCTGCTCACTTTCGACCTGGTGTTCGACGACCAGGGATCGCAATCTGTCCTCGAACTGAATAGGCGCATCCTCGGCGCGCCACGTCGAGGGGCCACGCACGGCGGCGAGCATGCCGGCCAGCATGCGCCTCTGCACGTCGTAGAGAGCATCGTGCTGGGTTCCGTTGCCATCGTGGATGAAGCTTTCTTCCTCACCAGCAACGCGTTGGAGAACCCCTTGCTCAAGCAAAGTCTTGCAGACAGCGACCAGGTCACGTCGTTCTGTAGAAGTGCGCAGCGTGAACTCGAATCCTCGTGAGGCCAGCGTGGGTTCCGATGCCCACTGGATCACGCGTTCGCCGAGCAACTGAAGCGTGATTTGCGGGTCAGCGCGTTCCAGTACAGCGCATGCCAAGCAGAGCAGCACATAGCGACGCTTGTCGTACGCGGGAATCCCACGGGTGTCGTCGCTGAGATTGGCGGGGCGCTTGAACAGTCGTGCGCCTTCGCGCTCCACATGCAAAGGCCACCCCGTTTCCCTGGCGAACCAATCTCGCAACCTCTCAGACTGGCGCCGCACTGCAGGAAAATCTTCGTGTCCCGCTGCCATCAAGGGATGCATCAACAATGCCCGCAAGCCTCTGCAGAATTCATCCTGTTGTTGCGCCTTTTGGAGATCGCCAATGCGCTGGCTGTCTGGACGTGGTGCAGCACGAGTGTTCACATCGACTCCTGGGTCAAGGAGATCGTGAGCAGGTGATCGCGACCCGTGAAGACGCCGCTGGATGTGGTGATGCGGGCTTGGCTGTCCGCCTCCAGCGGTTCCATCCGGATGTGCAACAGTCCATCGCCCGTTTGACGCTCCACGACCTGATCCGGTTGCGCCTGCTCCGCCAGAGCTTCACCCAGTAGGCTGAGGAACAAGCCAAACGCGTGCGTGTCCAAATCGCCCAGTTGAGAGAGCTTCACCGAGCGGCCGGTGGCCAGGCGCTGTCGCGCGGCTTCTACTTGACGCGATTCTTCCGAGAGCTGTTGTGCCATCAAAGCCCGTTCGGCGCTGCGATCGCGCACCCGGGCCAGTGGACCGCGGGGTGCAGCTTCTCCATACTCACGCAGTCGGGGGCTGATCTGCAAAGGCGGAGCATCCATCCAAGACGTGCTCGCAGGCAGATCGTCTTCTGGCTGCGGGTTGAGCGAAAAGTGTCGGGCCGGATGGAGTGCGAAAGCCGCACGCGCGAGGCGGTGCGCTTCGCTCTCAGTTTCGCAGGCCGCAAACCATTGGGCGAGCATGCGAAAGTCTGCGGAACGGTCACTGCGCCCGCTGCGCCGTTCGTTCATCGCAGCGATGGCTCCCAGCAACTGAGGGATGGCAGCCCGTGCTCGGGCACGAAGCAGTTCTGCCTGTGGCGGTTCCGTGCCTGTTGAAAGGAACCAGCCTTGAAGTCCTTTCCACCGCTCTCGCCAGCCTTGCCAGCGACGCATCTTTTCGTCTATCTGGTCTTGTGCATCGCCAGGCGCTGCATCTTTGGCCTCCCGCTCGGCAATCTGCAGAAAGATGTGGTCGATGCGAGAAGAGAGGTGGTGAATGAGCTGAGCGATGGCCTCCGAACGGCGGACCAGATCACCCATGAAACGTTCGAGATAGTCGATCAGGCGTCGCTTGTAGGTGATGACAGCGTTCGCATCGGCCTGTTGCAGCTCCAGGCTGCGAGCAACACCCGCCATGAAGGCCTGTGCATTTTCTGCCAAGTCCTCAAATACGCGGACGAGGTCACGCAATACCTCATGCATCTTGGCAACGTCTGGTCCATCGGGTGAAGTGGTGTCGTCAACCAGCTGCCGCAATGCTTGGAGGCGGCTGGTGATGTCCTCCAGGGCAACGGTCTGCAGTTCGGCGCGGCGGTACAAGGTCTGGAAAAAGACCGTCAAGCTCGCTTCCACTGCTTCGCCTCCATGGGAGAGGCGATAGAGAAATCGAGCACGGTAGAAGTCGTTCAGCGACGACACGCGCGCGGTGTCGGGCTGAGATTCGAGGTTGCCCCATTCTGCCAGTTGAACCAAGGCACTGCTGACTTCTTCGAGGCGTGGCGGAGCATCGGGCCAGTTCGCTTCCGCCAGCACCTCGTCCGGTCGTAGCTGAAGACGGTACTGCCGCTTGGCCGCAGCGAAAACGTCCATGACGCAGCGGTAGAGCGCGAATTTTTCTGCGCTCAAGTGCCGAAACAGTTCTGCTGCCGTGTTTGTTGTCAGCACTGGTAGTGCTCCTCCTTCGTTCTCCTTGTCACCCAAATAGTAACCGGAGTAACGGGATGTCAACTCGGAGCGGTTGGGTGCCAGTTCAGACCAAACGGACTGTTCGTCAACGCCTTATGCCGCGTTTGCTTTTTCTTGTATGGCTCGACATTGATGAAGGAGCGTGTCGAAGGATTCGACCTCATCGAGGAAAAGACCGTCGTCGACCATGTGCTGGTAGTCGGCAGCCAGGGCGGTCAAGGCGCCTTTGTCGGGTACTAGGCGAAGACCTCCTTTGACCGCCGCGTGGTAGTCGATCGGTTCGCCATCCGGGCTCCTCTCCGCAAAGAAGATGCCCTTGTGATCGGCCACTGCCTTCGCCAGCGCCGTGTCCGCGATCGCCGAGTCAGCGAAGCCGGCGGCATCCAAGCGGCTCACATCGTGCCAGTGGCGTGCAAACCGGTCACCGCCCCGAAAGACGCCTTGCGCGCAGAAGACGTGAATGGCGGTAGCTTTTTCCCAGAAGGTCCGCTCAGCACGCATCACCTGTGGCGTCGCCTCGGGAAACTCGACGCCCCGCAGGTGTGCGGCTGCATCGCAGTGAACGGAGCGCAGTTCGCTAGGCTCGCCGGTGGATCGCGCGCCAATTTCGAGCATGACTGCCGACGGGACGTAACCCGTTCCCGATGCTAAGGGCGTGTAGTCGATGAACACCTTCTCGCCTTCGGCCCGGACCGTGGCGGGCAGGCCATGCTGCCCAAGATCTTGCAGGAGCCGCGGAACGACATCAGTGGCCACCCAGTCAGCCAAGCGGGCGCGGATCTCCTTACTCCATTTCTTTTCCTGACTCTTGCTGGCCGGAAGCGGTGTACCTGCATCGCCGATCAGATCGCCGGCGATGGCGCGGATGTCGTAGGTGAGGTCCACGTCCTCGGAGAAGCGCTGAATGACGCCATAGGCCTTCGAGAGGGATGTGCCACCCTTGAAAACGAGATGCGGCGCATAGGGCGCGGTGAAGAGGTGCCGAAGGGACCACACCACCCAAACGTCTTTTTCCAGCAGGTGAGGAGGGCGGCCGGAAGCGTCGGCGGCCTGGACAAGCGCCTCCATACGCTCATCTGCAGAGAGTTCGAAGAACTCAGCCATGCGGTACCAGCGCGCTCACTTCCTGCGCCATCCAAGTCGGCAGGCGCGCACGCGCCGACGCCACTTCCTTCATCTCGGCCGGCGGCAGTTTGGCGCGCAGCGCCCGCAGCGCGGCACCGGCCTTTTCGGGCCCCAACCATGCCAGCGCTCGCACCACATCGCCGGCAGCGCGGCCAGGAAAGATCAGCTGCCACACCGGCGCATGCCGCAACTCAACGGTCTGGGCGCCCAGTTTCAAGCGGCGGCTGGGGCCGGACGTCAGATAGACGGACCGCATCGGTACCTGAGTCGTGAGCCCGAGCGCGTTGGCGGCGGACGCGCCATGCGACACGATGGTTTCCCCACGCTGACTGGCCAACCCCTCGACCATCTTGGCGGTCGAAGGCGCACGGGAACCGAAGCGGCTCTCGACCGGCAGGACATAGATGCCGCGGCCCGCGCGCAGCAGGGCGCCGCGCTGCACGAGCCGAGACAGAACCTGGTCTACAGCGGCCCGGTTTCCCAAGTGCAGCAGCTCTTTCGCGACCAAGGGCGTGCCTTCCGGCAACTCGGCGGCGTGCTTCAGAACTTGTTTGGCGAGGGTCTGCATGACGGTAACTCTTGGAGTGGTAGAAGTATGACGTAGTTTCTGACAGTTTTCAACCCATAGTAGATCGTGGTGCTATCAGAGACGCCGCTTTTTGGTCACGCCTCTCTCCACGCAGGCGCTCAGAAGAATCGTCCAAATTGCTGGCATTACATCCAGTACACTTCGCAAAGAACACTAGATGTGGTGTGTTGACCCTACTTGACACCCCAGATATAGTGCTGTTAGCACTCTTGGTGGCTGAGTGCCAAAACTTCGTTTGCCACTGTGGTGAAAGGGCAGGCCATGGCAGATGTGCACCAAATTAGCTTCTATCCCGTTGGAAACGGCGATACCACGCAAATCGTCATGTCGGGCGGTCGCCGAGTGTTGTTTGACTTCTGTCACCGGAACAAGGCGGAGGACTCCGACACCCCGGAAATCGATCTCAAAGCGCGCCTGAAGGACGATCTGAAGAAGGCCGACCGGGACTACTTCGATGTCGTTGCCTTCACGCATGCGGACCTGGACCACATCCAAGGAAGCACCGACTTTTTCGAACTGCAGCATGCGAAAAAGTACCACGGAGAAGGCCGCGTCAAGATCCGCGAGCTCTGGGTTCCGGCCGCCATGTTGCTAGAAGAAGCCGACAACGATCACCAGACCGAGGAGTACGTGCTTCTTCGGCAAGAGGCCAGACACCGCCTGCTCGAAGGCAAGGACATCCTGGTCTTCTCGAAACCCCAAGCAGTGGCCGATTGGCTGGAGCCGCTGTTGAACGCGCGGGGCGAGAGCGCATCTGCACGGGACCATCTGTTCATCGATGCCGGCAAAATCGTCCCTGGTTTC
Organism: Comamonadaceae bacterium; assembly: GCA_003599455.1. Lineage (GTDB taxonomy): Bacteria > Pseudomonadota > Gammaproteobacteria > Burkholderiales > Burkholderiaceae_C > Hydrogenophaga. Next base: position 26,954 of record QZKF01000106.1, read on the forward strand.
TCGCTCAATCAGGACCGCGTCGAGTTCTTCTGTCACTCACCCTTCATCAAGCACTGCGACGAAGGCGACATCATCCGTAACCGCGCCTCACTGGTTTTCAATGTGCGATTCCGTGCGGACGGCGCGCATTTCGACTACCTCGAAGTTGGCGATGCCACCTGGGAAGAGATGGAAGACATCGTCAGCACGACCAAATACCACAAGAACGATGATCGACTTGCCTGGGACTTGTACAACATCCCGCACCACTGCAGTTACCTGGCACTCAGTGACGAGAAGGGTGACAAGGAAACCGAACCCAAGCCGTTGATCAAGGATCTTCTGCAGATGGGGAAGAAGGATTCGTACATCGTCAGTTGCAGCAAACCGGTGACTGACGTGAAGGAGTCGTACAGCCAAACGCAGCCGCCGCACATCCAGGCTCGGAAGGCCTACGAGCGCTACCTCAAAGAAGTTGGCGGTCGCAAGTTCCTCGTCACGATGGAAGAGCCCAATGCCAACAAGCCGGAGCCGATCACGTTCGAAATCACAAGCGGGGGCGTCACCTGGAAGCGCTCCGCATCCATTGGCGCACCGGCCATCATCCTGTCGACGCCGCCACGGGCAGGCTGATGACCGAGGAGTTTCACGAACTCGTTGACGTCAGCGAGATTGCAGATGCGGCAGCACTGACGATTCCGCGTGCGAAGGCGTTATTCGACTCGGTCTTGCGGCAGCGCGACTACACAGTCGTCCAGCTCCTGCAGCATTCTGCTGGTGATGTGCCAACGCTCGAATGCCTCGTCGTCGAGGTCGAATGCGATGGCGTTCCACCGAAGAACACGGCCGGCATCAACTACAGGGAGCGCTTGGCCCTCTGCGTCCCTGACGACCCCAAGTTGTTGATCGAAGTGCTGGCCCTGCGAAAGGATTTCCCGGTGCTGATACATCAGAACCAAGGTATCCCGGGCGCCGCAGCCAGCCTCTGCCTGTACTTTGAGCCCGTGGCCACCGTGATGCGCATGTGGACCCCACAGAGCTTCTTGCGTCGTATCCAGTGGTGGCTCGAAAAGAGCGCGCGGGGCGAATTGCACCCGGCGGATCAGCCAGTCGAGCATCTTTTCTTCGCGACCAAGTACGAGTTGGTCCTGCCTTGGAACCTTGCAGAACTGCGCAAGAGCACTGCGCATCGCTTCGTGATCGCCAAGGGCTCGGAACGCCCGGACAAGGGCTTCACCTGCGTTCTGGAAGCGATCCCCCGAGATGAAGCGTTCAAGGCTGGCACAGCTGCGCCCATCGAGCTGGTTCTGCCGCCCGTGATACACGGTTTCGTTGAACGCGATCCCGTTACGCTTGGCCAACTTGCCGACCTGTTGTCCAGACGAGGAATTGACCTCATCGCCGCATTACGAGCGGAGCTGCACGGCCGAGTTGGCGACGCAGGTATTGCAGCTACTGCCGACGCAAAATTCACGGTACTGCTTCTGCATATTCCCATTTGCCGGGCCGACGGGGAACCCCCCGTCCGAACGAGCCACAGGGCGTTTGTCGTGATGATCGGCGCGATGGAGCTGGGCGTTGCGATCGGCGCATTGATGCTCCACGAGAAGCGACATTTCAAGGACTTGCTAAACACGCAGCCGGCGACTCAGTGGCGTACGCAAGACGTCCTCCCGATGGACGTCCTGAGCTGGAACGACACGGCAGCCGCCAGAAAACAATCGGGCATCCCCGAGGAAGGCCCTTCTGGCGTGCTGATCGGCGCGGGCTCTCTCGGTAGCGCGATGCTTAACCTGTGGGGCCGTGCTGGCTGGGGGCGGTGGACGGTCATCGACAAGGACCACGTCAAGCCGCACAACCTATCGCGTCACGTCGCTTACGCTCAGCACATCGGTGACCCTAAGGCCTCAGTGTTGGCCGACCTGCACGCTGCGGCCATGCATGGTGCCAGCGAAGTCACAGCGCTCAACCTGGATGCCAGCGATTTCAAGCAAAGTGCGCTGACCGATGCTCTGACAGCCGCGAAGCTGGTGGTGGATGCATCAACCACACTCGAGTACCCGCGCGCCGCTAGCGCAGTCGATGCGTTCGCCCGGCACTGCTCCGTCTTCATCACACCCGATGGCAATGCGGCGGTGCTGCTCGCGGAGGATGCGCGGCGGTCACTACGCCTGCGCACATTGGAAGCGCAGTACTACCGCGCACTGATCCAAGAAGCCTGGGGTAAGGATCACCTTGCCGGCAACGCAAGCTCGTTCTGGAGCGGCGCGAGCTGCCGTGACATTTCGATGGTCATGCCGTACTCGCGGATCATGGGGCAAGCTAGCACCTTGGCCGATCAGATCCCGCGCGCCGCTGAACGAGAAGAAGCTTTGATCCGTGTGTGGCAACGCGATCCCACCCGCGGCATGGTCAACGTGTACGAGGTGCCGCCGTTGTCGGAGCGGCGTATGAAACTCGGCGAATTCGACCTTTTCATTGACGCCGGCGTTGAAGGTCAGTTGAGGGAGTACAGAACGAAGGGCTTCCCCAACGAAACCGGCGGGGTGTTGCTCGGGTACTACGATTTCAACGTTGGCGCTGTCGTCGTGGTCGCAGGCCTTCCTGCGCCCCCGGACAGCAAGGCTAGCCCAGGCTCGTTCGAGCGCGGTATCGCTGGGTTGGCGGACGCGGTCAGCGAAGCATCCAGACGAACCGCGGGCATCGTCAACTACATCGGCGAATGGCATAGCCATCCGCCGGGGCACTCGGCGTCACCCAGCAAGGATGACCTGATTCAACTCGTTCATCTGGCGTTGGGCATGGCCGATGATGGCCTTCCCGGCGTTCAACTGATCGTCGGCGAAGACGACCTGCAGGTCCTGCAGGGCACGGTGAAGTGATGCACGCGGTGCTGCGACTAAGTGTGCCGTCAGCAGGCCCAAGTGTCCGAGCAGCCCAGGGCGAGTTGCACAGCGCGATGCACTGGAGGACAACATGCCTGGCACCATGATTCTGCAAATATGGGACGTGCAGCATGGCGCGTGCGCCATGCTGACCCATGAATCCGAGTACGGCGTGCAGGGCCGCCTGGCGATGATCGACTCGGGCGACAACGGGACGACCGGCTGGAAGCCAAGCACCTACATCAAGAATTACTTGCGACGTGATGTGCTGGACTATCTGTTCATCACGAATGCGGACCTCGACCACATGAGCGACCTGAATAATCTGTGGCGGGAAGGTATTACCGTGTCGTCCTTCTACAGGAATCGCAGTGTGTCGTCGGGCGCCTTGAGAATCATCAAGGAAGCAAGCGGCGAATTGACCGACGACATCGAGCGATACCTGACGCTTCACAGCGACTATGTGCATCCGCTCGATGCCCCGTTCGACCAAAGTATGGGCGGGATCACGGCGACCACGTTCTTCAATCCGTACCCACGCTTTTACGACACGAACAACTTGAGTCTCGTGGTGTTTTTCAAGTTCGGCCCGTTCAAGATCCTGTTTCCCGGTGACCTGGAAGAAGACGGTTGGCTGGCACTGCTAGAGCAGCCGGCCTTTCGCGCGGAGCTGGCCGGCACAACGGTGCTGGTCGCCTCGCATCACGGCCGGTCGAATGGTTACTGTCAGCGCATATTCGACTACTTCACACCACAATCGATCGTCGTTTCGGACAAGTCCATCGTCCATACCACGCAGAAGCCGCAGTATCAGTACGCGGTAGCGGATCACGGCGTACTGGTGTCCAACACGAACCGGCGCCGACGCTGTCTTACCACGCGCAAAGATGGCTGGATTCTGTTCAAGGTGTCGGAGAACGGGAACTACACAGTCACCACGGAGTACAACGGATGAAAGACACCAAGGACTACAGCAGCAAGACGCTGAAGGGCCGAAACCTTGCATGGCTGGTAGCGACGCTCGTGCTGGATGTCCTTGTGCTCTGGGTCATCGCATTCCACACCGCGATTGACGACCTTACGCCAACGACAGTAGCCGTCATTCGCGCCAGCCTGACAGCGCTGTTGCCTATCCCGGTCCTCATTCTTTCGTCGCTCATTTCGTCCGACCACAAGGCCATCCTGGTGTTCTGGCGAATCAAAAATCCGCTGCCAGGCGCACGCGCGTTCTCCGTGCACGCGCCGGCGGATCATCGTATCGATCTCGCAAAGCTGAAAAAAAACGTGGGCGAGTTTCCAACCGCGGAAAGAGATCAGAACTCGAAATGGTATGGCCTGTACAAGCAGGTTGATTCCGATGCATCTGTGGTGGACAGCCACAAGAACTACCTTCTGTTTCGCGACATCGCCGCGATGTCGCTGCTGCTCGTCCCAACATTGCCGCTGGTTTTGTACTTCAGCGGCTTCGATTCCACGCGCATGTGCATCTCCGCAGCCTGGTTTCTGGGTCAGTACTTGGTCACCGCATTTGCTGCACGGACCACAGGGATTCGTTTCGTTCAGAACGTGTTGGCTGTCCATGCCAGTCGGAAAGTGGCCGGCTCAAAACCCACAGCGCCTAGGTCTGCATCAACGCCAGCGTCAAAGAATCAGTGAATTTTGAGCGCCAACATGCTCAACCCTTGCGCAATCGTCCAGTGCCGGGAACACCCGTGCTCGCGATGCGACTGCTGAAGAAGAACGGCGTCCTTTGACGCAGCGAACTGACCATGAGCAATGAACGCTACGAGCAAAGCCACTTCATAAAGTGGTGTCTTGAACATCCGGGACCATACACTCCCAGTGAAGAAATTGAGCTCCGCAAAGAGGCAATGGCAGCACTCGTCGAGTCCGTCAAAGCCGGAGATATCACCAGCCTGGATGGTGCTGAGTCACCGCTCTCCGAGCGCATTCGCGCTCAGCATGGAGTGACGGACTTCGAAATGAACAGCAATTGGGTTGGATCGTCGCAGGACTGGATTTGCCCGTGTTGCGGCCGTTCTAAGTTTCAGGTGTCCCGGGTGGGCAAGAGGGGGCAGATCCTTGCAAAACTAGTGGTCCACCATGATCACATGAGCGAAGCCATGAAAGCTGCGTTTCATAGCGCCTTTGAAGCTGCTGGCACACGCGTGGAACAGATCGATGGATGGCGACTGGTGGAACGCATGCGCGATGCCTTTGCCGCGTATGCTGAAGTCCTCGTATGCGAGGACTGCAACAACGCCGACACCGAAGCGAAAAAGCTGGCTGGATCGCCATCGTACTTTTCTTTCTCCATCGGGCAGATCAGACGTCTTATCCGTTCCGCCGATCACCGTCCGCATCTAGTTGAACCGGTGCGAGCAGAGGAGGTGTGGGCAGAAGCGGAGCCTGCCTACAAACTCCGCATCAAGCTTATCAGCGCCGTGGCTCACGCTGCTGCAACCGATGCCCACTGGTATGAACCTCATGCTAGGGCAGCTGATCCCATTCCCGTTTTCGGCTTTGCTCGACGCTCTGTCGAGTCGGAGATCATCCGATGGGCTTACGCCGATCCACTGCTGAGGACGCTGGGCGCCAACACGAAAGTCTCGACTCCGAACTTGTCGCGATGGCGGCAGGTCGCGCAGAAGCCGGGAAAGCAGCTTCCGGCGAACTACCTTGCGATGTTGCGCACCGAGGAGTCGCATGGGCGATCATGGGAAGCTTTGCCAGATGACTGGCGCTGCCCGGTCTGTTACCGCAGCAAACACGAGTTGGTGTACGTGGGAGAGCAGGGCAAAGTTATTTTTGCGATGAAGCTCGTCACAGCGCGCGGCGCTTGGGCCTCACTAACGCGCATCTGCAACCATTGCGAATCGACGCTCAGGAGCCTGAAGTGGGAGGGCGCACAACGCGCTGGCAAAGCGGCCCGAGATAGTTATAGCTTCGTCGAACCGGGAGAGCTAAGCCGGATCATCGTCGCCCGGCCTCATTCTGCGCATGTGATCCGGGAGAAGGAAGCCCAGGAACTGCTGGCAGATGTAGTGCAACGCATTTCGGAAGCGCGCTGAACAAATGCCGACGTTTGCTGGCCATCGGAGAGCGCAACGCAGCGCGGCGTGGTGAACCAATGGCCAGGATCGCCGACTCCTCGCAAGTTCGTGTTCGAGAGCAGGGAGCGAACGGCTCCCAGCGGTCCGGCTCGCTGGCCGATCAGGCCATCTGCTAACCTTGGGCAAATGGCTTCCAGTGTCCTAAAAGAGGGGCCGAAGATGGCGGAAATGCTGTTGCAAACTTCGGCGATCGTTGACGATTGATGCGCTGGAGTAGCTGCCCCGCAAACCGAGTCCATCTCCCGCGCCAGCAAAAGCGCTCGTTTTTTGACGGTAGAAGTGACGGTAAAGTGCGATGCCCCGACGCCAAAAAGCAAGCATCCATGCGGGTTTCCGGCCCTCGGAAACCATCGAGTGGGCTTGGTTGCTAAGTACGGGGTGCCGCCGCGGCCCGATTCCCGCGGCTCCTCATTAAGTAACCCGCTGCAGCGGCACAACGTTGTTGGCCGTCAATATGGCGTCAATTCGCTCGCCCTACAGCCGCCTGCCTCACGCTTTTCTTCGGCATAGTCATGCTGCAATAATGACTGCGAACTTTGCTGCCCGGCAACATGAGATGGTTCTGGCCGAGATCATTTACGTCTGGCCTGACGCGTAGGGCTTGCAGCGTCGTAAAGGCAGTCCGGCGTAGGTCATGCGGCGTCCATGCCGTTTTTTTCCATCGGTCAGAACCAGAGAGTTGTCATTCTTCTGATGCCGATGCGCTCCGGAAGCTGAGGGCTGGCGCCGGGTCTCACTCTGCGCTGGCCGGCTCGGGCGAGGCAGACGGCTGGGCGTTGAACTGGCGCCGCGGCAGCGCAGGCATGTCGCTGAGGGCTGGGTTCCACCGCCAGGCAGGGCCGCTGGAGTCCGGCGTTGGCGCGGAACGATCGGCCGGCAAGCGCGCATCCAGGTTGTGTTCGCGGTCGATGAACAAGGGGCAGGGCGTCGCGCCGCAGTCGAGCAAGCTGGCACACACCAGTGCCTGATCGCCTTGCATGTTGTACCCCAGGCCTTTGACAAAGCTGCGCCCCTGTCGAACCAGCGCCCCGACCAGTTGCCTGTCCCAGCCGTCGTCAACCGGCAGCCACTGGCTGGTGGTGAGCATGAGGGACATTTCTACGATGCACGGTTTTCCGGCTTCGTCCACCCGAATGGTGGCGACCATGAGCAGGTGCAGGTCGGGCTCTGTGCTCCAGAGGCTGAGTTCGCGGTCAAAGCTTCTGCCCAGGCGCCGGTAGAGCGTATCGTCCAGTGCGAACGCCTGGTCTGGGAGATGTTTGATGACGGCTTTGTGCCCATAGCGGGTGGGCGCGATCTCCTTGAGCTCGGCTACTATGAGCAGCAAGGGCTGTGGTTGGCCATGTCTGGGCGCACTCCGGGCCCACAACCATTTTCGGCGAGTCTGGATGGCGTCGCGCTGTTCCACTGAAAACACTTCCGGGATGTAAAGGCTGGCCTGCAGGGGCTGACCATGGGTGGTTTTGTTTTCTGCTGCCTGCAGCAGATGCCGCCGCACGGTGGCCCAGTTGCGCCGACCGGCGAACCCGGGCTTCCAGTGGGTCAGTTCGGCCTGGTCCCACAGGTAGTGGAGCAGGGCGCGCAAACCGAGTTTCTGGTCCTGTAAGGCCACGCTGCTGCTGGCGCTGCCCGCCGCCGGTTGAACGTGGTGGCCGGGCAGCTTGGTCATGGGGAAGTCCAGCCTGAGCGCCGTGACGCCCGTGAGCGGGTTTTCAACGATTGCAGAGCCCACCAGCGGGCCGAGACCTGAAAACTCGGCCGGTGGCTCGTAGGACGTGCAATCGGTGGCGTGCTGCCAGCCGGTGTTAGGCATGCGCTTGATGACGAAGCCATCGCTCAGGCGGGCCACATACATCTCAGCGCCTGGAGCACCTGGCTTGCACAGGCAACGCGGCCGCAGGTGGTGGGCGTGGGCTTTTGCTATGGCTTCGGGGAAGTCGGGCATGGTCCGATCCCAAGACTGACCGCCAATTTGATAGGCGGGTGCCGGTACGGGCGGGCTGTCCACAGCGCCCCCTCAGCGCGCTGGCGCGGCGCGTTCGCGGGTGCGTTGTTGCTCCTGCACTGGCGCGACGACGGGCCGTTGTGATGGCGCGTTCTTTTCGTAGAGCTTGACCTTGGGAATCTGTCCTTCGCGGATGCGTTGGGCGAGCTTCTCGGCCGCCGCCGCCATGATGGCTTCGCGCCGCTTCTCGGGCACACGGTTGGCCACGAGGATGGCTTCGATGGCGGCCAGCACGGTCTTTCGTCCACCGCTGCCCCGGCCCGCGGGTTTGTCAGCAGAGCCGTTCCCGTGGGCTGCAGCGGCTTCGCGCGTGGGTTCGATGCGGTTGGTCTGTCGCAGCTCGCGCTCCACCTTAAGGCGTTCCATGTCCGCGAGGCTGGGCTCGTAACCCAGGGTTTTCACGCCACGGGCGGCCGCTTCCAGCCAGACCATCCGCCGGAAGTCTTCGTTGCCGGTCACCCGCAGGGACTGCCAGTTGCGGGCTTCGGCCACATCGACCATCGATCGAGCCACCGATGGGCTGTTGGTGTCGGTGGCCAGCCGGAAGGTGGATTCGGTGAAGGCGACGCGCGAGGTGTCTCCCCGGAAGCGGTATTCGGTCAGGCCGATGCTCAGGTCACCCACGGTGACCGGGGCGCGCTTGATGATGTAGCGGTCGGTCAGCGCGGCCTCCAGTCGGGCCACGAGCGCTTCGCGCTCGGCTTGGGCGTCCAGTCGGGCAGACGCCTGAGACGGCGCTGCCTCTGGTGCGGTCTTTTCTAGTTGTGCGGTCGGTGAGGGACGCTGTCGCTCGCGCGGTTCATCGCGCTGCCATTGCCCATCGATCTTGTGAACGAACGACTTCTGGCCCCTGGCGTCCAGCACCACGAAGCGGTTGGCGCCGAGATGGTCGGCTTTGGCCGTCATGTCCTTGTAGCGGTCGCTGCGGTAGGTGAGGTCGGCGAAAGGGTCGCGCAGTTCGTAGCGTTCGCCCGGTTCTGGTTCGGGCGTCTGGAAGGTTCGGATGGCGACCTGGGCGCGGTCGGCAGGCTCCACCGTGCCGCCCACAGATGCGGGGGTATCCGAGGGAGACCGGTCCGCGCGGCGGGAGGGTGCGGATTTCTCGTCCATAGGTTTCACCTTCGGTGGGGGGATTCGGATGGCCACTGTTCAGGGTTGAGGCTCTGCCGGGGCCTGTGTGGACATGGGGAGGGCGCGGTACACCTCGATCTCGACCCGGCGGTTGAGGTGGCGGCCCTGTGGGTTGCGGTTGTCGGCCACGTGGTCACCGCTGGGTTGGTGGGTGGCGCGTATACGCGTGGGGTCCACGCCGGAGGCGATAAGGTAGTCGCGCACGGCGTTGGCCCTGGCCTGAGCGATGCGGCTCTCGCCGGATGAGTCGCTTCGGCCGTCGGTGCGCCCTCGCAGGACCACAAGCGGTGCGGCTCTGGAATCATCCACCAGGGCGGTAGCCTCGGTTGTTGGAATCGACACGCGGGTGCTGTTGAAGGCGAAGTGGACGGTGTGCACGCGATTGGCCATCGCCTTCTCTTGCATCGACGCCATCAGCTGTTGCCGTACGGCCATTTGGGCCAGCGTGGCCGCTGTGGTCTCGGCGAGTCGGCTGGATTCGTTGGCCAGGATGCGTGTGTTCTGCAGATCGTTCTTGCAGACTTGCAGCTCAAGGGCCAGCTGGGCGTTGGCAGGCCGCTTTTGGGACTCGTCCACGGTGGGTGGTTTGGGAGGCGAACTGCAAGCGCTCAACATCACGACCAGCGAGGCAGTCAAGACAACGCGGACGGCGGATGTTTTCATGGGTTTTCTCCCAAGGTTTCAAGGCGCACGGGTTTCACCTCGGGTGCAACGACCTGGGTGGAGGGGGCGGGATCGCTCTCTTCTTCGTCTGCGGGCTCGATGGTTCCGCCATCGGTATCTGGCGCTTTGAACTGACAGAAGAAGTCGATGCATATTTGAGCCGCGTTGGCTGCAGAACCTTCCAGCTGGCTATTGAGGATGGTGGTGTCGTGGGCGAGCTCCTCGACATGCAACTCCTTTTTCCCCGGGGGGAGTTCGTCATCGGCAATGTGCCAGCGCTGTTGAACCTTGGCCTGGTGCAGGTCCATGTTCATCGGCTTCACTTCAGGCGCGGGCAATAGGCGAGTCGTGAACGCTTTGTCCTGGAAGTAGCGAATTTTTTCGCCCAGGATCGGTTTGCAGTTCTCGAAGATCACCACCAGGCGCTCGCGCCCCAACTCTTTGAATTCCTGCGGCAGCAGCAGGGCGCGGCGCTGCTCGCTTTCGTTGCGGCTGACGGTGCTGTGGCCGTGTCCGCTGAAGGAGCGGCTGCGCCCGCGGGAAGTGGCACGCTCGGTGAAGTGGCCCAGCATGGCGCTGTACTCATCGGCGTCACGCTGCTCGCGCGGAGCAAACAGAATCTGCAGGCCATGATTGGTGGCGAAAGTGCGTGCCTCCTTGTCCCCGTAGACCGCGTCCAGCTGCGACATGGCTTGAACCACCGTGAGCAGGCGCAGGTTGTAGCCCGCCAGGAAAGCTGCCGATTGGGAAATGATCCCCACGCGGCCCATGGCGGCGAACTCGTCGTTGACCAGCAGGCACTGGTGCTTGAGGGTCTTGTCCTGCGAGGGCAGATGCTGCGTGTTGAGGCTGACCAGTTGCGAGAAGAAGAGGGCCAGCAGTGGCCGGGCGTTGGCCAGCCGGTTGGGCGGGATGCGCACGTAGATCGACATACGCTGCCGGCGGAGCTGGCCCAAGTCAAAGTCGTCTGCGCTGGTAGCCGCATCGACCACCGCGTCCGCGAAGATGGTCAATGGCGCGTGGAAGGTGGCCACGACGCTGGACAGCGTGTTGTCCGAGTTGCTCAGGAGCCGCTGCAGCGCGTCCACGCATTCGTCGGAAAAGGGCTTATCGGTTTCTTTGCGTTGCTTGATCAAGCCATTGAGATGGTCTTTCAGGGAGCGACCCTGGCCCGAGGACTGGCGCAGCATCTCGCCCACCGTGCGGGGCAGCTCTGGCATTTCCAGCAGCAACAAACCCAGACCGAGGAAGAGGTTGCGGGCCTGGTCGTTGAAAAAGGCCTCGGACGAGGTGCCGCTGCCGTCGTTGGGGAAGAACACCTGGCCGATGCCCAGCAGATCCCCGACCCGGTGCAGAGGGCTGGTGCGCACGGCGCTCAGTGGATTCCAGCGGTGGCTGCGGGCTTGTTCGTCAAACGGGGAGAAGGCATACACCGCCTGGCCATGGGCGGCGCGGTAACCGGCCGTGATGGCGTGGTTTTCGCCTTTGATGTCGAGCACGACGGCGGAGTCGGGCCAGTTGAGCAGGTTGGGAATCACCACGCCCACGCCCTTGCCGCTGCGGGTGGGAGCGGACAACATCACCGACATCTGGCCGGGCAGGGCGAGGTACTGGCCTTTGAATCGGCCGATCAGGATGCTCGGGGCGTCTGGACGATAGGCCGAATGAATGAGGCCTGCTCGGGCCACTTCGCCAGCCGAGGCGAAACGTGCGTCGCCATGCAAGGCACGGCGCGGTCGGGCTGCAGTGAACAAGGCGCCGGGCAGTAACACCAGCAAGCCAATGCCGGACAGGGCCATGGCGGCCAGCAGACGCTGGCGCAAAACGGCGTCGTCGGCATAGAGCTGCCAGTAGGTGGCGATGCTGCTCCAGCGGGCCTGCCAGGGGTTGGCCTTGCTGAGCACCAGAAACAAAACGCCCGAGACGTAAACCGCTGCGCTCAGCAGGGCGGTGGCGACCAGCGCCGCAAAGGCACCAGCGGCAACCCGTCGGCCCAGTGACCAGGAGGAGAAAGGCAAGGCCAATGCCTGACTCATGATGGCACCCCCTCGCTGGCGGCAGCTCCTGGCTCGTGTAGGGAGCTGGCGCGCAGCGGGCTGTGGCTTGGGGCGTGGTACCTGCAGCGGGGTTCGTAGGCCACATCGGCAATGAAGCGGCCCCGTTCGTCCCGGTCGAACTGAACGATGACATCGATCACGATGCGCAGCAGGCCCTTGATCTCGTCCATGCGCAGGCCGCCACCGGCACCGCTTTCGCGGATCATCAGCGACATCTGTTCCAGCGCCAGATCGCAGTTGCCGGCGTGCACGCTGGTGATGCTGCCCGGGTGGCCCGAGGCGGCCAGCCGGATGAAGGAGAAACACTCTTCTCCCCGAAGCTCGGCCAGAAAGATGCGGTCCGGCTTCATGCGCAGGCAGGCTTCCAGCAATGACTTGGCGGTGACCCGGGCGGTGCCCTGGGCGTCCTTGCTGTAGAACAGGTGCACCACATTCGGATGATTGGGCAGGGTGAGTTCGGCCGTGTCCTGAATGGTGATCAGGCGCTCGTGTTTCGGCACCTCTTCGACCAGGCCTTTCATGAAGGTGGTCTTGCCCGAGCTGGTTTTACCGCTGACGACGATGGTGCGGTGGTGGAGCACGGCCAGGCGCATGAAGTCTGCATAGCGACCTGCGGCTTTCAGAGCCAGCAGTTCCCGCTCGAAGGCTTGCAGGCCGTCGTTGCTCTCAAGGCTCGGCGCGGTGGTCTTTTCTCCGACGCGGCCGAACAGACCGTCTTGCTCGAAGTCGCGCAGGCGGAGCACCACGGCTGACGGCTTGCGGATGGTGATGGACACGGTGCCGCGCGGCACCGCAGGCGGTATGACGAACTGGATGCGCTCCCCCGTGGGCAGCGTGGCCGACAGCAGCGGTCGTTCTTGGTTGATCTGCTGGTCGCAGTAGGTGGCCAACGCCGTGGCCAGGGACAGGCAACGCTCCTGCGTCATCGACGGTGCGTTGACGACCTGCCAGCCGCCCACCGTTTCAACTTGCAGTTCGCCCGGTCGGTTCACGCAGACCTCCAGCACACCCGGAGCGTCCAGCTGTTCGCGTAGCGGGCGCAAGAATTCCACCACCGAGGTGGCGTCGCCACACCAGCCGTCGAGCGGGTGTTCTTCGATGCCGGTCAGGGTGTTCATCGTTGCACCGGCAGGAGTTCGTACACCGCCGAAAAGTCCACGTCGCGTGCGACGTAGATGCCTACGATGCCGCCCTGGTTCTGGTACAGCAGGGGCGGGATGTTGATGGTGCTGTCCAGCACCTTCTCCGCCAGCTTGCTGGTGCTGTCGGTGGTGGACGGCAGGACGATGGTGTCGGCCTGCGGGTCTTGTGTCTGGTTCTGAATCACCAGCTTGACCGAGTCGTCGATGAGCGAGAGCAGCATGGCCGCGCCGATGCGTTCACCCCAGCGGTTGTCCACGTAGCCATCAATCCCCGACTCGCCGAGCTGGCCCGTGCCGGGCGAATCGATGTCCACCGTAACCCCATGGGGCGTTCGCACCCGCGTCCACAACACCGGGATGCGGACCATGCCGGGCCGGACCGACGAGATGCGGTATTCGCCGTCCAGGTGCGAACCGCGTTCGATCAGCAGCACCCGCCCGTTGTCGCCGTACACGTTGCGCTGGACCTGGCAGCCGACCAGGCCCGACGTGGCGCTGATCACCTTGGTTTTGAGCGCGCAGGTGAAGGCCGTCCCCTTGGGCAAGGTGAGGCTGCGGTCGCCCATTGTGCTGGCCGCGACCTTGGGGGTGGCGGAACCTTGCAACTGACCGCCGAACAGACCCGCAGCGGCTGCAGGCAGGCCGGCGCCCGGTGAGGTGCCCGCCATCGAGCCCATGGCACCGAGGCTGGCTGCGTTGCCACCTTGGCCGCTGGCTATGGTTGCGCTCTGGGTCAGGTTGTCGAGCAGGCCCTGCAGCTGGCGCTGATAGGCTTGCAGGCTGCGGCCGGTTTTGGCGACCGGATCGTCTGGAATTGTCGGGGATTCACCAGGGAGCGTTGCACTTGGCATGCCCGCCGAGCTGGAGAGCGCGCTAGGACGTGAAGACACGATAAGCACCGGGGCATCCTCTGGCGCCATGCCTTTGTTGGGAGACGTAGGCCCGCTGCTGCGCACGCCAATGGGCTCAGCCACCTCGTTGGTCGGCAGCAAAGCAGGCACACGCGGCGCGGGTAGGGCCGTCATGTCCAGAGCGCGTGTCCCTGCGCTGGCGGCGGAAGGCCTGTCCCGTACCAGCTTGGCGTCTTCATCCGAGGTCGGACCGCTGGTGAAGTAGCGGTTGATGGCAAAGCCCGCGAAAAGCACCAGGGTCAGCAGCATCATGCTGAGCCCAAGCGCCCCTTTGCGAGACCAGTTGATGCTGCGCGCCGCCGTCACCTGGGGAATGCCGGGCTCTCCCGGCAGCGGGGTGATGCTGTTGCCGTCCGTGGGCTCAGCGTTTGACGGGCCTTGTGCGTCGCCTTGATCGTTCATGGTGTGACTCCGGTGGAGCGGTTGTCGAGAGGTGCATGGCCAGCCTTGAGCACCCGGTGCACACCCGGCACGGTAGTCGCACCTTCCGCAGTGGCGCCCTCCAGGTCAAAGGCCTCGTTCCAGATGCCGACGACCGCCGAGCCTGCCCGCAGCATCAGGCGGCGGCTGACGCGGTCCACGACCAGCAGGTCGTCTTCCATCCGGGCGTTGACAAGGGTCTCGCTGCCATCACCGAGCACATGGAACACGGCAGGCACTTCGCGGTTGCCCGGAAATCGCAGGTAGGTGAACCGCCCATCGTCGTAGACCAGGGTCGGCACGATGTCTTGTGAGCCCGCGCCTTCGGCGAGGGAATACTGTGAGTTCATCACGGTGGGTTTGGCCTGCAGGCGCTCGGAGACCAGCTGTTGGGGTGTGGGTGCTGGCGGAACTGGGGGCAGAGCGGAGAGCGCGGCAAGGTCTTGCAGCGCCAGGCGAGATGCCGGCCTCGCTTGCACAGGTGCCTTGACGCTCAAGCGGTAGACCGGTTGCTGCCGATCGTTGTCGGGCAGCACCATGAAACGCAGCGCATGCGTGCGCCGGTCGGTAACCACAGCCAGGTTGTTGGGGGCGTCCGCGCCGGACTTGGCTTTGACGAACAAGGTCCGCCCGCCCGGCTGTGCCGCCACGCACCAGACAGCGTCGGCCTTGCTGCAGTCGCCGCCCTGACCCACGGCCACCTCGGTGATCACCTCGTCCTGGTCGAACACCACCAAGGTCACCATGCCCCGTTTGACGGGAACGGTCACCACCGCCAGCGGGTCGTAGACCACGTCGCGCAGGCGCGGATCGGCCGGCTTTGCATTCGTCTGCGCGAACAGGCTCGAAGACAGCGAGCAGGCGATCAATACTGCCAAGACGGTGCGCTTCATGGCCGTGCCCCCGGTGCCTGGGTGTTGATCTCCGGATCGGACCGGTAGGCGGTGACCACGAATCCAAAAGGGTTCTCCAGCCGGTCGGCTTCTTTGGCGAGCACCTTGGGCTGGTACTGGTAGACGATGCTGGCCACGTGGCGGGTGGTCACATCCGGTAGGTTGCGGTCGGTCAGCCGCACGACCTTGTCGTAGGTGACCGTGGCATCGCTCAGGTTGCCGCTGCGCCCCGAAGCCCGCAGGCGGACGCCAACAATGTTGATGCGCCATTCCTCTGCGGCGCCGATCTTCTTCTGCAGCGCGCCGTCTCCCTCGAACTGCCGGTTGTATTCGGCGAAGACACCCGGCACGGCCATGCGCGCCACCTGGTCAAAGTCGCGCTGCAGGAACATCCAGCTGTAGCTCTCACGCGCCCGCACGAAGGCCACCAGGTTGTGCTTGTCCAGTGCCTCCATGGCAGGGATGGTTTCTTCGCTCAGCCGCTGCTGGACGGTGGTTTCGCCCGTGACGCGGTCTACCACGATTGGGATTTCCACCACGCGGCGCAGCGGCCCCTGCACGAACACGGCAGCAATGCCGATCAGGCCGAGCACCAGCCCGGCCACCGCGACGCGCCAGGCCCGACGTTCCGAGCGTTCAAGCATCAGGGTGCGGTCGATTTCCCATTCGCGGTTCGCCGTGAAAGTGGACGATTCGGCGTCTTTCGCAGGCTCAGAGAGCCGTTTTGGCCATGCGGCGGCTTTACCTGACAACAGGATGGCACTCATGGGGTTCTCCGTTGGGGCTGGTTGGCGGCGTGACTCAGGCAGGGTTACGGCAGAAAGTCCGCCACCTTGCCGGTGCGGCCCAGCATTTCGTACTGCCGTTCGCGCTCGCGCGAGCGGGCGATGCGCTCTTCGCTGTCGGCCATACCTTGCAGCATCTGCACCTGCGACACCTCGTGGGCGAGCAGGGCGTTTTCAGCGCCGATGCGGGCCTGAATTTCCAGCACCGACTTCTGGTCGGTGGTCGCGTTGATCTGGGTCATCAGCGACTGGATCTGCGTGAGGCGGCCGGCGGCGGTCTTCATCGCGTCTTGCAGCAAGCCCTTCTGCTGATACGGCTGTGCAAGGGCGGCCTGGCAGTTGGTGCGGGCGTCGCTTGTGAGGTCCATGCAGTTGTAGACCATGCTCACGTCGCGCAGCAATTTCGCGGTGGCATTCAGCCCGCTGTAGCCCAAGATGTTCACCGCGTTCAGGTGGGTAAAGGCTTCGGCCGGGACGTAGTTCTTCAGACGTGGGTCATTGAACACATTGCCCAGATTCCGAATGCCATTGATGCTTTCGATCTGGGTCTGCAGTTGTCGGATCTGCTGTACTTGGTGGTTGATCTGGGTGATGTCATTCACGACCTGCTGTACTGTCTGAACCAGGTTCGCCACATCGATCACGGGGATTCCGCCGGCGCGGGCATGGCTACCGCTCACGGCTATGAGAATGGCAGTGGCAACTTTGAGATGTTTGCGCATGTTGAACTCCTTGGCTGGGTGGGTTGATCAGGAACGGCCGCGCAGCGCGGCGAGTTTGTATGCTGCGGTACGGGCGGCGCCGAAACCGCGGCGGGCCATGGACGCTGCGGTGTGCGGGAGACCCGTGCTCGCGCGGATGACGCCGCCCGCCCCCGCAGCAGCACTGGTACCCCGCGCGGAGGAGGCTGAACGCAGGCCCGAAACCATCATGGCGTTCTGGATCATCTGAATGCCTTGCTGAATGGCGGCACCGCCTGTGAGGGCCGAGGCGAGGCTGGGTGCTTGGAAGCAAATGATGGCCATGAGGATCATGAGCACGGAGTAGCGCGTGGCCTCTCCCAAGACATTGAAAGTGCTGCCCATGAACCCGCCACCGTCGGCAATGGCTTTGAACATGGCTGCGCCCATGTAGGCGCTCAGGCCCAGCGCGAAGAAGGCGAACCAGGTGAGCACCACCGCGTTCAACACCATCGACAACCAGCTGTCAAAGAAGCGGGCGGTGGGACGCCACGCAAGGCAGAGGATGAATAGAGGCCCGATCGCGATGACGAAGGTCAGGAACAGCTTGGCCAGCGTGACAACGAACAGGCCAATGCACAGGAACAAGACCGATCCGATGGAGAAGATGGCCCCGGCCAGCATCAGGTCCAGTCGGAACATGCTGGCCTCCTTCATGATGTCTGCCACCTGCGCACTGGCGTCGTCGTTGAACTTGTCGAGCAAAGCGTAGGGAGATATAACCGTGCTCGGGTCCACCCCCGAAGGCAGAAAGGTGGAGGCCACGCCCATGGCCAGCGCATTGGCGGTGTCGGACACGTTGCTGATGTAGAAGCCGGATTGCAGGGCGAAGGCCAGCACCAGTCCGATCTTGAACACCTTCCAGGCAAAGGTGGGCACCGTCTCAGGCACCTCGTTGCGCAGCACCGCCCAGCCGTACAGCGCGACCCAGATCGTCATCGACGTCAAGGCAATGGGTGCGATGGCAGCCATCAGCGAAGACACCACCCCCAGCACGTAGCTGCTCAAGATGGCATCGAACTGTGACCCGACCCAGGCGAACATGGCGGTGTACTCCTATTGAACGGCGTCAAACGGCAGGTTGGCCGGTGGGCGCGCGAAGACCTTCACGCACCTGCTGCCCAGGTCGGGGTACTGGCATTGCAGCCATTCGCCACCCGACTTCACCACCCACAGGCGCGCGAGCTTGGTCGTGCCGTAGCTCGATGGCCTGCAAGTGCCCGCGCGGGCATACACCTCGGTGCACTCGCGCAGGCCCTCTGGCGTCTCCACCATGTGCCATGGCCCAGCATGACAGCCAGCTATTGCGGCACAGGGCTTGGTGCTGCGGATGGGGCCTGTCGTTGGCAATGGCGCTGTTTCCACTTGACTGCCGCCACCGGGCAGGGCACGGGTCGCCTCGTTTCCCTTGACAAACTGGGCAGATGCGGCGCTGCTGGCCAGCGCCAAAGCGATCAGTGCGAACAATTGAGCGTGGGTCTTCATTGAGCTCTCCTGGAAGTGCGGGATTTGCGATCCTGAACCTCGCGCAGCAGCTCCGGAAGCCACAGAAACGGATCGTTACCGTGTCGTTCACGAACGGTGTCGAGCAGGGCTACGTTGTCAGTGGTTGCCGAGAGCACGGTGATGAAGTCGTCCATGCCGCCGAGGTCCAGCTCGCAGATGGCGCTGGTGTGGCCCTGCTTGACAAGGAAGCGGCGCCCACCCTGTGCGCCCAGGCTGCGCACGATGCCGAACTCGGCTTCGCTCAGGCCGAAGCCCTCAACGTACTCCTCGCGCACTGCCTCCGGGTTGGCGAGGAATATCTTCGTCACGCTTTGTTCGACCATGGTCCGCCCGATGGGATGGCGCAGCACATCGGATGGACTCTGGGTGTCGAAGATGCCCAGCCCGTTTTGCTTGCGGATGGTCTTCTGCTTCTGTTTGGCGAAGTCGCTGAAAATCTCGTGGTCCAGCGCTTTCCAGAACTCCGAGATCACGTAGATCAGCCGTTCGCCATTTACCAACTCTTCCATTACCTGCAGCAGGTAGAGCATGACGGGGGTGCGCACCTCGGGCAGGTCCAGAAACTCCGTGGTGTCAAAGGCAATCACCGACGCCGCGCCCAGGTCCATCAACTGGTCGTTGGCCTGGTCGAACACCCAGCCCAGGGCACCACCTTCACACCAACGCCCCAGTCGCTCATACAGGCTGTTCTCGCCCGACTTTGGCAGGTTCTGCCGAATTGTTGAAAAGCGGCGCAGGGTCGGCGGCATCATGGCCACTGTCTTGACGGCATCCGCTATGGCGCGTTCATCAGCCGGCAGCAGCGGCAGAGCCGGGGTGGCAATGCAGGTGCGGATCAGCTGTTCCCAGAACTGGATGCGCGCCGGGGTGGGGTCGCGTTGCAGCGGATTCAAGTGCGTGGGCTTGCCGGCCTCCAAGGTGAAGTAGCGGCCATTCAGGGCGCGGATGGCGATCTCGCATCCCCGGTCCAGATCAAACAGCACCAGGCGCGGCGCCGGGTCCCACTTGCGGGTGAGGGTCAGCAAGAACATCTCCAGCGTGGTCTTGCCGACGCCGGTGGACCCGATGATGATGGTGTTGCCAGGCAGCTTCTTGTCGGCCGACTCTTCACCTTCCGGGCTGCTGTGTAGGTTCAGGTAGAAGGGCTGACCGGAAGGAGTGCGGAGTAAAGCCAGCGCTTCACCCCAGGGGTTGCCGTCGCGCTTGCCTCGGGAAAAGTTGTGGCCACTGGCCAACGCTGCAAAGGCGCGGGAAGAAAGTTTGGCATCGCGCGGGCGCCACTGCCAGTTGCCGGGCATCTGGGCGAACCAGGCGGCGTCGGCCACCAGATCGACCGGCGACATCTGCAGGCTGGACGCTTCGCCTACCGCACCAATCGCCTGTGCGGCCCGGCGTCCGGCATCGGCGAGGCTGTCTTCCCCAGGCTGGCCGAAGACGACCAGGCTGTAGTGGTACTCGCCCATGCAGAACTGGCCATCGCCCAGCTCGTTGAGTGCTTCGTCCATGTCCGCTATCTGGCTGGCCACCACGTCGTCGCTGGCGATCAACTGGTCGCGTTGCAGCTCCAGCGCCCGCATGGCTTCGCGCCGGGGCAGTATCGAAAAGCTCTGGGTTTCGATGAACTCGCTGTCTTCGTACAGCAAGGCGTTCAGGATGCCGGGCTCCACCGCGTCGGCGTATTCCTTGATGTCCACCAAGGCTGCGCAGCGGCGCTGTTCACCGTGGCGCAGCTCCAGCTTGTCGCCACCGAAAGACAGCCGGGTGGTCGGCAGGGTCCGGTAGAGCGGCCCTGCCGCCAGCGGCACCGGCTTCCAGCAGCCGTTGACCAAGTAGCCCAGAAACTCCGCAAGTTCGGAGTACCGTCGCCCACCTTGTGCGCGTGCACCCAGCAGCTGCGGGCCGAAGCCGCGCAGTACCCGGTGTACGAAGGCGGTCCGTTCCTCCATCACGCGCAAGGCCTCAGCGTGCGCTGCGGCGATGGTCGCTTTCGATCGCTGGGTCGATTGCAGCGCCCGGCTGATCCGAGAGGTGCTGGGCCGGTAGACCAGCGTCAGGTACAGCTCGTTGCTCATCATGGCTCGCCCACCCAGCTTGGCCTGGTAGGCCTGCGAGAGGTCGCGCGCGAAGCCGGATTGAGGCGGGTCCTCCAGCCGGTCCTGGACTTTTCGGTGCAGCCGGTGGGTCCACACGGCCCACTGACCGCCCGCCAGGTTGCGCAGCAGGCTGCACAGGGCCTCATGCCGTTCAGCGATCAGGTGGTCATCGGCGCATTCGAAGGCCACCCCGTCCAGCCGCCAGACGCGCATGAAATCGCCCCCACGCGTGATGACGTCGTGCTCGCTGACCAGCGAAGAGAAGGGCACAAACCGCGCAAGCGGATTGTCCTTCAGTGCCTGTGTCCAGTGGCGCGGTTGTGCCTTGCCTGATGCAGTCCGCGCAGGGCTGCGACGGGTCGCGCCGCCAGTGCGGTCAAAGATGCCAAACATCGGAAGCTCCGCGGTAGAGGGTAGGCGAGTAGCTGCGCGCACGCCAGAACCTCCGGTTGTGGTCGTGCAGCGTCAGCTTCAAGGCAACAAAAATCTGCCGGAACCGCTGGTCATCCCGGGCTGTCAACCAGCGCATCCAGAGCAAGACCGGTGCAATGGACAGCACCACGCCCAGCGCGATCCACCAGCTCACCAAGATGCCGCCCCACATGATCAGCAACATGCCGGTGCCAAACAAAATCACCAGCGGCACCAGCGGAATGCCCAGCTTCATGGCAGGGCGCGTGGCGCCCTTGTAGATGGCTTCGGCTTGCATGTTCAGCACCTTGGGCCTTCAGCTGACGATGTAGCTGGCGAAGGCTGCGGCTCCACCCACCAGCGTGCCGCCGATCAGCACGTTGGCCACATCGGCCAGGCGCGCACCCTGGAAGATCATCTTGAAACCTGCCCAGATGATCGCGATGGTCACCACCGCAATCGAGATCGTCACCAGGATGGTGTTGACGTTGGTGACCGTGGTGTTGATCTTGTCGAAGCCCTGCGCCCAGCCCTTGGAGGCTGCGGCCGAGAGCAGCAGGGCGCTTGAAATGGGACGCTGAGGTGCGAAGAAATGAAAGCGGTTCATGACGGCTCCTTCACAGGGTTGGGTGGACTGATGCGGATGGGGTTTCTGGCAGCCGCAACCACCTTGCCCACGTAGCCATGGCGAAAGCCGGTGGAGAAGTTGCCGCTGTAGTAGCAGGAGAGGGCGGCGCGGAGCGCGGCCTGGTCAGTCGATGCCCGAGGCGGCTTGCGCTGTGCCCGATCGAAACACTCGGTCAAAACGGCCTGCATAGCGGCCAGATTGGTGCAAGGCTCGAAGGCTGTGGACAGCGAAAGGCCCAAGCGCGAGAAGTTGCCCACATTGATCTGCCCAAGGCCAACGCTGAAGTTCCGCCCAGCGGCCTGCAGCGCTTCTGCCGTGGCAATGGCTTCTGTGCGGTGGCGCGGCTGGCGCTGCAACGCTCCACCGACCACACCGATGGCCCAGGGGTTGACGGCGCTTTCAACGGTGACCAGGGCGTGCGCAGTGTTGGCGTGCACCTGCGGTGCACAGGCCAGTGCGAGCGCCAGGAATGTGGAGGCATCCATGACGGCGCCCGTCAATTCCCAGAGTCGGTAGGAGGTGCAGGGGGCTGAGCTGCCTGCCACGCCGCGTGATCGTCGTCAAATTGGTTGTCCCAACTTTCAAGTTGGGCCTTGGCGGCAGGGCTGAAATCCGTCACGGTGTCACCGCCCATGTTCCACCAAATGCGCGAGAAGGGTTTGCCGTCGATGGAGACAGCCACTGCCCCGACGTAATCACAGGTGTAGATGAGGCTGCTTTCCGATTCGTGGACCCGGGTGTATTGAAGCGGGCAGTTTCCCGGTGCTCTGGCCCATGCGTGGTTGGCCGAGTTGCCGGCGCCGGCCATGTCGCACGACGGGAACCCCTTCCCACGCGCCAGGTCACGAAGCACTTGCCTGATCGGCGGCACACACTGAGGAATCGACTTCCAGCTCGGTGCTGCGAAGCAAAGCAGCACCAGGCAGCCATCAACAGCTCGTGCGGCTGTAGGGGCGAGGAGCGCCAAGGTGAGCAGCAAGCCGGTTGCAACGTTGGCCAGAATTGTTGCCAAGCTTCTCGGTTGGCCTGCTGCTTCGGTGGAACGCCCAAACAGCGTGTCGGCTTGCGATGGATGGTTCATGGTCGAGTCCTTCGGTTCGACGTCGTTCAGGAGGAGGCACTTCTTGCCGGCTCTATGAACACCGTGAACTCAATGTAGGACTTGAAACACCTTGCGCCGCTGCTGGATTCGGGCTGTTTTCCAGCGCAAATGGGTGCGAGATCAACCACATCAGCTCTAGCGCGACGTCAGTGCGCCCCTGTGCTGACTTTCAAGTTCCAGTCCCAAGCAGCTCTAGGGGTCCTGATCGTGAACAACCGAAGTGCAGCGAGTACTGCTGCTGGTTGGCCTTGAGCCGCGACCGACAACATGCGAACATCAACAGCCATTCGCCTGCATCATCTGTCCGGCCAGTGCTTAGACTGGTTGCGGACGCTAGCAGAAGCAGTATGGGCCCCAGGCGTCCTGCCCAATGCAGCCGCTCAGGATTCAGAAGGCAATGACCGGGGTTAAGTTCTTACCAATCATTGACGTGGCTTGGTACTGCATGGCAAGCGCAAGCCTCGCCGTGAGCTGCCGACACCAGCTCGTCCAAAATTCCGCAGCGCCCTTCATGTTTGCCAGAGCAACGCGCTCGCAGTTGTAATAACTGCTTCTCCAACGCCCTCATGCTCTTGAGACGCGCCCTCACGCGAGCCAGCTGATCGTCCACGAGCAAGTCCACCTCTCCGAAGTGGGCATCGGGTTCATCCACAAAACCGAGCAATCGATTGACATCGGCCAACGGCATGTCAAGAGCGCGGCAGTGGCGGATGAACGAAAGACGCTCCAAGTGTGCGACTTCGTATTCGCGGTAGCCGTTGTCCCGCCTTGCTGGTGCGGGCAGCAACCCCTGTTTTTCGTAGTAGCGGATCGTCTCCACATCCACACCCGTGGCTCTGGCCAGTTCCTTGATCTGCATCGTGAAAGCCTTCGTTCAACAAGTTATTGACATTGTAGTGGCTCCAAGGTTTCCAATGGAGACATTGAAAGGAAAAACCATGTCCGCCCATTGCGACTATCACGCTCCCCAGACAGAAACCATCGTGGACCTGCCACGCTACCGCAAGATCCTCTGGATTGCGCTCATCGTCAATGCCGCCATGTTCCTGGTGGAGATAGGCGCGGGTGTGCAAGCCGGTTCACTATCGCTGCTGGCCGATGCGGTGGACTTCGCCGGAGATGCCTTGAACTATGCCGTCTCACTTGCGGTGCTGGCCTCGGCGCTGGCCTGGCGTGCCCGCGCGGCCATCCTGAAGGCCGTCAGCATGATCGGCTTTGGCATGTACGTGCTGGGTGCTACCGTGTGGTCGGTGTGGCATGGCGAGGTGCCACAGGCCTTGACCATGGGTGTGGTCGCCCTCATGGCGTTGGTGGCCAACGTCTCTGTAGCATGGATGCTGTATGCATTCCGCGAGGGCGATGCAAACATGCGCAGCGTGTGGCTGTGCTCACGCAATGATGCCATTGGCAACGTGGCTGTCTTCATGGCCGCCCTGGGCGTGTTCGGTACCGGCTCTGCCTGGCCCGACCTGGCGGTCGCAAGCCTGATGGCTGCACTGGCTCTGCACGGTGGCTGGACAGTGCTGCGACAGGCTCGGGGTGAGATTGGAAAGGGCAATACCAAAGGAGGCCATCATGACTACGTCCACTGACACGCTGGCGGGCCGCCAGTTCGACAAAGCCACTTTCGCTCGACTTGTCCACGAAGCGAAAGCAGCTGGCTCTACAGAACGGGCCTGGCTGTACCTTGAGGCCGCGCATGTGCTGGGGCAGCTCCACCTCAAACCGCATGTGCGGACGCACACCCTCATGTTTGGTTTGGCCTGGCGCACACGCGACTGGCCGGAGGCTGCAGGCCAGATGCTCAGGCTGGCTTTGGTGCCCTTGGGCCATTTGAGCGGACGCTTGCCCTTGGGCAACCCGGGACGATCGACGGTGAGCGCCTTCGAGCCTATCCCGGTGCGCCAGGAGCTGGCCGAGTTGATAGCGCAAGTGGCCCAGCCTCTGCGTTGAAGACTGGCAAAAAACAACAAAGCAAGCCAAGACATGCAGCTCCAAATTTCTACGTATCTTGATTGTTCTTTTGAACAAGCGATCACCCATGCCAAGACAACGCGGATGCTGAAGTTCGTTGCCCATCCCTTGGTTCACTTCACGCCGATCACGCCGAGCACCTGGCCCGATGCATGGGCTGAAGGCACGTATTGGGTTGGGGTGCGAATCCTGGGGTTGCTGCCTTTCGGCCGACAGGCCATCGTGATCTCTTTCCCACCGTCCGAGGACGGATTCCTTCTCCGCGACAACGGGTTCAGCGCCCTCGTCAACGTCTGGGATCACACCATCTCGATCTCATCGGAGGCTGGTCAAACCCGATACATGGATACGGTGATCATCGATGCAGGCGTGTTCACGCTCCCCGTTTGGTTGTTTGCACAAGCGTTTTACCGGCACCGACAGCGTCGGTGGCGCCTGCTTGCTCGGCATGTCGTGGTGGTTGAAAGACCTGCGCCGTGAACTGCCACGCTCCATCTGGTCTATCCCGCGGCCTTAAAATCCAAAGATGCGCCTCTTTCTGGTTCTATTGATGCTCACGCTGCTGCCGCTGCAGTTCTCTGCCGCTGCGGCGGCTGACTGTTGCGGCCACGTTGCACTTGCCCAACAACCCCAAACCCAGCACCACCAGCCAACCCATCTATCGGTGGTTCAGGGCGCGGAAGGCCTTGCTTCCGACATTCTGGACTTTGATCTTGACTGCGGGACCTGCCATGCCAATTGCACCGCCGCAGTGATGGCTACGGCCGAGACCATGGCAGACCCTGCTGGCGTCGAGCGCGGCGAACACCTCGCTGAACTCATCCTGCCGCCTTGGCACGAGCAACCCTACCGGCCCCAATGGTTCGCCCCGCAAGGTTCGGGGTTGACTGCTTCTGCCTGATGCGCTGACAGGCACCTCTTCCCCGATCCACTGGCTTCAAGTGGTCACCCCCTCTAACGGTGACCCTTCCCGGATCGTTTTGGAAGGACTCTCTTATGAATGCTCGCTGGACCCAGCGAAACCCTCGATGGACGTGGCTTGCTGCCGTCGCGGTGCTTTTGTTTCTTGATCAAATCAGCAAATCGTATTTCTCAACCACCCTCGAACTCGGTGAAGCCGTCAAGGTGACCGAGTGGTTCAACTTTGTGCATGTGCTCAACACCGGCGCGGCTTTCTCGTTGCTGGCCGATGCGGGCGGCTGGCAACGCTGGTTCTTCATCGGCGTGACAGCGCTGGTAGTGGGGGTGGTCTCTGTGGTGTGCCTGGCCCGGCAGGCCGAGCCGTTAGATCGGTGGGTCGGCGCTTTTGTGGTGGGCGGGGGAGGCGGCAACCTCGTGGACCGCGTCCAGATCGGTGCCGTGGTGGACTTCCTTGACTTTCACTGGCGCAGCATCCACTGGCCGGCTTTCAATCTGGCCGATATCTTCATCGTGTGCTCCATGCTTGTGTGGTGCTTCGCATCACTGAAATCGCCGCCGCGCCAATCGCCCCGCAAGACGCCCGAGGAGCTGCCTTCATGAAGCGTGGCTGGTTCTGGATCATGGCCGCCTGGGTCTTTGCCCTGGTGTCCACACTCGGTGCGTTGTTCATTGGCGAAGTCATGGGAATGACGCCTTGCCTGCTGTGCTGGTACCAACGCATCTTCATGTTCCCGTTGGCGATCATCCTGGGCATGGCCGCCTTCGCCGAAGACAGACGGGGTGCCGTCTATGCGCTGCCGCTGGCGTTGGGGGGAGCAGCCATGGCCGGTTACCACTCCGCACTGATCGCCGGGTGGGTGCCGAAGTGGTGGGTGCCCTGCGGCACCGGCCCCTCATGCAGCGAACAGAGTTTGGAAATTTTGGGCGGCATCCAGATTCCCTGGATGTCGCTCGCGGCCTTCATTGCCATCGTCATCCTGCTTTTTGTATACCTGAGAAAGACCCGTTCATGAACGCCAAAAGATTCACCGTCATCGGCCTGGTGGCCATCGTTGCCCTGTTCTTCTATCTGGGCATGAACGCTTATCAAAAACGCGTGCAGACCGCACAGGAAGTACAGGTCAAGGCCGAGCAGACCCGTCTCGTGCGCATGCACTCGCCGGTCTTTGGCCCACAAGGTGCACCTGTCACCATCGTGGAGTTCTTTGACCCGGCTTGCGAGACCTGCCGTGCGTTTTATCCCATCGTCAAGAACCTGATGGCTCAGTACCCGACCGACGTGCGACTGGTGATCCGATATGCACCTTTCCACCAGGGCTCAGACCAGGTAGTCAAGCTGCTGGAGTCCGCCAAATCCCAGGGCAAGTACCAGACGGTGCTGGAGGCCGTGCTTGCCGCGCAACCTTCCTGGGCCGATCATGGTCAGCCCAACATCGAGACGGCATTCAAGGTGGCGGAGCAGGCCGGACTGGACCTCGTCAAGGCGCGCCAGGACATCGAGAAACCCAGCATGCAGTCTTTGTTGCAACAGGACATTGAAGACCTGACGGCGCTGCAAGTCACCAAAACGCCCACCTTCTTTGTGAATGGTCGAAGCCTGCCGAGTTTTGGACCTGAGCAGTTGGCCGCTCTGGTGGCAGAAGAGGTTGCCAAGGCGAAGAAATGAAGTCCATGACACCGACTCTTCCCTTCAACCGACGCAGGACTCTGGCGTTGGGTGCCTTGTGGCTCGCCGCGGGCGGCTTGCTCGCTGGTTGCTCGCCTGACACACCCACGTTCAAGAGCACGGACATCACCGGCGCCGCTTTTGCACAAGACCTGAAACTGACCGACCACACCGGCCAGGTGAGGACCATGGCAGATTTCCGCGGCAAGGCGGTGGTGGTGTTTTTCGGCTTCACGCAGTGCCCGGATGTGTGTCCTACGTCCATGACCACCTTGGCCGAGGTCAAGCGTCTCATGGGTGATCGAGGCAACCAGTTGCAGGTCCTCTTCATCACGGTGGACCCTGAGCGAGATACGTTGCCCCTGCTCAAGGAGTACATGACCAACTTCGATCCGACCTTCCTGGCTCTGCGTCCCGACCCAGCTGAACTCAAGGCGGTGGCAGACAGTTTCAAGATCTACTACCGCAAAGTCGACGGACCCACACCGACCTCCTACACGATGGATCATTCGGCGGGCAAGTATGTGTTCGACAACGAAGGCCGGGTGCGTCTCTTCTCCGCGTATGGCACCGACGCCGCCACGATTGCAGCGGACATCAACACGCTGCTCTCCAGCCCGTGACTTCCGGATCGCTCACAACTCGGCGAGCGCTGCTCGTCAGAGCCGCGTTGACAGGTGCGCCGCTTGTATTGCAGTCCGGGCGGGCCCGCGCCCAGCTCACAAAGGGCGCGGTGACCGATGGTGCTGGGACGGCGGCTGGAGCTGCGCTTGCAGGCTCACTGCGTTCGTCTCCAGAAGCGCGACTGATCGAAATCTACCGGGCCATCGCATCGGGAGACCGGAATGCCTTGCCTCTGGCTGCATCGCTCGTGCGCGATGTTCCTCGATTTCAGTTGGGACAGCTTGTTTACGGAGACCTGTTGCTTGC
>QZKF01000046.1 GCA_003599455.1 Comamonadaceae bacterium
TTCGGTCAGGGTTCCAGTCTTGTCCACCGCCACGGCCTTGATGAGGCGGGCATCTTCCAGGTAGGTGCCTCCCTTGATGAGAATGCCTCGGCGCGCCGCGGCTGCCAGGCCGCTCACCACGGTGACAGGGGTCGAAATCACCAACGCGCAAGGACATGCAATCACCAGCAGCACGAGCGCCTTGTATATCGCTGTCAGCCAAGCCCAGTCGAGCAGCAACGGCGGTACCACAGCGACGCCCAAGGCCATGACAAAGACGGCAGGCGTGTAAATGGCCGCGAAGCGATCCACGAAACGCTGGGTAGGCGCCCGGGTGCCTTGCGCTTCCTCCACCGCGTGGATGATGCGGGCCAGGGTAGAGTTGCTCGACGCCGCAGTCACGCGGAATTCGAGTTCACCGTTTTCATTGATCGTGCCTGCGAAGACCGAACTGCCTGGCTCTTTGTCTACAGGAATGCTCTCGCCCGTGACAGGGGCTTGGTTGATGCTGCTGTTGCCTTTGGTGACGATGCCGTCAAACGCGACCCGCTCGCCTGGTTTGACCCGTGCAACGGAGTCAAGCGCCACCTCGGTCGCCTTGATGCGGCGCCAGCTCCCGTCAGGCTGCTGGATTTCGGCATCATCGGGCGCGAGATCAACCAGGCCCTTGATGGCGTTTCGGGCGCGATCGACCGCGCGTTGCTCGATAAGCTCCGCGATGGCATAGAGGGCCATCACCATGGCGGCTTCAGGCCACTGGCCAATGACGAATGCGCCCGTGACGGCAACCGACATGAGGGCATTGATGTTGAGCTTGCCATGTCGAAGTGCGGTCAGGCCTTTGGCATAGGTTTCCAGACCTGCCAACCCGATGGCGAGGACAGCGACCGCCATGCCCACCGCTTTCCAGGCCATGGTTTCGGGGGCGAAGAAGGAGATGCCTTCTGCAACCATGGCAAACACCAGTGCAGCAGCGAACCGTGCGTAGCTGGTGCCAGTGCCCGATGCGTGGTCGTGCGAACCATGGTCCGTGACATCAAGGCCCGCTGAAGCCGTCACGGCTTCGGGCGCGAAGCCCGCTCGGCGGATGGCGATCAACGCGGCGGTGACCGCCTCATCGGTCCCGTCGATGCGCAGTGTCCGTTGAGGAAGGCGGAAGTGCAAACCGCGAATTCCAGGGATGGGCTCCACTGCGCTGCGAATTTCCGACTCTTCGACCGTGCAGTCCATCGTCGAAATGCGAAAGGTGTTCGGCGCTGCCGATTCAACGCTCCCCGAATCAGGATGAGCGTGAGCCGCAGGCGCACAACAAGAGGAGCTGTCTGTAGGGTCCGGCCGGGCAACTGCGACATGATCAGTCCCGCAACAGGCTTCGAGATCGTGTTGCGCGGTGGGCATCGGCGCATTTTCGTGGTGGTGGTGTTTTGCCATGGGTCTTTGCTCGAGACCGGCATTTCACACCCTGTACCAACTACAGTGTCAAGCTCTTTGTGAGGTACCCGGTCAAACTGGCGGGTGTATTCGCGATGGAGATTGACGATGCTGTCCCTGAGAACCCGTGCGCACCGGGCAGATCGAAGGTCTGGCGGCTTTCAACGCAGCAGGCACTATTCTTCCCGCCTATCGACAG
Organism: Comamonadaceae bacterium; assembly: GCA_003599455.1. Classification (GTDB taxonomy): domain Bacteria; phylum Pseudomonadota; class Gammaproteobacteria; order Burkholderiales; family Burkholderiaceae_C; genus Hydrogenophaga. The sequence continues at coordinate 1,610 of QZKF01000046.1, forward strand.
CAAGGTTGCCATCTGGTGCAGGGGATGGGAACTTGGTCTGCCGCTGTTTGTCTCCAAGAACTCCCATCGCTCCGAGGATTCCACATGACCCGCCGCCACATCGTTTTTTTATCGGCGCTGATCGCCCTTGCTGCGTTTGCAGCCGCTGTCTTTCTCTATCAGCGCCATACCCTGCAGGCTGCCGCTTTGCAGGCTTCAGAGCAAGCCGGTGCGATGGTGAGACCACACTCGCCAGTCATTGGTCCCATGAACGCGCCAGTCACCATCGTCGAGTTCTTCGACCCTGCATGCGAAGCCTGCAAAGCGTTTCATCCCCGCGTAAAGCAGATCCTTGCTGCGTTTCCGCGTGAGACGCGCCTGGTGATTCGGTACACGCCATTTCACCGGGAACCGTCTGTGGAGGCGGTGAAGATTCTTGAAGCGGCACGCGCGCAGGGAAAGTTCGAACCCATGCTCGAAGCTTTGCTGGTTGGGCAACGGGCGTGGACCGGCCAGGGTGCGAAAGCCGCTGATCGCGCATGGGCCCTTGCACAGTCTGCCGGCCTCGACGTAGAGCAGGCACGTAAGCATATCGCCTCTGGCGCGGTGGATACCTTGCTGGCGCAGGACGTTTCGGATCTGAAGTCTATCGGGATTCGAGCCACACCGACCTTCTTCGTCAACGGGAAGCCGCTGTCTTCTACCGATCCGGAACAGCTCTTCGAGCTGGTCAAGGGCGAGGTAGAGCGCGTTCGAAAATCTCCGTGACCGTGATGTAAATGTTGACGAGTCTCAGACCGCTGTCGCCTCAACCTCAACTCTAAGGTCAGCAACGCCTCCAAAACCTGCCGCACGACACGATGGAAAGCTTGCGCCCGAATTGCAGCAATGGAGCCTAGAGCAATGGGACACAGCGATTTCTTCGCGGGCATCTATCGCTGCAAATCAGACCGCGGACCCCAATACCTGTTCAAGTCTGGTCTCGGATGTTCGTCGTCAGGGTATCGAACTGTTACGCCGTGGCCTTTCGGTCAACGCGGCACGCAGCGCTCGAACGGCGGCAGTTTCCTTCCAGACCTGTCGTTCCCCTGGACTCTGGGAGTGGACCACCGTTTGGACCTATGGATCACATCGGCGTGCGCCGCGCCTTAGTAGAACTCCGGCTGCTCGGCATCATCGAGCGATCCATTGAGAAGGAGTCGCTATTTCCATGGTGGCCATAAAACTGGTCATTCAAACAAGCTGATTGAATCTACAGCTACAAACTGATTTCGCTCCAAAATGCGGGTGAGGTCGCTGTGCCGGGCATTGAAAGGAGCCTGAGTGCGTTTGATCAAAGCCCGTGCCCAGAACTATCGATCCATAGAGCACAGCGGCGAATTCGAAATTAGCGACTTGACGTGCCTTGTCGGCAAAAACGAGGCCGGCAAGACTGCGCTTCTCAACGCGCTGAGAGGTTTCCGGCCAAGCGACGACTTCGAGTTCGAAAAGACCAAGGATGACCCGCGCCGCTTCTTGAATCGCTATTACGAGCGACACCGATCGAGATCGTCCGAAGTGATCACGACGTGGTGGCACCTCACGAAGGAGGAGCCCCCAAATTGCGGTGCCTGCCAATACAGCCGACTCCCGAAGACATGCGGCCCATTGGAGGGCAAGAGTTGAAATAGCTACCAACTGTGCATGAGCACGGCCCACCTGTTGGGCGTCACTTCGCGGGAGCCGGGAGACGCTGCCACTGCTGGTGCCACATCATGTGGTTCATCATCATGTTCTGCATGGGCACATACTGGTCCATCATGTATTGACGCTGGCGAAGCTGATCGGGGTTCAGCCCCGAGTAGTAGCCGCGCATGTGGTCCCATCCCATCATCGGTCCCATCATCATTCCCGGCCCCATGCCTTGGCCCATGCCACCGGGACCCCCGCAACAACCGTAGCCCTGCCCGGGGCCCCAGGTGCCGTGCATCAGGTTCATGCCAGCTTGCATGGCGTCCCAGTGCTGCTGGATCAGCTTCTGCCGTTCCTGCGGATCTTGTGTAGTCTGCATGCGTTCCATGTAGGACTGCATTTGCTTGAAGTGGTCTTGCAGGCGAGAGAGTTGCTTGTCGAACTCGGCAGCGTTGGGGGCGGCCGGTGTTTTGGCTACTGCTTGTGGTGCCGCGGGCTGCTGAGCAATGGCTGGACCGGCGACGTTCAGAGCGGCTGCTAGGGCCAATACTGCGATTCTGTTCATGAAAATCTCCAATGGAGTTGCCGCACCGGCCAATCCGATGCTGCTACCAGTGTGATCGTCAGCGGGTAAGGTCACTTGATCTAGCGCAACGGCGAGACAAATAACCCAAGTTCGATACAAGAGCATCGGAGAGATGGTGCGTCGATTCATCGACGGCGGCGAGCCTGCATCGACGTTGATGGTCGTCATGGCGCACTTGCGTTGGTTGCTAATGCCTATTGCCTGTGGGCGATGGCCAAGAGAAAGAACGACGGAGCACACATGAGAGCGAGCTATAGTTTCCTTGCGAACGACGTGATTGCCAACGGTGGCGTCTTCCTTGCACGCGTGCTCGTCGCGGTCACAGGCTCACGCTATCCGGACCTCGCAATCGGCACCATCGCTGCGTTAGTGGCGCTCAATGGTGCGAGACGCATCCTCTCGTTGAAGTAGTCGGCGGGGCCGAGGGCCCGGCGGTTGCCTCACTGGTGCCGCAGAGCGAACGGGGGGGATGTAGGTGAATGGCTGTTGATGGCCAACGCCGGCATTTCAACGACGCTTGATTGGTTACCTACAAAAGCCCGTACAGACGGGCAATCCTGGCGGCAGTGCGTCTGTCCGGCGCGTCCAGCTTGGCGTTGACCCTCTGGAAGCGGCAGTCGATGGTCTTGGCCTTCAGGTTCAGTGCGGCTCCAATGGCCTTGCTGCTGTGGCCGGCCGCTTCGTACCGTAGCAGTTCCAGGTCTGCGTCATTGAGGCCCGATCCGGCAAGCAACTCCTGACGCATGACTTTCAAGACCCAATGATGCAGTTCCATTGCAAGGGCACGCGCCAGAACACGCGTCTGTGAAAAGTTTTCGCCCTCGAAGCAGGCCGTGGTTCTTGAGCCCAGGCAGAGGACACCAACCCGCGACAATCCGACTTGACTCGGGGCAGGTGCAACCAGCGCGGATGCGAAACCATGCGCCGCTGCAGCAAGGGCAAACGCTTCCTCCTCCTTCGATACGGTGATTAGGTCGCTGGAACGAGTGGGCTCGGCTTCATGCGATGCGTATCTCAACCACGGGTCATTCTCAAACCAGCGTTGGCTTGCGTAGGCTGCAGTCCACTCAGGGTCGCACGCCCAAAGCGTGTGCAGGGATGTTCGGGACGCGTCATCTCGAAGGCAGCTCAGAAAAACCCCGGACTCAGCACCAAGGCAACTCACGGCCTCTCGGAACAGAGAAATCACTTCGCCTGTCGGACCCAAATCTGCAATCCTGGAAAGGATGTCCAGCAAGCGGGTGTGTTCGACGACCACCCGATGTGGAGAGATCGAATCACCGGAGTCAGCGGATGTGAGCAAGTGCCGCATGGCCTTCGCGAACCAGTTTGTTGAACAACAGGCCGTCTTCAAAGCGCAGTGGCTCGCAGCCACACCAGCGGTCGAAACTCTCAGCATCGGGAAACACCATAGCCTGCACCAGGCACACACCATGAATCTGTCGTTGAGTTCGCTCCATCAGAAGACCAAAAGTGGTCGATCGCAGCAAGAACGTGACCTTGTCATCGTGGGAGGCCAGCAGCGATATCCCCGGCTCCGTGCCACACCGTCTTTGGCGAGCAGGTCGGGTCGAAGTTGTTACGCGTTGCCTCTGTAGCGCCGCTCGTTTCGTCCCCAGCGGTCGCGCCGGTTTATCGATCGGATCGAGACGGCGCTTGGCCACTGGCCGCTCTAGGGTCGAATGCGCTGGCGTTGTTGCCGTGGGTAGCTCAAAGCCGTTCATCGTCGCTCCCTCGGATCGGGTTGACCTAAAGGCCGCGCGGTGTGCTGTCATCGCGCGATCCACGCTTTACCCTCAGACTACTGAGGGAAGGGTAGACAAGCGCGGCGCGTACTGTCAAAGGAAATCAGGCTGGGGTGGCCAAATCTGCACGCTGTGCAGCAGAGCTAAACAGCGAGCGAAGCGCGGGCAAGGCAGATCAGATGGCTGCTTGGGCGTCGCATTGGCTGAGTGCTTCCAGCAAGCTGAGCGCCTCTCTGGCGCGGTCCACTGGGATGAAGAGATGATCGTGATGAAAGGCTGCAACTGCGTTGCATGGAATGCCGGCTCTGGCCAGGTTGGCGGAGACCATGGCCAAAAATCCAATAGCCTCCAGAGACGAGTGCACGGTAAGCGTGATGAGACGGGCTTCGAAGATGTGAGGCACTTCTGCTCTCAAGGCCTGTGACCGTTCCACGATGGCGGTCATGCCTTCTACTTCCCTGAACGTGCAGATGGGGTGGATGCCCGCCGGAATCCGAAAGTCGGGGAAGGTGCAATACACGAACGTCTCTGGTCGCAGCTCGGGGGCCATCATCTGCTGCAGTCGACCTTGATCCATTTCACCGCTCATCAGGAGTTCTCCAGAACTGGCGCACCGAATGCGAATCGCGGCGTTGATTATGTGCCGCCAGAGGGCGTTCAGTTTGTGCACATGTGCTCACCTTTGACGGTGATCGGGCTGGTTTAGCGGAATTGACCGAGCGCCAAAGTTCCTAAACTCTGCAGCATTTTTGGTATCACCTGCTACCGTCTGACGCAGCCCGGAACACACGCCCGCAGTCCACAGTTCTTGCCGCCGGGCTACGCACGGCAAGGCGCAGTGAGAAGGAGTGTCCAAATGGCACCGACTTCCGAAGTCCTTGCGGACATGGCCGAGCTTCGCAACCAGTTGAAGTTGAAAGGCCTTCCGTACAGCGAGCTGTTCAAGTTGCAGCCTGTGCATGCATTGTTGGACATCGCATTCGACTGGGCACTCATCTTCAGCGCAGTCGCTGCCGCCGTGTGGCTTCATGTCGGGTGGGCACCCTTGTCCGTGCTGGTGATTTCGAACCGGCAGCGCGCTCTAGGCAACATCCTCCACGATGCGGGGCATCGAAACCTTTGGCGCGACAAGAAGCGGAACGACTTGATCGCGCGAACGATGGTGGCCCCATTTCTGTTTTCGAGTCTCACCCGGTACCGCGAGACGCATTTCCAGCATCACCTTGAGCTGGGGCGAGTGGACGGCGATCCGGACTTGCTTCCCGGGCAAGAGGGCTTGCCGTCGCATTGGATGACCAGCTACCTGAGATGTCTGGTTTGTTGGTCAACATGGATGGGCTCTTTGGGCGGTCACTTGTTTGCTGGCAAGGTTGGTCTGCAGAGCAAGCTCTACATCGTGGGCTGGTGGCTCTGTTTCATCGGTGCCATAGCAGGCTTGCTCGGGGTGGAATTTGCGTTTGGCTTCCTGTCGCTATGGTTGATCGCACGTGCAACTCTGTTTCATTGCATCACCACCTTTCGGGAGATGTGCGATCACTTTGGCTTGCATCCAGGCGGAGTGTTTGGATTCACCCGGGACGTGGTTTGTCATGGCCCCTGGCGCTGGATCTTTCATCCGCGCAACAACGGCTACCACCTCACCCACCACCTGCTGCCTGCTGTTCCTTACTACCGGCTTCCAGAAGCTCACGATCTATTGCTCGGTCTGCCATCGTTCAACGAGCGATCCCACGTTTGCCGTTCCTATTTCACGATGCCGACAGCGGTCACGTCTGCCTGGCAGAGCGAGGCAGTGACGTGATCGACAGAGTGTTGAGCAGCGTCCAGCTTGCTGCGCTGTTGGTGTCGGCCAGCTACGGTATTGGCTTCCTGTTCGGATCAGGCGAACTGGCACTGACGCACGGGATCGCTGGCAGCATCTATGGCGTTGCCACCGGATTTGGCATGCTGATTTTGGCGGTGGTGGCTAGGCCACTGTGGACATCTGGCCTTTCGGTGTGGGATCTGTTTGGGCGAGCCTACGGATCACAGCTTCGCGGGTTGGTAGCTATGCTGTCTTTGGTCTGGATGGCGGGCGTGCTTGCGGCCCAGATTCATGGTGGGGTGGCTGTGGCGCGATTGCTGGGAGTCTCCGATCCGTACGGACTGCTCCTCGTCTTGGGTCTTATCTTCTCCGCCTCACGCCTGAACCTTCGCGTTGCTTCGAGAGTCTTCGCCGCCTGTCTGCTTGCAAGCGCGCTGGTTCTGATCTATTCCCTCTTCGTTGCTGGCGGAGTCGGGCTGTACTTGAACGCCGTGCCGACGTTTCTCGACGACCTGGACACTTTCAGTCCTACACATTTGGGCACAGTGTCACTGGCTGTTTGCCTGCTGGTCATCACAGGCGCCGATTACCATCAGTTCGTGATGTCCGGTCGAACTGCCAGAAGCGCTGTTGTAGGCTGCATCGTCGCTGGCGTGATGCTTTTTGTGATCGGCTTTCTACCCGCCACCGTCGTGGTGGCCATGCAGGCCACGGGGGCACTTGCCGAACTGCCAGACAGCAAGCAGGTCATACCGTGGGCCCTTTCCAAGGCCGCAGCTTCACTTATAAATGGCATGGGGGCCGGCATGCTGGTGGCGCTGTCTATCGCGGCACTCGGATCTGGCGCTGCCGTTTTGCGGGCGATGGCTTCTGCAACGAGTGCGACACTACCGGTGAGGTGGGGCAGTCATCTCTGGGTGGCTCCTGGCCTTTCTCTATTGATCGGCGCCATCCTGGCATCGCGAGACCAGGGCATTGTGGAGACCATGGTGTCGGTCAACATCATTTACCTCGCCAGTATCGGCGTTTGCTTTGTTGCGCTATTGGCGAACATCTCGCTGCCACCCCACCACGCCAGAGCTGCCATGCTTGCAGGCTTAGGGGTGTCAGTGGGTGTCTACTTGGCCGGCTGGACAGGTATGCTGGGGTCGGGGCCGCAGGCAGATGCTGTTTCCCTGTTGGCTGGAGTGGCCGCTTCAGCCGGTGTTGCAGTCGGCTTTGGCCTTGTTGCTGGCCATCGCAGAAATAGTGTTTCGAAGACGTACCAATGAGACAGCAGGCGCTGGCGCTTCCACCTTCTGTTCCGCCGCGCCGCGTGGTACGAGGATGCGGTGAGCAACCTTGACGATCAGCGCTGTGATGTCGTGAGCCAGAGGCGGTTCGAGTTCCCAGTGGTGCCAGTACAAGTCCACCATGACGCCATCGTCGGGGCACAAGTCGATGAGCTTCCCACTCTCCACGAATGGCTCGGCTTGCGTGCTCGGTATCAGCCCATATCCGGCACCCATGGCAATACCCTCCAATAAGGCAACTGGCGACGGCAAGTAGTGCTTGGCGTACCTGTCTATCGGAAAACCAAACCGGTCTCTTAGGAAGTCGTCGTGCAGAGAGTCTTTTCGATTGAACAGCACGGCTGGTGCGGCAAGAACAGCAAGAACAGTCAAGCCGTCGGGAAACGACTTGCTGGCGAATTCAGGTGTCGCGTAGCAGCGGTACTCCATCGCGCCAAGGCATTCAGCAATGAAACCGTCAGCGGCCTTGGAGTTTGTCGAAATACAACCGATGACTTCACCTCGTGACAGCAACTGCGAGGTGTGGTCTTGATCATCCGCAACCACTTCTAGGGCAACGAGCTGACTCAAAAAAAGCTCCTTCAAGACTTCTGGAAACCAGGTCGCCAGCGAATCTGCATTGACCGCGATTGACAGCGGAACAGGAGCGTGAGGTTTGGGCCTTGGGACCAGTTGCTGCAAGGCCGAGCCTTCGAGGATGCGCAGCGCCTTGACGTGACGGAGAAGTACCTCGCCCGCAGGGGTAGGGGAGACAGGTCGATCTCGAAGTACCAGGACGGTAGACAAAGATTCTTCCAGTGCTTTGATGCGTTGGGAGACGGCGCCCCTTGTGATGCTCAAAACAGCTGCTGCTCGCTCAAAGCTTTGCTGCTCAATCACCACCGCAAAGGTTTCTAATTGATCGCGATCCAGCATAGACATCTCCCGATATGCTGGCTGACTGTGTGGTCAGCCTCCCTCCCTCAATTTAGTAGTGCAAGCGAGAAAAATGTCGATGGTTTTGGCGTTGCGAACGAGCTTCAATAGTTACAAGTGGTATATGGAGGCTGGCTTCCTAAGCCGTCCTTTTGTGCCCGCTTTCAATTCATAAGCTCGAATGAATCACAGAGCCCTTGATGTTGAGGAAAGTCAATGAATTGCCTGACCCTAGCGGTTCAAGTTCGACCATGCGTGTACGCGTGATTGCTGTTCAGCATCGAACAAGAATTACACATGGTTGCCATGGGAATCGAATCAATTGAAGTGGCGTGGCACCATTGGAAGGACAGCAATTGGAGGCACTTTATGTGGCTGCTTGTAGCTCGCGAACCCCGGCAAGATGCCCCTCGTTGGAGGGGCAGGAAGTGGCTTGCCGCTTTTGATGCCGTCATTTGGCCAATGGTCGGCATTCTGCTGATCCACACGGCACTCGTGCCCTTGGGCATCGTTGGCCCTGTTGCGATTGCGGTGGCGCTTGGAATGTCAGGTGTTCGACTGCATCGCGCTATCTGGGTCAACCACCGCTACTGGTTCACCATCTGGCGATGGGGCCGCGCTGCGCTCATTCTGATCCTGCTGGGGGCCGTTTTGAAGTCGCTCTAACTGGCGCTGGATGAGGCGAGTGACACAGATGCCGAAACGCTCAGGGTCGTGCAAACATTCAACGGTGTTGCGCCATACCTTCCGGCGCCATGGTCGAGGTTGTGCCCAGGGGAAGGCATAGCGGGTGCGGTAGACACCGGAGGCATCTCGGCCAATCACGATCATGAGCATGTCCGCGCGCTTAGCATCTGCATCGTGGATGACCAGATCGCCGTGACTCCACTGCGTGACATTCGGCTGGTGTAACAGTCCCATTTCGCCGCTCCCGAAACAACGGCACTCAGTGAGCGACAACGGGACGGTTTTCGCTCCAAGCGTCGATGTCTGTGCTTCGCCAGGCCACAGCACGTGAAGTCAGGCGCACAGGACTCGGGAATTTCTGGCAAGCGACCAGTCGGTAGATCGTCGAACGGCCAAGACCCGTAATCTTCATGACTGAGTGCATTCGCAAGAACACGGTTGAAGGCTGGTTTTGTCCGTTTGAAGGCGAGTTGGTGTGTAGGTTTTGCACGGCGCGTTCCCGGTAGCAGCAATGCTCTCAATGTAGGGACATGGCGCGCGTTTCAAGCGCTGGATTTACCTTCGAATCGTGCTGTCTCCCAGTCCGGTAATCATTGGGCCACTGATACAGCGTTGGTGCAAATCTGAAAGATCTTGATCCATAGCCAACCAGCTATGAGCACCGCCCTTTCGGCCATCGGCCTTTCTCCCGATGATGTCCAAGGTTTGGATCAGACGGTCAGTTTGGCCAGTGCAGCAGCAGCGTGGTCAGCTCTGAGGTGTCCATAGTGGCGCTCAATCATTGCGACACTGGTCCCACTCAATTGGGCTACCGTGAGCAGATCAAGGCCACCCGTGACCAGATCAGTAATGACGCTGTGGCGCAGGGTGTATGCAGTGACTCCATCGCGCAGCTCCGCTGCGGCCAAGGCTGCCTTGATCGGCTTCTTCCAGGCGTCTTTGTTCCAAGCTTGGCCATCCTCTCGGCGAAAAATGCAAGCATTTGGTGGCTTGTGCTCGCAAAGCTTTGCAAACATGGCCGCCGTGGCGGTAGGCAACTTGATCTTGCGATCCTGTCCGGCTTTGTCTTTGCCGATCGTCAGCACCGACAACCGGGACTCGAAGTTGGCAGCTTTCAAGGACGCCAGAGCGCCAGGGCGCAGAGGTACGGAGGACAACCCAGTCAGAAAGATGGCAAGGTCACTGTGCGCCTTCTCGATGAGCTTACGGCGCTGTTCAAGATCGATGTAAACGTCACGGCGTCCATCAGCATTTTTGGTAGGGCGTAGCGCGACCCGCCAAGCCATGTCCGTGGTGACATCGCCTGCGTCATGGGCATAGTTCAGGGCTGCGCGCAGGGCCGCAATATCCCGGTTCACACTGGATGCCGCCCGTGGCCGGGTAACCGGTATTTCGCGACTGTCTCGATTCACTTTGACTGGCGTGAGCGCCATCGCTTTGCGCCAATTTTCTACGCGCGTTTTGGTCAGTTTCGAAAGATCAATGTCTGCGAGCACTGGATCGTCATAGACCCATCTTCTGAACCGCATTTCGAGATCGTCAGCGGGTTCGTTCCCCCGAATGGCGCGGACGTGCTTGACGTACCGTTTGCAAGCCATGCTTACCGTCACGGCTTCAGAGGACCCGCCTTTGCCAAGATGCGAAAACCAAGTCTCTGCCGCCTTCTTTGCCTCGTCAAAACGTTGAGAGGGGATCTTGTCATCGAACTCCCCCAAGCTGCGTTTGTCTCGTTTTCCCGTGTCTGCAGAACGGTATCGGGCAACCCAGGTGCCTGTTGAAGTTGAAGTCATCTTGCGGAACCCGAGCATGCAGCCCGACGAGAGCTTGATCCAGTAGGGTTCTGCTCGTGGCTTGAGCTTGCTACGTGAGTCGACCGTATCGATTCTTGCCATGATTTCGTCCTTGGGGTGAGGAAGTAGTGGGCCAAAAGTGGGCCAAACACTATTCAACACCTTGGGATTTCGGGAGACAAGCTTCATAGACAAACGGGGTCCCAGATGGTCCCGCAAAGTCCCGTTTCCCGTCATTCACACGGCAGGGGTCGCAGGTTCGAACCCTGCACCGCCCACCAGACCCAGAAAGCCTGCAAGTTCTTGAACTTGCAGGCTTTTCTGCTTTTGTTCCGGGCTTTTGCCCGGGACCGGCAGGCTTACATTCGCAGGAATGTACAAGCCGCTGCCCCTGGACGCCATTGCCCTGCACCAGCCGGTTCCCGTCAACGTGTGGGATCCGAAGGGCGTGCTGCTGCTGCGCAAGGGCGAGGCCATCACCTCCGAGCAGCACCGCGGCCACCTGATGCTGCACTCGCCCATGGTGCTCGAGGCCGACTGGCGCGCCTGGTCTTACAGCTACACCACCGAACTCGACCGCATGGTGCGCGACAACGCGCCGCTGAACCGCATCGCCGGCCTGAGCCAGGTGGTGGAGGTGCAGGCGGTGCCGATGCGCGAGGACGCCGGCCCGGCCGAAGTCTGGGCCGACCTGCATGCCGCGCTCAACACCCTGCTGTACAAGGGCGCAGAAGCCAGCCAGTTCATCGATCGGCTGTCGCGCCTGGAATCGCAGGCCCGAGCGCTGTGGCGTGATCGCCCCGACGAGAGCCTGCTCGTGCTGGTGCAGCTGCTGTTCGACCCCCGCCTGGGTTACAGCGCCACGCACGCGCTGCTCTCGGCCGGCCTGTGCGCGCTGGTGTCGCCGTCGGCCGGCCTGCCGGACGCCGAGCAGGGCACGCTGTTTCGCGCGGCGCTGACCATGAACATCGGCATGACGCGCGCGCACGATGCCATGGCGCGCCAGCCGGGCCCCTTGTCGGACGTGCAACGTCAGGCCGTGCGCGAGCATCCGCTGCGCAGCGCGGCGGTGCTGCGCGAGCTCGGCGTCGACGATCCCCTGTGGCTGCAACTGGTGCGGGAGCAGCATGAGCGGCCCGATGGCAGCGGCTATCCCGAAGGCCTGCAGGTCACCGGCATGGCGCACCGCCTGCTGCAGATGGCCGACGTCTACGTGGCCTGCATCAGCCCGCGCCAGAGCCGGGGCGGCCTGCTGTCGCAGCAGGTGGCGCGCGAGCTCTACCTCGGTCCCGACCAGCAGCCCGATCCGCTGGGCGCGCTGTTCGTCAAGAACATCGGTTTCTACCCGGCGGGCAGCTACGTGCGGCTGGCCAGTGGCGAGGTCGCGGTGGTGGCTCGACGCGGTGCCAGGGCGAACGCGCCGCTGGTGTTTTCCATCGTGGGCCGCCAGGGCATGCCCCTGGGGGAACCCACCCTGCGCGACACGCAGGACCCGGCCCATGAAATCAAGGCCGGCCTGCCGCCCGCCGAGGTGAAGCTCGTGGTCAACGTGGCCCGGCTGCTCGAGCGCCTTTAGTCGCCCTGGCCGCCCTGCTGTGCGGCCGCCCGCAGCTTGTCTTTCTTGCTCGGGCGTTTGCCCTTGATGCCGCCATTGCCGGGCGACGGCGACGGCGCGGCTTCGGTGGGCTCGAAACCGGGCAGCACCTCCAGCGGCAGGCTCAGCCCCTGGCGCTTCTCGATCAGGCGCCAGTGGGCCTCGGTGGCCGGGCTCACGAAGCTCACCGCCAGGCCGCTCGCGCCCGCGCGGCCGGTGCGGCCGATGCGGTGCACGTAGTCCACCGCCGAGCGCGGCAGGTCGTAGTTCACCACCACGGGCAGCTGGCTGATGTCGATGCCGCGCGCGGCGAGGTCGGTGGTGACCACCACATCCCATCGCTTTTCCTTGAATTCGCCCAGTGCCTGCTGGCGCGCGCCCTGGCTCAGGCCGCCGTGGAACGAGGTGGCGTACAGGTCGCCGTGGTGCAGCTTGGATGCCACGCGCTCGGCCGCGTACTGCGTGGCCACGAACACCAGCACGCGCTGCCAGCCCTGGCTCTTGATGAGTTGACGCAGCAGCTGCGTGCGCCGCGTGCTGTCGACCAGGTAGGCCTGCTGCAGGATCACCGCGTCTTCGGTCGCCACGGTGGGCAGTTCGATGCGGGTGGGTTCGTGCAGCAGCGCATCGGCCAGCGCCTGCACCTCGGGTGGGAAGGTGGCCGAGAAAAACAGGTTCTGCCGCTGCGCCGGCAGCAGGGCCAGCACGCGGGCGAGTTCGTCGGCAAAACCCAGGTCCAGCAGGCGGTCGGCTTCGTCGAGCACCAGCAGCTCCACGCCGGAGAGCCGCAGCGCGTTGTGTTCCACCAGATCGAGCAGGCGCCCGGGCGTGGCGACCACCACGTCGGCGCCGCCGCGCAGCGCCATCATCTGCGGGTTGATCGACACGCCGCCAAACACCACCGCCACCTTGGGCCGCTGCGGCAGGTGCTGCGCCAGGCTGCGCACCACCTCACCGGCCTGGGCCGCGAGTTCGCGCGTGGGCACCAGCACCAGCGCGCGCACGCGCCGCGGCGTCAGCGGCTCTGCCGCCAGCAGCCGTTGCAACAGTGGCAGGGCATAGGCCGCGGTCTTGCCGGAACCGGTCTGGGCCGTGGCCAGCAGGTCGACGCCCGCGAGCACCGCCGGTATGGCTTCACTCTGGACGGGGGTGGGCGAGGAGAAACCGAGTTCGGCGGCGGCGCGGGCGAGGGCGGGCGCAAGGCCCAGGGCGGTGAATGGCATGGATCGGGGCAGTGTACCGGCACGGGTACCATGCGAGGCCATGAAAAACAAGCTTTCAGCCGGCGGCCTGGTCTACTCCACCGAGGCCGGCCGCATGTGCCCGGGCTGCCGCCAACCGGTGGCCCAGTGCGTGTGCAAGCAGGTGGCCGCGGCGCCCGTGGGCGACGGCGTGGTGCGCGTGTCGCGCGAGACCAAGGGCCGGGGCGGCAAGGCGGTCACGCTGGTCAAGGGGTTGATGCTGGACGCGGACGCCATGCTCGCGCTGGGCAAGCAGCTCAAGGCCGCCTGCGGATCGGGCGGCACGGTGAAGGATGGCGTGATCGAAATCCAGGGCGACCACATCGAGCGGGTGATGGCGGCCCTGAAGGCCCAGGGCCACATCGTGAAGCGCGCGGGCGGTTGACGCACCCGCCGCGCTGTCTTCACTTCAGAACGGCTTGCGCCCGCTGATCAGGCGCAGCAGCACCATGACCACGGCGATCACGAGCAGGACGTGAACGAAGCCGCCCAGGGTGGTCGAGGTGACCAGACCCAGCAGCCAGAGGACGAGCAAAACGACGGCAATGGTGTACAGCATGGTGTTCTTTCGATTCAGGGTGATGGAGGAAGTCGGCGCACACGCGCCCAGAGCAGGGCAAGCCCCACGGCGGTGGCGGCGACCAGCGTGGTCAGCAGCGGCCGCCGGCGCAGCAGGCTGAAGCCGGCGCCTGCTGCGAGCAGGCCGACGGTGGGGGCCGACGAGCGGGGAACGGGTTTCATCCACCATTTGGCGAGCGCACCCAGGGCGATGCCCGTGACCGGGTGGGCACTGAGCTGCCGGATCCAGGGCAGGCTGGCGAGCTGGCCGAGCCCGCTGCCGGCAAACGCGGTGCGTTTCGCCTGGTCGTGCTCCAGCCACAGCCGCGCTTGCGCGCGGTTGCGCTCCAGGCGCTGCGCCGGGGTTTCGGTGGGGTTCATGGGGCCACCGGGCCGCGCAGCAGCGCGGCGTCTTCGGCCAGTTGCAGCCGCAGCGCGGCAAAGGCCTCGGGTTGCGGGTGCCGGCTCGCGCTCCACAAGACCAGCAGGCCCAGCAGGCCCGGGGCCAGCGGCGTGGCCCACAACAGCCATGGCAGGCGGATCACCTGCTCGGGCAAGGACGCCCACAACAGAATGGCCACACCGGCGAGCACCGCAGCGATGCCGAGGCAGGCCAGGCCTGCCACCTGCAACGCCAGGCGCCGCTTGATGTGCGCGCCGCTCACCGACAGCTCGTCGGCCAGCAGACCCGCATAGGCGGCCGCGTGCTCGGCCAGCAACTGCGGTTGCGCGGCCGCCAGCCGGAACACGGGGTGCAGCATGGGCGCGCGATCCGGGCTCAGCGGCCCGAGTGGCCGTTGTGGCGGCTGGTCATCAGCGCCAGCAGGCCCATCAGCGCGGCGCCCAGGGCCGCGGCCATGAGGACCGACTTGACCGGCTCATGCTGGATGTAGTGGGTGGTGACGTCCTTGGCGTGCAGGGACTTCTCGCGCAACTGGCTGGCGCTGTCGCGCACCTTGTCCATGCCGCGGTGCGCCAGGGCTTCCGAGTCCGAGACCAGTTGCCGCAAGGCGGTGCCGGTTTCCTGGCGCGCGTGATCGAGGCTGGTGGACACGTCGTCCATGCCGTTGTGGATGGCTTGCCGGGTGGAACTGGCCACTTGCTCGGCGCTGCGGGCCACGTTGGCGACACTGCTGTCGCCTGCGGATTTGTCTGAATGGATCATGGGTGTCCCTTTCTGAATGAAGAGAAGACATCGTGAGACGAAACGGGCCGGGGCCCGCCCGTTCACTTCTTGTTGGTGTCGACCTGGTTGCCGATGTAGCCACCGATGGCGGCGCCGCCGAGCGTGCCGATGGTGCTGCCACCGGTCAGCACGGCGCCGCCCACGGCACCCGCACCCGCGCCGATGGCGGTGTTCTGGTCCTGCCGCGACATGCCGCTGCAGGCGCCCAGGCTTGCGGCCAGGGTCAGGATGGCCAGCGCTGTGATCGAGCGCATGGATGATGGGGTGGTTTTCATGGCAGTGCCTTTGAAGATGGACCGGTGGACAGGGAGATGCGGGACTTACTTCTTCAACCGCATGTCGTTCTTGACCGAGGTGACGCCACTGACGCCACCGGCCACGGCCACGGCGCGCTGGATGTCGGCCTGCGAGTTCACGAACCCGCTGAGCTGGACCGCACCCTTGAAGGTCTCGACGTTGATCTCGGCCGACTTCAGGGACGGGTCGTTGAAGATGGCGGCCTTCACCTTGGTGGTGATGGCGGTGTCGTCGATGTACTGGCCGGCGCTGGCCTGCTTGGGGCTGGCGGTACAGCCGGCCATGGTCACCAGGGCGGCGGCGACGGCGAGCATCAAGGCGGGAGCGAATTGGCGTGTTTTCATGGTGTTTTCCTGTGCAGTTTGGGATGGAGCCGCCGGTGTTCATGCCGGCGTGCCCCGTGGCGCAAGGGACTTGTGTCCTGCGCCAGTGAATCCATGCTATGTGCCGCGCCCGGGCGCGTCTGTGCGCCAGCGCACCCTGTCCGATGCGCCGGCTTTCGAGGACGCGCGAGGCTTCAGCGCAGGACGTGCAGCAGGCGGTCGAGCCCGCCTTCGTTGATGGCCACCATGGCCTGCGCGCGCACCGCGGGCTTGGCGTGGTAGGCCACCGAGAGACCGGCCACACCCATCATGGGCAGGTCGTTGGCGCCGTCTCCCATGGCAATGCACTGCGAGGGCGCTATGCCCAGCAGCGAGGCCACCTCCAGCAAGGTGCGGCGCTTCTCGGCGCCGTCGCAGATGTCGCCCCAGGGCTGGTCGACCATGCGGCCGGTGAGCTGGCCGCAGTTCGGGCCACTCTCCACCTCGAGCACGTTGGCGCGCGTGAAGTCGATGCCCAGGCGTTCGCGCACACGCTCGCTGAAGAAGGTGAATCCGCCCGAGACCAGCAGCACCTTGAGACCTGCCGCCTTGCAGGCGTTGATGAGTTCGGCGGCGCCCGGGTTGATGCGCAGGCGCTCGGTGTAGACCTGTTCCATGTCGGCGATGGTCACGCCGCGCAACAGGGCCACTCGTTTGCGCAGGCTGTCCTTGTAGTCGGTGATCTCGCCGCGCATGGCGGCTTCGGTGATCGCGGCGACCTCGGCCTTCTTGCCCACGGCGTCGGCGATCTCGTCCACGCACTCGATGCTGATGAGCGTGGAGTCCATGTCGAAGGCGATGAGCTTGAAGTCGCTCAGTTTCAGCGGCGGCGTGAAGCCCTGGACGGTCAGGCCGGGCGCGAATTCGGTGGCGGTTGTCGTGGTCATGGCGTGCAGCAGGATGGTCAGGCGGTTTCGGTGGTCTTGTGGGGCTGCCCGAGCGAGCGCAGCACGTCGCGCACCAGCTGCACGCGGTCTTTCACCTCGGGCAGGGCGCGCTCGATGCGCAGCTTCTCGTTGCCCGCGAGCTTGATGTGGCGGTTCTTCTGGATCAGCTCGATGATGCGCATCGAGTCGAACGGCGGGTTGGCGCGGAAGGTGATCTGGATCACGCCGGGTGCCGCGTCGACCTTGACCACGCCGTAGGGCGCGCTGATGCAGCGCAGGCGGTGCACGTCGATCAGCGTCTGCGCCTGCGGTGGCAGCTTGCCGAAGCGGTCCACGATTTCTTCGAGCAGCGCATCCACCTGGTCGGTGTTCTTTGCGGTGGCCAGCTTCTTGTAGAACGACAGGCGCAGGTGCACGTCGCCGCAGTAATCGCTGGGCAGCAGGGCCGGTGCGTGCAGGTTGATGTCGGTCGTGACCGACAGCGGCGAGAGCAGATCGGGCTCGCGGCCCGCTTTCAGCGAACGCACGGCTTCGCTGAGCATCTCGTTGTAGAGCTGGAAGCCCACTTCGAGCATGTTGCCGCTCTGGTTCTCGCCCAGCACCTCGCCGGCGCCGCGGATTTCCAGGTCGTGCATGGCCAGGTAGAAGCCGCTGCCGAGTTCCTCCATTTGCTGGATCGCGTCCAGCCGCTGCGAGGCCTGCTTGGTCAGACCCTCGATGTCCGGCACCATGAGGTAGGCGTAGGCCTGGTGGTGGCTGCGGCCCACGCGCCCGCGCAGCTGGTGCAGCTGTGCCAGGCCGAACTTGTCGGCGCGGCTCATCACGATGGTGTTGGCGGTGGGCACGTCGATGCCGGTCTCGATGATGGTGGAGCACAGCAGCAGGTTGTAGCGCTGCGCCACGAAGTCGCGCATCACGCGTTCGAGCTCGCGCTCGGGCATCTGGCCGTGTGCGATCGCGATGCGCGCCTCGGGCAATATCTCCTCGAGCTTCTGGCGCCGGTTCTCGATGGTCTCGACCTCGTTGTGCAGGAAGTAGACCTGCCCGCCGCGCTTGAGCTCGCGCAGCACGGCTTCACGGATCACGCCGTTGCCCTCGTTGCGCACGAAGGTCTTGATGGCCAGGCGGCGCTGCGGTGCGGTGGCGATCACCGAAAGGTCTCGCAGGCCTTCGAGCGCCATGCCCAGCGTGCGCGGAATCGGTGTGGCGGTGAGCGTGAGCACGTCGACCTCGGCACGCAGGGCCTTCATCTGCTCCTTGTGGCGCACGCCGAAGCGGTGTTCCTCGTCGATGATGAGCAGGCCCAGGTCCTTGAACTTCACGCTCTCGCTCAGCAGCTTGTGCGTGCCGACCACGATGTCCACCGAACCATCGGCCAGGCCCTTGGCCGCGGCGTTGATTTCCTTGGTCGAGCGGAAGCGGCTCATCTCGGCCACCTTCACCGGCCACTTGGAGAAGCGATCGGAAAGCGTCTGGAAATGCTGTTCGGCCAGCAGCGTGGTGGGCGCAAGGAAGGCCACCTGGCGCCCGCCGGTGACCGCCACGAAGGCGGCGCGCAGCGCCACCTCGGTCTTGCCGAAACCCACGTCGCCGCAGACCAGCCGGTCCATCGGGCGCGGGCTGATCATGTCCTGAATGACGGCGTGAATCGCAGCGCGCTGGTCGGCGGTTTCCTCGAAACCGAAGTCGTTGGCGAACACCTCGTAGTCCTGCGCCGAGTAACGGAAGGCGTGGCCCTGGCGCGCGGCGCGGCGCGCGTAGATGTTGAGCAGCTCGGCCGCGGCATCGCGCACCTGCTCGGCCGCTTTGCGCTTGGCCTTCTCCCACTGGCCGCTGCCCAGGCGGTGCAGCGGCGCCTCGTCGGCGCTCACGCCCGTGTAGCGGCCGATCAGCTGCAACTGGCTCACCGGCACGTAGAGCACGGCCTTGTCGGCGTATTCGAGGTGCAGGAATTCCATCAGCGCGGGCGACCCATCGGGGTTCTTCTCGCCCATGTCCATGTTCACCAGGCCCCGGTAGCGGCCGATGCCGTGCGCGTTGTGCACCACCGGATCGCCGAGGTTGAGCTCGGACAGGTCCTTGATCAGGGCATCGACGTCGCTGACCTGTTCCTGCTTCTTGCGCCGGCGCGTGGTCGGGCCGGCGGCGAAGAGTTCGGTCTCGGTGACGAAGTCGATGCCGTCGTCGAGCCACGAGAAACCGACCGTCAGCGCGGCGGTGGCGATGCCGGTCTTTTCGTCGCTGGCCTGGAACTCGGCGAGCGAGTCGAAGGCCGGCGGGTTGACGCCGCTGGCGCGCAGGAAGTCGAGCAGGCTCTCGCGCCGGCCGTCGCTCTCGGCCAGCAGCAGCACGCGGTGCGCGGTGTTGCGGATGTGGCTCTGCAGGCGCGAGAGAGGGTCTTCCGCGCCGCGCACCACGGACAGGTCGCCCAGTTTCTGCACGTGCGCGCCGTGTTCGATGACCTCCTGCGCCGGGCGCACCACGAGCTGCGCGTGCAGGTTGGCGCGGGTGTAGAACTGCTCCGTGGCGAGGAACAGCGCCTCGGGCGGCAGCACCGGCCGCTCGGGGTCGCCCTTGAGCAGGCGGTAGCGGTCTTTCGTGTCCTGCCAGAAACGCTGGAACGCGGGCTCCAGGTCGCCGTGCAGCACCACCATGGCGTCCGCGCCGAGGTAGTCGAACACGGTGGCGGTGTCGTCGAAGAACAGCGGCAGGTAGTACTCGATGCCGGCCGTGGCCACGCCGTTGCCGATGTCCTTGTAGATGCGGCTCTTGGTCGGGTCGCCCTCAAGCAGCTCGCGCCAGCGGCTGCGGAATTTGCCGCGCGCCGCGTCGTCCATCGGGAACTCGCGCCCGGGCAGCAGCCGCACCTCGGTCACCGGGTACAAGCTGCGCTGGCTGTCGGGGTCGAAGGTGCGGATGCTGTCAATCTCGTCGTCGAACAGGTCCACGCGGTAGGGCACCAGGCTGCCCATGGGGAAGAGGTCGATCAGGCCACCGCGCACCGCGTATTCGCCGGGGCTCACCACCTGCGTCACATGCTGGTAACCCGCCAGGGTGAGCTGGCCCTTGAGCCGGGCCTCGTCGAGCTTCTGCTTGACCTTGAAGTGGAAGGTGTAGCCGGCCAGAAAGGACGGCGGCGCGAGCCGGTACAGCGCGGTGGTGGCGGGCACCAGCACCACGTCGGCGCCGGTGTCCTTGTCGCGCTGCGAGATGCGCCACAGCGTGGCCAGGCGTTCACTGATCAGGTCCTGGTGCGGCGAAAAGGTGTCGTAGGGCAGCGTTTCCCAGTCGGGAAACAGCGCGCAGCGCAGGCCGGGCGCGAAGAACGCCATTTCATCGATCAGGCGCTGCGCGTCGTTGGCGTCGGCGGTGACGATGGCGGTGAGCCGGCCGGCGGCCTTTTCGCGCGCGCCGAGTTGCGCCAGCAGCAGGGCGTCGGCCGATCCACCAGGGTGGGGCAGGGTGTGGCGTTTGCCGGGGGTGAGTTTGGGCAAGTCCATGAAGGAGGGTGGCTGGTGGGTGGACTTGTGGAATGTGCAAGGGCGACACGGCCATGACGAACACCCCCGGCCTGGATCGGCAGGGGGTGTGAGCGCTGATTTTAGAATGCAGGCACACCATGCCCGATGCCGACGCCGAATTGACCCACGATACCCCGCCCCGCTGCCACGCGCTGCTGCCCTGCGCAGGCACGGGTTCCCGGGCCGGCACCGAGCTGCCCAAGCAGTACCAGCCGATCGCCGGTCAGTCCATGGTGATGCACACGCTGGCGGCGCTGCGCGCGGTGGCCCGGCTCGACCGCTGCGTGGTCGTCATCGCGCCCGACGATGCTTTCTGGGCCTCGCAGCCCGTGGGCGCGGTGCTGGCGCGCTGCGGTGGCGCCACGCGCGCCGAGAGCGTCTTCAACGGCCTGCAGGCCCTGCTGGAACAGGGGGCGGATGCGAACGACTGGGTGCTGGTGCACGATGCCGCGCGCTGCCTGGTCACGCCGGCCCAGGTCGATGCCTTGATCGACGCCTGCTGGAACGACGCCGTGGGTGGTCTGCTCGCGCTGCCCCTGCCCGACACGCTCAAGGCCGCGACCGACGGCCGCGTGGCCGCCACGGTGGACCGCGCCGACAAGTGGCTCGCTCAGACGCCGCAGATGTTTCGCCTCGGGGCCTTGCGCGATGCGCTGGCCGCCACGGCCGGCCGGGGTTTTGCCGGCGTGACCGACGAAGCCAGCGCCATGGAAATGGCCGGCCACAGGCCTTTGCTGGTGCGCGGCAGCGCGCAGAACCTCAAGATCACCTACCCCGAGGACTTCGCGCTGGCCGAAGCCCTGCTCAGGAGCCGCCCATGAACACCGCCCCCCCATTCCGCATTGGCGAGGGCTGGGACGTGCACGCGCTCGTACCCGGTCGCCCGCTCATCATTGGCGGCGTGAACATCCCGCACAGCCAGGGCCTGCTCGGTCATTCCGATGCCGACGTGCTGCTGCACGCCATCACCGACGCGCTGCTGGGCGCGGCCGCGCTGGGCGATATCGGCCGCCACTTCCCCGACACCGATGAGCGCTTCAAGGGTGCCGATTCCAGCGCGCTGCTGGCCGAGGCCGCGCGCCGCGTGCGCGCGGCGGGCTTCGAGATCGGCAACATCGACAGCACGGTGATCGCGCAGGCGCCCAGGCTGGCCCCGCACATCGCGGGCATGTGCGAGGGCATTGCGCGCACGCTGGGCCTGGCGGTGGGCCAGGTCAATGTGAAGGCCAAGACGGCCGAGAAGATCGGTCCGGTGGGGCAGGGCCTGTCGATCGAGGCGCGCGCGGTGGCGCTGTTGATGACCACGGCGCCCTGACTCGAGCCCGCGCGGTGGGGCCCCGTGGGGCCCGCTCAGGCGGGGGCCCTGACCAGCTTCATGTGGGCCGCCAGGCCGCCGGTGCTGCTGTTGGCCAGCGCAAACCGTCCACCCATGCGCGCCACGGCGCGGTCCACGATGGCCAGCCCCAGGCCGGTGCCGGTGGCCGAAGTGCGAGAGACATCGCCGCGGAAGAAGGGCTGCGTGAGCTGCTCGAGCTGGTCGGGGTTGACGCCCTGGCCATAGTCGCGCAGCTTGATCAGCACCGAGTCGTCCTTGGCCTTGGCCGCGATCTCCACCCGCGTCATGCCGGTCTCGGGGTCGCGCCCGTAGCGCATGGCGTTCTCCAGCAGGTTGGCGAACACGCGCTGCAGTTCCACCGCATCACCCATCACCACGGTCTCGCGCGGGATGTTGGTGGTGATGTAGGTGTTGGGGTCCTGGCCCACCGAGAAGATCGCGGCGTCCACCACCTGGTTGAGGTTCACGCGCTCCGGTTTGATGTGGTCGGGCCGTGCGTAGTCCAGGAACTTGTCGATGATGGCGTTGACCTGCTCGATGTCGGCGGACATGTGCTCGCGCGCCTGCGGGTCGTCCACGCTCATCTCGGTTTCCAGGCGCAACCGCGCCAGCGGCGTGCGCAGGTCGTGCGAAATGCCGGCGAGCATGAGGGCTCGGTCCTGTTCGATCTTGCTCAGGCGCTGGGCCATGCGGTTGAAGCCGATGTTGACCTCGCGGATTTCGCTGGTGGCCACCGCCTCGTTGAGCTGGCTGGCATTGAAGTCGCCCTCGCGCACCCGGCTGGCGGCGAACGAGAGCTTCTTCAATGGCCGGTTGATCAGGCGCGCGATCAGCGCCGCGCCCGTGAGCGAGAGCAGGGCGGCCGTGCCGAGCCAGATGAGCCAGGTCGTGCCCGCCACCGGGCCGATGCGCGACGGATCGGTGAGCAGCCAGTAGGGGTCGCCGTCGATGGTGAATCCTATCCACAGGCCGGGCGCGCCATTGACCTCACGCGCCACCAGCGTGTCCGGCCCCAGCCGCGCGTTGAGGCGCTCGGCCACGTTGCGGCTCAGCGCGTCGGTGTTGTAGAGACGGAAGGTGTCGGTTGGCTCGCGCGGGGCGATGCGCAGGCCCTCTTCGCTGGCCAGTGTCTTGATGAGCGAGACGCGGGCGATGGCGTCCGAGTGCACCAGCGCCGCGCGGCTCAGGTTGACCAGCGAGGCCAGCTGGTTCGCGCTTTGCAGCGCACGGGGTTCGTACTCGAGCGCGCGGAAGGTCTGCAGCCATGCCACGATGCAGCCGATGAGCAGCAGCGCGAGAAAGAAGAAGGTGCGCCAGAACAGACTGACGCCCCGCGAGGGGCGCATTTCCAGCGGCGCAGGCGCCGTCTCCAGCGAAGCGGGCTGGGTCTCAAACGGAACGCGCGACTCGTCGGCCATCAGGCATTGCCATCCGGCACGAACACATAACCCACGCCCCAGACGGTCTGCAGGTAGCGCGGCGATGCCGCGTCTTCTTCAATCAGCTTGCGCAGGCGCGAGACCTGCACGTCGAGGCTGCGGTCGAACGGCTCGAATTCACGGCCGCGCGCCAGCTGGGCCAGCTTTTCGCGCGACAGCGGCTGGCGCGGGTGGCGCACCAGGGCCTTGAGCATGGCGAATTCGCCCGTGGTCAGGGGCAGGTCGGCGCCTTCCTTGCGCAGCGTACGCAGGCTCAGGTCGAACTCGAACGGGCCGAACTTCACCACCTCCTGATCCTGCGACGGCGCGCCCGGCACCTCGGTGGGGGGGCGGCGGCGCAGCACGGCGTGGATGCGCGCGAGCAGTTCGCGCGGGTTGAAGGGTTTGCCCAGGTAGTCGTCGGCGCCGACTTCGAGGCCGACGATGCGGTCCACGTCCTCGCTCTTGGCGGTCAGCATGATGATGGGTGTGCGGTCGCCGTTGGCGCGCAGGCGGCGGCAGATGGACAGGCCGTCTTCGCCCGGCATCATCAGGTCGAGCACGATGATGTCGACAGAGTCGCGCTGGAGCACCCGGTTCAGGGCCTTGCCGTCTTCGGCCAGCATGACCTCGAAGCCTTCCTGCATCAGGTAGCGGCGCAGCAGGTCGC
Organism: Comamonadaceae bacterium; assembly: GCA_003599455.1. GTDB lineage: Bacteria > Pseudomonadota > Gammaproteobacteria > Burkholderiales > Burkholderiaceae_C > Hydrogenophaga. Next base: position 25,149 of record QZKF01000046.1, read on the forward strand.
GGATCCGGACGTCGTCGTCGACGACCAGCACCTTGTTGGGGCGGACATTGGTTTGTGGCATGGCAGCAACTTCCGATAAATGTAACAAACTCGATTGTGGCAGCGCCAAGTGCTTGTCAGCACTCGATTTTTATTTTTATGACACGCTGTTACAGATGTTGCCCGCGCTGTCAGCCGCTTCACGCCGGGCACATCACACAATCGAAGACCTGACCATACTTGAGTGCACCATGAAATCGTATTTGTCGAGTGGTTTGTTGCTAGTCACGCTGGGTTCGGCCTTTGCCGGGCCGGAGGATCAGCGCGCCCACCCGGTGCCGTCCGATGCCCCGGTGGCGGTGCTGCCGATCTCGGCGGAAGAGATCGAGCCGCGCACCACCATGCGGCTGCGCGACGCCCTGCGGCAACCTTTCGATGACATGGACGACAGCCGCAAACCCTACCGTCTTTCGGTGGAAGAGCGCCAGCGCCTGCGCGAACAGCTTCGCGACCAGCCGCCCTACGACTTCAAATTCAAGCCATGACCTTGTCAGCCCTTCGCCGCTTCACCTTCTCTTCCCCCCGTTTCCTTCTTCTCCCCACCGTTCTCGCCCTCGGGCTCGGCGCCAGTGCGTCGGCCATGGCCCAGGCCACGGCGCCTGTGCCTGCCAACGTGGTGAACATCGCCGCCAGTGGTTTCCTGGAGGTGCCACAGGACTGGCTGAGCATGAGCCTGAACACCACGCGCGAGGGCAGCGACGCCGTTGCCGTGCAGACCCAGCTCAAGCAGGCGCTGGACGCTGCGCTGGTGGTCGCCCGGGCGAGCGCCAAGCCGCAGCAGCTGGAGGTGCGCACCGGCCAGTTCAGCCTGTATCCCCGCTACGACCGCAACGGCAAGATCAGCGGCTGGCAGGGCAGCACCGAGCTGGTGCTTGAGGGCCGCGACTTCGCCCTCATCAGTGCCACGGCCGGCAAGATCCAGACCCTGACCCTGGGCAACATGGGCTTCTCGCTGTCGCGCGAGGCGCGCCAGAAGCTCGAGACCGACGTGCAGGCACTGGCCATCCAGCGGTTCAAGGTGCGCGCGGACGAGGTCTCCAAGGGCTTCGGCTTTGCCGGCTACACGCTGCGCGAAGTGGCGGTGAGCTCGGCCGACCAGGAAGTCCGCCCGTTCCAGCCGCGCGCCATGGCGATGGAGGCCAAGGCCGCGGTGTCGGATGCCGCCGTGCCGGTGGAGGCGGGCAAGTCCATCGTCAATGTGACGGTCTCGGGTTCGATCCAGCTGAAATAGCAAGCACCCCCGCCGCGCTGCGCGCGACCCCCTCAAGGGGGCGACACCAGCGGCCTGGCAAAGCCAGTTCCGCGGTGTCTCTGGATGGCGGAGGCTCTACTGCGCGGTCCAGCCACCGTCCATGTTCCAGGCCACGCCGCGCACGTTGTTGCCCGCTGGCGAGCAGAAGAACACCGCGAGCTCACCCAGCTCTTCGGGCGTGGTGAACTGCATCGAGGGCTCCTTCTCGCCCAGCAACTGCTTCTTGGCGTCCTCGTTGGAGATGCCTTGCGCGGCAGCCTTGGCGTCCACCTGTTTCTGCACCAGCGGTGTGAGCACCCAGCCAGGGCAGATGGCGTTGCAGGTCACGCCCGAGGTGGCGTTCTCCAGGGCCGTCACCTTGGTCAGGCCCACGATGCCGTGCTTGGCCGCGACGTAGGCCGACTTCTCCGCCGAGCCCACCAGGCCGTGTACGGAGGCCACGTTGATGATGCGGCCCCAGTTGGCTTTCTGCATCGCGGGCAGGGCCAGCCGGCTGGCGTGGAAGGCGCTGGTGAGGTTGATGGCGATGATCGCGTCCCAGCGCTCCACCGGGAAGTTCTCCACGCGCGCCACGTGCTGGATGCCGGCGTTGTTGACGAGGATGTCCACCTGGCCGAAGGTGGCGGCCGCGAACGCCATCATGGCCTCGATCTCGGCCGGCTTGCTCATGTCGGCACCGTGGTAGGCCACGTTGGCGCCCAGTGCCGCGATCTCGGCTTTGGGGCCTTCGGCGTCGCCAAAACCGTTGAGCACGATGTTGGCGCCCTGGCGCGCCAGGGCCTTGGCGATGCCCAGACCAATGCCGCTGGTGGAGCCGGTGACAAGGGCGGTTTTGTTGGCAAGCATGGGGTGAACTCCAGTTCCAGTACGATGGGTTGAAAAGCGCTTGGCGCATTATCACGGACGTCTTCTGGACGCCCGATCCGCACCGTACCCCCATGCAAGAACCGAACCTCCAGCACCTCATCGTCGGCGATCCCGCCGCCCACACGGGCGCGCCGCGTCGCATGGCCTATTGGGACTGGCCCTGCGCCGCGGGCGACGGCCGGCATGTCGTCGTCTGCGTGCATGGCCTCTCGCGCCAGGGCCGCGACTTCGACACCCTGGCCCGTGCGTTGAGCGAGCGCTCGCGCGTGGTGGCGGTGGATGTGGCCGGGCGCGGCCGCAGCGACTGGCTCGCCGACCCCATGCGCTACCAGGTGCCGACCTACGCGGCCGACCTGGCGGCGCTGCTGACGCACCTTCGGGCGCAGACCCCAGGCGCCGTGATCGACTGGGTCGGCACCAGCATGGGCGGCCTGATCGGCATGGCCGTGGCGGCCCAGCCCGCGCTCGCACCGCGCCGGCTGGTGCTCAACGACGTGGGCCCGGCCATTCAGTGGGCGGCGCTGCAGCGCATCAGCACCTACCTGGGCCTGAACCCCTCGTTTGACAGCGAGCAGGCCGCGATGGACTACCTGGCTTCAATCTCCACCGGCTTCGGGCCGCACACGCCCGAGCAGTGGCGCGCCCTGTCCCTGCCTTTGCTGCGCGGGCGCGAGGGCCGCTGGTGGCTGCACTACGACCCGGCCATTGCGGTGCCCCTCAAGGCCTTGACCGGCATGGCCGACCAGACGGCGGCGCGCCAGCTGGCGCGCGACGGTGAGGCGGCCCTGTGGGGCCTGTATGACGCGATCACGGCGCCCACGCTGCTGCTGCGCGGTCAGCAGTCGGACCTGCTCACGCCAGCGACCGCCGCGGAGATGGGGCGGCGCGGCCCCAAGGCCCGCTGCGTGGTTTTTGAGGGCGTGGGCCACGCGCCCACGCTGGTCGCCGATGATCAGGTGGCTGCCATCCGGGACTTTCTCTGGTCCGATTGAGCGTGCGTTGAGCGAGACATGAAGCGATCGATCCAGTCCTCCCTGCCCGAGGCCGCCCAGGCCGGGGCCCTGACCGAGCGCGCCGCACCGGCCGGCCTGCCCTCGGCCATCGTGGCCGCCACCGTCGACAGCCTGCCCAGGCAGGCCCAGGCGCTGGCGCGCGCACGCGCCTTCGCCGAGCCGCTGCTGGGCAGCGAACAGCTCGACACCGGTGAAAACACGCTGGCCCATGCCGACGCGGTGGCGGGCGTGCTCAACGACATCGGCGGCTCCGAGGCGATGCAGGCGGCCGCCTACCTGGTGTATGCCTGCCAGCACCTCAACCGCCCGCAGGAGGTGATTGCCAAGGCCTTTGGCGACAACTTCGCGGCGCTGGCGATGGAGACCACCAAGCTGGTGCAGTTGCAGCGCCAGGCCCGCCTCAAGACCGCGGAGGTGCTGGCCAAGAAGGAAGGCGAGCGACTGGCCGCGCAGGAACAGGCCTTGCCGGTCGCCGCGGCGGGCAAATCCCCGGTGTCCGAGCTGGCCGCGAGCCAGACCGAGAACGTGCGCAAGATGCTGCTGGCGTTCTCGCGCGACCTGCGGGTGGTGATGCTGCGCCTGGCGTCGCGATTGCAGACGCTGCGCTACTTCGCAGCATGCAAGGGCGAGCCCGGCGATGCGCTGGCCAGCGAGTCGCTGCACGTGTTCGCGCCGCTGGCCAACCGCCTGGGCATCTGGCAGATCAAGTGGGAAATGGAAGACCTCGCGTTCCGCTTCCTCGAGCCCCAGACCTACAAGGAGGTGGCCCGGCTGCTCGACGAGAAGCGCGCCGAGCGCGAAGCCCACGTGGAGCAGGTGCGCCGGCAGCTCGAGGCCGATCTGCAGCGCCAGGGCGTGGTGGCCTCGGTGCAGGGCCGTCCCAAGCACATCTACAGCATCGTCAAGAAGATGCGCGGCAAGTCGCTGGGTTTCGACCAGGTGTTCGACATCCGCGCCTTGCGCGTGATCGTGCCCGGGATGCACGACTGCTATGCCGCGCTGGCCCATGTGCATGCGCATTACGTGCCGGTGGCCGACGAATTCGACGACTACATCGCCAAGCCCAAGCCGAACGGGTACCAGTCGCTGCACACCGTGGTGCGCGACGCGCAGGGCCGGGCGTTTGAAATCCAGATACGCACCCAGGCCATGCACGACCACGCCGAGCACGGTGTGGCCGCGCACTGGGCCTACAAGGAAGCGGGCGCCAAAGGCTACGCGGGCGTATCGGCCAGTTCGGAATACGACGCCAAGATCGCGGTGCTGCGCCAGCTGCTGGCCTGGGAGCGCGACCTGAGCGGCGCGGCGCAAGGTTTGTTCGACGACCGCATCTACGTGCTCACGCCCGACGCCGCCATCGTCGAGCTGCCGCAAGGCGCAACCGCCGTGGACTTCGCCTACACGGTGCACACCGACCTGGGGCATCGCTGCCGCGGCGCGCGCGTCGACGGTGCCATGGTCACGCTCAACACCCCGTTGCAGAATGGCCAGACGGTGGAGATCACTGCGGCGAAAGAAGGCGGTCCGTCACGCGACTGGCTCAACGCGGATCTGGGCTATCTCGTGAGCCACCGGGCCAAGAGCAAGGTGCGCGCCTGGTTCAACGCCCAGGCCATGGAAGAGACCGTGGCGCGCGGGCGCGAGGCGGTGGAAAAACTGTTGCAGCGCGAAGGCAAGACCGCGCTCAAGTTCGACGACCTGGCGGTGTCGATGGGCCTGGCTTCGGCGCAGGAGCTCTTCGAACAGGTCGGCAAGGACGAACTCTCGCTGCGCGCGATCGAGACGCACCTGCGGCCGCCCGAGCCGGAAGCCCCGTCCGAGATGCCGGCGTGGCTGCGCAAGCCCCGCAAGTCGGCGGGCCCCAGCGGTGGTGTGCTGGTGGTCGGCGTGGATTCGCTCATGACGCAGCTGGCCAAGTGCTGCAAGCCCGCACCGCCCGACGAGATCGGTGGTTTCGTCACGCGCGGCAAGGGGGTGAGCATCCACCGCAGCGACTGCAGTGACTTTGCGCACCTGCAGCGCAAGAACCCGGACCGGGTGATCGAGGTGCAGTGGGGCGGGCAGGCCGCGCCCGATCGTGACGGACGTGCCGCCGTGTACCCGGTGGACGTGGCGATCGAGGCCCAGGACAGGCAGGGCTTGCTGCGCGACATCTCGGACGTGTTCGCGCGAGAGAAGATGAACGTGATCGGTGTGCAGACCCAGTCGGTCCGGGGCATCGCATGGATGACATTCACCATCGAGGTGGCGGACGCCCGCCAGGTCGCCCGTGCGATGGCGGTGGTGGGTGATGTGTCGGGTGTGCGGGTGGTGCGCCGCAAATGATGCGTGGCGGCCGGATGCGGCCTGGAACACTGCTATACTGCGAGGCTTCGAATCGTTTGTAGGCGCGTAGCTCAGCTGGTTAGAGCACCACCTTGACATGGTGGGGGTCGTTGGTTCGAGTCCAATCGCGCCTACCAAACTTTTCCGGGTGTCAACAGCACCCCTTGCACCGAAAGCAGACCTCGCCGTCTGCTTTTTTTTCGTCCGCGTTGCGGCCGGGGTGGCCGATGCTGTCTCCTGGGGCTCTGCGCACAGGGAAAACCCATGCTTGCGGGGCAGGGTCGGGTTTCTAGAATGTGCCGTATCCTCCCAGCAGACGTGGGTCGCGTTCGACCCATCCCTTCCAGAAAGTCCTGCAGTGCAAAAAACCAAGGCCGGTAGCGGCAGCGAGCGTGCGGGTGCCGTGCGCGTGATCAAGAAGTATCCGAACCGGCGTCTCTACGACACCGACACCTCGTCATACATCACGCTGGCTGAAGTGAAGTCCCTCGTCATGGACAACGAACCCTTCGTGGTGCGCGATGCCAAGACCAACGACGATCTCACGCGCAGCATCCTGCTCCAGATCATCCTGGAAGAGGAGACCGCGGGGGTGCCGATCTTCACCGAGCAGGTGCTGGCGAACATCATCCGTTTCTATGGTCACGCCATGCAGGACTTCATGGGCGCCTACCTGGAAAAGAACGTGCAGATCTTCATGGACCTGCAGCACAAGATGACCGAGCAGTCCAGCGGCGTGAACCCCGAGGCCTGGAAGCAGTTCATGAACGTGCAGTCACCCATGATGCAGGGGATGATGGGCACCTACCTGGAGCAATCGCGCAGCGCGTTCACCCAGATGCAGGAGCAGATGCAGAAGAACAGCGAGCAGATGCTGGCCGCTCTGGGGCTCAAGCGCTGAATCCAGGATCTGCGGCATTGCAGCAGGTCTGAGACAATCGGGCATGTCTGAAACGCTTGTCTCGCCGGTCAACGCGGCACCCAAAGTCGGATTTGTCAGCCTGGGTTGTCCCAAGGCGCTTACCGATTCCGAACTCATCCTCACGCAACTCAGCGCCGAGGGCTACCAAACTTCCAAGACCTTCGCCGGCGCCGATCTGGTGATCGTCAACACCTGCGGCTTCATCGACGATGCCGTGCGTGAAAGCCTGGACACCATCGGAGAGGCGCTCGCGGAAAACGGCAAGGTCATCGTCACCGGTTGCTTGGGCGCTCGCGAAGGCGAGGGTGGTGGCAATCTGGTACGGCAGATGCACCCCAGCGTGCTCGCCGTGACCGGCCCGCACGCCACGCACGAGGTGATGACCGCGGTGCACCAGCACCTGCCCAAGCCGCACGACCCCTTCGTGGACCTGGTCCCACCCCAGGGCATCAAGCTCACGCCGCGCCACTATGCCTATCTGAAGATCAGCGAGGGCTGCAACCACCGCTGCACCTTCTGCATCATCCCGTCGATGCGCGGCGATCTGGTGAGCCGCCCGATCGGCGATGTGCTGACCGAAGCGCGCAAGCTGTTCGAGGCCGGTGTGAAGGAATTGCTGGTGGTCAGCCAGGACACCTCGGCCTATGGCGTGGACGTGAAGTACCGCACCGGCTTCTGGGACGGCAAGCCGGTGAAGACGCGCATGTTCGACCTGGTGCGCTCGCTCGGCGAACTGGCCCAGGGCTATGGCGCCTGGGTGCGCTTGCATTACGTGTACCCGTACCCCCATGTGGATGAAATCATTCCGCTCATGGCCGACGGCCTGTGCCTTCCGTACCTCGACGTGCCCTTGCAGCACAGCCACCCCGACGTGTTGCGCCGCATGAAGCGTCCCGCCAGTGGCGAGAAGAATCTCGAGCGCATTGCGCGCTGGCGCGAACTGTGTCCGCAGATCGTGGTGCGCAGCACCTTCATCGCCGGTTTTCCCGGCGAGACCGAGGCCGAGTTCGACCACCTGCTGGGCTTCCTGCGCGAAGCGCGCATCGACCGTGCCGGTTGTTTCGCCTACTCGCCTGTGCCGGGTGCGACCGCCAACGCCTTGCCCGATGCGGTGCCGGACGCGCTGCGAGAAGAGCGCCGCGCGCGCTTCATGGCGGTGGCCGAAGAAGTGTCAGCGGAGAAGCTGCGGCAGCGCGTGGGCGCGACCATGCAGGTGCTGGTGGACTCGGCGCCGGGCATGGGCAAGAAGGGGGGTATCGGTCGCAGCTACGCGGACGCGCCCGAGATCGATGGTGTGGTGCGCCTGTTGCCGCCTGAGAAGATCAGCAAGACCTTGAAGGTGGGCGAATTCACGAAGGCGCGCGTGGTCGCCGCACAGGGGCACGACCTGTTGGCGGTACCGGTTTGACCGTGACCGCGAGGCCGGCATGTGCATTCACCGGCTTGCGTCGAATGCTTCGAAATCTGAAGCAGACAAACTCAACGCGCTCGGCCTGCCCGCAGGCCGATGTGTGGAGGACAAAAGAAAAGGGCTTGCAAACATCACGTTTGCAAGCCCTTATGATTGGTGCCCAAGAGAGGACTCGAACCTCCACGCCTCTCGGCGCTAGTACCTGAAACTAGTGCGTCTACCAATTCCGCCACCTGGGCATCTCAGGAAAACCGAAATTATAGCAGAGAAAAAGTGAACGAAAAAAGCAGCCTGTTGGCCGAATATGAAGGTGTCGTTTCCGGTCATCGCGACGGACATGGTTTTGTGATCCGCGACGATGGCCAGGCCGATATCTACCTGCCTTCGAACGAAATGCGGGCGGTGTTGCACAAGGACCGCGTGAAGGCGCGCATCGTGCGGCTGGACCGCAAGGGCCGCCCCGAAGGACGCGTGACGGAGATCGTCGAACGCTCCGATTCGCCCATCATCGGGCGCCTGTTGCAGGAGAGCGGTGTGTGGCTGGTGGCGCCCGAAGACAAGCGCTATGGACAGGACGTGCTCATTCCCAAAGGCGCGACGGGCTCGGCGAAACCGGGTCAGGTGGTGGTGGTGCAGCTCACCGAACCACCCGCGCTCTATGGCCAGCCAGTCGGTCGCGTGAAGGAGGTGCTGGGTGAGATCGACGATCCCGGCATGGAGATCGAGATCGCGGTGCGCAAGTACGGCGTGCCGCACGAGTTTTCCGACGCGGCACTGGCCCAGGCCCGCGCACTGCCGGACCACGTGCGCGCCGCCGACCACAAGCACCGCGTGGACCTGCGCGACGTGCCGCTGGTGACCATCGACGGCGAGGACGCACGCGACTTCGACGACGCGGTGTACTGCGAACCGGCCAAGGTCGGCAAGGGCAAGGGCTGGCGCCTGCTGGTGGCGATCGCCGACGTGAGCCACTATGTAGAGACCGGCTCGCCCATCGACATCGACGCCTACGACCGCGCGACCTCGGTGTATTTCCCGCGCCGTGTCATTCCCATGTTGCCGGAGAAGCTTTCCAACGGCCTGTGTTCGCTCAACCCCGGCGTGGAACGCCTGTGCATGGTGTGCGACATGCTGGTCAACGCCAAGGGCGAGGTGCATGCCTACCAGTTTTACCCGGCGGTGATGTTCAGCCATGCGCGCTTCACCTACACCGAGGTGGCCGCGATCCTGCAGAACACGCGCGGGCCCGAAGCGGGCCAGCGCAAGGGGCTGGTGCCCTACCTGCTCAACCTGCACGACGTGTACCGCGCCCTGCTCGCGGCGCGCGGCGAGCGCGGCGCGGTCGATTTCGAAACCACCGAGACGCAGATCGTCTGCGACGAATCGGGCCGCATCGAGAAGATCATCCCGCGCACGCGCAACGACGCGCACAAGCTGATCGAGGAAGCGATGCTCGCGGCCAACGTGTGTTCGGCCGATTTCATCAGCGAAGGCAAGCACACCGGCCTGTTCCGGGTGCACGAAGGTCCCACGCCAGAGAAGCAGGAGATCCTGCGCAACTACCTCAAGGCCATGGGTGTGTCGCAGACCATCGGCGACAACCCCAAGCCGGCCGATTTCCAGCAGATCGCGCTGGCCACCAAGGACCGCCCGGAATCGCAGCAGATCCATACCATGCTGTTGCGCTCCATGCAGCAGGCGATCTACACGCCGATCAACAGCGGCCACTTCGGCCTGGCGTTCGAGGCGTACACGCACTTCACCAGCCCGATCCGCCGCTACCCCGACCTGCTGGTGCACCGGGTGATCAAGGCCATCCTGGCGCGCAAGCGCTATGAGCTGCCGGCCCTGCCCACCCCGGGCGAGGCCCACGCCAAGCTCAGCAAGCGCCTGGCCAGCCGCGCCAAGCCGCTCGCGGTCGGCGAGGTCGTGAAGACGCCGTCGATCGACACGCTGGCCTGGCAGGCCGCCGGCCTGCACTGCAGCGCCAACGAGCGACGCGCCGACGAGGCCAGCCGCGACGTGGAAGCCTGGCTCAAGTGCAAGTACATGCGCGAGCACCTGGGCGAGGAGTTCAGCGGCGTGGTGAGCTCGGTCACGAGCTTCGGCCTGTTCGTCACGCTCGATGCCATGTATGTCGAGGGCCTGGTGCACATCACCGAGCTCGGCGGCGAGTATTTCCGTTTCGACGAGGCGCGCCAGGAATTGCGCGGCGAACGCACCGGCATCCGCTACGCGCTGGGCAGCCGCGTGCAGGTGCAGGTCAGCCGCGTCGATCTGGATGGTCGCCGCATCGACTTCCGCCTGGTCAGCGGCAACGACGATTTGCTGCTGCGCGCCATGCGCGACAAGACCGGCCTGCCTGGTGCGCCCGAGGGCAATGCGCCACCGGCCCGGGCGGGCAAGGCGCGGCGCGGGCGCGGTGGCGATGTGGCCTCCCAGGGACGCCAGGGTGGTGCCCAGTCGCCCGCGCTCGAGGTGAAGGCCGCCGTGCGCAAGGCGGCGGGCAAGAAGACCGAGCGCGGTGGCGCCCGCAGCACTGCGAGTCAGTCCCGAAAGAGCAGGCGCTGAGCCGGGCGCCCCAGCCTGAAGCCATGCCCCGTTCCCCGGTATCCCCGACCCCTGCGGCAAGCAAGCCGGAGAAGACCGCCGCGGCGCCCCGGCGCAAACCGGCCTCGTTGCCGACCGAGCGGGCCCTGCGCATCGGCGTGTCGGCCCGCCTGTTGCACCACGCGCCGCAGGAGCTCGGGTTTCGCAACAAGACCCTGCAGTACATCGAGCAGTCGCTCGCGCACTGGATCATGGAGCACGGCGCCGTGGCCTTCATGGTGCCGGCCGTGGCCCACGACAGCAAACATGCCGCGCGCCACCTCAAGGTGGAGCACGTGGTGCAGGAGCTGGACGCGCTCGTGCTGCAGGGTGGCGCCGATGTCGCGCCACAGACCTATGGGCAGACGCCCATCGATCCGCGCTGGCACGGCGATGTGGTGCGTGACCGCTACGAGCTCGCGCTGTTGCGGGCCTTCGTGGCGCAGAAGAAGCCGGTGCTGGGCGTATGCCGCGGCGCGCAACTGCTCAACGTGGCCTTCGGTGGCACGCTCTACCAGGATGTGGCGACCCAGTGTCCGGCGGCGCACGCCCATGTCGACACCGACCTGTACGATCAGCTCGAGCACGATGTGACCTTCCTGCAGGGCACACAACTGACCCGCCTGTATCCCAACGCCTCGCAACTGCGCGTGACCAGCATCCACCACCAGGCGGTGGCCGAGCTGGGCAAGGGCATGGTGGTCGAAGCGGTGTCCACGCTGGACGGCATGGTCGAGGCCATTCGCTGGAATGGCGACGCCTACGCGCGCGGCGTGCAATGGCACCCCGAGTTCCACCATGGCCGCGACGCGCTGGCCGACAGCTCGCCCATCATGCTGGACTTCCTGGAGGCGTCGCGCGCGGCGGCGCTGCAGCGGCTGGCCGGCGGGCGCGAGCCCGACCCCCGCGTGCCGCGGGCGCCGCTGCGGCTGGCGGGCGTGTGACGGTGGCTCGGCGTATTCCGCCCGGCACGATCAGCCCCTAAACTCCCCCATCGTTCCCAGCCCGACACACGCCATGCGCATCGTCTTCTTCCTGCTCGAAACCCTGTTCTTCTTCCTGATCGCCGCAGCCTTGCTGCGCGCCTGGATGAACCAGTTGCGCATCCGCATGACGGTCCAGCCGGGGCTGTTCACCATCGCGCTCACCGACTGGCTGGTGGGGCCGCTGCGGCGCGTGCTGCCGCGCTCGCTGGCGCAGAGCCGCATCGACTGGGGCAGCCTCTTTGCCGCCCTGTTGCTGGCGCTGATCTACGGGGTCCTGTGGCTGCTGCTGGCCTCGAGCGTGTCGGCCGCGCCGGCCTCCGCATCGGCGGCAATTCTGACCGTCCTGACGATGGCGCTGCGCATCCTCGTGCGAACGCTGCTGCAGGGCCTGATGGTGCTGCTGCTGGGCTACGCCATCCTGTCCTGGGTACAGCCTCAGGCGCCGGTGATGGGCACACTCGAGCGCCTGTGCGGCCCGATCCTGCGGCCGGTGCGCCGCATCGTGCCGCTGGTGGGCGGGGTCGATCTGTCCGTGCTGGTCGTGATCATCCTGTTGCAGGTCGGGTTGATGCTGCTGGGCTGAGCGGCGTTCAATCCAGCGGCCACACCCGAGCGGCCAGGCGGCGGGCGCTCAGGCCCGGCGCCGGGCCATCGTTCCAGTGATCGGCCAGCCAGCCGTGCTGGAACACCGCGGCGGCCACGCGCGCCATGACGCCCTCACTTGAAGCACCCGGCCGTGCGAGCGCGCTGCCGACCATGCCGGCCAGCACATCGCCGGTGCCCGCGGTGGCCAGCGCGGCGTTGCCGGTGGGATTGATGCGCGGCACCTCGCCTGGCGCCGCCAGCACCGTGCCCGACCCCTTGAGCACGCACAGCACACCGAAGCGCTCGGCCAGGGTGTGCGCCGCGCGCAGGCGGTCGGCCATCACCGCCGCGGTGTCGCTGCCCAGCAGGCGCGCCGCCTCCAGCGGGTGCGGCGTGAGCACGGTGGTGGCGCCTCGGCCGTGGCGATGGCCCAGCAGGGTTTGCAGCGCCGCATCGGCAGCGATGGCATTGAGCGCGTCGGCGTCGAGCACCAGGGTGCCGGCGCCCGACAGCACGCGCGGCAACAGCGCCGCCACCGCGGCGCCACCCCCGCAGCCGCAGACCACGCTGCTCGAACCCAGCACGTCCCGCTCGAGCAGCAGCTCCGGGCGGCGGAACATCAGCTCGGGGCACACCGGGTCCCAGTGCGTGTCGCTGGGCGTGCCGTCTTCCAGCAGGCCCACGAACACACGGCCCGCGCCTGCGTGCAGGGCGGCCCGGGCTGCCAGCACGGCCGCGCCCGTCATGCCCGCGCCCCGCACCGCGATGCCTTGCCCGCCGATGACCACCACGTCGCCATAGCTGCCCTTGTGGCTCGCGTGAGGCCGTGCGTTGGTGGGTGCCGTCGCCTGGGGCTGAGCTTCCAGCCAGGCCGTGACCGGTACGTCGGGGTCCGGTGTGGTGCCTAGGTCGTCGAACCACACGCTGCCCGCCGCATCGCGACCGGCGGCGGTGAAGAGCCCGGGTTTCAGGGTGAGCAAGGACAGGGTGTGGCGCGGGCCCGGCGCCAGCGCGGCCGCGCCATCCAGCGGCGCCAGTGTGCCGGTGTCGGCGTCCAGCCCGCTGGGGAGATCGACGCACAGCACCGCACCGCTGCTCTGGCGCAGCACGGTCAGCCAGCGGGCGAGGGCACCCTCGAAAGGCCGCACGGGGCCGATGCCCAGCAGCGCGTCGATGGCCAGATCCCAGTCGGCCGGGGGCTCGCTGGCGAATGCCACGCCCGCGCTGCGTGCCGCCGCCAGCGCCTGGTGCGCGTCTGCCGGCAGTCGGGCCTCGTCTTGCGCTGCGTGCGTCACCACCACGCGTGGCGCACCGCCGCGCGCCTGCGCCCAAGCGTGCAGGTGGGTGGCGGCGACCAGCCCGTCGCCGCCGTTGTTGCCCGGTCCGCAGGCCACCCAGATGCATCGTGCGTGGGGCTGCAAGGCCTGGGCCAACCGCGCGACGGCGAGTCCGGCGTGTGCCATCAGGGCGTGGCGGGGCAGGGTGGCCGCGGCCTGCTGCTCGATCCGGCGTGTGGTGGCGCTGCCGTACAAGGTCTCGCGGCGGGCGGTGGACAGCTGGCGCAAACCGGTCCCTTCGGTGAAATGGGGCGTGCCCAAGGTGTCGCTCCTGGTGGTGGTAGAACGCAAGCGGACGGCCGTGCAGCCTGGGGATCGGCATCCTGCGCTGCATTTCAACACGTTTGCACGCGCGCCGAGGCGGGTGCGGCGCCCGGGGTCAGAGGCCGAAGCGCTGGGGCGTGTAGCCCGCCAGATCGATGTCGGTGTCGCGGCCGGCGAGGCGGTCGGCGAGGGCGCGCGCGCTGCCGCAGGCCATGGACCAGCCGGCCGCGCCATGCCCCAGGTTGAGCCAGACGCCGGGCACGCGGGTCTGGCCCAGCAGGGGCGGGCCGTCGGGCAGGGTGGCCTGCACGCCTTGCCATTCCTGCACGCTGCCCCGCGGGCCGCCCAGTCGCACCGCACCCGGAAACCAGTCCGTCAGCACGCTGTAGAGCCGGCGCAGCGTGGCCTTCGACATCTCGCCCGGTGTGGCGCCGAATTCGCTGCCGCCGGCCACCCGGATGCGCTGCCCGAGCCGGGCGATCGACACCCCGTGGCTGGCGTCGAGCACCGCCGACAGGGGAGCGTCCAGCGGCTCCCGGACCGCTGCACTGAGCGAGTGGCTGTACACGGGTTGCATCGGCAGGCGCAGGCCCAATGGGTGCAGCAGGCGTGCGCTGTGGGCGCCGGCGCAGACGATCACGGCGTCGAAGCGCTGGGGTTCATCGGGAACATGGGTGTGCTGGGAGGGGGTGGATCCGGAGGACGACAGGCGCAGGTCGACCGCCGAGGGCCCCCGGGCTTCGATCGATTCCACCAGGGTGTTGAACTCGAACCGGCAACCCAGGTGCTGGGCCTCGGCCCGGATCGAGAGCGCAAACTCCCGGCAATTGGCCACCGCCTCACCCACCAGCTCGATCGCTCCGAAAAGGGGCGTGTCCGGGTTCAGGGCCGGCTCCAGCGCGCGCGCCTGATCGGCCGGGAGCTCGCGCAAGGCGATGCCCAGGTCTTTCATCTGCTGCAGCGCCGCCCGGGCCTGCTCGGCTTCGCGCGCGCTGCGCCAGAGCACCAGCATGCCCTGGCTGCGGTCGTGGTCGAGCTGCCGGTCTTCGGTGATCGACAACAGCCTTTGCTGGCTGTAGCGCACCAGCTGGTGCATCTGCCGATGGCCCTCGGTCTGGCGGCTGCCCTTGCCGGCCTGCAGCCACTGCCACAGCCAGCGCCATTCGCTCCCGCGCGGCAGCCGGGCGAGCTGGAGCCCGTCCGGTCGCGATGTCCAGGGCATGCGCAGGCTGCGTTCCGGTTGGCGCCACGGCGCGGTCCAGCCGGCGGCGACCAGCGCACCGCTGGCAAAGCTGGCTTCCTCGGCCACGGTGCTGCGGCGTTCCAGCACGGTGACCTCGTGGCCATCCAGCGCCAGTTCGAAGGCGGTCGTGGTGCCGACCACGCCCGCGCCCACCACCGCGAGCTTCAAGAGCGGCCCCCGGCGAAGTCGGGCCGCGTCATGGTGCGATGCGGCGTGGGGTGCGCAGAGGGGAGGAGCGTGGCTAAGGTGCGGACATCGGGCATGGAACGGGGCGCAAAGGGCGTCAGGACACGGGCCTGCGGGCAGGCGCCGGGCCGGGCGGGGCGGGGCGGGGCAAGGGGAGACGGGATCGGTCGGGCTGCTATAATCGACAGGCTTTGCAGGTGGAAGGCCCGAACGCAGGTTCGAGCGGCACCTCACAAAGCGAAATCGCAAACCAGCCCAACCGGGTGTTGCCTGCAGCACATGGACCGCCAGCGGTCCACCGATGCACAGGTGATCGGGGCTGGATTTTAGACTCAACCTCTGGAAAGTTAACTCATGCCTATCTCCATGCGCGAAATGCTGGAAGCCGGTGTCCATTTCGGACACCAGACCCGCTTCTGGAACCCCAAGATGGCTCCGTACATCTTCGGTCACCGCAACAAAATCCACATCGTCAACCTCGAAAAGACGCTGCCCCTGTTCGAAGAGGCCGCGAAATTCGTGCGCCAGCTCTCCGCCAACCGCGGCACCATCCTGATGGTGGGTACCAAGCGCCAGTCGCGCGACATCGTGGCCCAGGAAGCCCGCCGCGCCGGCGTGCCTTTCGTGGACCAGCGCTGGCTCGGCGGCATGCTGACCAACTTCAAGACCGTCAAGACCTCGATCAAGCGTCTGAAGGACATGCAGGCCCAGAAGGAAGCCGGTCTGGAGAGCATGACCAAGAAGGAGCAGCTCACCTTCACCCGCGAAATGGAAAAGCTGGAGAAGGACATTGGCGGCATCCAGGACATGGCCGCGCTGCCCGACGCCATCTTCATCATCGACGTGGGCTTCCACAAGATCGCCGTGCTCGAAGCGCAGAAGCTGGGCATTCCGCTGGTCGGTGTGGTCGACACCAACCACTCGCCGGTGGGCATTGACTACGTCATCCCCGGCAACGACGACTCGGCCCGCGCCGTGGCCCTGTACGCCCGTGGCATCGCCGACGCCATCCTCGAAGGCCGCAGCAACGCGGTGAACGATGTGGTCAAGGCCGTGGCCGCCGAAGGCGCCGACGAGTTCGTGGAAGTCAAGGAAAACGCTTCCGCCTGAGCCTGTCTTCCCCATGAAAGAGGGGCTCGCGTGGCCCCTTTTTCACAAGACAACCGATCATTGACCAGTCCGTCGGGCTCCCTGAGAGCACCACGGAGAACGGAGAAACAAGAAATGGCAATTACCGCAAGCATGGTCGCCGAACTGCGCGCCAAGACCGACGCACCCATGATGGAGTGCAAGAAAGCCCTGACCGAGGCCGATGGCGACCTGGCCAAGGCCGAAGAACTGCTGCGCGTCAAGCTCGGCACCAAGGCCGGCAAGGCCGCCAGCCGCGTGACCGCCGAAGGCGTGGTGACCAGCTTCGTCGAAGGCACCACCGGTGCCATGATCGAAGTCAACTGCGAGACCGACTTCGTCACCAAGAACGACAACTTCCTGGCACTGGCCAACGCAGCCGCCAAGCTCGTGGCTCAACACAACCCGGCCAGCCTGGAAGCCCTGGGCGCGCTGCCCTACAGCCAGGACGGCTTCGGCCCCACCCTGGAAGACGTGCGCAAAGGCCTGATCGGCAAGATCGGCGAGAACATGAGCTTCCGCCGTTTCAAGCAGTACAGCGGCGGCAGCAAGCTGGCCAGCTACCTGCACGGCACGCGCATCGGCGTGCTGGTCGAGTTCGACGGCGAAGAAACGCCGGCCAAGGACACCGCCATGCACATCGCGGCCATGAAGCCGGTGGCGCTGACCAGCGCCGACGTGCCGGCCGACCTGATCGAGCGCGAGCGCTCGGTGGCCACCGCCAAGGCGGACGAGGCGAACAAGGAACTGATGGCGGCGGGCAAGCCCGCCCAGAGCGCCGAGATCGTGACCAAGCGCATCGAAGGCGCGGTGCAGAAGTACCTCAAGGAAGTCTCGCTGTTCAACCAGCCTTTCGTGAAGAACGACAAGCAGACCGTCGAGCAGATGCTCAAGGCCGCCGGCACCAGCGTCAAGGGCTTCACGCTCTACGTGGTGGGCGAGGGCATCGAGAAGAAGGTCGACGATTTCGCGGCCGAGGTGGCTGCCCAGGTCGCTGCCGCCAAGGGTGCCTGATCCCTTCGGGCTGGATGAGACAACGGGCCGCAAGGCCCGTTGTGCCGTATGGGGCTTATTTACGCCTCGACACGGCCGGTGGCAGCGGGCTCCTCGCTACACTTGCCGCTTGAATCTTTGTTCATTGCTTTCCTGAAAGTCGTCTCATGCCAGCCTACAAACGGATTCTGCTGAAATTGTCGGGAGAGGCCCTCATGGGCGACGACGCTTTCGGCATCAACCGGGCCACCATCGTGCGCATGGTGGAGGAAATCGCCGAAGTCACCCGCCTGGGCGTGCAGGTGGCCATCGTCATCGGCGGTGGCAACATCTTCCGCGGCGTGGCCGGTGGTTCGGTCGGCATGGACCGAGCGACCGCCGACTACATGGGCATGCTGGCCACGGTGATGAACTCGCTGGCGCTGGCCGACACCATGGACAAGGCCGGCCTGGTGGCCCGTGTGATGTCGGCCATCGCGATCGAGCAGGTGGTGGAACCCTATGTGCGCCCCAAGGCCCTGCAGTACCTCGAAGAGGGCAAGGTCGTGGTGTTCGCCGCCGGGACCGGCAATCCCTTTTTCACCACCGACACCGCCGCGGCCCTGCGCGGTGCCGAGATCGGTGCCGAGATCGTGCTCAAGGCCACCAAGGTCGATGGCGTGTACAGCGCCGATCCAAACAAGGACCCGACCGCCACGCGCTACACCACGATTTCGTTCGACGAGGCCATGAGCAAGAACCTGCAGGTGATGGATGCCACCGCCTTTGCGCTGTGCCGCGACCAGAAGCTGCCCGTGAAGGTGTTCTCGATCTTCAAGCCCGGCGCGCTGCGCAAGGTGGTGCTCGGGGGCGATGAGGGCACGCTGGTTCACGTCTGATGCCACCCCGGCATCCCAACCCCCGCTGCATTGAGGAGTTTTCATGAGCACCGACGACATCCGCAAAACCGCTGAGCACAAGATGCTTCAATCGGTGGAAGCGCTCAAGAACGGTTTGATGAAAGTGCGCACCGGTCGCCCCAACCCGGCGCTGCTGGACACCGTGCACGTCGACTACTACGGCTCCATGCTGCCGCTGTCCCAGGTGGCCAACCTGTCACTCCTGGATTCGCGCACCATTGGCGTGGCGCCGTGGGAAAAGGGCATGGGCGCCAAGATCGAGAAGGCGATCCGCGAGTCCGACCTCGGCCTGAACCCGTCCAGCCAGGGCGACCTGATCCGTGTGCCCATGCCGCCCATGACCGAGGAGCGTCGCAAGGAACTCACCAAGGTCGTGCGCAACGACGGTGAGGCGGCCAAGATCGCGATCCGCAACCTGCGGCGCGACGCCAACGAGTCGGTGAAGCGGCTGGTGAAGGACAAGCTGGCCTCGGAAGACGACGACCGCCGCTCGCAGGACGACATCCAGAAGCTCACTGACCGCATGATCGCGGAGGTGGACCGGCTGGTGGCGTCCAAGGAGCAGGACATCATGGCGGTCTGAGACACGCCAGCACACACCCGAACCCTCCATGGCACCACCCGTTTCCCCCCACCTCGCGCCGCCGGCAGCGCTGCCGGGCCACGTGGCCATCGTCATGGACGGCAACGGCCGCTGGGCCCAGAAGCGCTGGCTGCCGCGCGTGGCCGGGCACAAGCAGGGCGTGGAGGCCTTGCGCCAGGTGGTCAAGGCCTGCATCGAGCGTGGGGTGCCGGTGCTCTCGGTATTTGCGTTTTCCTCCGAGAACTGGAACCGCCCGGTGGAAGAGGTCTCCAGCCTCATGGACCTGCTGGTGATGGCGCTCTCGCGCGAGGTCCCCAGCCTCGAGAAGAACGGCGTGCGGCTGTACTTTCCGGGCGACCGCAGTGGTCTGTCGGCCCGCGTGGTGAAGGGCCTGGAGGCCGCCGAGCGCGACACCGCTCACAACCGCACGCTGGTGCTCAACGTCTGTTTCAACTACGGCGGTCGCTGGGACATCGCCCAGGCCGCGCGGCGCCTGGCGCAGCAGGGCGCCGAGATCACCGAAGAGAGCTTGTCGGGCGCGATGGCGCTGGCCCATGTGGGCGATCCGGACCTGCTGATCCGCACCGGCGGTGAGTTGCGCATCAGCAATTTCCTGCTCTGGCAGTCGGCCTACACGGAGCTGGTGTTCACCGATTGTCTCTGGCCCGACTTCGATGCGGCCGAGCTCGATCGCGCCCTGGCCGAATTCGCCAACCGCGAGCGCCGGTTCGGCCAGACCGCGGAACAGCGGGCCGAGGCTGAACCCCTGGTGGTCACCGCAGGTCAGCGACATGCTTAGACAGCGCATCATCACGGCCCTGCTGTTGCTGGCCGTCTTGCTGCCCGCCCTGTTCTACCCCTCGATCGAACCGTTTGCGGCGCTCACCCTGCTGCTGATCGTGGCAGCCGGCTGGGAGTGGGCGCGTCTCAATGGCTGCGGCCAGAACCTGTCGGTGTGGCTCGGTGGCGGCCTGGGCGCGCTGATGGCGCTGATCTGGCTCGCGGGTGGGTTGAGCCTGTCGCTGCGCCCGCTCTGGCTGACCGTGGGCGCACTCTGGGTGCTGCTCGGCGTGGTGATGCTCGGGCGGGGCGTGAAAGGCTGGAGCGCCTGGCCGGCCAGCCTGCGCCTGTGGCTCGGGCTGGCGTTGATCGCCTGCGCCTGGCTGGCCATGGTGCACGCGCGCCAGGTCGGCCTGGGCTTCCTGCTTTCGGTGCTGCTGCTGGTCTGGATGGCCGACATCGCGGCCTACTTTGGTGGCAAGGCCCTGGGCCGGCGCAAGCTCGCCCCCACCATCAGCCCCGGCAAGAGCTGGGAAGGTGCGGTCAGCGGCCTGCTGGGGGTGTTCCTGCTGGCCGCGGTCTGGCTCTGGGTCGATGCCCAGGGCACCAGCCTGTATGCCCGGCTCTGGGCGCTGGGGCCGGTGCTGGCGGTGCTGTGCCTCGTGTTCCTCGTGACCATGAGCGTGGTGGGCGATCTGGTGGAGTCGCTCGTCAAGCGCAGCGCCGGCGCCAAGGACTCGAGCCAGCTGCTGCCCGGCCATGGTGGCGTGCTGGACCGCGTCGATGCCCTGCTGCCCGTGTTGCCGCTGGCCATGATGCTCATCACAATCTGACCCCATGACCCGCCCCCAAGCCGTCACCATCCTGGGCTCCACCGGTTCCATCGGCACCAGCACGCTCGACGTGATGGCACGCCACCCCGAGCGCTACACCGTGTTTGCGCTCACCGCCGCCACGCAGGTGGAGGTGATCCTGGCGCAGTGCCAGCGTTTCGCCCCGCGTTACGCCGTCATGGCCAGCGCCCCCCATGCA
The DNA here is from genome assembly GCA_003599455.1 of Comamonadaceae bacterium. Classification (GTDB taxonomy): domain Bacteria; phylum Pseudomonadota; class Gammaproteobacteria; order Burkholderiales; family Burkholderiaceae_C; genus Hydrogenophaga. Next base: position 45,583 of record QZKF01000046.1, read on the forward strand.
CAGCAGCTCGCGGCGCGCGTGCGCGAGCTGGGTCTTGCGGTCGAGGTGCTGTCGGGCCCGCAGGCGCTGTGCGACGTCTGCAGCGACCCCGGCGTGGACGCGGTGATGGCGGCGATTGTCGGCGCGGCCGGCCTGGCCCCCAGCCTGGCCGCTGCGCGCGCAGGCAAGAAGCTGCTGCTGGCGAACAAGGAAGCGCTGGTGGTGGGGGGCGAACTCTTCATGCAGGCGGTGCGCGAGGGCGGGGCGACCCTGTTGCCCATCGACAGCGAGCACTCCGCGGTGTTCCAGTCCCTGCCCGAAGACCCGACCACCTGGTCCCGTCGGGTGGAAAAGATCGTGCTCACCGCCTCGGGCGGGCCGTTCCGCACCCGCGACCCGGACACGTTGGGTGGGGTGACCCCGGATCAGGCCTGCGCCCATCCCAACTGGGTGATGGGTCGCAAGATTTCGGTCGACTCCGCCACCATGATGAACAAGGCGCTCGAGGTCATCGAGGCCAGCTACCTGTTCGGCTTGCCCGCATCGCAGATCGAGGTGGTGATCCACCCCCAGAGCGTGATCCATTCGATGGTGCAGTACACCGACCGCTCGGTGGTGGCCCAGCTGGGCACGCCGGACATGCGCGGACCCATCGCCTATGGCCTGTCCTGGCCCGAGCGCATCGTCTCGGGCGCGGCCGCGCTGGACTTCGCCACGCTGGGCGCGCTGAGCTTCGAGAAGCCGGATGACCGGCGTTTTCCCGGCCTGCGCCTGGCCTGGGAGGCGCTGGCGGGCCCGACCGGCACGACCGCGGTGCTCAACGCCGCCAACGAGGTGGCCGTGGCCGCCTTTCTGGACCAGCGGCTGCGCTTCGACCAGATCCACGCGGTCAACCATGCAACTTTGCAGTCGCTGATCCCCTCCAAGCCGCACGATCTGTCCGATCTGCTGGCCATCGACGCCGAAGCCCGCGCCCTGGCGCAGGCGCAGGTCGATCGGCTGGCGGCCTGAGCGCCAGCGGGCCTGCCGCCCGTTCATCCCATTTCATCCAACCGACCTCGCCATGCTCACACTTGTTGCTTTCGTGGTGGCCCTCGGCCTGTTGATCGCCGTGCACGAGTATGGCCACTACCGCGTCGCCGTGGCCTGCGGCGTGAAGGTGCTGCGCTTCTCGGTGGGTTTCGGCAAACCCCTGCTGACCTGGCACAGGAAAGGCAGCCCGACCGAGTTCGTGGTCTGCGCGCTGCCGCTGGGTGGTTATGTGCGCATGCTCGACGAGCGCGAGGCACCGGTCGACCCGGCCGAGCGCCACCTGGCCTTCAACACGCAACCGCTGCGCTCGCGCGCGGCCATCGTCGCGGCCGGTCCGGCGGCCAACCTGCTGCTGGCGATTGCGATTTACGCCGTGGTGAACTGGACCGGTGTGGAGGAGCCCAAGCCGGTGCTGGCCAGCCCGGTGGCGGGTTCGCTGGCCGAGCGTGCGGGCCTGCGCGGCGGCGAGTGGGTGGCCCAGGTCGCCACCACCGACGCCGAGGCCAGCGGGATCGACTCGTTCGAAGACCTGCGCTGGCGCCTGACCCAGGCCGCGCTGTCCAGCGAAGACATGACGCTGTGGGTGGCCGCGCGCGAAGGTGATGCCACGCGACCGGTGGTGCTGCCCTTGAGCGAACTGGACGTGAGCGAGGCCGATGCGGCGCTGTTCCAGCGCATCGGCATCGCCAGCCCCTGGAGCGCGCCGGTGGTGGGCGAGATCATGGCCGGTGGCGCCGCCGCGGCCGCCGGCCTGCAGGCCGGCGACGTGGTGCGCCGGATCAACGACAAGCCGGTGGGCGACGGGCAGAGCCTGCGCGCTTTCATCCGCGCCTCCACCGGTCCGGCCGGCGAGCCGGTCGAGCAGCGCTGGGAGATCGTGCGCGCAGGGCAGGTGCTGAACCTGGCGGTCAAGCCGGTGCCCGAGCAACTGGCGGGCGTCTGGGTCGGGCGCGTGGGGGCGTATGTCGGCGCCATGCCCGAGATGACGACGGTGCGCCATGGCGCGGTGGACGGTCTGGTCAAGGGCGTGGTGCGGACCTGGGAGGTGTCCTGGCTGACGCTCAAGATGATGGGGCGCATGCTGATCGGCGAGGCCTCGGTGAAGAACCTCAGCGGCCCGCTCACGATCGCGGACTACGCGGGCAAGTCCGCGAGCCTCGGCATCACCTCTTACCTGCTGTTTCTCGCCCTCATCAGCGTGAGTCTGGGCGTGCTCAACCTGCTGCCGCTGCCGGTCCTCGATGGGGGACACCTGATGTATTATCTTTGGGAGGGTGTCACTGGGCGCAGCGTGTCTGATGTCTGGATGGAGCGCCTGCAGCGCGGGGGGGTCGTGGTTCTCATGGCGCTCATGTCCGTCGCCTTGTTCAATGATGTGGCCCGCCTGGCTGGCTGAACGCTTCCTTTCCATGAAAAAAAAATCCATCGGTCTTCGCGGCCTGACCCTTTCAGCGCTTGCGACGGCCTTGCTATCGGCCCTGCCAGCGTGGGCCGTTGATCCCTTCACCCTGCGCGACATCCGCGTCGAAGGCCTCCAGCGTGTCGAGGCCGGTACCGTGTTCGCCTCGTTGCCGTTCCGCATCGGTGATCAGTACAACGACGACAAGGGATCGACCGCGATCCGTTCGCTGTTCGGCCTGGGTCTGTTCAGTGATGTGCGCCTGCAGGTCAATGGCGACGTGCTGGTGGTGATCGTCGAGGAACGGCCCACCGTGGCTGACGTGAGCTTTTCCGGCATCAAGGAATTTGAAGACGAGGCACTCAGGAAGGCGCTGCGCGACATCGGGCTGACCGAAGGCCGCCCGTTCGACAAGGCGCTGGCCGACCGCGCCGAGCAGGAGCTCAAGCGCCAGTACATCAACCGCAGCATGTACGCCGCGCAGGTGGTGACCACCGTGACGCCGGGCGAGCGCAACCGCGTCAACCTCAATTTCAGCGTGGTCGAGGGCGATGTGGCCAAGATCCGGGAAATCCGCATCGTGGGCAACCAGGCGTTTTCCGAATCGACCTTGCGCAACCTGTTCGACCTCGACACCGGTGGCTGGCTGAGCTGGTACACCAAGTCCGACCGCTATTCGCGCGCCAAGCTCAACGCCGACATCGAGACCCTGCGCTCCTACTACCTCACGCGCGGCTACCTCGAGTTCCGCATCGAATCCACCCAGGTCGCCATCTCGCCCGAGAAGGAGGACATGTCCATCACCATCAACATCTCGGAAGGCAACCGCTATGTGGTGAAGTCGGTGGCGCTCGAAGGCGAGTACCTGGGCAAGGAAGAAGAGTTCAAGTCGCTGGTGACGCTGCGGGCGGGTGAAGCCTACAACGCGGAAGACGAGGCCAGCACCGTGAAGGCCTTCACCGACTATTTCGGGGCCTTCGGCTACGCCTTTGCGCAGGTCGAGGCGACCCGTGACATCGACCGGGTGAACAAGCAGGTCTCCTTCGTGCTGCGCTCGCAGCCGGCGCGTCGCGTCTACGTGCGCCGCATCAACGTCGAAGGCAACAACCGCACGCGCGACGAAGTCATCCGTCGCGAGTTCCGCCAGCTCGAGTCGGCCTGGTACGACAGCGACCGGATCCGCCTGTCGCGCGACCGTGTGGACCGCCTGGGCTTCTTCACCGCGGTGGAAGTCGACACCCAGCCCGTGCCGGGCACGCCGGACCAGGTCGACATGACCATCTCCGTGGTGGAGAAACCCACCGGCAACCTCTCCTTGGGCGCGGGGTATTCGCAGGCCGAGCAGTTGTCGATCATCGCGGGCATCCGGCAGGAAAACGTGTTCGGTTCCGGCAACTACCTGGGCCTGGACATCAACACCAGCAAGTTCAACCGGCAGCTCGTGCTGAGCACGGTGGACCCGTACTTCACGCCCGACGGCGTTTCGCGCAGCTTCGATGCCTACTACCGCACCACCACGCCGTACACCGAGCAGGGCGGTGACTACAGGCTCGTCACGCCCGGCGTGAGCGTGAAATTCGGCGTGCCCTTCACCGAGCAGGACACCGTGTTCTTCGGCATCGGTGTCGAGCAGACCCGCATCGAACCCGGCAATGGCCTGCCGCAGGCCTACCAGCAGTACTCGGACACCTTTGGCGAAAGCAGCAATTCCGTGCCCGTGACCGTCGGCTGGTCGCGCGACGGGCGCGACAGCGCCCTGGTACCGACCCAGGGCCGGCTGCAGCGTTTCAACACCGAGCTGGGCGTGGGCGGCGACACCCGCTACCTCAAGGCCAACTATCAGTTGCAGCAGTACTTTCCGTTGACCAAGCAGTACACCCTGGCTTTCAACACCGAACTGGGCTACGGCAAGGGCCTGGGCGGCAAGCCGTACCCGATCTTCAAGAACTTCTATGGCGGCGGCCTGGGTTCGGTGCGTGGTTTTGACCAAGGTACCCTGGGCCCGACCTCGCCGATCCTCTCCGGCACGTCCGCTGGTCAGCTCGTCAACATCGGCGGCAACCGCAGCATCGCGCTCAACGCCGAATTCATCGCCCCTTTCCCCGGTGCGGGCAACGACCGCACCCTGCGCATGTTCGGCTTCGTGGACGTGGGCAACGTGTTCGGCGAGCAGGAAAAGCTTTCTTTCTCGCAATTGCGCGCCTCGGTGGGTGTGGGTCTGAGCTGGATCTCGCCCGTCGGCCCGCTGCGCTTCGCCATCGCCAACCCCATCCGCAAGTTCAGCGGCGATAGAATCCAGAAATTCCAGTTTCAGATCGGAACCTCCTTTTGATGAAGACTTTTTCCATGTTCAGCAGCCGTGTTTTGGTGGGCCTCGTTCTGGCCGCCGCTTCGTTGGGTTCCCTCGCGCAAGACTTCAAGATCGGCGCCGTGAACATCGAGCGCGTCTTGCGGGACTCCACGGCGGCGAAAGCCGTGTCCACGAAGCTGGAGCAGGAGTTCTCCAAGCGGGACAAAGACCTGACGGCCAGCATTGCGCAACTGAAGACGGCTTCGGAAAAATTCGATCGCGAAGCCCCCACGCTGCCGGAAGCCCAGCGCGTCAGCCGCCAGCGCCAACTCGTCGACCAGGACCGGGAGCTCCAACGCAAGCAGCGTGAGTTTCAGGAAGACCTCAACCTGCGCAAGAACGAAGGCCTCCAGCAGGTCGTCGAGAAGCTCAACCGCGTGCTCAAACAGGTTGCGGAGGCGGAAAAGTACGACGTGATCCTGCAGGAGGCCGCCTACATCAACCCCAGAATTGACATCACCGACAAGGTGATTTCAATCATGGACGGCGCCAAGTAATCAAGAGACCGGTGTGTCGAGGCCGCTGGGCGACATCGTTGAGGCCCTGGGCGGCACGCGGTTCGGCTCGCCCGACCTGCTGATTCATCGCCTGGCCCCCGTGGCCACGGCCGGCCCGGGCGAGCTGGCCTTCGTGGCGCAAGCCCGCTATGCCAGCCAGATCGACACCACGGCGGCCGGCGCCCTGATCGTGCCCCCCGCCTTGCAGGCCCAAGCCCTCGCGCGTGGCGCCTGCATCGTTGCAGACGATCCTTACCTCTACTTTGCGCAACTCACCCAATGGTGGCGGCGGCAGCACGATGCCCAGCCCGCGCCGGGCATCGACCCGCTGGCCAGCATTCACCCTTCCGCCCGGGTCGACGAGGGCGTGAGCGTGGGGCCGTTCGCGGTGGTGGGGCAGGGCGTGCACCTGGCCCGCGGCGCGCGCATCGGGGCGCACTGCGTGCTGGGCAGCGGCGTGCGGATCGGCGAAGACAGCTTGCTGCACCCGCAGGTCACGGTGGGCGAGCGTTGCATCATCGGCGCGCGCGGCGTGCTGCACTCCGGCGTGGTGATCGGTGCCGATGGCTTCGGCTTCGCGCCGCACCAGGGCCAGTGGATCAAGATCGAGCAGCTCGGTGCGGTGCGCATCGGCAACGACGTGGAGATCGGCGCCAACACCTGCATCGACCGGGGCGCGCTGGACGACACCGTGATCGAAGACGGCGTGAAGCTCGACAACCTGATCCAGATCGGCCACAACGTGCGCGTGGGCGCGCACACCGCCATGGCCGGCTGCGTGGGCGTGGCGGGCAGCGCCACCATCGGTGCGCATTGCACGGTGGGTGGTGGTGCCGTGGTGCTGGGACACCTGACACTGGCCGACGGGGTGCACGTGTCGGCCGCTTCGGTGGTCACGCGCTCGCTGCTCAAACCGGGTCACTACACGGGCATGTTTCCCATCGACGACAATGCGAGCTGGGAGAAAAACGCCGCATCCCTCAAGCAGCTCAACCGCCTGCGCGAGCGGCTCAAGGCCGCTGAACAAGCGATCGAACAGGCCCTTCAAAACAATTCAAAGCCATGATGGACATCCACCAGATTCTCAAACAGCTGCCCCACCGCTACCCGTTCCTGCTCGTGGACCGTGTGCTGGAGCTGGACAAGGGCAAGAGCATCAAGGCGTTGAAGAACGTGACCATCAACGAACCGTTCTTCGTCGGCCATTTCCCGCACCGCCCGGTGATGCCGGGTGTGCTGATGCTCGAGGCGATGGCGCAGGCTGCGGCGCTGCTGGCGTTCGACACCATGGGTGTGACGCCCGACGACAAGACGGTTTACTACTTCGCCGGCATCGACGGCGCGCGCTTCAAGCGCCCGGTGGAGCCGGGTGACCAGCTCGTGATGGACGTGACGCTGGACCGCATGAAGGCGGGCATCTTCAAGTTCAAGGGCGTCACCCGCGTGGGCGACCATGTGGTGTGCGAGGCCGAGCTGATGTGCACCATGCGCACCGTCGCCTGAGCGTGGGGGAAGGCGCTCCGTGTCTCTGATCCACTCCACCGCGCTGGTCGACCCGGCCGCCGAGCTCGACAGCTCGGTTGCCGTCGGCCCCTACAGCGTGATCGGTCCGCATGTGAAGATCGGTGCTGGCACCACCATCGGCGCGCACTGCGTGATCGAAGGTCATACCACCATCGGTCGAGACAACCGCATCTTCCAGTTCAACTCGCTCGGCGCCGTGCCGCAGGACAAGAAGTACGCGGGTGAGCCCTGCGAACTCGTGATCGGCGACCGCAACACCATCCGCGAGTTCTGCACCTTCAACATCGGCTCGCCGGGCGATCGGGCGGTGACACAGGTCGGCCACGACAACTGGATCATGGCCTACGTGCACCTCGCGCACGACTGCGTGGTGGGCAACCACACCATCTTCGCCAACAACTCGCAGCTCGCCGGCCATGTGGTGGTCGATGACTGGGTGATCCTGGGTGGCTTCACCGTGGTGCACCAGTTCGTGCGCGTCGGCGCGCACGCCATGACGGCCATGTGTTCGCTGCTGTTCGCCGACCTGCCTCCTTTCGTGATGTGCCAGGGCCAGCCCGCGCAGGCGCGCTCGATGAACTTCGAAGGCCTGCGCCGGCGTGGGTTCTCGCCCGAACGCGTCGCCGCCGTGAAGGCCATGCACAAGGCGCTGTACCGGGACGACCTCAAGCTGGAGCAGTCCATGGAGCGCATCCGCGCCCTGAGCGACAAGACGCCCGACGCCGCGCCCGACGTGGCCATGATGCTGGACTTCCTCGGGCAGGTGTCGCCCCAGCGCGGCATCGTCCGCTGATCTCCGCATGAATCCGTCCAAACGTTTTGCCCTGGTGGCGGGCGAGACGTCGGGCGATCTGCTCGCCGGCCTGTTGCTGGGTGGCGTGCGCCAGCGCTGGCCCGCCCTGCAGTCCTTCGGCATTGGCGGGCCGCAGATGGCCGCTCAGGGCTTCCAGGCCTGGTGGCCCAGCGATAAGCTGGCGGTGCGCGGCTATGTCGAGGTGCTGCGCCACTACCGCGAGATCGTGGGCATCCGCGCGCAACTGCAGCAGCGCTTGTTGTCCACCGACCGTCCTGACGTGTTCATCGGCGTCGACGCGCCCGATTTCAACCTCGATCTGGAAGCCAACCTCAAGGCAGCCGGCGTGCGCACGGTGCATTTCGTCTGCCCATCCATCTGGGCCTGGCGCGCAGAGCGGGTGGAGAAGATCCGCCGCAGCGCCGACCATGTGCTGTGCATCTTCCCGTTCGAGCCCGAGCTGCTGGCGCAGCACGGCATTGCAGCCACCTACGTGGGCCACCCGCTGGCCAACGTGATTCCGCTCGAGCCCGACCGGGTCGCGGCACGGGCCGCCCTTGGGTTGCGCGCTGAAGACACCGTGGTGGCGATCCTGCCGGGCAGCCGGGCATCGGAGGTGCAGTACCTGGCCCAGGTGTTCTTCGCGGCCGCCGCGCAGTTGCAGCGTGAGCACCCCGGCATCCGGTTCGTGGTGCCCGCGGTGCCGGCGCTGCGCGAGCGCATCGCGGCTGCGGCGAACGCCGCCGGCCTGGGCGACGCGCTCCAGGTGATCCCTGGTCAGTCGCACACCGCGCTGGCCGCCTGCGATGTGACCCTGATCGCCAGCGGCACCGCCACGCTGGAGGCCGCGCTGTTCAAGCGCCCGATGGTGATCGCCTACAACATGAACTGGCTGTCCTGGCAGATCATGCGGCGCAAGCAACTGCAGCCCTGGGTCGGCCTGCCCAACATCCTGTGCGGCGAATTCGTGGTGCCCGAGTACCTGCAGGACGCCGCCACCCCGCAGGCCCTGGCGCGGGCCGTGCTGGACTGGCTCGGCGCTCCTGCGAAAATCGCGGCCTTGCAGCAGCGCTTCACGGCGCTGCACCACACGCTGCGACGAGACACCGCCCAACTGGCCACCGATGCGATCGAAAAAGTTCTTGAAGGCTGAGCAGGCCACGCTGGCCTGGGACGTGCCCGGGCTGGTGGCGGGCGTGGACGAGGCCGGGCGCGGGCCGCTGGCCGGGCCGGTGGTCGCCGCGGCGGTGATCCTGGACGAGCGCTCACCCATCAAGGGCCTGGCCGATTCCAAGCAGCTCACGGCGGCCCGGCGCGAGCGCCTGTACGACGAGATCCGCGCCAAGGCCCTGTGCTGCAGCGTGGCCCTGGCCTCGGTCGAAGAGATCGACCAGCTCAATATCTTGCAGGCCACCATGCTCGCGATGCGGCGGGCCGTGCAGGGCCTGCGCCTGAAGCCCAGCAAGG
>QZKF01000040.1 GCA_003599455.1 Comamonadaceae bacterium
GATGTGGCCCGGGCAGTTCATGGGCTTCAAGGCGTAGTCGCGCTTTTCACTCTCGGTGGTGAACATGTTGTCGCGGTACTTGTCCCAGTGGCCGGTCTTTTCCCAAAGCGATCTGTCGATGATCTGCGGGCCTTTGACCTCCTGGTAACCGTTGTCGCGGTACACGCGGCGCATGTACTGCTCCACCTCCTGCCACAGCGTCCAGCCCTTGGGGTGCCAGAACACCAGCCCGGGCGCGTGTTCGTCGATATGGAACAGGTCGAGTTCGCGCCCCAGCTTGCGGTGGTCGCGCTTCTCGGCCTCCTCGATCATGGTCAGGTGCTGCTGCAGTTCTTCCTTGGTGGCCCAGGCCGTGCCATAGATGCGCTGCAGCATTTCGTTGCGGTGGTCACCGCGCCAGTAGGCGCCTGCCACCTTCATGAGCTTGAAGTGTTTGAGCTTGCCGGTGCTGGGCACGTGGGGGCCGCGGCACAGGTCTTCGAACGCGCCTTCGCGGTAGAGCGACACATCCTCGTTGCTGGGGATGCTGGCAATGATCTCGGCCTTGTAGTGCTCGCCCATGCCCTTGAAATAGGCCACCGCTTCGTCGCGCGGCAGCACGCGGCGCACCACGGGCTCGTCCTTCGCGGCCAGCTCGGCCATGCGCTTCTCGATCGCCACCAGGTCTTCGGGCGTGAAGGGGCGCTTGTACGAGAAGTCGTAGAAGAAGCCGTGCTCGATCACCGGGCCAATGGTCACCTGCGCATCCGGGAACAGTTCCTTCACCGCATAGGCCAGCAAGTGGGCTGTGGAGTGGCGGATGACTTCCAGGCCATCGGCGTCCTTGGCCGTGACGATGGACAGCGGGCTGTCGTGCGTGATGAGGAAACTGGTGTCGACCACCTTGCCGTCGACCTTGCCGGCCAGGGCGGCCTTGGCCAGACCGGTGCCGATCGAGGCCGCCACGTCGGCCACCGTGACCGGGCCGGGGAATTCGCGTTGGGAACCGTCGGGGAGCGTGATGTGCAACATGGGAGTCCAGAAAACAAAAAAGCGCGGCAGGGGCCGCGCTGGTGTGGGTCAAAAGGGAATCGGGCAGGCGCGAACTGCAGGCCTCAAAGGGCCAGGGGGGAGATCTCCTGAGTTCGCGGTGTCATAACCAGATTGCCTTTCTCGCTCTTGCTGTGTCAAACAGACTGTGATTTTCCCACAAAAAAGCCCGGGCATGCCCGGGCTCCTGTCTCCTCGGCCTCTGCGGGCCCCGTTGAGCTTCAGATCAGTGGAACTGCTCTTCTTCGGTCGAGCCGGTCAGGGCCTTCACGCTCGAAGAACCACCCTGGATCACCGTGGTCACGTCGTCGAAGTAACCCGCGCCCACTTCCTGCTGGTGCGACACGAAGGTGTAGCCCTTGTCGCGTGCGGCGAATTCGGGTTCCTGCACCATCTCGGTGTAGTGCTTCATGCCTTCGCCGCGGGCGTAGGCGTGGGCGAACTGGAAGGTGTTGAACCAGTTGATGTGGATGCCGGCCAGCGTGATGAACTGGTACTTGTAGCCCAGCGCGGCCAGGTCTTCCTGGAACGAGGCGATCTGCTTGTCGTTGAGGTTCTTCTTCCAGTTGAACGAGGGCGAGCAGTTGTACGACAGCAGCTTGCCGGGGCAGGCGGCCTGCACGGCTTGCGCGAACTCGCGGGCGAAGCCGATGTCGGGCACGCCGGTCTCGCACCACACCAGATCGGCGTAGGGAGCGTAGGCGATGCCGCGGCTGATGGCTTGCTCCAGGCCGTTCTTGACACGGTAGAAACCTTCCTGCGTGCGCTCGCCGGTCAGGAAAGGCTTGTCGTTGGCGTCGTGGTCGCTGGTGATCAGGTTGGCGGCCTCGGCGTCGGTACGGGCCAGCACGATGGTGGACACGCCCATCACGTCGGCGGCGAAGCGCGCGGCGATCAGCTTCTCGCAAGCCTCTTGCGTGGGCACGAGCACCTTGCCGCCCATGTGGCCGCACTTCTTCACGGCGGCCAGCTGGTCTTCGAAGTGCACGCCTGCGGCACCGGCGGCGATCATGTTCTTCATCAGCTCGAAGGCGTTGAGCACGCCACCGAAACCGGCTTCGGCATCGGCCACGATGGGCAGGAAGTAGTCGATGAACTCAGGGCTGCCCGGCTCGATGCCGCGGCCCCACTGGATTTCGTCGGCGCGCTTGAAGGTGTTGTTGATGCGGCGAACCATGGTGGGCACCGAGTCGTAGGCGTACAGCGACTGGTCGGGGTACATGGTCTCGGAGGTGTTGCCATCGGCGGCGACCTGCCAGCCCGACAGGTACACCGCTTCCAGGCCAGCCTTCGCCTGCTGCATGGCCTGGCCGGCGGAGATCGCGCCGAAGGCGTTCACATAGCCCTTCTTGGAGCCACCGTTGACCTTGTCCCACAGCTTCTCGGCGCCGCGCTTGGCCAGCGTGTGCTCGATCTGCATGCTGCCGCGCAGGCGCACGACGTCGGCGGCGGAGTAGCCGCGCTTGACACCTTTCCAGCGGGGGTTGGTCGCCCAGTCTTTTTCCAGCGCTTCGATCTGCTGCGCGCGGCTCAGTTGCTCGGTGAGGGATTGAGGCATGTGAATACTCCGTGAGGTTGATGGAACGGGTCGGCGGTCGCGCATGCAAGGGCGGTGCCGGTGAGAAGACTTTAAGTCTTATAGAAGACTTTTGAAAGCTCTTATGTCTTATATAAGAGAAAAATTTTCTCCATGTTTTTCAACGGTCTAACTTCATTATTTCTCAATGCGAAAGTTTGTTTCTTGCATTGAGAAAATTTCGTGCACCGCAACATTAAGCAATTCCGTATTGCGAAACAAAAATCTCTCATCCCGAAATGCCGCTGCGGCCTTCAGGCATGATGCGGCCCAATTCCGTGCACTACCCGAGAATCCCGTGACCTCAGTGAACCGTTGGTGGGCCTATGCAAGCCTGGGCTTGAGCATGTCGCTGGTCGGCAGCTACGTGGCCTTGTCCAAGCCCTTGGTGCTGGTGTTCCCCGTGTTCCTGCTGGCCTGGTTGCGCTTCGGCATCGGCGGCGTGGCCATGTGGAACTGGCTGAAGAAGCCCGCTGGCGAGCCAGAGATCTCCAGCCACACGCGCCGGCTGCTGTTTCTCGAATCCTTTCTCGGCAATTTCCTGTTCTCGATCTGCATGCTCTTCGGCGTGAGCCTGACCACCGCCGTGGCCGCCGGCGTGGTGATGTCGTCGATCCCCGCGGTGGTGGCGGTGCTGAGCTGGGCCTTCCTGCGCGAGCGCATCGGCTGGCGCAGCGCGGCGGGCATTGCCTGTGCAGCGCTGGGCATCGGACTGTTTTCGCTGCAGAAAGCGGACGCGGCGGCCGGCGCGCTGGTCGACAGCAGCGGGCCCTTCGGCGTCAGCAAGGCGCTGCTGGGCAACCTGCTGGTGTTCGCCGCCGTGGTGTGCGAAGCGTCCTATGTGGTGATCGGCAAGCGCCTCACCGAAGGCCTGGGCCCCAAGCGCATTTCCGCCATCATCAACCTGTGGGGCTTTGCGCTGGTCACGCCCTTCGGCCTGTGGGCCGCGTGGACCTTCGACTTCTCCACCGTCGCCCTGCCCGTCTGGGGCCTGCTGGTGTTCTATGCGCTGGCCGCCAGCGTCTGGACCGTGTGGCTGTGGATGACCGGCCTCAAGACCGTACCGGCCTCGCAGGCCGGCGTGTTCACCGTGATGCTGCCCATCAGCGCGGCGGCCATCGGCGTGCTGTTCATGGGCGAGCGGCTCACGGTGCTGCAGGGCGTGGCCTTCGGCATTGCGCTGCTCGGTCTGGTGCTGGCCACCCTGCCCGCCCGCAACGCGCGCCCGGCCTGATTCAGGCGCACCACAGGCCCGTGGGCTGGGTGATGCCCATCCACAGCGCCCAGCCCGATGTGACCGCCAGCGCCAGCCCGGCCAGGCGCATGCCCCAGGCCCCCGAGCGCGCACTGCGCAGGCGCAGCAACAGCCAGGGCCCGGCCGTCAGGGACACGGAGGTGCCGATGGAAAACAGCGCCATGATGGCCGCGCCTTCCAGTGCGTTGGCCGAGAGCGAGGCCACCAGCAGGGCCGAGTACAGCAGGCCACAGGGCATGAGCGCCCAGGCCACGCCCAGCACCACCGGTGCACGCGGCCCCAGCGTGGTGAGCGCGGGACGCGCCTTGCGCCAGACGGCCTGCCCCAGGTTCTCGATCCAGGCCGGCTGGCGGGCCTGCCACAACAGCACCGCGCCCAGCAGCAGGGCCGCGACGTGGAACATGGTCCAGACCGGGCGCAGCACGGCCGTGTTCGTACCGAGCCAGGCCAGGCCTTGCACGGAGCCGGCGGCGATGGCACCGAACGCCGCATAGCCCACCATGCGGCTGAGCTGGAAACCCAGCAGGGCCCGGGTGCTGCGCGCGCCCGCCGCCCGTCCGATGCCGGCACACGCAGCCCCGCACATGGCCACGCAGTGGGGGCCACCCACCAGGCCCATCACCAGGGCCGTGATCGCCATCGAGGTCTGCATGGGTCAGATGATCTTCGAAAAGCGCGCCCGGTTCAGGTCGACCTGAAGATTTTTGTCAAACACCATGGCGATGGCCCGCACCAGGAACCAGCCCGTCTCGGTGACCTGCACGCCCGCCTTGTCCAGACGCACCAGCCCGTGCTCGGCCAGTCCTTCGAGCACCTCGAGCTCGCGCGCAAAGTGCTGCCGGAAGTCGATCAGGTGCCCGAGTTCGATCGACTCGAACTGCACTTCGCCCTGGCACATGAGCGACATGATGACCGCCCGGCGCAGCAGATCGTCGCGCGTGAGCGCCAGGCCGCGCACGATGGGCAGGCGGCCCTGGTCGAGCATGTCGCGGTACTCGTCCAGCGTCTTGGCGTTCTGGCTGTAGGTGGCGCCGATGCGTCCGATGGCCGAGACGCCCAGCGCGATCAGGTCGCAGTCGGGCTGGGTGCTGTAGCCCTGGAAATTGCGGTGCAGGCGCCCCTGGCGCTTGGCCACCGCCAGCGCGTCGGTGGGCAGCGCGAAATGGTCCATGCCCACGTACACGTAGCCCGCGCCGATCAGGGCGTCGAGCGATGCCGACAGCATCGCCAGCTTGTCGCCCCCGCTGGGCAGTTCGGCCGCGACGATGCGGCGCTGCGGCTTGAAGCGCGACGGCAGGTGGGCGTAGGCGTAGAGCGCGATGCGGTCGGGCCGCAGCGCGTTGACCTGCGCCAGCGTGCGGGCGAACGACTCCGGGGTCTGCAGGGGCAGCCCGTAGATCAGGTCCACGTTGACCGACTCGAAACCGATCCTCCGGGCCGCCTCGACCAGGGCGAACACCTGCTCGGCGGGCTGCATGCGGTGCACCGCCTTCTGCACGGCGGGGTCGAAGTCCTGCACGCCGAAGCTCAGGCGGTTGAAACCCAGACGGGCCAGGGTCCTGAGGCGCTCCTCGCTCACGGTGCGCGGGTCCACCTCGATCGAGTACTCGCCGCCGGGCACCAGGGTGAAGTGCCGCCGCAGCATGGACATCAGGTCCTCGAGCTCGGCGTCGGACAGGAAGGTCGGCGTCCCGCCTCCCAGGTGCAGTTGCGACACGCTGTGTCCGTCGCCCACATGCGCCACCTGAAGCTCCACCTCCCGCGCGAGGTAGCGCAGGTACTCGGCGGCTCGCTCATGGTGCTTGGTGATGACCTTGTTGCAGGCACAGTAGTAGCAGACCGATTCACAGAACGGAATGTGCACATACAGTGACAGTGGCAGCGCCATCGAACCGGCGCGGCGCTGCTCGAGCGCCTGGATGTAGTCCTGCTCGGTGAAAGCTTCCACGAACCGGTCGGCGGTGGGGTACGAGGTATACCGCGGTCCGGGAACATCGAACTGGCGCAGCAGTTCATCGGATATGGCGTGGCTCACAGAAGTTCTCCAAACAAGGCTCCTACTGTGCGACAGACTGGCGCCCCGGCCCTTGATCCTGGTCAAAACGCGCCTCATTCACCCATGAACGCCATGATCCGACACCCCGTGGGGGTATGCTGTGGCTTTTAGGGAATCTGGATAGCCGCATGGACAGCCACACCATCAAAGTCGCCTGCTCGAGTTGCAACCTGCGTGAGTTGTGCCTGCCCATGGGGCTGAACGCCGACGAGATGGTCAAGCTCGACCATGTGATCTCCAAGCGCCGGCGCGTCAAACGCGGTACGGCGCTGTTCAGCGTGGGCGACAAGTTCACCTCGCTCTACGCCGTGCGCTCGGGTTTCTTCAAGACCTGCGTGATCACCGCCGACGGCCGCGACCAGGTCACCGGCTTCCAGATGACGGGCGAGATCATCGGCCTGGACGGCATCGTGAGTGACCACCATTCGTGCAACGCCGTCGCCCTGGAAGATGCCGAGGTCTGCATCATGCCGTTCGACCAGGTGGAAGAACTCTCGCGCGAGTTCACCACGCTGCAGCACCACATGCACAAGATCATGAGCCGCGAGATCGTGCGCGACCACAGCGTCATGCTGCTGCTGGGCAGCATGCGGGCCGAAGAGCGCCTGGCCGCCTTCCTGCTCAACCTGGTGCAACGCCTGCACGCCCGCGGGTTTTCGCAATCCGAATTCGTGCTGCGCATGACGCGCGAGGAGATCGGCAGCTACCTCGGCATGAAGCTGGAAACCGTGAGCCGCACCTTCTCCAAGTTCGTGGAAGACGGCATCATCGAGGTCAAGCAGCGCTACGTGCACATCAAGAACACCGATGGCCTGCGGCAGATCGTCAATCCACAGACCTGCATCTGACACAGCCTGGACCGGTCAGCGGTCCTCGCCCCGGCCGGGCAGCACCAGCAACACCGTCAGCGCACTGGACGCCATGTTGACGGCCCAGAAGACGAAGAAGCCCACGGTGTAGACCGCCTGGCGCGACCAGTCCAGCGGCTGGCCGAACCAGTGCAGGTCGCTCGGGTCCACCATCGCAAACACGATCATCTCGAGCACGCCCGCCAGCAGAAAGGCCGGCCAGGCGATGACCATCCAGTGCCGCGCGGTCATCATCTCAGCGTTCCTGCGGCACCACGGGCGACGCCGCGTGGTTGCGGGCCTGGTGGGCCGGCTGCAGCTTGACCAGCGCATCCACCCGCGCCTGCCCCTGCAGCGCACGAGCGGCCTCGCGGTCGCGCTCGAAGGCCACCTTGTCGAGCACCGGGTCGGCATGCTTCACCGCGATGAAGGCCGTGATGAGACTGGCCACCACCACCGCCGCCGGCCCCCCCACCACCAGCCACATGTGGGGCACGCGCCACCAGGCGATGGGACCGGGGGCGGGCGTGCGGGTCAGGGTCTTCATGGGGAGCTCCTTGGAAACGGGGTGGGCCACTCAGCGCGGCACCAGGAAGGCGGCCTTCTCGTTGACACGGGCCACCTCCTCGCCGGTGGACCGGATCTCGAACCGGATCGGATGCGAGCCGGCGCTCGCCGCATCGGGCGGGATCTGCACCCGCGCCGCGACCGAGCGCACCTCGGTGGGCAACACCTCGACCTCGGGACTTGACGCCAGCGTGATGCCCGGCAGGCCGGACACGCTGATGACGTAGCGCTGCGGGGACTCGGTGGCGTTCATGATCTGCAGGCGGAACACGTTCTCGATGCGCCCCTGCTCGACCATGCGCGCCAGCGCGCCGCGGTCGCGGATCACGTCCACCTTCAGCGGCGTGCGCAGGAACAGGCTGAGGCCCACCGCCAGGGTGATGGCCAGCAGGATGCCGGTGTACACCAGCACGCGCGGGCGCATGGCGCGGCGCAGCATCTGCCGCGTGTCCCAGCCCTGGGCCACGCCGTTCTGGGTGGAAAAGCGGATCAGCCCGCGCGGGTAGCCCACCTTGTCCATCACGTCGTCACACACGTCGATGCAGGCGGCGCAGCCAATGCACTCGTACTGCAGGCCCTTGCGGATGTCGATGCCGGTCGGGCAGACCTGCACGCACAACGTGCAGTCAATGCACGAGCCCAGGCCCAGCGCCTTGGGATCGGCCTTTTTCGACCGCGCACCGCGCGGCTCGCCCCGCTGTTCGTCGTAGGTGACGATCATCGTGTCCTTGTCGAACATCGCGCTCTGGAAGCGGGCGTAGGGGCACATGTACTTGCAGACCTGCTCGCGCAGGAAACCGGCATTGCCGTAGGTGGCGAAGCCGTAGAAGAAGACCCAGAAGGTCTGCCACGGGCCCAGCGCAGCGGCCAGCGACAGCGCGCCGAGTTCGCGGATCGGCGTGAAATAGCCGACAAAGGTGAAACCGGTCCACAGCGAGAAACCGATCCACAGCGCGTGCTTGAGCGCCTTCTTGCCGAGCTTGCCCGCCCCCATTGCCGACTGGTCCAGCCGCAGCCGCGCCGAGCGGTCACCCTCGACCCGCTTCTCGATCCAGAGAAAAATTTCGGTGTAGACCGTCTGCGGGCAGGCGAAGCCGCACCACAGGCGCCCCGCCACCGCGGTGAACAGGAACAGGGACAGCGCCGAGATCACCAGCAGGCCGGTGAGGTAGATGAAGTCCTGCGGGTAGAGCACCAGCCCGAAGATGAAGAAACGCCGCGCCTCCAGATCGAACAGCACGGCCTGGCGCGCATTCCACTCGAGCCACGGCAAACCGTAGAACACGATCTGCGTGAGCCAGACCATGATCCAGCGCCAGTTGGAGAACAGGCCCGAGACCGAGCGCGGGTGGATCTTCTGCCGCGACGCGTACAGCGACACCATCACCTCGTCGTCGGCCGGCACCCCCCTGGGGGACTCGGGCACGATGGGGATGATGGTTCTGGGGGGGCTGTCGCCGGGCTGGGCAGTGGTCACTTGCGCAATCGATGGGTGTCAGTTGGTGGCGCCGGGCTTGTTGGACATGCCCCAGACGTACGAGGTGAGCACATGGATCTGGTCGGCGTTGAGCTTGCCCGCCTGGGCCGGCATCTGGTTGGTGAATCCCTTGGTGACCGCGCGCACGATGGCCTCTTCACCCCAGCCATGCAGCCAGGTGCCGTCGCTCAGGTTGGGCGCGCCCATGGCCTGGTTGCCCTTGCCGTCCATGCCATGGCAGGCTGCGCAGACCGCGAACTTGGGCTTGCCACTGAAGGCGCGCACCGGGTCGTGCGGGCTGCCCGAGAGGCTGAGCACGTAGTGCGCCACGTTGCGCACGTCGTCGGCCGAGCCCACCGCCGCCGCCATCGGCGGCATGACACCCGTGCGGCCTTCGGTCAGCGTGGCCTTGATCACCGCCGGGTCGCCGCCCCAGAGCCAGTCGCCATCGGTCAGGTTGGGAAAGCCGCGGGCGCCGCGGGCGTCCGAGCCGTGGCACTGCGCGCAGTTGTTCATGAACAGCCGCTCGCCCACCGCCATGGCGGGTGCGTCGCCGGCGAGCTGTTGCGGCGTCATGCCGGTGAACCGGGCGTAGATCGGGGCAATGGCTTTCTCCACCTTGGCCACCTCGGCCGTGTGCTGCCCCGTGGACGACCAGCCCAGCACGCCCTGGTACTTGCCGAAGGTGGGGTACAGCACGCCGTAGATCAGCGAGAACACCACGGTGATGACGAACAGGTAGACCCACCAGCGCGGCAGCGGGTTGTTCATCTCGCGCAGGTCGCCGTCCCACACGTGGCCGGTGGTGTTGTCGTCCCTGGCCTTGACCTTGGTGGTGCCACTGACCCAGAGCAGGATGAGGCAGGCCACGATGCTGACCAGCGTCAGCCCGGCCACGTAATACGACCAGAAATCGCTTGTGAAGTCGCTCATGATGGTTCTCTCGTCCGCTCGGTGGGGGTTTCGTCCTGGAAGGGCAGCATGGCCGCCTCGTCGAATCGGGAGCGGTTGCGCCGCGACCAGGCCCAGGCCACGATGCCCAGGAAAGTCAGCAGGCTGACGACGGTGACGGCGCTGCGAAGGTCGTTGATGTCCATGGTGTTGTTCTCCGTGCGCTCACTTGATGGAGGTGCCCAGCACCTGCAGGTAGGCGATCAGGGCTTCCATCTCGGTCTTGCCCTTCACGTCCGCCACGGACGCGGCGATCTCTTCGTCGGTGTACGGTGCGCCGAGCGTGCGCAACACCTCCATGCGCCTGGGTATGCCGGCTTCTTTCACGGTCTTCTTCTCCAGCCAGGAATAGGCCGGCATGTTGGACTCGGGCACCAGGTCGCGCGGGTTGTTCAGGTGGATGCGGTGCCATTCGTCGCTGTAGCGGCCGCCCACGCGGGCCAGGTCGGGCCCGGTGCGCTTGCTGCCCCACTGGAAGGGCCGGTCGTAGACGAACTCGCCGGCCACCGAGTAGTGGCCGTAGCGCAGCGTCTCGGCCTGGAACGGCCGGATCATCTGCGAGTGGCAGTTGTAGCAACCCTCGCGCACGTACACATCGCGCCCGGCGATCTGCAGTGCGCTGTAGGGCTTCAAGCCCTCCACCGGCTGGGTGGTGGACTTCTGGAAGAACAGCGGAACGATCTCCACCAGCCCGCCGACCGCGATCACCAGCACGATGAGCACGATCATCAGGAAGTTGTTGGTCTCGATCCGCTCGTGCGTGAAACCCGGGGTCTTGTTGTTGTCGGCCATGGTGCGGTCCTCAGGCGTGGGCGGGGTTGATGGCGGGAATGCGAACCTCTTCCGCACGACCGTTGCGCACCGTCATCACGGTGTTCCACAGCATCACCAGCATGCCGCCGAGGTAGAGCAGGCCCCCGAGCAGGCGGATCACGTAGAACGGGAAGGTCGCCTTGACCGACTCGACGAAGGTGTAGGTGAGGCTGCCGTCGGGGTTGACCGCGCGCCACATCAGGCCCTGCATCACACCGGCAATCCACATCGCGGCGATGTAGAGCACGATGCCGATGGTGGCGACCCAGAAGTGCAGTTCGATCGCGGGCACCGAGTACATCTTCTTCTGGCCGTACAGGCGCGGGATCAGGTAGTACATGGAACCCATGGTCACCAGGCCGACCCAGCCCAGGGCGCCGGAGTGCACGTGGCCCACGGTCCAGTCGGTGTAGTGCGAGAGCGCGTTGACCGTCTTGATCGACATCATCGGACCCTCGAAGGTCGACATGCCGTAGAACGAGAGCGAGACGATCAGGAAGCGCAGGATGGGGTCGTCGCGCAGTTTGTGCCAGGCACCCGAGAGCGTCATGATGCCGTTGATCATGCCGCCCCAGCTGGGCGCGAGCAGGATGAGCGAGAAGACCATGCCGACCGACTGCGTCCAGTCCGGCAGCGCGGTGTAGTGCAGGTGGTGCGGGCCGGCCCACATGTAGGTGAAGATCAGCGCCCAGAAGTGCACGATCGACAGGCGATACGAGTACACCGGGCGCTCGGCCTGCTTGGGGATGAAGTAGTACATCATCCCGAGGAAACCGGCGGTGAGGAAGAAGCCCACCGCGTTGTGGCCGTACCACCACTGCACCATCGCGTCCTGCACGCCGGCATAGGCCGAGTAGCTCTTGAAGATGTCCACCGGCAGCGCGGCGCTGTTGACGATGTGCAGCACCGCGACGGCCAGGATGAAGGCGCCGAAGAACCAGTTGGCCACGTAGATGTGGCGCACCTTGCGCCGCCCGATGGTGCCGAAGAACACGATGGCATAGGCCACCCACACCACGGCGATCAGCAGGTCGATCGGCCACTCGAGCTCGGCGTATTCCTTGCCCTGCGTCATGCCCAGGGGCAGCGTGACGGCCGCGAGCACGATCACGAGTTGCCAGCCCCAGAAGGTGAAGGCCGCAAGCGTGTCGGAGAAGATGCGCACCTGGCAGGTGCGCTGCACCACGTAGTAGCTCGCCGCGAACAGGCCGCAACCACCGAAGGCGAAGATCACCGCGTTGGTGTGCAGCGGCCGCAGGCGGCCATAGGACAGCCACTCGATGCCGAGGTTGAGCGCGGGCCAGGTGAGCTGGGCGGCGATGATCACGCCCACCAGCATGCCCACCACGCCCCACACCACGGTCATGATCGCGAACTGCCGCACCACTTTGTCGTTATAGGCGGCCGACGGGCCACCGCTTGTCGTCACGGACATGGAAAACTCCTCTTCAAGTTCATGCAGGAAGTGTCGTCAGAGACCCTTGTGGGCGACTTGACATACGTCAATCGCTCTTCAGAATGCGTTCGCCTTCGCGTTCGACGTTGTCGAACTGCCCGGCCTGCAGCGCCCACCAGAACACGCCGATGATGCCGAACACGAGCAGAACGGACAACGGGATCAGCAGATAGAGGATGTCCATGGGGTGTGCTCAGTCCCGGGCGCGTGTCAGGCGCAAGGCATTGCCGATCACCAGCAGCGAGCTCGCGGCCATGCCCAGGCCGGCCAGCCAGGGTGGCATGAAACCCGCCAGCGCCAGCGGCACGCTCACCGCGTTGTAGGCCACGGCCCAGGCCAGGTTCTGTCGCACGGTGCGCAGCGTGGCACGGGCCTGCCGCAGCGTGCGCACCACATCCATCACCTGCCCGCCCTGGACGATGAAATCCGACTGCGCCTGCGCCAGCGGCGCGGCATGACCGAGCGCGAACGAGGTGTCGGCGCGCGCCAGCACGGGCCCGTCGTTGAGGCCATCGCCCACCATGGCCACCTTGAGTCCTCTGGCCTGCAGGGCCGCGAGCTCCTCCAGCTTGCGTTCGGGCGAGGCGCCCGCGATCACGTGGTCCACCCCCACCGCCTGCGCCACCGCGGCGGCCGCGGCTTCATGGTCGCCGGACAGCAGCCAGGTCTGCACGCCCAGCGCGCGCAGGGCCGATACCGCTTCGGCGGCGTCGGCGCGCAGGCCTTCGCGCAACCGGAAACTGGCCAGCCAGCCTTGTGCGTGGCCCAGGTGCACCACAGGCGATGTGTCACCGGCCGGCGGCGTGGCGCCGCAAAAGTCCGCCGAGCCCAGCCGCACCCAGGAGCCATCGGGCCACTGCGCCTGCATGCCCTGTCCGGGCACTTCGGCGTGTCCGGTCAGCGCAGGCCGGGGGGTGCCCGCCGCCGCCCTGGCCTCGCGGGCGATGGCCCGCGAGACCGGGTGCAGGGAGCCTTCGGCGAGCGCGCCCGCCAGCGCCAGCGCCTGTTCGCGCCCGACACCAGGGCGCGTGACCACCTCGACAAGCTCCATGCGGTCCAGCGTCAGGGTACCGGTCTTGTCGAACACCACCGCGTCCACCCCCGCCAGCGACTCGAAGGCCTGCAGGCGGCGCACCAGCACGCCGCGCCGCGCCAGGGCGCCGGCCGAGCTGAGCATGGCCGCCGGCGTGGCCAGCGAGAGCGCGCAGGGGCAGGTGACGATGAGCACCGCCACCGCCACCGCCAGCGCCTGCGTGTGATCGATCTGCCACCAATAGAAGCCCGCGAAGGCCGCCGCCAGCAGCACCAGCACGAGAAAGGGGCCGGCGATGCGGTCGGCCAGCACGGCCAGGCGCGGCTTCTCGGTGGAAGCCTGCTCCATCAACTTGACGATCTGGCCAAAGCGCGTGTCGGACCCGACCCGCAGCACCCGCACCCGCACCGGGCCGCCCAGGTTGAAGCTGCCCGCCACCACGCCCTGCCCGCGCTCGCGCGTCACCGGGTCCGATTCGCCGGTCAGCAGCGCCTCGTCCACCGTGGCGCCACCGTCCAGCAGCTCGCCATCGGCGGGAAAGGCCTGGCCCGCCTGCACGCGCACGGTGTCGCCGGCCACCAGGCGCCGCATCGACACGGTGTCGTACGTGCCATCGGCCCGCTGCCGCTCGCACACCTCGGGCAGCCGGTTCATCAGGCTGTCGAGCGCGCCGGCGGTGCGGTCGCGCGCCTTGTGTTCGAGGTAGCGCCCGCCCAGCAGAAAGAACACGAACATGGCCAGCGAGTCGAACCACACCTCGGCGCCCCAGGGGCCGGCGGGGTCGAAGGTGGCGGCCGAACTGGCCAGGAAGGTGACCAGGATGCCGATGGACACCGGCGTGTCCATGCCCACGCGGCCGTGCCGCAGGTCGCGCCAGGCGCTGGCGAAGAACGGGCCGCTGGCAAAGAACACCACCGGCAGGCAGATCACCCAGCTGGCCCAGCGCAGCAGCTGGGTGATGTCGGCCGGGATCTCGCCCGGCGCCGTGACGTACGCGGGCCACGCGTACATCATCACCTGCATCATGCAGAAGCCGGCCACGAACAGGCGCCACAGCGCCTGGCGCGTCTCGCGCAGGCGTTCGCTGATCGACAGCGCCTGCTGCTGCGGCAGCAGGCGGTAACCGGTGTCGCCCACCGCCCGAGCCAGCACCGACAGGCGCGTGAGGGTCGGGTCCCAGCGCAGGGTGAGGCGGCGCGTCGCGGCGTGCACCCGGGCCTGATCCACGCCGGGCAGGCCCTGCAGCGCGGCTTCGACCGTGTCGGCGCAGGCGGCGCAGGTCATGCCCTGCACCATCAGCACCGACTGCGCCGCGCGCCGGCCACCGATGTCGGCGAACTCGGTGAACACCTGCTGCTCCACCGGGTCGTCGAGCACGGCGAAGCTGTCGGTGACGGTGAGCGGGCCGCGGTGCTCGCCCAGCCAGCCAGCCGCAGGCGGGGTGGGCGCGGGTTCGGTGCGCGGTGGCCGCACCGGGAGCGTGGCAACGGCCTGGTTCATGGCTGAAGGGTAAACGGGCTCTTGTTTCATGGGCTTGATCCAAGTCAACCACAAGACCGCCGCCCGCGCTACCCTTCGGGTTCGAACAACAACCTTGAAGGAGCAACCCATGTACAAGCGCATCCTGGTGGCCACCGATGGCTCGAAACTCTCCAAGATGGCGGTGGAGCATGCCATCAACCTGGCCGACCTCACCGGCGCCGAGGTGGTTGCCCTGAAAGTGGTGCCGCGCTATCCGCAGACCTACTTCGAAGGCGGCGTGGCCTTGGCAGCCGCCGAGATCGCGCGCATCGAGGCCCAGTGGAACGAGGAGGCCCTGGCGGCGGTCAACGCGGTGAAGTCAGCCGGCCAGCTGCGCGAGGTGAAGGTCAAGCCGGTCACCGTGAAGTCGGACCTGATCGCCGAGGCCATCATCGCCGCGGCCAAGCGCAACAAGTGCGACCTGATCGTGATGGCCTCACACGGTCGCCGCGGCATCAAGCGCCTGCTGCTGGGCAGCGAGACGCAGCAGGTGCTGACGCACTCGCACATTCCCGTGCTCGTCCTGCGCTGAAGCGCGCATGCGCCTGGGCGCGTTGCCGCGCCGCCGGGAGCGTCAGGTGGCCTTGAACAAGCCGGCGTAGTCGTTGCGCAGCAGGTTCTTCTGCACCTTGCCCATGGTGTTGCGCGGCAATTCCTGCACCACGAAACAGCGCTTGGGAATCTTGAAGTTCGCCAGCCGCGCCTTGAGCGCCGCGATCACCTGGTCGGGATTCACCGATGCGCCTGGCCTGGCGATCACCACCGCCACGCCGACCTCGCCGAAGTCCGGGTGCGGCACGCCCACCAGCGCGCTCTCGGCCACGCCGGGCATCTCGTTGATGTACCCCTCGACCTCGGCCGGGTACACGTTGTAGCCCCCCGAGATGATCAGGTCCTTGCTGCGGCCGACGATGCTCACATAGCCTCGCTCGTCGATGCGCCCCACGTCGCCGGTCTTGAAGAAGCCGTCGGCGGTGAACTCCTCGGCGGTCTTCTCGGGCATGCGCCAGTAGCCTTTGAATACGTTGGGCCCGCGCACCTGGATCGCGCCGATCTCGCCCACCGGCACCGACTGCCCGGTCTCGTCGACCACGCGCAGCGTGATGCCCGGCAGCGGGAAGCCCACCGTGCCGCCGCGCCGCTCGGACTGGCCGCCGAAGCGCGCGTCGGCCGCGAAGGGGTTGGAGGTGATCATCACCGTCTCGCTCATGCCGTAGCGCTCCAGGATGGTGTGGCCGGTGCGCGCCTTCCAGTCCTCGAAGGTTTCGATCAGCAAGGGCGCCGAACCCGAGACGAACAGGCGCATGTGGGCCACCTGCTGTTTCGTGAGGCCGGGCTCGGCCAGCAGGCGCACGTACAGCGTGGGCACGCCCATGAACACCGTGGCGCGCGGGAACAGCTCGACCACCGCGCGCGGCTCGAACTTGTTGAGCCAGAGCATGGGGCTGCCGTTGATGAGCGCGCCGTGGATGGCCACGAACAGGCCGTGCACATGGAAGATCGGCAGCGCATGGATCAGCACGTCGTCGGGCTTCCAGCCCCAGTAGTCGCGCAGCACCTGTGCGTTGCTCAGCGTGTTGCCGTGCGACAGCATGGCGCCCTTGCTGCGCCCGGTGGTGCCGCTGGTGTAGATGATCACGGCCAGGTCGTCGGCCCGGTTCACCGCGGGCGTGTGCACGTCGCGCTGGTGCGCGGCGCGCTCGAGCAGGCTGCCGGTGCGGTCGTCGTCGAGCGTGAACACGTGGCGCGTGCCGGCCTTGAACGCGATCTTGGAGACCCAGCCGAAGTTGGCCTGGCTGCACACCACCACGGCGGGTTCGGCGTTGCCGATGAAGTACTCGATCTCGCCGGCCTGGTAGGCGGTGTTGAGCGGCAGGAACACATGGCCCGCGCGCAGCGTCGCCAGGTACAGCACCAGCGCCTCGACCGATTTCTCCACCTGCACCGCGATGCGCGAGCCCGCCGGCAGCTTGAGCGAATCCAGCAGGTTGGCCAGCATGGCGCTGGCGCGGTCGAGATCGCGCCAGGAGTAGCGCAGGCCGGCATGGGCACCGCCCACGGTTTCCACCGCGGTGGCGTCCAGGTTGGCGGGGAAGGCGGCGCGCAGCGCGGCGTAGAGGTTGTGGTTGTTGTTCATGGTGCTTGAACGGAACGGGAATTCGAAGAAGTCAGAACACGGGCTGGCGCTTGGCCAGGAAGGCCGCGATGCCTTCGCGGTGCTCTGCGTGGTCGGCGTAGCGGTAGGCCGTGGCCACGACGGTGTCGATGGGCTGGCCCGCGCCCAGGGCGCGCAGGGTCTGCTTGTTGAGCCGCGCGGCCTGCGGGGCCAGCGCCGCGATGCGCTGCGCGCGGGCCTGCACGTCGGCGGCCACCTCGGCGTCGGGCCGCACGGCGTGCAGGAAGCCGCGCGCCTGCATCTCGGTCGCACCGAGCACGGCGGCCTCGAGCAGCATCTCGCGCGCGGTGGCCGCGCCGGCCTCGCGAGCGACCAGTTGCGCCTCGCGCGGCGCCATGGGAAAGCCCAGGCGCGCGATCGGCGCGCCAAAACGCGCAGCGCTGCCCGCCACGCGAATGTCGCAGCAGCTGGCGATTTCCACACCCGCGCCCATGCAGTTGCCCTCGATCTGCGCCACCAGGGGCAGGTCGCACGCGAGCATGGCGCCCAGGCCGCCCCAGACCTCGTTTTCATGGAAGTCGCGCAGGGCGTCTTCGTCGAAGCGGAAGTCCGGGTACTCGGCGATGTCGCCACCCGCGCAGAAATGCCCGCCCTCCCCGGCCACGGTGACGCAGCGCAGCTCGTCGCGGCGCGCCTGCAGGTCGGTGAAGACCGCCTTGAGCTCGCGCCACATCGCGCGCGACATGGCGTTGAACTTGCCGGGATGGGACAGCGTCACCCGCGCCAGCGTGTGTTCGATGGCGAGGTGCACCCGGCCTGGCATATGGCGATCAGTCCAGCTTGGCGCCAGAGGCCTTGACCACGGCCGCCCACTTGCGGATCTCGCCCTTGACGAAGGCGTCGAACTGCGGGCCGGTCACGTTGGCGAACTCCGCGCCCTGGTTGGCCCAGACGGCCTTGGCCTCGTCGGTGCTCACGGCCTTGCGGATCTCCTCGATCGCGCGGGCCTGCGCATCGGTCGGCGTGCCCTTGGGCGCCCACACGCCGTACCAGGTGGTCACGTTGTAGTCGGGCAGGCCCATCTCGGCGGCGCAAGGCACGTCCGGGAAGGCCGGGCTGCGCTTGTTGCCGGAGACCATCAGGGCCTTGATGCGGCCGCCCTTGATGTGCGCGGCCGACGAACCCAGGCCGTCGAACATCATGTCCACCTGGCCGGCGATCAGGTCGTTGAGCGCGGGGCCTGCACCGCGGTAGGGGATGTGGGTGATGAAGGTCTTGGTCTGCTGCTTGAACAGCTCGCCCGCGAGGTGGTGCGAAGTGCCGCCGCCGGCCGAACCGTAGTTGAGCTTGGCCGGGTTGGCCTTGACCTGGGCCAGGAACTCGGGGAAGGTGGCCGCGGTCACCCGCTTGGGGTTGACCACCACCACCTGCGGCACGCTGGCCACCAGGATCAGCGGGATCAGGTCGGTCTCGATGTTGTAGTCGAGCTTGGGGTACATGCTCGGCGCGATGGTGTGGTGCACCGCACCCATGAACAGGGTGTAACCGTCGGGCGCGGCCTTGGCCGCGATGCCCGCGCCCAGCGTGCCGCCGGCGCCGCCGCGGTTGTCGATGACCATGGACTTGCCGGTCAGACGGGCGAACTGCGCCGACATCGGACGGGCAAAGGCATCGGTACCGCCACCCGCCGGGAACGGCACGATCATCGTCACGGGCTTGCTCGGCCATGTCGACTGGGCATGCCCCGCCGTGCCGTAGAGGGCGGCGCCGGCCACGGCCGCGCGCAAGATGTCTCGTCTGTTCAGGCTGTCCGTCATGCTCTTGTCTCCTGTGGTTGAAATGGTGGCTTCAAAGGTAAAGGTCTTTGATCGCTGCGGCTATCGGGATTTTTCCCTGCGCCAGCAGGGCGCGGTGTTTGTCCAGCCGCTTGAGATCGTAGAGGTAGTTGACCATCAGCCCATGGGACTGCTTGATCCCCTTGGCCGAAGGGTCGGCCGCCCAGTTCAGACGCTCGACCCGGGCGCCGTTGCCCAGGTGGAAACGCGCCACCGGGTCCAGCGGCTTGCCCTCGTGCAACTCCATGCCCAGGTAGCGCGCCGCCCAGCCCAGCAGGGCACGGCGCTCGGGCGCGGCCTCGGGCAGCTCATCGGCACGCTCCCAGGCCTTGAGCAGATCGGGCGGCGCGTTCTTCGACAGCCAGGCGCGCAGGCCGGGAATGGGCGAGAGCGTGGCGAAGTGCTTGAGGTGCGGAAACTCCTGCTTCAGCGATTCGACCACGCGCTTGATCAGCGAGTCACCGAAGCTCACGCCCTTGAGCCCGGTCTGGGTGTTGCTGATCGAATAGAAGATCGCGGTGGTGGCACGGGCCAGGTCGGCGGGCGCGGCGCCCTCGTCGAGCAGCGGCGTGATGCTGGCCGCGATCTCGTTCATCAGCGCCACCTCGACGAAGATCAGCGGTTCGTCGGGCAGGCGCGGGTGGAAGAAGCCGTAGCAACGGCGGTCGCTGTCGAGCCGGTTCTTCACGTCGGCCCAGCTGCGGATGTCGTGCACCGCTTCGTACTTGATGAGCTTCTCCACCAGCGAGGCCGGCGAGTCCCAGGTGATGCGGCGCAGGTCGAGAAAGCCGACGTCGAACCAGGTGGAGAACATGTACTCCATCTCCACGTCGAGCGCGAGCAGGCGCTTGTCCGCCTTCAGGTGCGGCTGCATCTCGGCGCGCAGGTCGACCATGAAGCGCACGCCGTCCGGGTTGGCGCTGAAGCGCTGCAGCAGCCGGCGCCGCGGCGACACGGTGGCGCGCCGGTACAGCACCTCGGCCGCGGCCTCGTCGGGCGTGCCGACCGCTGCGGCGAACTGTGCCTGCGCCTTCTTCACGTGCTGTGGGTCGGCCACGAAGCGCTCGCTCATGAGCAACCACAGGTCGCGCCGCTGCGGCGGCGAGGCAGCGGCGTACCAGTCCATCATGGCCTGCGCACGGCGCCCGCCCTCGACCTCGCTCACCATCGGATCGACGATGGCCTTGAGGTCCTTCAGGGACTGGCGCAGCAGGCGCGGTGACATCGCCTCCTCCTCGTGGCGCAACGTGGCCTTGAGCCGCTCCTGCGTGGAGCGAGGACCGGAGCGCGTCTTCGCCGCCGGGCGCAGCATGGAAACGCCTTGTGCAAGCCAGTCGGGTGGGGTCATGCCGAAAGCCTCGACTTCTGGTTGCGCGCGAGTTCGCGCAGGGCCACGCGCTGGCGCGTGAGGTGGGTGCGCATGGCAGCCTCGGCGCCCTCGGCGTCGCGCGCCTTGAGCGCGGCGAACACGGCCATGTGCTCGGACAGGCTCTGCTCCAGCCGGCCCGGCGCGTGCAACTGCTGCAGGCGCGCGAGCTTGACGATCTTGCGCAGGTCGCCGATCACCTGCGCCAGCCAGCGGTTGCTGGCCAGCGTGATGATGGCTTCGTGGATCGCGAAGTTGGTGTCGTAGTAGTCGTTGATGCGCTTGGCACGCGCGCTGCGGTTGAGCCGGTCGTGCAGCAGCTCCAGCGCGGCGAGGTCGGCGTCGCTTGCGTTGCGTGCCGCCTCGAAGGCGCAGCGGCCTTCGAGCAGCGCGATCACGGGGAATATCTCGTCGAGGTCGCGCTCGGTCACCTCGCTCACGAAACAGCCGCGCCGCGGCTCGTGGCGCAGCAGGCCTTCTGCCGTGAGCACCTTGAGCGCCTCGCGCAGCGGTGTGCGCGAGATGGCCAGTTCGGCGCACAGCGCAGGCTCGTCGATGAAACTGCCCGGCGCGAGTTCGCCGGCGAAGATGCGCTCGCGCAGCTTTGCGGCCACTTCGTCATGCAGAGAATTGAGCACCAGTCGCATCCGTAATCACCTGTAATTACGGATAATTTTAGGCAGCGCCGGTGGCGGTGCACACCGGTACTTACCCTGATTTCAGACGGCCGGCGCGCGCCGGCCGAACCACCACCACAGGCCGGCGCCGGCCAGGATCATGGGCACGCACAGCCACTGCCCCATGCTCATGCCCAGCGACAGCAGGCCCAGGTGGGCGTCGGGCTCGCGGAAGAACTCGGCGATGAAACGGAACACGCCGTAGCCGAACAGGAACACCGCCGACACCTGCCCGCGCGCGCGCTCCTTGCGGGCGTAGAGCCACAGCAGCACGAACAGCAGCAGGCCTTCAAGCAGGAACTGGTAGGCCTGCGAGGGGTGGCGCGGCAGATCGCCGGCGCCGCGGAACACCATCCCCCAGGGCAGGGACGGATCGGCCACGCGGCCCCAGAGTTCGCCGTTGATGAAGTTGCCCAGGCGCCCTGCCGCCAGGCCCGTGGGCACGCAAGGCGCCACGAAATCCATCACCTGCATGAAGGGGCGCTGGCGGCTGCGCGCGTACCAGACCATGGCCAGCATCACCCCGAGCAAGCCACCATGAAAGCTCATGCCACCCTGCCACACCGCGAAAATCTCCAGCGGGTTCGCGAGGTAGTACGCGGGCTTGTAGAACAGGCAGTAGCCGATGCGCCCGCCCGCCACCACGCCGAGCACGCCGAGGAACAGGATGTCCTCCACGTCGCGGCGCGTCCAGGGCGGCAGGGTGATGCCGGCAAACGGCGGGTGGCGCAGGCGCGCGTTGGCCAGCAGCATGAACAGGCCGAAAGCCAGCAGGTAGGTCAGGCCGTACCAGTGGATGGCCAGGGGCCCGATCTGCAGGGCCACGGGGTCGATCTGGGGGTGTTGAAGCATCTCGTTATTGTGCCCGGGCAAATTCGATGAAGTGGGCGAGCGCCGGGCTTACCGCATCGGCGCGCCAGACCAGGCTGGTTTCGCAAGCCGGCACGGCGCGGCCGCGCGGCAGGTGCACGCTGCGGTAGGCCACGCCGGTGCGCTGGAACTGGCGCACGCTTTGCGGCACCCAGGCGATGCCCAGCCCGGCCGAGACCAGGTTGACGATGGTCTGCATCTGGATCGCTTCCTGCGCCACCTGCGGCGCACGCCCGGCCGCCTGGTAGAGGCCGAAGATCGCGTCGTGCAGCGAGGGCAGGATGCGCCGCGGGAAAATCACCAGCGGTTCGGCCAGCACGGCCGCCAGCGGCGGGCGCTCGTGCGCGGCGAGCGCGTGGGTCTCGGGCAAGGCCACCACCAGCGGTTCGCTGGCGATGCGCGCATGCGCCAGACCCGCCGCCGCCAGGCCCGGCGAGTGCAGCAGGACGCCCGCATCGACCTCGCGGCGCGCGAGCAATTCCAGCTGCACGTCGCCGGTGGCCTCGATCAGCTCCAGCGCCACCAGTGGCCAGCGCTCGCGGAACGCGCGCACCCAGCGCGGCAGGAGCTCGAAGCCCACGGTGGACACGAAGGCCAGCCGCAGCCGGCCCAGTTCACCGGCGGCGGCCGCGCGCGCGAGTTCGGGCAGGCCCGAGGCGCGCGCCAGCAGCTCGCGCACCTCGGGCAGCAGCGCCGCCCCCGCCGCCGTGATCTGCACGCTGCGCCGGGTGCGCTCGAACAAGGTCACGCCCAGCGCGGCCTCCAGCCCGGCGATGGCCTGGGTGAGCGGCGGCTGGGTCATGTGCAGGCGCAGGGCCGCGCGGCCAAAGTGCAGTTCCTCGGCGAGCGCGACAAACTGCCGCCACTGCCGCAATTCGATCCGCAGTTGATTTTTTGTCGGATTCATACGCCGAGCATATTAATGGAGCACACCGAAGCAATTGGAAACGGCACCCCGCCTGCCGCATACTCCCGGCTGGCGCAGGCCAGGGCTTGCCCTCGCCGCCCTCCTCCCACACCCCACGAGACATTCCCATGGCCGACAGCAAAACCATCCCGATCAAGCCCGTCAACAGCCGCAGTGCCCACATCACGCAAGGCAAGTCGCGCGCGCCCAACCGCTCCATGTACTACGCCATGGGCTATGAGGAAGGCGACTTCGTCAAACCCATGGTGGGCGTGGCCAACGGCCACAGCACCATCACGCCGTGCAACTCGGGCCTGCAGAAGCTGGCCGACGCGGCCATCGCCGGCATCGAGGAAGCCGGTGGCAAGGCCCAGGTGTTCGGCACGCCGACCATCTCCGACGGCATGGCCATGGGCACCGAGGGCATGAAGTACTCGCTGGTGAGCCGCGAGGTGATCTCCGACTGCATCGAGACCTGCGTCGGCGGCCAGTGGATGGACGGCGTGGTGGTGGTCGGCGGCTGCGACAAGAACATGCCCGGCGGCCTGATGGGCATGCTGCGCGCCAACGTGCCCGCGATCTACGTGTACGGCGGCACCATCCTGCCGGGCCGCTGGAAAGACCAGGACCTCAACATCGTGAGCGTGTTCGAGGCCGTGGGCCAGAACGCCGCCGGCAACCTGAGCGACGCCGACCTGCGCGAGATCGAGATGCGCGCCATCCCCGGCACGGGCTCGTGCGGCGGCATGTACACCGCCAACACCATGTCGAGCGCCTTCGAGGCGCTGGGCATTTCGCTGCCCTACTCGTCCACCATGGCCAACCCGCACGACGAGAAGATGAACTCGGCGAAAGAGTCGGCCAAGGTGCTGATCGAGGCGATCAAGAAGGACATCAAGCCGCGCGACATCGTGACCAAGAAGGCCATCGAGAACGCGGTGGCGGTGATCATGGCCACCGGCGGATCGACCAACGCGGTGCTGCACTTCCTGGCGATCGCTCACGCGGCCGAGGTGGAGTGGACCATCGACGATTTCGAGCGCGTGCGCCAGAAGACGCCCGTGCTGTGCGACCTGAAACCCAGCGGCAGGTACCTGGCGGTGGATCTGCACCGCGCCGGCGGCATTCCGCAGGTCATGAAGGTGCTGCTGAACGCGGGCCTGCTGCACGGCGACTGCCTGACCATCAGCGGCCAGACCATCGCCGAGGTGCTGAAGGACGTGCCCGATGCGCCGCGCGCCGACCAGGACGTGATCCGCCCGATCGACAAGCCGATGTACACGCACGGGCACCTCGCCATCCTCAAGGGCAACCTGAGCCCCGAGGGCGCGGTGGCCAAGATCACCGGCCTGAAGAACCCGGTGATGACCGGCCCGGCGCGCGTGTTCGACGACGAACAGTCGGCCCTGCAGGCCATCCTGGACGGCAAGATCAAGGCGGGTGACGTGATGGTGCTGCGCTACCTGGGCCCCAAGGGCGGCCCGGGCATGCCGGAGATGCTGGCGCCCACCGGCGCGCTGATCGGCGCGGGCCTGGGCGAGAGCGTGGGCCTGATCACCGACGGCCGCTTCAGCGGCGGCACCTGGGGCATGGTGGTGGGCCACGTGGCGCCCGAGGCCGCGGCCGGTGGCACGATCGCCTTCGTGAAGGAAGGCGACAGCATCACCATCGATGCGCACAAACTGCTGCTGGAGCTCAACGTGCCGGCGGCCGAGATCGAGAAGCGCCGCGCGGGGTGGACGGCGCCCGCGCCGCGCTACACGCGGGGCGTGCAGGCCAAGTTCGCCTTCAATGCATCCAGCGCCAGCAAGGGCGCCGTGCTCGACAACTACTGAAGGGGACTCAGCGCGAGCGCCGCTTGGTCTTGATGCCGAGGTTCTCGCGCTGCTTGTCGATGCGGTCCTGCTTCCTCTGGTCCATCTTCTCCATGGCCTTGCGCCGGGTGTAGCCCGTGGCGTCGGCCCAGGCCCACCAGGCCACGGCCAGCGCGAAGGGTGACAGCACCCACCACCACGAGAGGTTGACGGCAAAGCCCACCTCCAGGTACTTCATCAGCATCAGGATCACGCCCAGGATCAGCAAATACATCACACACTCCGGTAAAGGCCCCGTGAAGCGGGCAAGAAACTGTAAGCGCTCGTTTCAGAACGGTCGCGGGTGGCTAGAATCGGCCACGACAGAGACTCCGCATCCCTCCACAAGGACAACCCCATGAAACACGTTTTCCTGATTATGGCCGCCATGACCTCGCTGGCGGCGCCCGCGATGGCCGATGAAGCCCTCGCCAAGAGCAAAAACTGCATGGCCTGCCACGCGGTCGACAAGAAGCTGGTGGGCCCGGCATACAAGGACGTGGCCAAGAAGTACGCGGGCGACGCCAAGGCGGTGGACGCGCTGAGCACCAAGATCATGAAGGGCGGCTCGGGCGTCTGGGGTGCGATCCCCATGCCCGGCAACCCGCAGGTCAGCGAAGCCGACGCCAAGAAGCTGGCGGCCTGGGTGCTGAGCCAGAAGTAAGCTCCGGCTGCCCCAACAAAAAACCCGCTGGACTCCAGCGGGTTTTTTGTTGCCTGTACCGGGTCGAAGCCCGGCGCGGAGATCAGTTGTTTTCCGACAGCTGATCGAGGATGGCGGGATTTTCAAGGGTGGAGGTGTCCTGCGTGATGGCCTCGCCCTTGGCGATGGAGCGCAGCAGGCGGCGCATGATCTTGCCGCTGCGGGTCTTGGGCAGGTTGTCGCCGAAGCGGATGTCCTTGGGCTTGGCGATCGGGCCGATCTCCTTGCCCACCCAGTCGCGCAGCTCCTTGGCGATGGCCTTGGCTTCGTCGCCGGTGGGGCGCGAGCGCTTGAGCACCACGAAGGCCACGATGGCCTCGCCGGTCAGGTCGTCGGGCCGGCCCACCACGGCGGCCTCGGCCACCAGGTCGGTCTTGCCCACAAGGGCCGATTCGATTTCCATCGTGCCCATGCGGTGCCCCGAGACGTTGAGCACGTCGTCGATGCGGCCGGTGATGCGGAAGTAGCCGCGGTCGGCGCTGCGCACCGCGCCGTCGCCGGCCAGGTAGTAGCCCTTGAGTTCGTCGGGAAAGTAGCTCTTCTTGAACCGCTCCGGGTCGCCCCAGATGGTGCGGATCATCGAAGGCCAGGGCTTCTTCACCACCAGGATGCCGCCCGCGCCGTTGGGCACATCCATGCCGGCTTCATCGACGATGGCCGCGGCAATGCCGGGCAGCGGCAGCGTGCACGAACCCGGCACCAGCGGCGTGGCGCCCGGCAGCGGGGTGATCATGTGACCACCGGTTTCGGTCTGCCAGAAGGTGTCCACGATGGGGCAGCGCTCACCGCCCACGTGCTTGTAGTACCACATCCAGGCCTCGGGGTTGATGGGCTCGCCCACCGAACCGAGCAGGCGCAGGCTGGACAGATCGGAGCGCGCCGGATGCACTTTCGCATCACCTTCGGCGGCCTTGATCAGCGAGCGGATTGCCGTGGGCGCGGTGTAGAAGATGGTGCACTTGTGCTTCTCGATCATCTGCCAGAAGCGCCCGGCATTCGGGTAGGTCGGCACGCCCTCGAACACGATCTGCGTCGCGCCCGCAGCCAGCGGGCCGTAGGCCACGTAGCTGTGGCCGGTGATCCAGCCGATGTCGGCGGTGCACCAGAAGACGTCGTCGGCCTTCAGGTCGAAGGTCCAGTTCATGGTGAGGTTGGCCCACAGCAGGTAGCCACCCGTGCTGTGCTGCACGCCCTTGGGCTTGCCGGTCGAGCCCGAGGTGTAGAGCACGAACAGCGGGTGCTCGGCGCTCACCATCTCGGCAGGGCAGGTGCTGGACTGGCCCGCCATCGCTTCGTGCATGAAGACGTCGCGGCCGGCGACCATGTTGCAGGCGGTCGGCGTGCGCTGGAACACGATCACGTTCTTGATGCACTCGCAACCGCCCATGGCGATGCCTTCGTCCACGATGGCCTTGAGTGGCAGTTCCTTGCCGCCACGCAACTGGTAGTTGGCTGTGATGACGGCCACCGCGCCGGCGTCCTGGATGCGTTCCTGCAGCGCCTTGGCCGAGAAACCGCCAAACACCACACTGTGGGTGGCGCCGATGCGGGCACAGGCCTGCATGGCGACCACGCCTTCGACCGTCATGGGCATGTAGATGACGACGCGGTCGCCCTTCTTGACGCCCTTGGCCTTCAGGACATTCGCAAATTGCGACACTTTGGCCAGCAGTTCCTTGTAGCTGACCTTGGTCACCTCGCCGCCATCGGCCTCGAAGATGATGGCGGTCTTGTTCTCCACGGGCGTGCCCATGTGGCGGTCCAGGCAGTTGTACGAGGCGTTGAGTTCGCCATCCTCGAACCACTTGTAGAACGGCGCCTGCGAGCTGTCCAGGGTCTTGGTAAAGGGCTTGTGCCAGGTGAGCGTCTCGCGCGCCAGCCGGGCCCAGAAGCCTTCGAAGTCCTTGTCCGCCTCGGCGCACAGCGCGTGGTAGGCCGCCATGCCCGACACGCGGGCGGCCTTCACGGTCGCCTCGGTGGGTTCAAAGACACGGTTTTCGACCAGGGTGGATTCGATGGACGACGAAGGCGCAGACATGGGCAGTCTCCTGGGTTGTTGTGTGAACGTGACAGGCGGCGACTGTGCTCAAAGGCTCTTACGAGTCACTTACAGGACAGGCGACGCCATTGTCGTGAAAAACCGGCCAGCGACACCGGCATCGGTACAAACCCCAAGGGGTCGCCGGGTGCCCACCTACAATACGCCAGCCTCTCGGCCGCCCATCCCGGGCGCTCCGCACATTGTCTGCCGCCATGACCGATCCCGTCAAAACCCAAGCCCCGATACGCGCCCTGCCCAACCTGATCTTCGCGAGTCGCTGGCTGCAGTTGCCGCTCTACATCGGCCTGATCGCGGCTCAGGCCATCTATGTGTTCCATTTCTGGGTCGAGCTGGTCCACCTGATCGAGGCCGCCTTCGGCAACGA
Organism: Comamonadaceae bacterium; assembly: GCA_003599455.1. GTDB lineage: Bacteria > Pseudomonadota > Gammaproteobacteria > Burkholderiales > Burkholderiaceae_C > Hydrogenophaga. Next base: position 27,336 of record QZKF01000040.1, read on the forward strand.
CGCGGCGCTGGCCAAGCTGGTCACCAGCATCGGCTACAAGAGCGACGTGCAGCTCACCGGGCTGAACGAGACCATCATCATGCTGGTGGTGCTGGCGCTGATCGACGTGGTCATGATCTCCAACCTGCTGATCATGGTGATCGTGGGTGGCTACGAAACCTTCGTGAGCCGCATGCACCTGGAGAACCACCCCGACCAGCCCGAGTGGCTGAGCCACGTGAACGCCTCGGTGCTCAAGGTCAAGCTGGCCACCGCCATCATCGGCATCAGCTCCATCCACCTGCTCAAGACCTTCATCAACGCCGCCAACTACGACGTGAAGGTGTTGATGTGGCAGACCATCATCCACGTGGTCTTCCTGCTCAGCGCCATGGCCATCGCCTTGACCGACAAGCTGATGCAGCCGCCGCCGGGTGGCCGGCACTGAGGCTCCCAGCGGCGTTGCCTGAATGGCGGTCCTCCGGGCCGCTTTTTTTCGCGCTGCGCGGATCAGCGACCCACCATCTGCTCCGCCCGCACCCACTGGTCGAACTGCTCGGCGCTGACGTGTCCGAGCGCGAGCGCCGCCTCGCGCAGGCTGCTGCCTTCCTTGTGCGCCTTCTTGGCGATCTGTGCGGCCTTGTCGTAGCCGATGTGGGGGTTCAGCGCGGTCACCAGCATCAGGGAGCGCGTCACCAGTTCGGCGATGCGCTCGCGGTTGGGGGTGATGCCCACGGCGCAGTGGTCGTTGAAGCTCTTCATGCCGTCGGCCAGCAGGCGCACGCTCTGCAGGAAGTTGTGCGCCACCATGGGCCGGAACACGTTGAGCTCGAAGTTGCCCGAGGCGCCGCCGATGTTGATGGCCACGTCGTTGCCCATCACCTGCGCGCACAGCATGGTCACCGCTTCGCTCTGTGTCGGGTTGACCTTGCCGGGCATGATGGACGAGCCCGGCTCGTTCTCGGGAATGCTCAGCTCGCCGATGCCGCTGCGCGGCCCGCTGGCCAGCCAGCGCACGTCGTTGGCGATCTTGTTCATGCTGGCGGCCAGGGTCTTGAGCGCGCCGTGTGCGTGCACCAGCGCATCGACGCTGGCCATGTTTTCGAACTTGTTGGGCGCCGTGACAAAAGGCAGGCCGGTGAGCTTCGCCAGTTCGGCCGCCACCTGCCCGGCATAGCCTTTGGGCGCGTTCAGGCCCGTGCCCACCGCCGTGCCGCCCAGCGCGAGCTCGCACAGGTGGGGCAGCGCGTCGCGCACATGCCGCTCGCCCTGCGCCAGCTGCGCCGCGTAACCCGAGAACTCCTGGCCCAGGGTGAGCGGCGTGGCGTCCTGCAGGTGGGTGCGACCGATCTTCACGATGCCGTCGAAATCGGCGGCCTTCTGCGCCAGTGTGGCGCGCAGTGTCGCGATGGCGGGCAGCAGGCGGTGCGTGATGGCGTCCACCGCCGCCACGTGCATCGCCGTGGGGAACACGTCGTTGCTCGACTGGCTGCGGTTGACGTCGTCGTTGGGGTGCACCAGCCGGCCCTCGCCGCGCGGACCGCCGAGCAGCTCACTGGCGCGGTTGGCCAGCACCTCGTTGACGTTCATGTTGGTCTGCGTGCCCGATCCGGTCTGCCACACCACCAGCGGGAATTCGGCCTCATGGCGCCCGGCGATCACCTCGTCGGCCGCCGCGGCGATGGCCCCGGTCTTCTTCGCATCCTGCAGGCCCAGGGCCTGGTTCACCACCGCCGAAGCGCGCTTGACCTGGGCCAGCGCGCGGATGAGCTCGCGCGGCTGGCGCTCGCCCGAGATGTCGAAGTTCTGCAGCGAGCGCTGCGTCTGCGCGCCCCACAGGCGGTCTGCGGGCACGTTCACGTCGCCCATGGTGTCGTGTTCGATGCGGGTGTTCATGCGCTTCTCCTGGCTGGGGCCACTGGTGGGGCGACCTGTCAAAATACGGGCTGGCCCACCGTAGCAGACTTTGCACCGCCGAGGCCTCCACGGCAACAGCCCACACGACACCAACCTCCCCACCGCCATGACCACGAGCATCCGCCAGAACGACCTGATCGAATCCGTTGCCGCCGCCCTGCAGTACATCAGCTACTACCACCCGGCCGACTACATCGCCCACCTGGCCCGTGCCTACGAGCGCGAGCAAAGCGCCGCCGCCAAGGACGCGATCGCGCAGATCCTGACCAACAGCAAGATGAGCGCCACCGGCCACCGCCCGATCTGCCAGGACACCGGCATCGTCAACGTGTTCCTCAAGGTGGGCATGAACGTGAGGCTCGACGGCTTCACCGGCAGCCTGGAAGACGCCATCAACGAGGGCGTGCGCCAGGGCTACAACCACCCGGACAACCAGCTGCGCGCCTCGGTCGTGGCCGACCCGCAGTTCGCGCGCAAGAACACCAGGGACAACACGCCCGCCGTGATCTTCACCGAGCTCGTGCCCGGTGACACCGTGGAGGTGACGGTGGCCGCCAAGGGCGGTGGCAGCGAGAACAAGAGCAAGATGATCATGCTCAACCCCGGCGACTCGGTGGTCGACTGGGTGCTGAAAACCGTGCCCACCATGGGCGCCGGCTGGTGCCCGCCGGGCATGCTGGGCATCGGCATCGGCGGCACGGCCGAGAAAGCCGTGCTGATGGCCAAGGAAAGCCTGATGGACGACATCGACATGTACGAGCTGCAGGCCAAGGCGTCCAAAGGCAAGAAGCTCACGCAGGTGGAAGAGTTGCGCCTGGAGCTGTACGAGAAGGTCAACGCGCTGGGCATCGGCGCGCAGGGCCTGGGCGGTCTCACCACCGTGCTCGACATCAAGATCAAGATGTACCCCACGCACGCCGCCAGCAAGCCCGTGGCCATGATCCCCAACTGCGCCGCCACGCGCCACGCGCACTTCGTGCTCGACGGCAGCGGCCCGGTCTACCTGGACGCGCCCAGCCTGGACCTGTGGCCCAACGTGAACTGGGTGCCCGACACGCAGAAGAGCCAGCGCGTGGACCTGAACAAGCTGACGCCGGCCGAAGTGGCCAGCTGGAAGCCGGGCCAGACCCTGCTGCTCAACGGCAAGATGCTCACCGGCCGCGACGCCGCGCACAAGCGCATACAGACCATGCTGGCCAAGGGCGAAAAACTGCCGGTGGACTTCACCAACCGCGTCATCTACTACGTGGGCCCGGTCGATCCGGTGCGCGACGAGGCCGTGGGTCCGGCCGGCCCCACCACCGCCACGCGCATGGACGGTTTCACCGACATGATGCTGGAGCAGACCGGCCTGATCGCCATGATCGGCAAGGCCGAGCGCGGCCCGGTCGCCATCGAGTCGATCAAGAAGCACAAGAGCGCCTACCTGATGGCCGTGGGCGGCGCGGCCTACCTGGTGTCCAAGGCCATCAAGCACGCCAAAGTGGTGGGCTTTGAAGACCTCGGCATGGAAGCCATCTACGAGTTCGACGTGGTCGACATGCCGGTGACGGTGGCGGTGGATTCGGGTGGCACCAGCGCCCACATCACCGGGCCGGCCGAGTGGCAACAGCGCATCGCCACCGGCGAATTCAAGGGCATAAGCGTCGCCGCCGCTTGAAAACCGTCGGCGTGTTCGACAGCGGGGTCGGCGGCCTGAGCGTGCTGCGCGCGCTGCTGGCCGAGTTGCCCGGGGTGCGCTTCATCTATGTGGCCGACAGCGCCTACGCGCCCTACGGCGAGCGCACGGTCGGCGAGATCACGGACCGGTCGGAACGCATCACCGCGTGGCTGCTCAACACCCACCACATCGACGCTCTGGTGGTCGCCTGCAACACCGCCACGGCCATGGCCATCGACAGCCTGCGCACCACCCACCCCGACCTGCCCATCGTGGGCGTGGAGCCTGCGCTCAAGCCTGCCGCGGCGCTGAGCCGCACAGGCCACATCGGTGTGCTGGCCACGCGGGGCACGCTGCACAGCGCACGGTTTGCGCGCCTGCGCGCCCAGCTCGAAAGCAACACCTCAACGCCGCTGCATTTCGTCTGCCAGCCGTGCGACGGACTGGCCGACGCCATCGAGCGTGACGACCTGCAAGCGCAACAGGTCCTGTGCGAACGCTACGCGCAGGCCTTGCGGGACCAGGCACCGGGCGACATGGACACGGTGGTGCTGGGCTGCACGCACTACCCGTTTGCCGCCGACCGGCTGGGCCAGCTCCTGGGCCCGGACGTGACCCTGATCGATACCGGCATCGCGGTCGCACGGCGCACGCGCGACGTGCTGGGCATTGCCCGCGCGGCGGACGGGGATCCGGTGCCGCCCCTGCTGCTGTCCACCGGCGACCCCACCCTGCTGTCGCAGGCGGCCCAACGCTGGCTCGGCCTGCTGGCCCAGGCCGGGAAACTAGAGACCTGACGCGCTGCCCGGCTGCAGGGCGGCCTCCCGGCCGCGCTGCATGTTCACCGGCATCAGGAGCGCGAGCCCGATCACGAACAGCACCGCGGTGAAGCCGATCGCCAGGCGCTGGTTGCCCCCGGTCATCCAGGTGATGGCGCCGTAGCTCAGCGGTCCGATGATGCTGGCCACGCGGGTGGCGAAGGTCCACAGGCCAAAGAACTCGGCCAGTTGCGCGGGCGGCGCCAGCATGCCGGCCATGGCCCGGCCGGACGACTGGCTCGACCCCATGCACACACCGGCGATGGCCGCGGCGTACCAGAAGCCGCCTTTGGTGGTGGTGATCGCCGCGATGATGCAGGTGGCCACCCAGCCCACCAGCGTGATGCCCAGCGCCAGCTTGTGGCCCAGGCGGTCCTGCCAGTAGCCGAACGCCAGCGCACCCAGCGCGGCCGCGATGTTGAGCACGAAGATCAGCACCATAGTTTCCTGCTGCACGAAGCCGATCACCTGCTCGGCGTAGATCGCAGCCAGCGTGATGGCCACCGCCACGCCACCCTGGTAGGCGGCCACGCAGGCCAGCAACCACATGAAGTCTCGGTAGCGGCGCGCCTGCTGGAAGGTGCGCCTCAGCTGGCGCAGCGACTCGCGCCACCCGGCCGCACCGGCGGGCCCCGCCTGAGGCTGGGCCCGCTCGCGCAACAGCGCCAGCGTGAACAAGGCCGCCACGGCAAACACGCCCGCGGTGATCAGCATGGTGACCGGCACGAACTGCGCGGCCTTCTGTCCCTGGGACTGCGCCCACAGCACGTAACCCAGACACAGGCCCAGGGCCAGCATGCCACCCACGTAGCCCAGGCTCCAGCCCCAGCCGCTGACCCGCCCCATGGCCTGAGGACGCGCGAGTTCGGGCAGGAAGGCCGCCACCAGGGACTCGCCCCAGGCGAAAAACACATTGGAGACGACGATGAGCACCATGCCCAGCACCACGGCACCCGGCCCCACGAGGCCGAGCGCGGCCGTGGCAAGCACGCAGCCCAGCGTGGTCATCATCAACAGGCGCTTCTTGGCGGCATGGCGGTCGGCCCAGGCACCCATGGCCGGAATGGTGAACATCACGATCAGGTGCGAAACGCTCAGCGCCAGCGTCCAGGCAAACGTGGCCCAGTCGGCACCACCGGCCACCGCGCCCACGAAGTAGGCCGCGAACACCGCGGTGATCACCACCGTGGTGTAGCCCGAGTTGGCGAAGTCGAACATCGCCCAGCCGAACACCTCGCGCTTGCGCACACCGGGGTTCAGGGCATCGGTGGAGAAAAAGGCCATGAGGACTCCAGACCGCGAGGCCATCCGCTCGCGCTGAGCCGGAGTCTATTCCGTGTGGATGACCGGGCCTTCAAAGGCCCGGCATTGCTCAGTGCAGGTGGCGCGGCTTGCGCGGGCCGCCATGGCCCGAGGGACCACCGTAGCCGCGCGGCGGCTTGCCCAGTTGCATGGAACTCACCAGGGCATCGAAGCGCTGGGTGAAGAGCTTGTCGATCGAGACCACCACGTCGCCGAGCTCGGCGGGATCGAAGTGGCGCTCCATGATGTGCAGCACGTCCTGCACCAGCAGATCGCGCTGCACCTGCATGATGGCGGCCGGCGTGGGGCCCACGAAACACATCAGGAAGTCGTCGCGTGCCTCTTCTTCCGACGAGTCGTCTTCCTCGTCGTACTCGGCGTCGTAGAACGAGACCTCCAGCGGCGCACCGGCCGAGGCAATGTCGTTCAGGCCCATGCAGGCCTCTTCGATCACCTGGCGGAAATCCTCGTCGCCGGGCACCGTCCAGCAGATCTGCAGCACGTGCGCTTCGGCGTCGAAGCGGATGCCGGGCTCGTCTTCATAACTGCTCTCGGCCGCCGCCGCGAGCGATCGCGCACCGGCGTATTGCCACAGGGGTTTGAGCGCATCCTGGATCTGGCCGTAAGCCACGTCCTCGCGCAACGGAACGTCGCCGTGCACATGGATCTCGAAGGGCGCGTTGTATCGGGTCATGGAAACTCACTGTACCGGCGAAACCGGAAAAATCCTAGGGGTGGTGCCTCGAAGCGGGCTCGAACCGCTAAGCCCTTCTCAGGGCGGGAGATTTTAAGTCTCCTGTGTTTGCCAGTTTCACCATCGAGGCCACGGTGAATTGTCGCAGGTTGAAAAAACGAAGGCCCCGTCAACGCAGCGTTGGCGGGGCCCATGTTCCATCTGGAGGCGCGATCCGGAGTCGAACCGGACTAACCGGATTTGCAATCCGTTGCATAACCGCTTTGCTATCGCGCCGTCAGGAGCGGCGCCGAAAGCACCGATCTGAAACTCTGACAAAAAAGGGAAGCAGAGCTTCCCTTTTTGAATCTGGAGCGGGAAACGAGACTCGAACTCGCGACCTCAACCTTGGCAAGGTTGCGCTCTACCAACTGAGCTATTCCCGCATTTTTTGCCGCACCGAGTGTTTTTCGGTGAGCCATGATTCTAACCCGAAAAATGAGGCCCTTTCAAGCCCTCTTCATCTTTTTTGATCAGTGCTTCACCGCGTCCGGCGCGGGCGCGGGCTTGCTCACGGTGGCGGCCGCAATCTGTGCCGCAACCTCTTCTTCCGTGAGCGGCACGGGCTGGCGTTCGAGCGCAATCGCGAGCACCTTGTCGATCCATTTCACCGGCACGATCTCAAGCCCCTGCTTCACGTTGTCCGGAATCTCGGCCAGATCCTTCACGTTCTCTTCCGGGATGATCACGGTCTTGATGCCGCCGCGCAGTGCCGCCAGCAGCTTTTCCTTCAAGCCACCGATCGCCGTCACTTCGCCGCGCAGCGTGATCTCACCCGTCATCGCCACATCGGCGCGCACCGGTATGCCGGTGATGGCCGACACGAGCGCCGTGGTCATGGCCGCGCCCGCGCTCGGGCCGTCCTTGGGCGTGGCGCCGTCGGGCACGTGGATGTGGATGTCGCGCTTGTCGAACTGCTCGTCCTTGATGCCCAGCATGCGGGCGCGGCTGCGCACCACCGTGCGTGCGGCCTCGACCGATTCCTTCATCACGTCACCGAGCGAACCGGTGCGCGTGATGACACCCTTGCCCGGCATGATCGCGACTTCGATGGTGAGCAGATCGCCGCCCACCTCGGTCCAGGCCAGACCGACCACCTGGCCGACCTGGTTCTGGGCTTCGGCGCGGCCATAGTTGTACTTGCGCACGCCGAGGAAATCGTTGAGGTTCCCGGCATCCACCACCACCGTGGGTGTGTACTTCTTGAGCAGCAGGCCCTTGACCACCTTGCGGCAGATCTTGGACAGCTCACGCTCGAGCGAACGCACGCCGGCTTCACGCGTGTAGTAGCGCACGATGTCGCGAACCGCTTCGTCGCGCACCTCGAGTTCGCCTTCGCGGATGCCGTTGTTCTTGAGCTGCTTGGGCAGCAGGTAACGGATCGCGATGTTGGTCTTTTCCTCTTCGGTGTAGCCCGAGAGACGGATCACTTCCATGCGGTCCAGCAGGGCCGGTGGAATGTTCATCGAGTTCGAGGTCGCCACGAACATCACGTCGGACAGGTCGAAGTCGACCTCGACATAGTGGTCACCGAAGGTGTGGTTCTGCTCGGGATCCAGCACCTCGAGCAGCGCACTCGACGGGTCGCCCCGGAAGTCGGTGCCCAGTTTGTCGATCTCGTCGAGCAGGAACAGCGGGTTGCGCGTGCCGATCTTGGTCAGGCTCTGCAACACCTTGCCCGGCATCGCGCCGATGTAGGTGCGGCGGTGGCCACGGATCTCGGCCTCGTCGCGCATGCCGCCGAGCGCCATGCGCACGTACTTGCGGCCGGTGGCCTTGGCCACCGACTGCCCGAGCGAGGTCTTGCCCACGCCAGGCGGGCCGACCAGGCACAGGATGGGCGCCTTGACCTTGTCCACGCGCTGCTGCACCGCGAGGTACTCAAGAATGCGGTCCTTGACCTTTTCCAGGCCGTAGTGGTCTTCGTTGAGCACGGCCTCGGCATGCGCCAGGTCGTGCTTGATCTTGGTCTTCTTGCTCCAGGGCAGGCCCACCAGCGCGTCGATGTAATTGCGCACCACGGTGGCCTCGGCCGACATGGGCGACATCAGCTTGAGCTTCTTGAACTCGGCGTCGGCCTTCTTGCGCGCTTCCGCGGGCATCTTGGCGGCCTTGATCTTCTTCTCGATCTCTTCGATGTCGGCGCCCTCTTCGCCCTCGCCGAGCTCCTTCTGGATGGCCTTGACCTGCTCGTTGAGGTAGAAGTCGCGCTGGTTCTTCTCCATCTGGCGCTTCACGCGGCCACGGATCTTCTTGTCGACGTTGAGGATGTCGACCTCGCGCTCGAGCTGCTCGAACAGGTTTTCCAGCCGCTTGTTGACCGGATCGAGATCCAGCACGACCTGCTTGGACTCGAGCTTGAGCGGCAGGTGCGCGGCGATCGTGTCGGCCAGGCGGCCGGGATCGTCGATGCTGGAGATCGAAGTGAGGATCTCCGACGGGATCTTCTTGTTGAGCTTGACGTACTGGTCGAACTGCTGCATCACCGCACGGCGCAGCGCTTCCAGTTCGTTCGACTGCATGTCGGCGCGTTCGACCGCCGGGTCCACCGGGTTCACGCTGGCAATGAAATGGCTCTCGCCATCGCGGATGGCCAGCACCTTGGCGCGCTGCACGCCTTCGACCAGCACCTTGACGGTACCGTCGGGCAGCTTGAGCATCTGCAGGATGGTGGCGACGCAGCCCATCTCGAACATGTCGTCGGTCGACGGCTCGTCCTTGGCGGCGGCTTTCTGGGCCACGAGCATGATGCGGCGCTCGGACTCCATGGCCGACTCGAGTGCCTTGATGCTCTTGGGGCGGCCCACGAACAGCGGGATGACCATGTGCGGGAACACCACCACATCGCGCAAGGGCAGCAGCGGGAGTTCAACCGGTGAACTGGGCAGGGGGGTTTGTCCGGACATTTCAACCTCGACTAAAACGGGTAAATGGGGTCGGTGCGGGCGATCTCAACCGGACGCATCCGTGACGGGGTTGGTGGGCTGAGTGCCCGGTCAGCAATCGTTCAAGCCTGCTTGGCCGCTTCGCGGTACACCAGCAGGGGAGGCTTGCTCTCTTCGATGGTCGACTCATCGACCACCACCTTTTCGACGTTGCTCATGCCTGGCAGATCGAACATGGTGTCGATCAGCGCGTTTTCCAGGATCGACCTCAGGCCGCGCGCGCCGGTCTTGCGCGCCAGGGCCTTGCGGGCGATCGCCTTGAGCGCGGCGGGCCGCACTTCCAGTTCCGCGCCTTCCATGGCCAGCAAGCGCGAGAACTGCTTGACGACCGCGTTCTTGGGCTCGGTGAGGATTTCGACCAGCGCGTCTTCGCTGAGTTCCGACAAAGCGGCAATCACGGGAACACGACCCACCAGTTCGGGGATGAGGCCGAACTTGATCAGGTCTTCGGGCTCGATTTCCTTGAAGGCTTCGGTCAGGCTGCGCTGCTTCTTGCTCTTCACCGTGGCGCTGAAGCCGATGCCCGAGGCCTCGGTGCGGTTCTCGATGATCTTTTCCAGCCCGGCGAACGCGCCGCCGCAGATGAACAGGATGTTGGTCGTGTCGACCTGCAGGAAATCCTGGTTGGGATGCTTGCGCCCGCCCTGGGGCGGCACCGAGGCCATGGTGCCCTCGATGAGCTTGAGCAGCGCCTGTTGCACGCCCTCGCCCGACACGTCGCGCGTGATGGACGGGTTGTCCGACTTGCGGGTGATCTTGTCGATCTCGTCGATGTAGACGATGCCCTGCTGCGCGCGCTCGACGTCGTAGTTGCAGCTCTGCAGCAGCTTGGCGACGATGTTCTCCACGTCCTCGCCGACGTAGCCGGCTTCGGTCAGCGTGGTGGCGTCGGCCATCACGAAGGGCACGTTCAGCATGCGCGCCATGGTCTGGGCCAGCAGCGTCTTGCCCGAGCCCGTGGGTCCGATCAGCAGGATGTTGCTCTTGGCCAGCTCCACGTCGTCCTTGCGGGCGTTCTGCTTGTGGCGCAGGCGCTTGTAGTGGTTGTAGACCGCCACAGCCAGGGCGCGCTTGGCGTTTTGCTGGCCGATGACGTAGTTGTCGAGATTGGACTTGAGCTGGGCGGGCGTGGGCACGTCGTCGCCCGAGGCTTTCACCGATTCGAGACCGGGCAACTCGTCACGGATGATGTCGTTGCACAGGTCGATGCACTCGTCGCAGATGAACACCGAGGGACCGGCGATCAGCTTCTTGACCTCGTGCTGGCTCTTGCCGCAAAACGAGCAGTAGAGCGCTTTTTCACTGGAGGCGGCTTTTTTGTCGGCCATAGGTGTGGGAGATCGGGTGAAGCAGTAACAACAATGATAGTTCAAGCCCCGGCGGGGCCAAACGGGGGAAAAGCGACCGTTTTGGCGCTGTCTCCCGGGTTTGGCGGCCCACCCGAAGCCGTCAAGGCAGGGCCCGAAGGCTTCAAGCCGTGCCGGGACGCTTGTCGATGACCTTGTCGATCAGGCCGTATTCGGCCGATTCGGCAGCGGACATGTAGTAGTCGCGCTCCGTATCGCGTGCGATGCGGTCCAGCGGCTGGCCGGTGCGTTCGGCCAGGATCTTGTTGAGCTGTTCGCGGGTCTTCAGGATTTCGCGGGCCTGGATTTCAATCTCGGTCGCCTGACCACGGCTGCCACCCGAAGGCTGGTGAATCATGATCTTGGAGTTGGGCAGCGAGAACCGCTTGCCCTTGGTGCCCGCCGCCAGAAGGAACGCGCCCATGCTGGCAGCGAAGCCGCAGCACAGCGTGGACACATCGGGCTTGATGAAGTTCATGGTGTCGAAAACCGCCATGCCGGCGCTCACCGAACCGCCGGGCGAGTTGATGTAGAACGAGATGTCCTTGTCCGGGTTCTCGCTTTCCAGGAACAGCAGCTGCGCCACCACCAGGTTGGCCGACTGGTCATTGACCTCGCCCACCAGGAAGATCACGCGCTCCTTGAGCAGGCGCGAATAGATGTCGTAGGCGCGCTCGCCGCGACCCGAGGTCTCGATGACCATGGGCACCATGCCCAAACCTTGAATGTCCATTGCGCTCATGCGTTTCTCCATGTGTTGATGCTTGTCATGTCACTACTGTAACCAACCCGGCGTGGCCCCATGGCACCCCGGTGCAAGACCGGAACGTCCGCAGGGGTGCGGGCACCCGCAGATGGGGCGCAAAACAGAAAAAGAAAGGGCGGATCGCTCCGCCCTTTTCCGTGGACCGCAACGAGGCGATCAGGCTTGCGCCATCAGCTCGTCGAAGCTGACCGCCTTTTCGGTGACCTGCGCCTTGGACAGGACGAATTCCGTGACGTTGTTCTCGATCACGATGGCCTCGACCTCGGCCATGCGGCGGTTGTCGCCCTGGTACCAGCGCACCACGTCCGACGGCTTCTCGTAAGACGCCGCCAGTTCCTCGATGTGGGCCTTGATCTGCTCGGGCCTGGCGTGCAGCTCGCTGGCACGCACCAGTTCGGCCACCACCAGACCCAGGCGCACGCGGCGCTCGGCCTGCGGGCGGAACAGCTCTTCGGGGATCGGGGCCTTCTCGGCGTCCTTCACACCGCGCTGCTTGAGGTCGGCGCGCGCGCCTTCGACCAGGCGGTCGAGTTCGGCCTGCACCACGGACTTGGGCAGGTCCAGCTCGGCCTTGGACACGAGCGCGTCCATCACGGCCTGCTTGTTGCGGGCCTGCAGGCGGAACTTGACTTCGCGCTCGAGGTTCTTGCGGATGTCGGCGCGCAGGCCTTCGACCGTGCCGTCGGCAATGCCCAGCGACTTGGCAAAGGCCTCGTCCACCGTGGGCAGGTTCGCGGCTTCGATCTTGTTGACCGTGACCAGGAAGTCGGCGGTCTTGCCGGCCACGTCCTTGCCGTGGTAGTCGGCCGGGAAGGCCAGCGGGAAGGTCTTGGACTCGCCGCTCTTCATGCCACGCACCGCGTCTTCGAACTCCTTGAGCATCTGGCCGTCGCCCACGATGAACTGGAAGGCCTCGGCCTTGCCGCCCTCGAAGGGCTCGCCGTCGATCTTGCCGGCGAAATCGATGGTGACGCGGTCGCCGTCCTGCGCGGCCTGGTCCTGCGCGCGCTGCGCGAAGGTGCGGCGCTGCTTGCGCAGGATGTCCAGCGTGCGGTCGATGGCGGCGTCGGTCACTTCGGCCGAGACCTTTTCCACCGCGGCGGTCGACAGGTCTTCAATCTTGACTTCGGGGTAGACCTCGAACACCGCGTCGAAGGCCAGCTGGCCTTCGGGCGCGCCTTCCTTCTCGGTGATCCTGGGCTGGCCGGCCACGCGCAGCTGCGCTTCGTTGGCGGCGCTGGTGAAGGCTTCGCCGACCTTGTCGTTCATCACTTCGTAGTGCACCGAGTAGCCGTAGCGCTGGGCCACCACATTCATCGGCACCTTGCCGGGACGGAAACCGTCCATCTTCACGTCGCGCGCAATGCGCTTGAGGCGGTTGGACACCTCGTTCTGGATCACATCGGCCGGCAGCGTCAGCGTGATCTTGCGCTCGAGCTTTTCCAGGGTTTCAACGGTCACGGTCATGGCTTTCTCCAAAGGGTGTCGGTCAACCAGCCTGCCTGGCCGACCCGGGGGATGTGTTCGTTCGTCTGTGGTGTGGTGCGCGGGGGGGGACTCGAACCCCCACACCATTGCTGGCGTCAGGACCTAAACCTGGTGCGTCTACCAATTTCGCCACCCGCGCGCCTCGTAGGGGGTTTTCCGGAGCAGCGCAAAAGCAGCGCTGTTGGCCCAGTTGTCCTCTTCACGGCAACCTTAGATTGTAGCCGCTGCGGGTTCTCCGGCCGGTGGGCTCAGCGCTCGAGCCGGTGGCGCAGCGCCCGCACCGCGCTGCCCGGCGTGGTGAGCACCGGCAGGCCCACCGCCCGGTGCACCGCCAGCTGCGCGCGCGCCATGCTGAACTGCGACAGCGCGATCACGTCGCAGCCCTGCCCCACCAGCCAGCGCGCGGCCTCCACCACCCGCGCGTCGTGCCCGGCGTCGTCGCCCCGGTTGAGCGCATCCATGGCGCCCTCGGCCAGACAGGTGATCAGCTCGGTGCCGGGCGGAAACTCGGGCGGCATCGAGGTCAGCGTGGGCGCGAACGAAGCCACCAGGCCGATGCGGCCCCCGCGCGCGACCGCCACCGCCTCGGCCACCATGGCCTCGTTGGGCTTGAGCACCGGCATGTGCGGCCGGCGCGCGGCCACCGCCTCGATGCAGGACCCGAACGCCGAGCAGGTGAACAGGATGCCACGCGCGCCCGTGCCCTCGGCATAGGCCGCCAGGGACTCGAACCGGCGGTGCATGTCCGCGTCCAGGCCCGCGCCGCTGCGCGCCAGGTCGGCCGAGAGGCTGTCGTCCATCAGGTTCATGCGCACCGCCTCGGGCCAGGCCCGGGCGAGCTCTTCGTTGATGGGCGCGACCGAGTGCGCCAGCGCGTGTATCAGGGCGATTCGCATGGTGTCCTTTCCGGCCGGGAACATCCACGCATTTTGCGTCCTGCCGGGCTCAGGCCACCGCGGGCTCCCGTTTCACCCGGAACCAGGCCGCGTACATCGCGGGCAAGGCCAGCAACGTGAGCACCGTCGCCACGATCAGGCCGCCCATGATGGCCACCGCCATCGGGCCCCAGAACACGCTGCGCGAGAGCGGGATCATGGCCAGCACGGCAGCGGCGGCGGTCAGCACGATGGGCCGCATGCGGCGCACCGCCGCTTCCACGATCGCGTCCCAGGCCGGCACGCCGCGCGCGCGGTCCTGCTCGATCTGGTCGATCAGGATGACCGAGTTGCGCTGGATCATGCCCATGAGCGCGATCACGCCCAGCAGCGCCACGAAGCCGAACGGCCGGTTGAGCACCAGCAACGCCGCCGCCACACCCGCCATGCCCAGCGGGCCGGTGAGGAACACCAGCACCGAGCGGCTGAAACTCTGCAGCTGCAGCATGAGCAGCGTGAAGGTGATGAACAGCATCAGCGGAATGCCCACCGCGATCGAGGCCGAGCCCTTGCTGCTTTCCTCCACCGCGCCGGCCACCTCGATGCGGTAGGCACCCAGGCCGCGCGCGGTCCAGCCGTCGCTGATGGTCTTGAGCACCGGCTGCAGCTCCGCCGTCACCGTCGCGCCCTGCAGGCCTTCCACCACGTCGCCCTGCACGGTGATCGCGTAGTCGCGGTTCTCGCGCCAGAGCACACCGGGCTCCCAGTCGAACACCGGCTTGGCGATCTGCAGCAGCGGAATCGCCTGGCCGCTGGCCGTGGGCAGGTTGGCGTTGGCCAGGTCGGTGATGGCATCGCGCTCGTCCAGCGGCTGGCGCAGCACGATGTCGATCAGCTTGTCGCCGTCGCGGTACTGGCCCACCGTGCTGCCGCTGAGCAGGGTGCGCGCGGCCTGCGCGATCGACTGGCTGGACACGCCCAGCGCGCGCGCCTTGGCCTGGTCGACCTCGAGCCGCAGCTTCTTCACCGACTCGTTCCAGTTGTCGTTCACGCCTCGCATGTTCGGGTTCTCGCGCAGGGCCTGCTTGACCTCGTCGGCCAGGCCGCGCAGCACCTGCGGGTCGGTGCCGACCACGCGGAACTGCACCGGGTACGGCACAGGCGGTCCGTTGGGCAGCAGCTTCACGCGACCGCGCACCTCGGGGAACTCGGTGGCCAGCAGCGCCGGCAAGGCCTTGCGCAGGCGCTCCCGCGTCTTCAGGTCCTTCGGCAGCACGATCAGCTGCGACACGTTGGTCTGCGGAAAGATCTGGTCCAGCGGCAGGTAGAAACGCGGCACGCCCGAGCCCACCCAGGTGGTCACGCTGCGCACGCCCTCTTCCTTCGCCATGCGCGCTTCCAGCCGGCGGCTCACGCCGTCCATGGCCTGGATGCTGCTGCCCTCGGGCAGCCAGATGTCCACCAGGATCTCGGGCCGGCTCGAATCGGGGAAGAACTGCTGCTGCACCTGGCCCATGCCGGCGATGCCGAGCACGAAGGTCAGGATGGTCGCGCCGATGGTGAGCCAGCGGTGCTGCACGCACCAGTCCACCACCGCGCGGAAACGCACGTAGAACGGCCCGTCGAACACCTCGTGTGCCTCGCCCACGTGCGGCTTCACCTTGAGCAGCACCACGCCAAGGTAGGGCACGAACAGCACCGCCACCACCCACGAGATCACCAGCGCGAGCACGGTGACCGCGAAGATCGCGAAGGTGTATTCGCCGGTGGTGGAGTTGGCCAGGCCGATCGGCAGGAAACCCGCGGCCGTGATCAGCGTGCCGGTCAGCATGGGCATGGCCGTGGCGTCCCAGGTGAAGGTGGCCGCGCGCACCATGTCGTAGCCCTCCTCCAGCTTGCGCACCATCATCTCCACTGCAATGATGGCGTCGTCCACCAGCAGGCCGAGCGCGATGATCAGCGAGCCGAGCGATATCTTGTGCAGGCCGATGCCCCAGTAGTTCATGGCCAGGAAGGTGATGGCCAGCACCAGCGGGATGGTGATGAACACCACCAGGCCGGGCCGGATGTCCAGCACGTAGCGCCGCAGGCCCTTGCCACCGGGTCGCCGGTGCAGCCCGAGCGCCAGGAAGCTCACCGCGAGCACGATCACCACCGCCTCGATCAGCACCGAGACGAACTCGCTCACCGAGCGCGACACCGCGCTGGGCTGGTCCTGCACCTGCGCCAGCGTCATGCCCGCGGGCAGCGTGGACTCGATGTCGGCCACGGCGGTCTTGAGCGCCTTGCCCAGGGCGATGATGTCGCCGCCCTTGGCCATGGAAATGCCCAGCGCGATGCTGTCCTGGCCGTCGTGGCGCACCATCACCTGCGGCGGGTCCACATAACCCAGTCCGATCTGCGCGATGTCGCCCAGGCGGATCTGCGTGCCGTTGGCCGCGCGGATCGGCATGGCACGCAACTGCTCCACCGAATTGAAGGCCCCGGCCACGCGCACCTGCACCACGTCGTTCGGCGTCTGCACGGTGCCGGCCGACTCCACCGCGTTCTGCTGGCCCAGCGCGTCCAGCACCTGCTGCAGGTTCAGGCCGAGCACGGCCAGGCGCTGCTGCGAGATCTCGATGTAGAGCTTCTCATCCTGCACGCCGAACAGCTCGACCTTGCTCACATCGCGCACGCGCAGCAGGCGCTGGCGCACGTCGTCGGCCACCTGCTTCTTGTCGGCCGGCGAGAAGCCCTCGCCCTGCAGCGCGTAGATCACGCCATACACGTCGCCGAACTCGTCGTTGAAGAACGGCCCCTGCACGCCCTGGGGCAGCGTGCCGCGCATGTCGCCCACCTTCTTGCGCGCGGTGTACCAGATGTGCGGCACCTCCTGCGGCGGCGAGGAGTCCTTGAGCTGGAAGATGATCAGCGTCTCGCCCGGCTTGGAATAGCTGCGGATCTTGTCCGCGTAGGGCACTTCCTGCAGCGTCTTTTCAATGCGGTCGGCCACCTGCTCGGCCACCTGCTCGGCGGTCGCGCCGGGCCAGTAGGCGCGCACCACCATGGCGCGGAAGGTGAACGGCGGGTCCTCGTCCTGGCCGAGCTGGAAGTAGGCCGCGACGCCCAGCACCATCAGCACGATCATCAGGTAGCGGGTGAAGGCGCGGTGGTCCAGCGCCCATTGCGAGAGGTTGAAGCGCGACACCCACGAGGCGGGGTGGTCGGGCGTGGCGGGAACCGCGGCGGAAGGGGGGGAAGCGTCGTTCATGCCGGGTCTCACTGCGTGGCCGCGGCGGCGAAGCGCGTGACCTTCTGGCCCGGCGAGAGCACATGCGAGCCCACCGCCACCACCTCTTCACCCGGCTTGAGCCCGGCGGCGATCACCACCTCGTTGCCGTCGGCACCGGCCACCACCACCGGGCGCGGCTGCACCGTGCTGGCGGCCGCGTCATAGACCCACACCGACGAGCCCGTGCGGTCGCCCGCGTCCGAACGCATCAGCGCGCTGGTCGGCAGCTTGACCACCGTGGCCGATGCGACACCGCTGGCCGGGGCCAGCGTCACATAGGCCGTGGCGCCCAGCGGCGCGGTGGCGCCGTCCGGCAGCGACAGCTTGACCTGGTAGGTCCGGGTGGCCGGGTCGGCGCTGGCCGCCACCTCGCGCACCTCGGCGCTCAGCGGCGCCACCGGGCCGCTGGCGACAGCACCCTGGCCGGCCCACAGGCGCACCTGCGCCGGCATGCCCGGGCGCACCTGGCCCACGCGGTCTTCCGGCACGGCGATCACCACGTCGCGCGCGCCATCGCGCGCCAGCCGCAGCACCGGCGTGCCCGCGGCCACCACCTGGCCCACCTCGGCCTCCACCGCCAGCACCACGCCGGCGCCGTCGGCCAGCAGGCGCGCGTAGCCCGCCTGGTTGCCCTGCACCGCGCCCTGAGCCTTGGCCTGGCGCAACGTGGCTTCGGCCGACTGCAGCGTGGCCTGCCGGCGCTCGATCTCGGCGCCGCTCACGAAGCCCTGCGCCAGCAGGTCCTGGTAGCGCTTGAGGTCGGCCGCGGCCAGGTCGCGCTGCGTCTGCGCCGCGCTCACCTGCGCCTGCGCGGCCTGGCTGGAGAGCGCGAGGTCCTGCGCGTCCAGTTGCGCCAGCAACTGGCCCGGCTTCACCCGCTGTCCCACCTCGGCCGGTCGCTGCACCAGCTTGCCGCCCACCCGGAAGCCCAGGCGCGACTCGGTGCGGGCCCGCACCTCACCGGCGTATTCGGCCCGCGCCGTCACGCTGCCCGCACCCACGGTGAGCAGCTTGACCGAGCGGATCGGCTCCTGCGGCGCCTGCGGGCGCGAGCACGCGGCCAGGGCCAGCGCGGCGGTCATGATCAGGACAAAATGCGGTGTTTTCATGGCGGTGCAGGCGGTTGGCGGCTGAGGAAACCCGGGGAATGGGAGCTCCACCGAGGGCGTGTATATTAATGACTGACCGGTTAGTAATCAAAATTGTAGATCAAAACAAGCCCTGACTTCATGACATCTCCGTCATCCAACCGGCCCGAGGCCCTGCCGCTGGGCGCGGGCGTGGGCCACTACGAAAACTTCCCGGTCGCCTCCTGGCTGTGCCCGCCCGCGCTGCGCCCGGCCGTGGCCGCGATCTACCACTTCGCCCGCACCGCCGACGACATCGCCGACGAGGGCGACGCGACCGCGGAACAGCGCCTGGCCGACCTGGCCGCCTACCGCGCCGAGCTGCACCGCTGCCTGCAACCCACCTCGCGGGCCACGCTGGCGCTGGCCGACGACGCCCTGCGCTGGCCGGCCATCTTTGGCCCGCTGGGCCTGGCCGTGCGGCGCCACGCCCTGCCCGCGCAGCTGCTGCACGACCTGCTGAGTGCGTTCGAGCAAGACGCGCGCCACACCGCCAGCGGCCACCGCTACGCCGACACCGCCGAGCTGCTGGCCTATTGCCGCCTCTCGGCCAACCCGGTGGGCCGGCTGCTGCTGCACCTGTACGGCGTGCGCGACGAGGTCTCGCTGCAACAGAGCGACCAGATCTGCAGCGCGCTGCAGCTCATCAACTTCTGGCAGGACCTCAGCGTGGACCTGCCGCGCGGTCGCTGCTACCTGCCGGCCGACGCGCTGCGCCGCCACGCGGTGGAGGTGGCGGATTTCGCATCGGACAACGGGAACAGGATGCTGGCCATGCAGGCCGTGGTGGCCGAGCTCTGCGCCCAGGCGCGCGGCCTCATGCAGCAGGGCGCGCCGCTGGTGCACCGCGTGCCCGGGCGCGCCGGCTGGGAACTGCGCCTCGTGGCCCAGGGCGGCCTGCGCATCCTCGACGGCATCGCCACGCTGCAGCACCGCAGCTGGCACACCCGCGTGAAGCTGCAGCGCGCCGACCTGCCGCGCCTGGCCTGGCGCGCGCTCTGGATGTAAGCCGCCGTTGCTTCAGCCGCCCCGCGCGGGCATTGGCTCGGCCTCGCCCTGCGGCGCGTCCTCCAGCTCGGCCGGCGCGGGCTGCGAGGGCAGGAACACATGGAAGGTGGCGCCCTGGTCGGGGACCGAGTCGGCCCAGATGCGGCCCCCGTGGTACTCCACGATGCGGCGCACCAGCGCCAGCCCGATGCCCGCGCCCTCGAAGCGCGGGTCGCGGTGCAGGCGCTGGAACATGCCGAACAGCCGGCTGGCCTGCTCGGGGTCGAAGCCCAGGCCGTTGTCGCGCACGTGGAACTCGGTGCCCTCGGGCAGGTCGCGCCAGCCCACCTCGATCTCGATCACCTCGCGGTGCGAGGAGTACTTCACCGCGTTGTCGAGCAGGTTGGTCCACACCTCGCGCAGCAGCACCGGGTCGCCCTGCACCGTGGGCAGCCCGGGCTGGATGCGCCAGCGGTATTTCTTCAGGCCCCCGTCGATCGCCAGCGCGGCCACGATGTCGTCGACCAGCGCGGCCATGTCCACCGGCTCCACCTTCATGCCCTTGCGGCCCAGGCGGGCGAACGACAGCATGCCGTCGATGAGGTTGCGCATCTGCACCGCGGCGCGCACGATCTTGTCGCAATACAGCAGGCTGCCCTGCACCTCGCCCGCGGCCACCTCTTCCTTGAGCAGTTCGGCAAAACCGGCGATGTGGCGCAGCGGCGTGCGCAGGTCGTGCGAGAGCGCGTAGGAGAACTCTTCCAGCGAGCCGTAGGCCTCTTCCAGCTGCCGCGTGCGCACCTGCACCTGCTGGTTCAGGTCCTCGTTGCGGCGGTGGCGCTGCTCGATCAGTGTCTTGTAGAGCGTCACGTCCTGCACCGAGAGCGTGAGCGGCAGGCCAAAGCCCGCTTCCCCCGGGTGCGGCACGCCGCGGCAGCGCACCCAGCGGTGGGCGCCCGAGGCCGACAGCACGCGGAACTCCACATCGATCTCGTCGCCGGTGCGCAGCGCCGCGGCCAGCGAGGCCTGCAGGGCCTCGCGGTCCATCGGGTGGGCGTGGTCCATGAACGCCTGCGCGCCGCGCGACACCTCGTCGCGCTCGCGCCCGAGGATGCGGAAGATCTCCGAGGTCCAGCGCGAGTGGCCGGTCTCGGTGTCGTGCTCGATGCGGCCCAGCCGCGCCAGCCGCTGGGCCAGTTCCAGGCGGTGCTGCAGGTCGGCCGTCTGCAGCTCGCGCTGCTTGCGCTCGGTGATGTCGGTCTGGATCGAGACGTAGCTGGTCAGTGTCCCCGCCGCATCCACGATGGGCTCGATGCTGAGCGACACCCAGTAGGGTTCCCCCGTGCGCTTGTAGTTCAGCAGTTCGAAGTCGCGCACCGCCTGCGGCTCACGCAACAGGCTGGCCAGCTTCGAGAGCGCGCGGGCGCTGGTGAGCGGCCCGTGCAGCAGCTCGCTCGGGCGCCGGCCCCTGCACTCTTCCAGCGCCCAGCCAGTGACCCGCGTGTAGGCGGTGTTGACCCAGGTGATGCGGCGTTCCTCGTCGGTCACCACCACCATGTTGGAGGTCTTCTCGACGATCATCTCCAGCATCTGCAGGCGCCGGATCACATCGTCGGCACCGGGCATGGACGTGGGCGACATCTCCTGGTTCCCGGCCCTGCGCTCAGGCAAAGATGCCCACCGAGCTCTTCATGCTCTGCGACTGGTGGTTCAGGGCGTTGGCCGCGGCGGCGCTCTCCTCGACCAGGGCGGCGTTCTGCTGCGTCATCTCGTCCAGGCGCCCCACCGCCGTGTTGAGCTGCTCCATCTCGGCCGTCTGCTGCACCGAGGCGGTGTTGACCGATGTGATCAGGCGCGTGAGGTCGCTCACCTGGGTGACGATCTCGCCCATGCGCGAGCCGGTGGCCTCGACCTGCGACACCCCCTCGCGGATGCTGACCAGGCTGCTGTCGATCAGCTCGCGGATCTCCCTGGCCGCGCTGGCACTGCGCTGCGCCAGCGTGCGCACCTCGGTGGACACCACCGCAAAGCCCCGGCCCTGCTCACCGGCGCGCGCGGCCTCCACCGCGGCATTGAGCGCAAGGATGTTGGTCTGGAAGGCGATGCCGTCGATGATCTCCACGAACTCGGCAATGCGGTGGCTCGAGCGCGTGATCTGGTCCATGGTGCGCGCCATGGCGGCCATGGCCTCGCCGCCCGAGCCGGCGGCGGTGCTGGCCTGGTGCGCCAGCGTGGCGGCGTGGCTGGCCGCAGCGGCGTTCTGCCGCATGGTGGCCACCAGCTGCTCCATGGACGAAGCGGTCTGCTGCAGGCTGGCCGCGGTCTGCTCGGTGCGGCTGCTCAGGTCGTCGTTGCCGCTGGCAATCTGGCCGCTGGCCACCGACACGCCCGACGCCTGGGACGACACGTCGTCCAGCAGCGAACGCAGGTTGAGCGCCGACTGGTTCACCGTGAGCAGCAGCATGCCGATCTCGTCCACGCGATTCAGGCTGGTGAGCCCGCCCGCCTGGCCGCTGGCCACGCTGCGGGCCTGCTGCAGCACCAGCCGCAGCGGCGCGGCAATCTGCCGCTGCAGCCACAGCGAAGCCAGCACCAGCAGCACGGCCTGCGCGCCCATCAAGGCCCAGGCCTGTGCGCCGGGCAGGGTCGGGAAGACCAGCAGCGCGAGCCCCAGGCCCGGCAGCAGCATGCCCAGGCGGATGCGCCCGCCCACGCTCAGCCGCTGGTTCCACGACAGCCAGGCCAGCGCGCCGCTGCGCACCACCACCCCGCGAAAGAAGCGCAGCCCGTTCGCCCGGCCTTCCCGAAACCGCTGGTACAGCGCTTCCGCGCTTTGCACGTCGGCGCGCGCGGGTCGGGTGCGCACCGAGAGGTAGCCCGTGAGCACGCCGTTGCGCATCACCGGCGCGGCGTTGGCGCGCACCCAGTAGTGGTCGCCGTCCTTGCGGCGGTTCTTCACCAGCGCCGACCAGGGCATGCCCTGGCGCAGGGTGTCCCACATGTCAGCGAAGGCCTGGGGCGGCATGTCCGGATGGCGCACGAGGTTGTGCGGCTGGCCGATCAACTCCTCCGTGGTGAAGCCGCTGGCGTTCACGAATGCCGCGTTGGCGTAGACGATGTGGCTTTGCGTGTCGGTGGTCGACAGCAAGGTGCTGCGTTCGTCGAACTCGTACTCGCGCTGGGTCACGGGCTGGTTGTTTCGCATGGGCGGTGGACTGGCTCGTTGGTGGAAGTGGGCTCCATTTCGACACACAAGCGGTTTGAGCCAACTCAAAAAGCGCAGCAAAAAATCCAGAATCTGCAGCCGATGTGATGCATCACGCGTTTGTGCAGCCGCTCGCTGACAATATGGCAAGCAAGCGCTTGCCTAATTCCGCCGAACCCTGGAAGCTTGAGCCGCCTTTTCTTTCCACGGCCCGTCCTTGAATCGCGCCCGTTCGGCCCAAAAACATGCAAGCCGCCACCAGTTGGGCGGCCACTCGATGAACCCGTCCACCCACGCCACAGACCCCCCTTCCCCTCCGTCCAGCGCCAGCGCCCCGCGCACGCGCTGCCCCCAGTGCGCCACGCTGCCCCTGTGCCCGATGGGCTGTTTGCCCGCCGCCTCGCGCAGCCTGCTGGCGCCCTGCGTGGCGGAGTCGCACTTCAGCAAGGGCGACCTGCTGGTGCCCGAGGGCGAGGTGGCGCAGCAGATCTCCGTCATCAAGATCGGCGCGGTGATGGGCACCCGGCAGGGTGACGACGGCCACGCCCACCCGGTGGCCCTGTTCGGGCGCGGCAAGACGCTGGGGGAGTACGCCATCTATGGGCACCGCGAACAGATCAGCGCCGTCGCCCTCTCGGCCGGTCGCGTCTGCCGCCTGGAGGTACAAGACTTCTACCGGCTGGGCCTGGTGGACCGCAAGTTCCATGACGGTGTGCATGAGCACGCGGTCCGCTCTTTCGGGCAGCTGGCCGACTGGTCGCGCGTGATGCGCATCAAGGGCCTGCAGCAGAAACTGCTCGCCACGCTGCAGCTGCATGCGCGCGAACAGCGCAGCCGCGTGATCCGCCTGCCCAGCCATGTGGCGCTGGCCTCCCTGCTGTCGACCACGCGCGAGACCATCGCGCGCTCGCTGCGACAGCTCGAGGCGGCGGGCCAGATCCTGCGGCACGACCGCTGGCACTGCGAGGTGGTCGCGCCCGCCTGAGGCTGCCGCGAGTCGCCAAATAGACACGAGGAACAGTCAATCCCTCATTACACAATCGTGGCGCCGTGCCATACTGATTTCCCATATGGCACAGGCATTTCCTTTCTCCGCGATCGTGGGTCAAGACGAGATGAAAACGGCGATCCTGATCGCCGCCATCGACCCGAACATGGGTGGTGTGCTGGTCCTCGGCGACCGGGGCACCGGCAAGTCCACGGCGGTGCGGGCGCTGGCCGCCCTGCTCCCGAAAATGAAGGCGGTCAGCGGCTGCCGCTACGGCTGCGACCCGGCCGACACCCAGCGCTGCGAAGACTGCGCCCGGCTGCACCCGGCCGGCGGCCCAGCCCCCAAGACACACCTGGTGCCGGTGCCGGTGGTCGACCTGCCTCTGGGCGCGACCGAAGACCGCGTGGTCGGCGCGCTCGACCTGGAGCGCGCGCTGTCGCAGGGCGTGAAAGCCTTCGAGCCCGGCCTGCTGGCCCAGGCCCACCGCGGCTTTCTCTACATCGACGAAGTCAACCTGCTCGAAGACCACCTGGTCGACCTGCTGATCGACGTGGCCGCCTCGGGCGAAAACGTGGTCGAGCGCGAAGGCCTCTCGGTGCGCCACCCCGCGCGCTTCGTGCTGGTGGGCAGCGGCAACCCCGAAGAAGGCGAGCTGCGCCCGCAGCTGCTCGACCGCTTCGGCCTGTCGGTGGAGGTGCGCACGCCCGAGCTGCTGAGCGAACGCGTCGAGGTGGTGCGCCGCCGCGACGCCTTCGAGCAGGACCGCGAGGCCTTTATCGACAGCTGGAAAAAAGAGGACGAACGCATCCGCCGCCAGCTGGTGGCGGCGCGCAAGCGCCTGATGGACGTGGCCATTCCCGACGCCGCGCGCGAGCGCGCCTCGGCCCTGTGCATGGCGCTCGGCACCGACGGCCTGCGTGGCGACCTCACGCTCATCCGCGCCGCGCGCGCGCTGGCCGCGCTGCAGGGCGACGCCGCCATCGGCGATGCGCACTTCCGCCGCATCGCCGCGCCCGCGCTGCGCCACCGCCTGCGCCGCAACCCGCTGGACAACACCGGCTCCACCGCGCGGGTGGAGCGCGCGGTGGCGGAGCTGATGGGGGCATGAGCCCTGAACAGCGCCCCGCCCTGCGCGCCGACGCGGCGCTGGTGGCGGCGCTGTTCGCGGTGGACCCGGTGGGCCTGGGCGGCGTGGCGCTGCGCTCGCCCGCCGGCCCGCTGCGCGACACCTGGCTCGCGCTGCTGCGCCAGTGCCTGCCCGAAGCCACCCCCTGGCTGCGCGTGCCGCACCACGCGACCGACGCCGCCCTGCTCGGCGGCCTCGACCTGGCCGCCACGCTGCACGCCGGCCGGCCGGTGGCGCAGCGCGGCCTGCTCGCGCGCGCCGACCACGCAGCGGGTGGCGTGCTGCTGCTAGCGATGGCCGAGCGCGCCAGCCCCGGCGTGGCCTCGCACCTCGCGGCCGTGCTCGACACCCACGAAGCGGTGCTCGAACGCGACGGCCTCACCGACCGCCGGCCCGCGCGCCTGGGCCTGGTGGCGCTGGACGAAGGCGCGGGCGACGAAGAACAGATGCCCGCCGCCCTGCTCGACCGCCAGGCCTTCCACCTGCCGCTGGTGCTGGCCGGGCCCGACGACGGCGAGGCCACCGACTGGCAGCGCCGCGACATCGAACAGGCGCGCGCGCTGCTCTCGCAGGTGAAGGTGCCCGAGGGCCTGGTGCAGGCCCTGTGCGGCGCGGCGCTCGCGTGGGGTGTGGTGTCGCTGCGCGCCCCGCTGCTGGCCTTGCGCGCCGCGCGCGCGGCGGCGGCGCTGGCCGGCTTCGACGAGGTGGACGACACGCACGCGGCCGTCGCCGCGCGCCTGGTGCTCGCGCCGCGCGCCACGCGACTGCCGTCATCCGCGCCGGCGGAAGAAGAAGACACGCAAGCACCGCAGTCCACCGAAGCCACGGACCCGCCCGACGCCGACGAAGCGCCACCCCCGCCGCCAGACACAGCGCCCGAATCCCCCGAGCCCGACACGGCGGGCGACCAGCCGATCGACCCGACAGCGATGGAAGACCAGCTGATTGAAGCCGTGCACGCGGTCATCCCGGCCGGCCTGCTGGCGGCGCTGCAACTGGGCCAGGCGCGCCAGGCGCGCGCGCAGGCAGCCGGCCGCGCCGGCGCGGTGCAGAAG
>QZKF01000015.1 GCA_003599455.1 Comamonadaceae bacterium
CGCAGCCGCGACAACCAGAGCGCCATGGGCAACCGCGTGCCGGACGACCGCCCCTTCCTCGATCCCGCGGTCAAGGCCGACAGCGGCATCTTCCGCGTGCTGGGCCTGCTCGACGGCACGCCGCGCACCTACGGCTGGCAGCGCATGGACGAGCACCGCCTGGTGGTGGCCATCGGGCTGGAGGACGGCTCGGTGCTGTCCTCGCTGGAGCCCGGCTTCGCGCGCGGGCGCGCCGTCACCGGCGCCCTGACCCTGCTGCTGGTGGCCTGTGGCGGCCTGATCGTCGTGCTGCTGTTGCGCAGCGCGCGCCGGGAGGCGGCCGCGAAGGCCCGCGAAGCCTTTCGCCGCCGGCTGTTCGACAGCTCCTACGTGCCCACCGTGGTGATGGACCGCGAGGCCTCCCGCTTCATCGACTGCAACCCCGCGGCCCAGCGCATCTACGGCTACGCCTCGCGCGAGGAGGTGCTGGGCAAGACGCCGCTCGACGTGTCGGCGCCGCGGCAGTACGACGGCAGCACCTCGCTGGCGAAGGCGCGCGAGTACGTGGAGCGCGCGCAAGCCGAGGGCTCGCTGGTGTTCGAATGGCTGCACCAGCGGCCCGACGGCACGCAGTGGGACGGCGAGTGCCACCTGATGGGTTTCGAGTCCGAAGGCCGCTCGCTGATGCAGTTCACACTGCAGGACATCACCGCGCGCAAGCGCACCGAGGCCGCGTTGCGCGAGAGCGAAGCGCGCCTGAAGGAAGCACAGCGCCTGGCGCGCATCGGCAACTGGCAACTCGACCTGACCACCCACCAGCTCACCTGGTCGGACGAGATCTTCCGCATCTTCGAACTCGACCCCGCCACGGTCACGCCCACCTACAAGCGGTTCATCCATGCGGTGCATCCCGACGACCGCGACCTGGTGCACGAGATGTACCGCTCCTCGGTCGAGTCGCGCCACCCCTACGAGTTGGTGCACCGCCTGCTCATGCCCGATGGCCGGGTGAAGTACGTGCTGGAGTCCGGCTTCACGCAGTACGAGGGCGACCAGCCGGTGCACAGCGTCGGCACGGTGCAGGACATCACCGAGGTGCGCATGGCGGAAGAGGCGCTGCGCCGGCTCAACGAGGAACTGGAGGTCCGCGTGGCCGAGCGCACGCGCGAGCTGTCCATGCTCAACCGCGAGCTGGAGGCTTTCGCCTACAGCGTGGCGCACGACCTGCGCACGCCGCTGCGCACCATCGACGGCTTCGCGCAGCTGCTCGACGAGGACTGCGGCGAAACCCTCTCGCCGCAGGGCCGGGGCTACCTGCGCCGCATCCTGGTCGCGGTGCAGCGCATGGGCCGGCTCACCTCCGACCTGCTCACGCTGGCGCACCTGAGCCGCGCCGAGCTGCGCCGCGAACCGGTGGACCTGAGCGGCATGGCCCGCGCCGTGGCCGACGAGCTCGTGCGCAGCGACCCCAGCCGCCAGGTGGCCTGGCACATCGACGACGGCATGCGCGTGACGGCCGACCCCGGCCTGATGCGCGTGGTGCTCGAAAACCTGCTAGGCAACGCCTGGAAGTACACCGGGCTCACCACCGATGCGCGCATTTCGCTGACCGGCACCACGCACGCGAACGGCACGGTGGAGTTCTGCGTGCGCGACAACGGCGCGGGCTTCGACATGACCTACGCGTCGCAGCTGTTCGAGCCCTTCAAGCGCCTGCACCGGCAGCAGGAATTCGAGGGCACGGGCGTGGGCCTGGCCACCGTGCACCGCGTGCTCGAACGCCACGGCGGCTGGGTGCGCGGCGAGGGTGCCGTGGGCCAGGGCGCGGCGTTCTACTTCAGCGTGCCGGGGGCGGTGGCCGGCGGCCGCTGAAGCAGGGGATCACGCCAGGTCGAAGCGGTCCAGGTTCATCACCTTGTGCCAGGCCGCCACGAAGTCGCGCACGAACTTCTGTTGCGCGTCGCTGCTGGCATACACCTCGGCCAGGGCTCGCAGCTGGGAGTTCGAGCCGAAGACCAGGTCGACCACGGTGCCGGTCCACCTGGGCGCACCCGTCTTCCGGTCGCGGCCTTCCAGCAGGCCTTCGGTCGTGGCGGACTTCTGCCAGGCGGTGCCCATGTCGAGCAGGTTCACGAAGAAGTCGTTGCTCAGGGTTCCGGGCCGCTGGGTGAAGACGCCGGGGCCGGCGGAGACACCCAGGGCGCGCAGGCCGCCGACGAGCACCGTCATCTCGGGCGCGGTCAGCGTCAGCAGGTTGGCCCTGTCCAGCAGGCGCTCGGCCGCCGAAGACTCCAGGCCTTTGCACGCGTAATTGCGGAAACCGTCGGTCGTGGGCTCCAGCACCGCGAACGAGGCCACGTCGGTCTGCTCCTGCGAGGCGTCGGTGCGGCCGGGCGAGAAGGGTACCTTCACATCGACCCCGGCCTTCCTGGCCGCGGCCTCGACGGCGGCGCAGCCGCCGAGCACGATCAGGTCGGCCAGCGAGATCTTCTTGCCCCCGCTGCTGAAGTCCTTGCGCACCGCTTCCAGCGCCTGCAGCACCTTCGCCAGCTCGGCCGGCCGGTTGACTTCCCAGTCCTTCTGCGGCGCGAGGCGGATGCGCGCGCCATTGGCGCCACCGCGCTTGTCGGAGCCGCGGAAGGTGGACGCCGAGGCCCAGGCCGTGGTGACCAGCTGCGCGATGGACAGGCCGGAGGCGAGGACCTTGGCCTTCAGCGCCGCGATGTCCTGCTCGTTGACCAGCGGGTGGTCCACCGCCGGCACCGGGTCTTGCCAGATCAGTTCTTCCCGCGGCACGAGAGGGCCGAGGTAGCGCGAGACAGGGCCCATGTCGCGGTGGGTGAGCTTGTACCAGGCGCGGGCGAAGGCGTCGGCAAATTCTTTCGGGTTGGCCATGAAGCGGCGCGAGATCTTCTCGTAGGCCGGGTCCATGCGCATGGCCATGTCGGCCGTGGTCATGGTGGTGGCCTGGCGCTTGTTCGGGTCGTGCGCGTCGGGTGCTGTGGCCGCGCCGGGGTTCTTCGCCCTCCACTGGTGCGCGCCGGCCGGGCTCCTGGTGAGCTCCCACTCGTTGCCGAACAGGGTCTCGAAATAGCTGTTGTCCCAGGTGGTGGGCGTCGGGGTCCAGGGGCCTTCGATGCCGCTGGTGATGGCGTGCGAGCCCTTGCCGCTGCCGAAGCTGTTCTTCCAGCCCAGGCCTTGTTCTTCAATGCCGGCCCCCTCGGGTTCGGCGCCCACATACTGGCCCGGGTTGGCCGCGCCGTGGGACTTGCCGAAGGTGTGGCCGCCGGCGGTGAGTGCCACGGTTTCTTCGTCGTCCATCGCCATGCGGGCGAAGGTTTCGCGGATGTCGCGCGCGGAGCCGAGCGGGTCCGGGTTGCCGTTGGGGCCTTCGGGGTTCACGTAGATCAGGCCCATCTGCACGGCGCCCAGCGGGTTCTCGAGTTCGCGGTCGCCGGTGTAGCGCTTGTCGCCCATCCACTCGGCTTCGGGGCCCCAGTAGATCTCTTCGGGTTCCCAGACGTCCGCGCGGCCGCCGGCGAAGCCGAAGGTCTTGAAGCCCATGGACTCCAGGGCCACGTTGCCGGTCAGGATCATCAGGTCGGCCCAGGACAGCTTGTTGCCGTACTTCTGCTTGATCGGCCACAGCAGGCGGCGCGCCTTGTCGAGGTTGCCGTTGTCCGGCCAGCTGTTGAGCGGTGCGAAGCGCTGCGTGCCGGCGCCCGCGCCGCCGCGGCCATCGGCAATGCGGTAGGTGCCGGCGCTGTGCCAGGCCATGCGGATGAAGAAGGGGCCGTAGTGGCCGTAGTCGGCGGGCCACCAGTCCTGCGAATCCGTCATCAGGGCGTGCAGGTCCTTCACCACGGCGTCCAGGTCCAGCCTCTTGAAGGCTTCGGCGTAGTTGAAGTCCTCACCCATGGGGTCGGTCAGCGGGGAGTGCTGGTTGAGCAGCTTGACGTTGAGCTGGTTGGGCCACCAGCTGGCGTTGGTGGAGGCGCCGGCAACGGCATTGGGGGGTGTGCCGGTCGAGAACGGGCATTTGGCTTCCTGGGTCATGTTTTTCTCCTGGGTGTTGTGCAACGAACTGCGCAATGCAGTCTAGGGTTCGGGCGCTGTTCCATCAACGAGGTTTTGCCAATCGCGGCCATAGCCCGGCCCCGGGGATCAGGCCGCCAGCATGCCCGCCAGGTCGAAGCTGCTGCGCTGTCCCAGGTCGCGCCGGTGCGCGTGCAGCCAATGGTCCGCCGCCTCCCGGCCGAGCCCGTGCAGGCGCGACAGGAAGGCCCATTGCGTGTTGG
Organism: Comamonadaceae bacterium; assembly: GCA_003599455.1. Taxonomy (GTDB): domain Bacteria; phylum Pseudomonadota; class Gammaproteobacteria; order Burkholderiales; family Burkholderiaceae_C; genus Hydrogenophaga. The sequence goes on from QZKF01000015.1 coordinate 4,278, forward strand.
TCTTGCTGTCCGCCCCCAGGGGCGCGAGCGAGGCGCCGCCGTCGATGAGGTGCACGCGCAGCTGCTGCACGCGCTGGAACAGCGGCGGGCTGCCGGGGTGCGGCGTGTTGTCGCCGATCAGTTGCTTCATCAGCGCGAGCGTGCGCATCTCCTTGATCAGGCTGGCGTTGAAGGTCACTTCGTTGATGCGGTCCAGGATGTCGCGCGTGCTGGTGGGCACGGTCTCGCGTTGCACGGGATTGATCTGCACCAGCAGCAGGTCGTCGGCCGGGGTTTCGCTCACCAGCGGCAGCAGCGAGGGGTTGCCCGCGTAGCCACCGTCCCAGTAGGCCTCGCCGTCGATCTCCACCGCCTGGAACAGCAGCGGCAGGCAGGCCGAGGCGAGCACCATGTCGGCGGTCAGCTCGTGCTGGCCGAACACGCGCAGCGCGCCGGTGCGCACCTGCGTGGCCGAGATGAAGAGTTGCGTCTTGTGGCAGCGGCACACGCGCTCGAAGTCCACCGTCTCGACCAGGATGTCGCGCAGCGGGTTGAGGTTGAGCGGGTTGAGCTGGCTGGGCGAGAGCTGGCTGCCCAGCGCCGCGTTGAACTGCCTCAGCGGCGCCAGCCACGGATCGAGGAAGGCCTGGACCGGCTCGAACACCGCGCCCAGCGGGCTGGCCTGCAGGTGGTGAAAGGGCGAGAGCTCGGCCACGCGGCTCCAGAACTCGCGCAGCACGCGCCGGGCGCCGTCACGCCCGCCGTCCATGAGCCCGGCGGCGAACGCCACCGCGTTCATCGCGCCCGCGCTGGTGCCGCTGATGGCGGCGATCTCCAGCGTCTCGTCTTCCAGCAGGCGGTCGAGCACGCCCCAGGTGAAGGCCCCGTGCGACCCCCCGCCCTGCAGCGCAAGGTCGATCGGGAGTTTGCCGGGGCGGGTCTTGCGGGGCGCCGGGGTGCGGTGGCGGGGGGTGGTGGGCATGCGGTTCTCCGGGGCGATGGGGTGCATTGCACCATGGAGTCGCTTTGCGTCTGGTCAGGCCTCGGCTGCGATGTTTTCCATCGGACTGGGCGCTTGGGCTGTTCGACAAGACTACGGCTTCAGACTGGGTGCTGCCGACTGAGCTAACGCTCCGAACGTGCGATCTGCACCACGTTGCAGACATTCAGGAAGTGGCGATTTGGGGCGAGAGCTACCGGATGTCGTCGTCACGTCTAGACTGCAGCAATCGGCCAGAAGCGGGCATTGAGGGTTAGACCATGACGGAAGTTGAAGCTATCTTGAAGAGTGGCAAGAGCAGCCGCGACGAGTCGGTTGCTCCGGTTCTTGAGCAGGAAATTCGTGAGGCAGAGGCCGTACTCGGCATCGCTTTTCCGGCGAGCTATTGCGAGTTCATGGAGTTGGGCGGCCTCGATGAGCTACGCTTCACCCATCGAATTCTGAGGCCATCGGAGGTAGTTGAAGCCAAGCGCTATACGGGTGCGGCTCCAATCGTGCCATTCGCCGATGATGGGTGTGGTGGCCTATTTGGTTGGGCTGATAGCGCCGAGGTCGAACCCACCGTCGTGATGTGGGACCACGAAGAAAGCTCGCTAGTCCAAGTGGCTCCATCCTTTACGGTATGGCTTGCTCGCGCGCGCTTCTGAGCCCGTATCTGAATGGCCGCTTTGAAGCAGCGCCAATGTCTCTTGTGGGCCCGGTCCAGCCTGAGCTAGCATGATGCTTTCGGCCAAGAGCGGACTCTGACCGTCGCCTTCCAATTCCCACACATACAGCCGATGGATTCGCGCCTTCATAGCCTTATCGTTGACTACTTGGCTGCGGTAGCCAGAGCCGTGAATCTGCTAAAAGAGGGAGGCATTGCGATGCCGGAAAGCAATCTTGCTTGGGCTTGCAACGGTCTTCCACATAAAGGCATCCTTCCAGGTGGAGTGCCGTACTTCAAGCATGGGTATGGCTGCGGGGTCGAGTTTGAGACCGGATTGGTGGATTTCGATTTCGGTCAGAGCGGTGAGACAAATGGCTTTGATTTCTGGCGCCTTGCTTGCTTCGCAGGTGACCGTCTGAGTCAGTACACCTTCACCTCGAAGGAGGACCTTCGCGAATGTTTTCAATCCACGGTGGAAAGCGGCGCTTTCGTGTCGTCAACGTACATGCTCCACTATCTGCGAAAGTAGCGATGGTATTTCCGAGCCATTCTTCGACAAAATCGAAATGAACCCGAGTGCTGTGCGACCGCTTCGGATAGAGGTGAAAGTCTCCTTCGAGGCTCAAAGCCCCGAGGTGACGACCGGCTACAGTCGGCCAGAAGGTGCTGCTGGAATTTTCGCAAGTGGACGTTCAACGTCGGAGTTGGGCCGTAACCCCCAGTTCATTCGTACTTCTGACAAAAACCGCCTCCGCTTCCTTCAGCACGCGTTCAAGCTCCCTCAGATGGCGGTCGACCGTGACCGCCGCGGGGACTTCTGGTCCTTCGAAGAAGTAGAAATCTCCCGCTTTCGTGGGCTCATTGCCAGGTGGAGAATCACCTGCTCTGCGTACGACGACACTGCCCACGAAAGCCTTTTGTCCGATCTTCGGCGAGGCCTCCTTCAGGAGCCTGTCTCTCTCGGTGCGGAAGAACTCAATAGAGGGGTTTTTCCGCAGACCATCCCACCACTGCTTCCATTGAGGATGCCTCACATGTCGGGTCTGAAACCTGTGCAGAGCGGCACGGCCAAAGACGATTGCCGCCTCGAGGAAGGCCTCGAACTCGACTCTCCTGTCGGCGGAACACTCCGAAGCCATCTCCAAGAAGAGCCGCGATCGGGCTTCGGCGCTCCTCGATTTGTGCGTCACTTGCATCTTGTGTGCGGCCTAATGTAGACGTAGCCGGCGACTTGCGGAAGGAAGGCGCGCAGCGTCGGGACGCCGCAAGGCATTGGCGTTGACGGCCAAACTAGGCAGCACTGGGCACCCCGAACGCTTGGTGAGTAACGTGCCGAAGCTCGAATTGACTGCAACCACGAGACTGAATGCTGCCATCAGGGCCGAGTTCGTCCAACTCCCAGCCGCCTTCAACGTCCGACCAGTAGAGAAGCTTGCCATGAATGTCCGCGACTGCCACAACGGATTCGCCTGGGCAGTCCGCCACGGGGATCCATCGCGGGGGAATCAGAGACTTGGCGATAGCGGTTCGATGCTCCGGGTGCAACGAATTCATGCCTTGCTCGAGAAGGGACATGACTTCAACGATCTCCGCGCGTTGCCACATGGTTTGTGCAGCCTAACGTGAAGGTGACCGGACCACCAACATTCGCGGCGGAGCCGCCTCCTGCTGCAGTGGGTCCGCGTCGATTGATAAGTTAAGGCGCATCTCAGCCACCGAGATCCTCGGCGGTTGCCCGCTCGCCACCCTCAGTCCAATGAAACTGCCACCCGCGTTCCTCGTAGTCGGAAACCCGACTCGCGATGAAATTCATACCGAGGGACACGGCTTGCCACCCGTCTTCGCCGAAGATTGTCGTGGCCGACTCCAGCCCGTCAAGGCTGACAGATGCACCCCACTCCCCAGTCGGTCTCCGAATCGGCATACCCACACCAAATCGAACCGAAACGCCGTCGCCTTGCGGCGAAATCGCGTACCAATTGCGTTGGATCTCTGGTGCTACGTTGGACATTGCGCTTTAACGTAATGTATCCCGCAGAACCTGCGGGATACGCTGGACGGTGCGGGATATTCTGGGCACGAGGTCCTTCTGAAAACAGCCTGTAGCCTGAGATTCAAGGCGATGCACTGTCCGAAAATCCAGGCATAAAAATCCCTTGAAATCCGGCACGCATGCTCTGACGCAAATATAGCTTTCGAACAGACGTAGTGCGTGTGCAAAGCCGTCCACTGCCCAACCATTGGATAGCCGAGCAAGCAGTACCAATGACCGGTTTGGGACCGCATACCCACCGTCGCCTCAGGGCCCCTAGCGGAAGCTCAGCCAAGTTGAATCAACGCCCCAGCGACGACGGCTGCAACCGCCGCCGCGATGATGCCCCAAAGCGACCATGGAGATGGCGCTGTACTCGCTCCATCCGGGTTGTCGAACCCGCCAGGCCGAGAGTCTTCCCATGTAGCAAGAGCCCCGTTGACCAAAAGAGCGGCTGCGACAAAGCACGTGGCAGCCAGCCAACTGAGCGAGGTGAACGCTGCCACAACGCCTCCAATCGCAGAGCAGAAAAGCAGGGATACCAGGGTTGTTTTGATTTGCATGTCCGCTTGTGGCCGATTGCGGCAGTCTAGCCGTGGCACCGCCGCCTGCAAGCCGTAGACCTTCATGACCAACGACTGAATGACTGCAATGTGGTGCAGATCGCACGTTCGGTGCGTTGGCTCAGCCGGCAGCAACCGCTGCAAAGCGGCAATCGACCCCATTCGTTTTTCGCGTCTGCCACAGCAAAGCTCCAGCCGCCAGCGTCTGTGACAATCGCCGTTTGCCTTTCGCCCCGCATGTCCGCCCCCACCCTGGAAACTTCTCCCGCCGACGCTGACGCAGCTGCCGCATCACCCGTGTCCGGCCCGCTGGCGCGCGAGGCGATCGCGCTGGCCGCGTTCGACCACCTGGTGGCGCATGCGCCGGGCTACCGCTCGCGGCCCGGGCAGCGCGACATGGCGGCCCACATCGCGCACACGCTCTCGGGCGTGACGCCGGGCGACGGCGCGGTGGCGGGTGACGCGGCGCTGCCCGCGCGCGGCATCGCGGTGGTGCAGGCGGGTACCGGCGTGGGCAAGTCGGCGGCGTATGCGGCCACGGTGATCCCGCTGGCGCTGGCGCAGCAGAAGCGCGTGATCATCAGCACCGCCACGGTGGCGCTGCAGGAACAGCTGATCGCCAAGGACCTGCCGGCGCTCGCCGCCGCGCTGCCCCAGCCCTTCAGCTTCGCGCTGGCCAAGGGGCGCGGGCGCTATGTGTGCCGGCTCAAGCTCGACCAGCTCAGTGGCGGTGACGCGGCCAGCGCCGACCTGTTCGAGACCGAGGACACGGGCGCCGCCGACACCAGCGCCTCGGGTGTGGCCGCGCGCACGGTGGCCAACGCGGCGGCGGCCGCGCGCTGGCAGGAGCGCGGTGTGCAGTACACCGCCTGGGCCGACGCGCTCGACGGCGGCAGCTGGGACGGCGACCGCGACCGGCTCGACGAACCGCCCGATGGCGGTCTGTGGGCGCCAGTGGCGGCCGAGCGCCACACCTGCACCGCGCGCCACTGCCCGAGCTACAACAGCTGCAGCTACTACCAGGCGCGCGCGAAGCTGGCGCAGGCGCAGGTGATCGTGGTCAACCACGACCTGCTGCTCTCCACGCTGGGCCTGCACGCCCTGCCCGCGCCGCAGGACTGTTACCTCGTGTTTGACGAGGCGCACCACCTGGGCTCGGTGGCGCAGGGGCAGTTCACCGCGTCCATGGACCTGATGCGCGGCCAATGGCTCGACAAGCTGCCGCGCGCGGTGGACGAGGTGGCCGCTGCGATCGAGCACCAGCCCACGATCGATGTCGCCGCGTTTGCCAAGGAACTCAAGAGTGCGCAGAACGAGCTGGCGCGGCTGGCGATGCAGCGCATCGGCGCGCTGCCCGCGTGGATCGATCTCACCGGCCGCGCCGCCGGGCGCACGCCGGCGCGCACGGGCGGCGGGGGCTTCAACGACGCAGGCGCACCGGTGGTGGACCGCTTCGAGGGCGGCGTGCTGCCGGCCGGCTGGCTGGAGGTGGTGCAGAAACTGCACGCCCACGCGAGCGCGCTGCTCAAGGTGTTCGAGGCGCTCGCCACGCAGCTCAAGGCCAACGCGCGCGACAACCCGGGCGACGCCGCGCGCTGCGCCCAGCTCTACAGCCGCCTGGGCGTGCTCGCGCCGCGCCTGCAGAGCGCGCAGGAAACGGCGACCTACTGGCTGCAGGACGCGGGCGACGGCCAGCCGCCGCTGGCCAAGTGGCTGGAAGCGGGCGTGAGCCACGGCCTCGTCACGCTCACGGCGCACGCCTGCCCGCTGCAACCCGGCAGCCTGCTGCGCAACCACCTGTGGAGCCAGGTGCGAGCGGCGGTGGTCACTTCGGCCTCGCTCGTCACCTGCGGCAACTTCGACCACTTCCTGCACGAGTCCGGCCTGGCGTTCGACGACGCCGTGGCCGCGCGCGAGGTGCAGAGCCCGTTCGACCACGCGCGCCAGGGCCGGCTGGTGGTGGTGCAGACCGCAGCCGACCCGAAGGACGTGGACGGCTACACGCGCGAGATGCTGGCCGCGCTCATGGCCGACCTGCGCGAGGTGCAGCGCGGCGCGCTGGTGCTGTTCACCTCGCGCGCGCAGATGCGCCAGGCGCAGGCGCTGCTGGAGCGCGGCGAACACGGCGCGCTGCGCGAGCGCGTGCTGGTGCAGGGCGAGGCGTCGCGCACCGTGCTGCTGCGCCGCCACGCCGAGCGCGTGGCCGAAGGCAAACCCTCGGTGCTGTTCGGCCTGCAGTCGTTTGGCGAAGGGCTCGACCTGCCCGGCGAGCTGTGCGAATGGGTGTTCATCACCAAGCTGCCGTTTGCTTCACCCAGCGACCCGGTGGGCCAGGCGCGCGCCGACTGGTTGAAGAGCCAGGGCCGCGACCCGTTCAGCGAGCTCGTGGTGCCCGCCACCGGCGCGCGCCTGCTGCAGTGGACCGGCCGCGCGCTGCGCAGCGAGACCGATGAAGCGGTGGTCGTTTGTTACGATGCCCGCTTGCTGCGCCAGTCCTACGGGCGGCGCATGCTCAAGGGCCTGCCGCCCTACCGCCTGCAGCGCCGCATCGACGGCGTGCTCAGCGACGTCTGATACCCCACCTCACCCAGCCGGGACCCACGCCATGTTCTACGCCGCACTCAAACTCGCCCACGTGCTCGCCATCGTCCTCTGGGTCGGCGGCATGGCCTTCGCCCACTTCTGCCTGCGGCCTTCGGTGCAGTCGCTGGAGCCACCGGTGCGCCTGCGCCTGCTGCAGGCGGTGATGCAGCGCTTCTTCTCGGCCGTGCTGGTGGCCGTGGTGGTGGTGCTGGTGACGGGCGTATGGATGATCGGCCGCGCGGCGAAGGAGTCGGTGCAGGCCGGTCTGGGCTTTGCCATGCCGCTGGACTGGACCCTCATGGCCACGATCGGCATCGTGATGGTCGCCATCTTCGGCCACATCCGCTTCGCGCTGTTCAAGCGCCTCACGCGCGCCGTCGCCGCCAGCGACTGGCCGGCCGGTGGCGCTGCCATGGCCTCGATCCGCACCTGGGTGTTCGTCAACCTGGTGCTCGGCGTGGCCGTCATCGCGATCACGCTGATGGGCTGAGTTACCCCGCGGGCGCCAGGCCCAGCCGCGGCGTGGCCGGTGGCACCAGCGGCGAGGGCAGGCGTTCGCCCCACAGGCGCCGCCACAGCCAGGGCAGGGCGGTCGCCATGTCGGGCCGGAAACCTTCCAGCGTGGGGCGGTGGCCGCCGTTGGCGCGCGCCGCCGCGGTGCCCAGGTTGAAGCGGAAGGTGTAGCTCGGTTCCTGGCCCATGCGCAGGTCGGTCACGAACAACTGGCCATCGGCCGCCGCCGACACGCTGTAGTAGCCGTGGGTGAAGGCCGCCATGCGCGCCACGTACGGCTCGTCCCTGTGCTGGGCGATCAGCTCGGCGCCGCGCGAATGCACCGTCCAGACGATGCGCTTCGAATCGTCCAGCAGCGAGTAGTGGCCTTCGAGGTACTGCGTGGGCGTGGTGGCGACCAGCCGCCAGAGCACGGTGTTGAAGGGCGCGGGTGTGACGAGCAGGCCTTCGGCGTTGATGCCCTCGGCCTGCAGCGAGGCGCGCGCCACCTGCGTGGCGTGCTGCTGCGCGCCCACGCCCCAGGCCAGGTAGAGCGTGCTGAGCACCAGGCCGGCGGTGTTCCAGGCCAGGCCGCGCGGGTTGTTCAGCCGCAGCGCGGCGACCACACCCACGATCAGCGGCACGGTGTAGGCCAGGTCGATGATGAAGACGCTGCCCACGCCGAAGGGGTAGTCGCTGAAGGGCTGCAGCAGCTGCGTGCCGTAGACCGTCATGGTGTCCAGCAGCGGGTGGGTGACGAGCACCAGCCACATCGCCAGCCACCAGCGCTTGAACAACGCCGCCTCGCCGTGCACGCGCGAGACGATCCAGGCCAACACCGGCGCGGCCAGCGAGAGCACGAACAGCGAATGGCTCTCGGCGCGGTGGCGCGTCATGTTGAGGATGGCGTCGCCGTGGTCGATGAAGGCGTCGAGGTCGGGCAGGGTGCCGCCGATGGCGCCCCACAGCGCGGCCTTCCAGAGGGCGGTGCGCCGGCCCATCACGGCCACGCCCACGGCCGAGCCCAGTGCGATCTGCGTCAGTGAATCCATGCGCGCGAGCTTACGCGTTGGCGCCTCGCCCTGTCCGCGCGACGGGCTTTGCCCCGGCCGGCCTCAGGCCTGCACCACGATGGGGAAGTTCGCGCGCAGGCCGTCGCTGCCCGGCGCGAAGGGCACGGTGAGCGCGGCGCGGCTGGCTTCGTCCAGGCGGCGCCACAGGCCGTCACGCTCGTTGCCCGGATCGCCCGCCACGTAGAGCTGGGTGGTGAGCAGTTCGGCGCGGTCCAGCCGCACCTTCACATGGATGTGCGGCGTGCGGCCGCTGTAGGGCACGGGCTTCAGGGTGCGGAAGCGGTAGCGCCCGTCGCGGCCCACGCTCACCTGGCCGAAGCCCTGGAACGCCGGGTCGGCGCGCCCGCCGTCGCCCGGGTGGTGGTAGTGGCCAGCGTGGTCGCACTGCCAGATCTCGACCACCGCGCCCGCCACCGGCACGCCCGAAAGGTCGGTCACCGTGCCCTCGACCCAGGCCGGCTGGCCCTTGTCGTACACGGCCTTGCCGTTCTTCAGCAGGTCGGCGTCGCTGTCGGCCGGCAGGGCCACGGGGTAGAACGGGCCCTCGGTCTGGCGGGGCGTGGCGCGCAGGTTTTTCGCTTGGGCCAGCGCGGGCGACAGCCAGGCGGGGGCGGCCAGCGCCGCGGCGCTGGCGATCAGGAGACGGCGGGTGGGCTGGTGGTGTGTCACGGCGGTGGTCCGGCTGGGGTTTGCAGGTCCAGCGCGACGTACCGCGTGTCGTGGTCGCCGGGATCGCTGGGGTTGACCGTCTCTTGGAAGCCCAGCGCGTGCGCAAGTTCCAGCATGCCGCGGTTCTCGCGCAGCACCGTGCCCACCAGCCGCTGGGTGCCGCGCGCGCGCAGGTGGTCGATCATCTTGCGCATGAGCCGGTGGCCCAGGCCGCTGCCCTTGAGGTCGGAGCGCACGATCACGCCGAACTCGGCGGCCTCGTTGTCCGGGTCCACCACCGCGCGCACCGTGCCCAGGGTCTCTTCCGCGCCGTCGGGCCCGCTGCGGGTGGCGATGAAGGCCATTTCGCGCGCGTAGTCGATCTGCGTGAGCCGCGCGAGCTCGCTGTGTTCGATGTGGCGGCGGCTGTAGAACACGCGCAGGCGGATGTCCTCCGGGTCGAGCTTCTCGAGAAAGGCGCGGTGCTGCGGCTCGTCTTCCGGGCGGATCGGGCGCAGCGTGACCGCCTGGCCCTGCCAGTCCCAGCGCTCCACCAGGTCCTGCGGGTAGGGCTGGATCGCGAAGTTCGCCGCGCCGGCCGGGCGCCGCGCCGAGACACGCACGCGCGCGTCCAGCGCCACCGCGCCCTCGTGGTTGGCCAGCAGCGGGTTGATGTCGAGTTCGGCGAGCTCGGGCACGTCGGCCAGCAGCTGCGACACCGCCACCAGCACCTGCGCGATGGCGTCGACGTCGGCCGCGGGCTCGTCGCGGTAGCCGCGCAGCAGTCGGGCCACGCGGGTGCGCGCGATCTGGGCCAGGGCCAGCGTGGTGTTCAGCGGCGGCAGCGCGAGCGCGCGGTCGGCCAGCACCTCGACCGCCACGCCGCCCTGGCCGAACAGCAGCACCGGGCCGAACACCGGGTCCACGCTGGCGCCGATGATGAGCTCGTGCGCGTGCTTCTTGCGCACCATGGTCTGCACGGTGAAACCCTGCACCACCGCGTCGGGCCGCTGCTCGCGCACGCGCGCCAGCATGGTGGCGCAGGCCTGTTCGAGTTCGGCGGCGCTGCCGATGTTCAGGCGCACGCCGCCCACGTCGGACTTGTGCGAGATGGCGTGCGACAGGATCTTCAGCGCCACCGGGTAGCCCAGGGCGTCGGCCGCGGCGCGCGCCGCCGCCGCATCGGGCGGCACCACGCGCGTGGCCACCACCGGCAGGCCGGCGGCGGCGAGCAGGTCCTTGGCCTCGGGCTCGGTGAGCAGCTCGCGCCCGTCGGCCTGCACCGCGTCGACGATGGCGCGGATGCGCGGCAGGTCCACAGCCTGTGCGCTGGCGCGCGCGGGGGGTGTCTGCAGCAGCTCCTGCTGGTGCCGGCGGTAGGTGCGCAGCAGCGAGAAGGCGCGCACCGCGTCCTCGGGGGTGTTGAAGTCGGGCACGCCCGCGCCGCGGAAGAGGGCGCGCGCCTGCGCCACGGCCGCGTCGCCGAGCCAGCAGCCCAGCACCCGCCGGGGCGCGGCCGAGGCCAGCGGCAGCAGGGCCTGCGCGATCGCCAGGCTGGGCACGATGGCGGTGGGCGCGTGGATGAACAGCACGGCACTGGCATCGTCGTTGCCCAGCGCCTGCAGCGCCTCGACATAGCGGGTGGCGGGGGCGTCGCCGATGATGTCCACCGGGTTGGCGTGCGACCAGTGCGCCGGCAGCACGGCGTCGAGCCGGGCGCGCAGCGCCTCGGTGATCGGGGCCAGCGGCACGTCTTCGGTGGCGGCGGCGTCGGCCGCCATCACGCCGGCGCCGCCGCCGTTGGTGAGCACGATCAGCTGTTCGGCCCGGCTGTCGCGGAAGCGAGAGAGCGTTTCGGCCGCGAGGAACAGGTCCTGCAGGGTGTCCACGCGCAGCATGCCGGCGCGCGCGATGGCGGCGTCGAACACCGCGTCGGAGCCGGCCAGCGCGCCGGTGTGCGAGGCCGCGGCCTGCTGCCCGGCGGCCGAGCGGCCGGCCTTGACCACGATCACCGGCTTGTTGCGCGCCGCGGCGCGCGCGGCCGACATGAACTTGCGCGGCGCCTCAATGCTCTCGATGTAGAGCAGGATGGCGCGCGTCTTCGGGTCGCTGCCGAGGAAGTCGAGCATGTCGCCGAAGTCGACGTCGGCGCGCTCGCCGAGCGAGACGAAGTGCGAGAAGCCGATGCCGCGCGAGCCGGCCCAGTCGAGCATGGCGGTGACCAGGGCGCCCGACTGCGACACGAAGGCCAGTTCGCCGGGCAGGGCGCCGGTGGGCGCGAAGCTGGCGTTCAGGCCCAGGTGCGGCACCAGCATGCCCAGGCAGTTGGGCCCGAGGATGCGCAGGGTGTGCACGCGCGCGGCGTCGAGCATGGCCTGCTTCTGCGCCGCGTCCAGCCCGGCGGTGAGCACGATGGCCGCGCGTGTGCCGCGCGCGCCCAGCTCGGTGATCAGCGGCACCACGGTGGCCGCCGGCGTGCACAGGATGGCGAGGTCCGGCGCCTGCGGCAGGTCGGCCACGCGGGCGAAAGCCGGCACGCCATCGAGTTCGGTGTGGGTCGGGTGCACCGGGTACAGCGCGCCTCGGAAGCCGCCGTCGCGCAGGTTGCGCCAGACCGTGGCGCCCACGCTGGAGGGCCGCGTGGAGGCTCCGATCACCGCCACCGAGGCCGGCGCGAACAGGGCGTCGAGGTGGCGGATGCTCACGCTCAGGGCCCGCTGCGGGGGCCGGTTTCCGGGCCGCGGTTCGACGACATCCAGGCCAGCAGCGAGGAGCGCATGGCTTCCTCGACCGACATGTCGATCGGTGTGGTCCAGCTGCGCGGCACGAAGACGGTGTAGCCGCCGATCATGTAGCCCATGGGCAGGTAGACCGCGACGTGCTCGAGCGCGGCCAGCTCGGGGGGCAGGCCTTCCATGCTCTGGCGCGTGACCAGGCCGACGATGGCCATCTCGTTGCCTGGCATGCGCAGCACCACCACCTGCTGCTGGGCTTCCTGCTTGTGCGGCGAGAAGTAGTCGGCGAAGCTCTTGAGCGAGGAGTAGATGCTCTTGACCACCGGCAGGTTGGTGAAGGGCAGCTCGATCCACGACAGCAGGCGCGCGGTCACCGGCTGCGAGATCAGGAAGCCCAGGCCCATGATCAGCGCGGCGCCCAGCACGATGCCCAGCCCGGGCAGGTAGAAGTCGCCGATGAAGGGGCGGATCAGCCACATGGCCGCCGACTCGACCCAGACGATGAACAGGTACAGCACGTAGACCGTGAGCGCCACCGGCAGGAAGGTGATCAGGCCGCGGAAGAAGTACTGGTACAGGGGTTTCATGGAGGCTCTGGAAGGGGCCTGCGGGCCCGGCGCGCGCAGGCACGGCTGAGCATAGCAGCCGCTCGCGCGCGCCGGCACCGCCGCCGCCCGCCTGTCGGCCGCTGGCCCGCCGGCTTGCAAGCGCGGACAATGCCACCATCTGATTGGCGTTTGCCCGGTACCGGGCCACGCCCACGCCTGGCGCTCGCGCCAGTTCCGGAACTCCCACGGGCCCCCGAGGCTCTCTCATCCATGAACGGACTCTTCGATTTCTTCGGCCGCGTGCTGCGTGGCGTGCTCAGGCTGGTGCTGGTGCTGGCGGCCCTGGTGTTTGTGTTCAGCCTGCTGCTGGCCGCCCTGGTGGTGGTGGTGGCTGTGTCGTTGTGGGCGCTGTTGACCGGGCGCAAGCCTGCGCCGGCGGTCGTTTTCAGCCGCTTCCGCCAGACCTCGCAGCGCTACACCCAGGGCGTGTGGCCGAACGGCGCGGGGGGTGTGCGCCGGCCGATGGGCGATGTGGTCGATGTGCAGGCCACGGAAGTGCCCGATGCGCCGGCGCCGGCGCGCGAGCCGGGTTCCCGGTCGGGGCCGGACACCATGGCCCGCTCCCTGCGCTGAACAGGTCCTAGTCTTCGGCCTGGCGCCGCGCCAGCGCGGCCTCGTACAAGGCGTTGCGCGGCTGGCCGCTGATCTCGGCGCACAGGCGCACCGCGGTTTTCAGCGGCAGCTCGGCCAGCAGCAGGTCGAGCGTGCGCAGCGCGGCCGCGTCCACCGCGCCGGCGTCCGCCGTGTCCGCCACCAGCGGGTGCACCATCAACACGAACTCGCCGCGCGTGCGGTGCGCGCCGGCCTCCAGCCAGGCGGGAAAGTCCTGCGCCGCCAGGTGCGCCACCTCCTCGAACTGCTTGGTGAGTTCGCGCCCCACGGTCAGCAGGCGCGCGCCCAGCGTGGCCAGGTCTCTGGCGAGCGCCTCGATGCGGTGCGGGGCTTCGAGCAGCACGCAGGCGCGCGCGTCGGCGCCGATCTGCTGCACCTCGCGCTGGCGCTCGGCGGCCTTGGGCGAGAGAAAGCCCGCGAACACGAAGCGCCCGTCCCAGCCGGTGTGACCGGCCACGCTGAGCAGCGCGGTGATGCTGCTCGCACCGGGGATGGGCAGGCAGCGCAGGCCGGCGGCGGTGACGGCGGCGACCAGGCGCGCGCCGGGGTCGCTCACGCCAGGCGTGCCGGCATCGCTCACATAGGCGACGCGCTGGCCGTCCTGCAGGCGTTGCACCACCGTCTGCGCGGCCTCGGCCTCGTTGTGTTCGTGCAGCGCCAGCAGCGGCTTGTGCAGGCCGTAGCCCTGCAGCAGCGCGGCGGTGTGGCGCGTGTCCTCGCAGGCCACGGTGTCGGCCAGCGAGAGCACCTGCAGCGCGCGCAGCCCGATGTCGGCCAGGTTGCCAATGGGTGTGGCGACCATGTAGAGCGCGCCCTGCGGATAATGCTGGTGCGCCGCTGCGTCACGGGCGGCCGCCAACAGGGATGGAGTGCTTGCAGACAATGTGGACATCCAGAAAACAGGGGGCGCCCACCATGGGCGGCGCGGCGGGACAGACCACCAAGGACCGGGGCGATGCCGCCGAAGACGCGGCGCTGGCGCACCTGCGGCGCCACGGCCTGTCGCTGGTGCAGCGCAATTTCAGGACCCCGGGCCGGGGCGGTGGCGAAGTCGATTTGATTATGCGCGAGCCCGATGGCACGCTGGTCTTCGTCGAGGTGCGCCAGCGCGCCAGCCAGCGCCAGGGTGGCGCGGGCGCGAGCGTCACCGGGGTGAAGCAGCGGCGCATCGTGTTCGCGGCGCGGCACTTTTTGCTGCGCCTGGGCTCAGAGCCTGCATGCCGCTTCGATGTGGTGCTGATCGAGGGCACGCCCCCGCGCATCGAGTGGCTGCGCGCGGCCTTTGACGCACCGGCCGCATTTTGATACATCCCCCACCGCTATGATCGCGCCATGCTCCTGCAACGCATCCAGCAACAGTTCATCGACAGCGCCGACCTGAAGTACCAGTGCGCGCAGTCGCTGGCCCCGCTGGTCGAATCCGCCATTGCCGCGGTGCTGGCCAGCGTCACGGGCGGCGGCAAGGTGCTGTCGTGCGGCAACGGCGCCTCGGCGGCGGCCGCGCAGCACTTCGCGGCCAGCTTCATGGGCCGCTACGAGCGCGAGCGCCCCGAGCTCGCGGCGTTCTCGCTCTCGTCCGACGCGGCCGTGCTCACCGGCATCGCCAACGACTTCGACGCACGCGCGGTGTTCGCGCGCCAGGTGCGCGCGCTCGGCCAGGCCGGCGACGTGCTGCTGGCGCTGTCCACCAGCGGCAATTCGGCCAACGTGGTCGCCGCCGTCGAGGCCGCGCACGAACGCGACATGACCGTGGTGGCGCTCACCGGCGCGCGCGGTGGCCGGCTGGCGCTGCTGCTGCGCGACACCGACGTGCATATTTGCGTGCCGCACGAGTTGCCGGCCCGGATTCTGGAAGTGCATCACCTGGTGCTGCACTGCATTTGTGACGGTGTGGACGCCCAGCTGCTGGGCCTGCCCGACGTGTCAAACCCCAACATGGAGAGTGCCTCATGAGCCCATCGACAACCGCTTCCCTGCACCGCATTGCCGCCGCCACCCTGGCCGTGGCCGCACTCGGCGCCACACTGAGCGCCTGCGCACCCCTGGTGGTGGGCGGCGCGGCCGTGACCGCCCTGGTGGCGGTGGACCGCCGCACCTCCGGCGCCCAGCTCGACGACCAGGCCATTGAACTGCGGGCGAGCAACCGCATCAAGGACGAGATCGGCGATGCGCGGGCGCGCTTCGCGGTCACCAGCTACAACCGCCGCGTGCTGCTCACCGGCGAAGCCGCCAGCGAAGCCATCAAGACGCAGATCACGCAGATCGTGTCCGGTGTGGACAACGTCCGCGAGGTCATCAACGAGCTGGGCGTGACCAACAGCCCCTCGTTCAAGGAGCGCGCCACCGACACCCTGATCACCGGCCGGGTGAAGGCCTCGCTGGTGGACGCGAAAGACCTGTCGGCCAGTGCCTTCAAGATCACGACCGAGCGCGGCACCGTGTACCTGATGGGCCGCGTGACGCAGCGTGAGGCCGACCGCGCCACCGACATCGCGCGCAACACGCAGAGTGTGTCGCGCGTGGTGCGCGTGCTCGAGATCATCACCGAGCAGGAGCTCGCCAACATCGGCGCACAGAAGCAGCCGGCGCCGGTGAACGACGCGAAGTAGATCACTGCCGCGTCAGCGGTGTCGCCATCCAGAACACCGCGGAACTGGCTCTGCCAGGCCGCAGGTGTTGCCCCCTGGGGGGTGACGCCGAAGGCGGCGCGGGGGGAGCCTATTTCAAGCGCTTGATCAGGCTGGAGGTGTCGAAGCGCTGGCCGCCCATGGCCTGCACGTCGGCGTAGAACTGGTCCACCAGCGCGGTCACCGGCAGGCGCGCGCCGTTTCGCTTGGCCTCGTCGAGCACCAGGCCCAAGTCCTTGCGCATCCAGTCCACGGCGAAACCGAAGTCGAACTTGTCGGCCACCATGGTCTTGCCACGGTTGTCGAGCTGCCAGCTTTGCGCCGCGCCCTTGCCGATCACGTCGAGCACCTGGTTCATGTCCAGGCCGGCCTTCTGGCCAAAGGCGATCGCCTCCGACAGGCCCTGCACCAGGCCTGCGATGCAGATCTGGTTGACCATCTTGGTGAGCTGGCCCGCGCCGCTCTCGCCCATGCGGGTGAAGGCGCGCGAAAACGCCATGGCCACCGGCTTGACGGATTCGAAGGCGGCCGCGTCACCGCCACACATGACGGTGAGCGCGCCGTTCTGCGCACCGGCCTGGCCACCCGAGACCGGCGCGTCGATGAACGACAGGCCGAGTGCCTTGGCGGCGCCATACAGTTCGCGCGCCACGTCGGCCGAGGCGGTGGTGTGGTCCACGAACACGGCGCCGGGCGCCATGCCGGCAAAGGCGCCGTCGGCGCCGAGCGTGACGGCGCGCAGGTCGTCGTCGTTGCCCACGCAGGCGAACACGAAGTCGGCGCCCTGTGCGGCTTCGCGCGGGGTGGGCTTGTGCGCACCGCCGAACTCGGCGGCCCAGGCGGCTGCCTTGGCGGTGGAGCGGTTGTAGACCGTCACCGCATGCCCGGCGCGCGCCAGGTGTCCCGCCATGGGATAGCCCATGACGCCCAGGCCAATGAAAGCGACTTTGCGGACAGGGGTGGATTCGTAAGATTTTTCTGCGATGTTGCTCATAAGAGGGTCTCTTCAGTCCAGAAAGGCGGCGGAACCGGCTTTGCCGGGCCGCACGCATTGCCCCCCTGGGGGTGACGCGCCGCAAGGCGCGGCGCGGGGGGGTCACATGATGGTGAGGTGCTCGGTGCCCGCAGCCAGGTCGAGCGACTTGGCGCGCTGGCTGTTGAGCTTGATCTGCAGGCGCAGGTCGTTGAGCGAATCGGCGTTGCGCAGCGCGTCTTCGAGCGTGATGAGGTTGGCCTCGAAGGCGTTGAAGAGCGCCTGGTCGAAGGTCTGCATGCCCATCTGGGTGCTCTTCTTCATGATCTCCTTGATCTCGGCGACATCGCCCTTGAAGATCAGGTCGGAGATCAGCGGCGAGTTCAGCATGATCTCCACCGCGGCGTGCCGGCCTTTGTTGTCCTGGCGGGGCACCAGGCGCTGGGAGACCAGCGCGCGCAGGTTCAGCGACAGGTCCATCAGCAGCTGGGCGCGGCGCTCTTCGGGGAAGAAGTTGATGATGCGGTCCAGCGCCTGGTTGGCGCTGTTGGCGTGCAGCGTGGCCAGGCACAGGTGACCGGTCTCCGAGAACTGGATCGCGTGTTCCATGGTCTCGCGGTCGCGGATCTCGCCCATCAGGATCACGTCGGGTGCCTGGCGCAGCGTGTTCTTCAGCGCGGCTTCCCAGCTGTCGGTGTCCAGGCCCACTTCGCGCTGCGTCACCACGCAGTTCTTGTGCGGGTGCACGAACTCCACCGGGTCTTCGATGGTGATGATGTGGCCGTGCGTGTTCTCGTTGCGCCAGTCCACCATGGCCGCGAGCGAGGTCGACTTGCCCGAGCCGGTGGCGCCGACCAGGATGCACAGACCGCGCTTGGACAGCGAGACGTCCTTGAGCACCTGCGGCAGGCCCAGCTTGTCGATGGTGGGCAGCACGGCGGGAATGGTCCGCAGCACCATGCCGACCTTGCCCTGCTGGATGAAGGCGCTGACGCGGAAGCGCCCGATGGCGGGCGGCGAGATCGCGAAGTTGCACTCCTTGGTGCGCTCGAATTCGGCGGCCTGCTTGTCGTTCATGATGGCGCGCGCGAGCGCCAGCGTGTGCGAGGCGTTCAAAGGCTGCGGCGAGACCTTGACCACCGAGCCATCGACCTTGATCGCGGGTGGGAAGTCGGCCGTGATGAACAGGTCGCTGCCGGTCCGGCTGAGCATGAGGCGCAGCAGGTCGTTGATGAATTTGGATGCCTGGTCGCGTTCCATGTGTCCTGCCCCTTGTCTGAAATCAGCCCGGGAAATTTTCGGGGATCTTGGCCTTGCTGCGCGCTTCCGCGGGGCTGATCACGTTGCGCTTGACCAGCTCCGAGAGGTTCTGGTCCAGCGTCTGCATGCCCACGCTGTTGCCGGTCTGAATGGCCGAGTACATCTGCGCCACCTTGGCTTCGCGGATCAGGTTGCGGATGGCGCTGGTGCCCAGCATGATCTCGTGCGCCGCGACGCGGCCCGAGCCATCCTTGTTCTTGCACAGCGTCTGAGAAATGACGGCCACCAGCGATTCGGACAACATGGCGCGCACCATGTCTTTTTCCTCCGCCGGGAACACGTCGATGATGCGGTCGATGGTCTTGGCCGCGCTTGAGGTGTGCAGCGTGCCGAACACCAGGTGGCCGGTTTCGGCCGCGGTCATGGCCAGGCGGATGGTTTCCAGGTCGCGCATTTCACCGACCAGGATCGCGTCCGGGTCTTCGCGCAGGGCCGAGCGCAGCGCGTTGGCAAAGCTCAGCGTGTGCGGGCCGACCTCGCGCTGGTTGACCAGGCACTTCTTGGATTCGTGCACGAACTCCACCGGGTCTTCCACCGTGAGGATGTGGCCGTATTCGGTTTCGTTGAGGTGGTTGACCATGCCGGCCAGCGTGGTGGACTTGCCGGAACCGGTCGGGCCGGTCACCAGCACCAGGCCGCGCGGGCGCAGCGCGAGGTCGCCGAAGATCTTGGGCGCACTGAGCTGCTCCAGCGTGAGGATCTTGCTCGGGATGGTCCGGAACACCGCACCGGCACCGCGGTTGTGGTTGAAAGCGTTGACGCGAAAACGAGACAGCCCCTCGATCTCGAACGAGAAGTCGCACTCCAGGAACTCCTCGTACTGCTTGCGCTGGCTGTCGTTCATGATGTCGTACACCATGCCGTGCACCGACTTGTGGTCCAGCGGTTCGACGTTGATGCGTCGCACGTCGCCATGCACCCGTATCATGGGTGGAAGACCGGCCGAGAGGTGAAGATCGGATGCTTTGTTCTTGACGCTGAAGGCAAGCAGTTGGGTGATATCCATCCCGGGGTCCCGTGCGGTGTTGAGGTATGACGGCAGATTATGACGACGATTGAAGGCAATCTCCAAGGCTTGCGCGAGCGAATCGCGCGCGCTTGCGCACAGGCGGGACGCGATGCATCGGAGGTCTCGCTGCTGGCGGTTTCCAAGACCTTCGGCCCCGATGCCGTTCGTCAGGCGCAGGCCGCCGGCCAGCGCGCGTTTGGCGAGAACTACGTGCAGGAAGGGGTCGAGAAGATCCTGGCGCTGCGCGAGAGCAGCCCGCCGTCGGGCCCAATCGAATGGCACTGCATCGGCCCGCTGCAAAGCAACAAGACGCGCCTGGTGGCGGCGCATTTCGACTGGGTGCAATCGGTCGACCGGCTCAAGATCGCCGAGCGCCTGAGCGAGCAGCGCCCCGAGGGCCTGCCGCCGCTGCAGGTGTGCCTGCAGGTCAATGTGGACGGCGGCCTCACCAAGTCCGGCGTGGCGCCCGGGGCTCTGCCTGCGCTGGCCATGGCGGTGTCGCGTTTGCCGAACCTGCGCCTGCGCGGCCTCATGTGCGTACCGGAACCCGCCGATGGCTTCGAGGCGCAGCGGGCGCTGTTCCTGCAGGCCAGGGCGCTGTTCAACCAGCTCAACGACGCAGGCTTCGCGCTCGATACCCTGTCCCTGGGCATGAGCGACGACCTGGAGGCGGCCGTGGCCGCGGGTTCGACGATGGTGCGCGTGGGCCGGGCCGTGTTCGGCAGCCGGCCCGCCAAAGTCACTTCAGCGGCCTGACGGCACCGCACGAGGCCGACAGCCACTTGCCCTGGCCGTCCAGGGTCATGGACTGCGGCTTGCCCTTGTGGGTCGTGTTCACCAGTATCTTCATGGTGTAGGCGGTGTCGCCACTGAAGGTGTAGGTGCCCTCGCCGGTGGACGGCGGGTTCTTGCAGACGAAGTTCATCTTGAGCGCGCTGGCGCTGCGCGAGGTGACGGTGGTGGTGCACTCGCCCTCGGTCTGCACCGGCATGTCCTGCTTCGCGGCCATCTCGGGCGTGATGCAGATCTTCGTGGCCATGCCGCCACCGGCGGCGGGCGCGGGCATGGCCACGCCCTGCCTGGCCATCATGTCCTGCATCATCTTGCGCTCGGCAGGCGACATGCCGGCCATCTGCTGCTGCATCTGGGTCATGGCCTGGTCCATCTGGGCGTTACCCCCCATCTTCTGCGTGACTTCCCACAGGCCGGGCTTCGTGCTTTGCGCCTGGGCGGCGGCGCTGAAGGCGAGAGCGCTGATCAGCAGGGCGGTGGTGGTGGTTGGTGACATGGTGGCTCCGTTGGAGGGGACCAAGGCATTGTGCGGCACCCTGTGCGCGTGTCAACGCCAACGTCAATGCATCACAAAGGGCGCAGCAGCCTGACCCCCAGGGGGTATATGTAGTTCCAAAGACCTATATTCCCGTGCCGGAAGAACCGCGCGGCAGCAGGTTGACCGTCTGGTGACTCCGGTACACAGGGAGGACATCGCGATGAAAGATCACAACCGATGGGCGAAGGGAGTCGCGCCTCTGGCGCTGGCCCTGGCTTTTGTGTTTGCGGGTTGTGGAGGTGGCAAAGGTTCAGGGGCCGAGGCCACACCCGAGGAGAAGATCGCTCAACTCGAAGCCAGTGGCGCGCTGCCACGGCTGGAGCGACTGCCCAGCGTCGAGGGGATGGACGCCAACCGCAACGGCGTGCGCGACGACATCGAGACCCACATTCACCGCAAGTACACCGACCCTGCGCAACGCAGGGCGGCGATGCAGACGGCGCGGGCGTATCAGCAGATGTTGCTGGTGGACAGGAACGATGCTGTTGCGTTGGATGCGGTGTCGGAAAAGATGTCTCGGGCCGTCGTTTGTTCCATCACGGCATTTCCCGTGACCGGGAACGAAGGTGATGTCATGTTCGATGAACTGAGATCCATCACCACCAATTCCAAGGCGAGATTGCAGGCTTACTTGGCCTATAACAAGGCGCGCAGCGGGACAGTGTCCAGCATGCCTGAAGGGCCATCTTGTGAATAGCACAACTGCCTTTCGCAAATGGTGGACTTGTGCCTGCATGGCAGTCGTGTTGCTTGCACTCCTTCCTGTTTCGTCTATCGCGCAGACCAACATCTGCGCCGCAAGCGGCGTTGTGTTTGGCTTCTTCAATGGGGTAATGACGAAATCGGATCAGGCGCAGATAGTTTTGGGACGTCACATCAAGGGGAAGAACCTATACGGCTCCCAAACCCCCAACGGAGAGCCCATCACCTACGACCTGTTCTACAACGACACCGATGGATTCGCGGATTTCGTGGAGACGTTTGACCAACGGCTGCAGGAACACGGCGGCCTGCTGGCCGGGCGCTTCGAGCTGTTCTTTTCGGCCATGCGGGGCGAGGGTGTGTGGTGGCAATCGCTGACGTCGGCGATTCCGCGCCTGGTGGACCTTCGCGACTCGCTTTTCAACTCGTATCGGGCAGCGCTGATGCGTGAACTGACGGCCGGCTTCGGGCAACCCAACATGGCCGAGGTGGCCAGTCACCACCGGGCGCAGATCGATCCAGGTTCACATTCACGTCTTTAGGTTGGGGCAGATTCAAATCAAGGAGGAAATCAAGATGAAACCAGGTTGTCTATCTGTCTGGGAGCCAGGCACGTGGGTACTGGCGTTGACGTTGGCGGTGGCGGTGGCGGGTTGTGGGGGCGGAAAGAACGCAGAACCGCAGGCCTCGCCCCAAGAGAAGATTGCCCAACTCGAAGCCAGCGGTGCGTTGCCGAAGCTGGAGCGGTTGCCCATCCTTGAGGGAATGGACGCCAACCGCGATGGCGTGCGCGACGACATCGAGACCCACATCCACCGCAAGTACACCGATCCTGCGCAACGCAGGGCGGCGATGCGGACGGCGCGGGCGTATCAGCAGATGTTGTTGGTGGACAAGAACGATGCGGTTGCGCTGGAGCGGGTATCGGACGGTTCATGGCAGGCCGTGGGGTGTGAGCAACTGGCCTTTCCCGGCCCGGAGGGTGCAAAGCAGAGTTGGAAGATGGCTCAGGAAATCATGGCAATGACGACCAACACCAAGGAGCGTCTCAAAGCATTCCTTGCATACAACAAGGCGCGCAGCGGTTCTGTGTCCTCTATGCCGAAGGTAGATCGCTGTGACTGATCAAGTGATTTCATTCATGAGCTGGTGGCTTCGGTGGATCGTCTTGCTTGGTTTCGCATGCGCATCAAATGTGTTTGGCCAGGAGCAATGCGAACGAAATGGCGTGGTGATCGGCTTCTTCAATGGTGTTCAGACGAAAGAGAACGAGGCGCAACGCTCGTTGCTCCAGCACGTCGCGCCTCTCTATGGCCTCAACACCCCCAACGGAGAGCCCATCACCTACGACCTGTTCTACAACGACACCGACGGGTTCGCGGATTTCGTGGAGACGTTTGACCAGCGGCTGCAGGAACACGGCGGCCTGCTGGCCGGGCGCTTCGAGCTGTTCTTTTCGGCCACCCGGGGCGAGGGGTCGTGGTGGTCATCCCTTACCGAGGCCATCCCGGTTCTTGCGGACTTGCCACAAGCGCTTTTTGACTTGTTTCTCGCCACGCTCGTGCGCGAGCTGACGGCGGACTTTGGCAACCCCAACATGGCCGAGGTGACCAGTCTCCACCGCGCGCAGATCGATCATTGGGCGAGTCTCGAGAAGAAAATGCTCTTCTTCGCGCACTCGCAGGGCAACCTGTTTGTCAACAAGGCGTATGCGCACGCGCTGGGCAGGACCGATGCGAAGTCGGTCAGGGTGGTGCACGTTGCGCCGGCATCGCCAACCTTGTCCGGCCCCCACACACTGGCTGACAAGGACCTCGTCATCAGCGGTCTGAGGATCGTGGGTGCCGTGGTTCCGAATACCACCGATATCCTGGGCTACCTCAGCCGTCCGGCGGGCCTCAATGACGAGCGCGATCTGATGGGGCATGGGCTCCTCGAGATCTATCTCAATCCTGCGTTGCCCACGGCCGGGCGCATTCGCGAGCACGTGTTGACGGCGCTGCGGGAGCTGGAATCGCCGCCGCGCCAGCCGATGCCGCCATTCCCCGATTTCGTGGCCACCCCGTGGCAAGGCGGGGATGCTCCCGTGGTGGTGCGCACGCCAGACGACGTGTCGCATGAGCTGGAAAAAATCGTCGATCAAAGCAGCCGTCCCACGGCGTTCGTCAGCGCCGGGGAAGGGTACTGGTCCCATGAACCGGGGGTGATGCCTGAAGTGCCCGCGAGTGGCTGGAGCCGAAAGCTCTTTCATGGCAAGGGCATGGGGGGCTCTCTGCAGTGCCTGTGGGGGGAACACCGCGTGGAGGGATGGACGAGTCCGCAGCCGACCTTCGAGTGCGTTCTGGACAGGGTGCCACTGGGATACGGGTCATACGGTGCGGCGGTGCCTGAAGAACTGGCTGCGTATGGAGACGCCCCGAAGGGCACGGTCGTGCGTCTGAACACCATGACCTATCCGGGCCATCGCCTGGAGGTGTCTGCCGCCCATACGCCCGGGGCTTCGGTCGACTTCATGTCGGGGGCGATACTGCGCGGATTCCATGGCCTGCAAGGTGAGCGCGTGTGGAGCGAGCCCTACACGGTCAAGCCCAGCGCGCTGTTGAACCAGGGGGCCTACGAAGCGTGGCTCCTGGCACAGCGCTCTCACGCGACCGGGGAGTTTCGTCGCTATGAGCGGTATCTGGAGCAGCGGGAAGAATACGAGCAGAGAAGACACCTTTGCCCGCCGCCGCCACCTCCTCCCCCACCCGATCCGGAGGTTTGTGTGCCGACGGAGCAGATCGTCTGTCCCTCGTGAGTCGGATGTGCCGTCGAGGCTGGCAGGCTGGCTACAGCGGCAGCTGCGAGCTGTTCTTCACCTCTTCCATCACCGCGTAGGTGCGCGTCTCGCGCACGCCGGGCAGCTGCCACAGCACGCTGCCGGCGAAGTCGCGGTAGGCGGCCATGTCGGCCATGCGGGTCTTGAGCAGGTAGTCGAAACCACCGGCGACCATGTGGCATTCCATGATCTCGTCGCGCACCTGCACCGCGGCCTTGAACTCGTTGAACACGTTGGGCGTGGTGCGGTCGAGCAGCACCTCCACGAACACCATCATCCCGCGCCCGAGCTTGAGTGGGTTCAGCCGCGCCTCGTAGCCGAGGATGAAACCGTCGCGCTGCAGGCGCTGGGTGCGCGCCAGCACGGCGGTGGGTGACAGCGCCACCGCCTCGGCGAGCTTGAGGTTGGTGATGCGGCCGTCGGCCTGCAGCAGCTTGAGGATCTTGAGGTCGATGCGGTCGGGTTCGACAGGGTGGGCTTCCATGACCGTGGATTATCCAGTTCAAAGAAGAATTTTGGTGAAAAGTTCAGCGTCGATGGCGGGAACATGCGCAGATTCACAAATCAACGCCTGTTCTGGAGTCCTTCATGCCGCGCACCACCGACCGCCTGCCCTTCCCCTACCGCCCCGAAGCCGGGGTGCTGGCCCAGCGCCTGGCCGCGCTGCAGGGCGCGCTCGACTGGGCCGCGGCCGCTCACGACGCCGCCCCCTGGGTGCGCGCGGTGCGCGAGAACCCGCCGCCATTCTGGGCCATGGAAAGCCTGCTCAAGGAATACCCGATCTCCAGCGCCGAAGGCCTGGCCCTGATGCGGCTGGCGGAAGCGCTGCTGCGCGTGCCCGACGCCGAGACCGCGATCGCGCTCACCGCCGACCAGCTTGGCCGCGCGGATTTTGACGGGGCGGCCGACTCGACACTGGCGCGCCTGTCGTCCACCGCGATCGCCATGTCCAAGCACTTCCTGCCCCAGGCTGGCAGCGAGCCGGGCCTGATGTCCAAGCTCGGCGCGCGCACGGTGGTGGCCGCCACGTTGCGCGCGGTGCAGTTGCTGGGCCGCCAGTTCGTGCTCGGGCAGACCATCGAAGAGGGCATGAAGGAAGCCGCGGCGGCCCGCAAGCGCCAGGCCAACCTGGGCTTCAGCTTCGACATGCTGGGCGAGGGCGCACGCACCGACGCCGACGCGCTGCGCTACCTCGCGAGTTACCAGAATGCGATCTCGGCCATCGCGCGCAGCGCCGACCCGGCGCGCCACCCGAGCCGCAACGACGGCATCTCGATCAAGCTCAGCGCTTTGCACCCGCGCTATGAAGATGCGCAACACGATCGCGTGATGCGCGAGCTCGTGCCCCGCGTGTGGCTGCTGTGCGAGGGCGCGGTCGCGGCCAACCTGAACCTGACCATCGACGCCGAAGAGGTCGACCGGCTCGAGCTCTCGCTCGAGGTGTTCGAGGCGCTGGCCCGACTCGTGGCGCAACATTGCCCGCAGTGGCAGGGTTTCGGCCTGGCGCTGCAGGCCTACCAGACGCGCGCCGTCGAGCTGATCGAGCACATCGCCGCGCTCGCCCGCCAGCACCGGCTCAAGTTCATGTGCCGCCTGGTCAAGGGCGCGTACTGGGACGCCGAGATCAAGCGCGCGCAGGAGCTCGGCCTGCCGGCCTACCCGGTGTTCACGCAGAAGCCGCACACCGACGTGAGCTACCTCGCCTGCGCGCGCGCGCTGCTGGATGCGCCCGATGCCATCTACCCGCAGTTCGCCACGCACAACGCGGGCACCATCGCGGCCATCCTGCAGATGGCGACGAGGCAGGGCGCCCCGTTCGAGCTGCAGCGCCTGCACGGCATGGGCGAGGGCATCTACCGCGAGGTGTTGAAGAACCCGACGGTGGCCTGCCGTGTCTACGCACCGGTGGGCGCGCACCGCGACCTGCTGGCCTACCTGGTGCGCCGCCTGCTGGAGAACGGCGCCAACTCCTCCTTCGTGCACCAGCTCGCTGATGAATCGGTGGGCATGGACGAGCTGCTGCTCTCGCCATTGGAGCAGTCACGTCCACAAGCCATTCCCGCCACGCTGCCCCTGCCGCCCGCGCTGTATGGCCCGGCGCGTCCGAACAGCCTGGGGCTGGACCTGACCGTGATCGCGCACCGCGAGCCGCTGCTGGCCGCGCACGCCGCGCTGACGGTGCCCACCGTGCCCGAAGCCAGTGCCGCCGATGCGCAGGCGGCGGTGGTGAAAGCCGTGCAGGCCTTCGCCGGCTGGAACCACACGCCGGTGGCCGAGCGCGCCGCCACGCTGCGCCGCGCGGCCGACGCGATGCAGCAGCAGATGCCGCGCCTGTGTGCCCTGCTGGTGAAGGAAGCGCACAAGGGCTGGAACGACGCGGTGTCCGAGGTGCGCGAGGCGATCGATTTCCTGCGCTACTACGCGAACGACGCCGAGCGCGTGATGGCGCCGCAGACGCTGCCCGGCCCCACCGGCGAGAGCAACACACTGCGCCTGGAAGGCCGCGGCGCCTGGGTCTGCATCAGCCCGTGGAATTTCCCGCTGGCGATCTTCGCGGGCCAGGTGGCCGCGGCGCTGGCCACGGGCAACACCGTGCTGGCCAAGCCGGCCGAGCAGACGCCGGCTATTGCGCTCGAAGCGGTGAAGCTGCTGCACGCCGCCGGCCTGCCGGCGGGCGCCCTGCAGCTGCTGCACGGCCCGGGCGAGACGGTGGGCGCTTCGCTGGTGGCGCAGCCCGGCATCGCCGGTGTGGTGTTCACCGGCTCCACCCAGGTGGCGAAGATCATCCAGCGCGCGCTGGCCGCGAAGGACGGTCCCATCATCCCGCTGATCGCCGAGACCGGCGGCATCAACGCCATGCTGGTGGACAGCACGGCCCTGCCAGAGCAGGTGGTCGACGCGGTGGTGCAGAGCGCCTTCCGCAGCGCGGGCCAGCGCTGCTCGGCGCTGCGCTTGCTGTGCGTGCACGAGGCGATCGCCGATGGCGTGATCGAGATGATCGAAGGCGCCGCGAAAGAGCTGGTGGCGGGCGACCCGGGCGATCTGGCCACCGACCTGGGCCCGGTGATCGATGCCGAGGCGTTCGAGGGCATCCACCGCCACCTGCAGCGCCTGCACGCCGACGCAAAGCCCCTGCTGGGCAGCCGCCGTGCCACACACGCGCAGCCGCATGTGATCGCACCGCAGATGTTCGAGGTGGGCGCCATCGCCGAGGTGACGCA
The DNA here is from genome assembly GCA_003599455.1 of Comamonadaceae bacterium. Taxonomy (GTDB): domain Bacteria; phylum Pseudomonadota; class Gammaproteobacteria; order Burkholderiales; family Burkholderiaceae_C; genus Hydrogenophaga. The sequence goes on from QZKF01000015.1 coordinate 31,252, forward strand.
GGAAATCTTCGGCCCGGTGCTGCAGGTGGTGCGCTGGGGTGGCGACCCGATGGCCGTGATGCAGCAGATCAACGCGCTGGGCTACGGCCTCACGCTGGGCATCCAGACCCGCATCGACAGCCGCGCGCAGGCGCTGGCGGGCGCCGCGCGCGTGGGCAATGTCTACGTGAACCGCAACATGATCGGCGCCGTGGTGGGCGTGCAGCCCTTCGGCGGCGAAGGCCTGAGCGGCACCGGCCCCAAGGCGGGCGGCCCGCACTACCTGCTGCGCTTCTGCGCCGAGCAGACCCTGACCATCAACACCACCGCGGCCGGCGGCAACGTGGCGCTGTTCACGGGTTGAGAAGCGGTACTTTCCGCTGCGCCGCGGGTGCGATACTGGCACCCGCATGAGCCCGCCCGACATCCCCGCCGCGCCCCGACCGCTTGCCACCGACAGCGGCTTTCGTCCGCTGGACGCCGGCTGGCGGCAGTGGATCGCCGAGAACCGCCTGCGCCACTGCACGCCCGAGTCCATGCTGGTCACGATGACGCAGGCCGGACTGGACCCCGCCGAGTGCGAGCCCGCGATCCGGGCGATGGAGAGCGACCCGGCTTTCCTCGCGGCGCGCAAGTTCCAGCAGCTGCAGGCCAAGCTCGAATCGGTGGTGGCCAACCAGCAGAAGCTGCTGGAGCTGAATCCGCAATACGGCCAGGTGGAAAAGCGCGGTGGCGTATCGCTGAACGAGTTCTTCGAGAAGTACGTGGTCGGAAGCCGCCCGCTGGTGCTGACCGACGTGGCGCGCGACTGGCCGGCGCTGCGGCGCTGGTCGCCACAAGACCTGCGCGAGCGCTTCGGTCACCTCGATGTGGAGATCCAGGCCGAGCGCAGCGCCGACCCGAACTACGAGGTCAACAAGCTCGACCACAAGCGCTGCGTGCGCCTGTCGGACTTCGTCGACCTGGTGCTGGCCGGTGGTGCCACCAACGACTACTACCTCACCGCCAACAACGAGATGCTGGCACGGCCCGAGTTCGCGCCCATCCTGGCCGACATCGGCAGCCTGCCCGCATTCTGCGACCGATCACAGCTCGCGCAGCGGGCCTCGTTCTGGTTCGGCCCGGCAGGCACCGTCACCCCGCTGCACCACGACACGCTCATGCTCTGCCACACGCAGATCGTGGGACGCAAGCGCTGGCGCTTCATCTCGCCGCTGCAGACGCCGCTGCTCTACAACCACTTCGACGTCTACAGCCCGGTCGACCTCGACCGGCCGGACCTGAACCGCTACCCGCTGTTCAGCCAGGCCACGGTGCTCGAGGTGGTGGTGGAGCCGGGCGAGACCGTGTTCCTGCCGCTGGGCTGGTGGCACCAGGTGACGGCCCTGGACGTGAGCCTGTCGTTCTCGTTCTCCAACCTGGCCGTGCCCAACCACTACAGCTTCAACAACCCGTCAATCACCAACTGGTAGCGCCCCATGGCCGACCTCACCTCCCCCGACGACGCCCAGCGCATCCAGCACTGGCTGGACGAACACCGCATCACCGAAGTCGAATGCCTGATCCCCGACATGGCGGGCCAGGCGCGCGGCAAGATCGTGCCGCGCCACAAGTACAACCCGACCGTGGGCCTGCGCCTGCCCGAGGCGGTGCTGGCCATGACCGTGACCGGCGACTACCCCGAGAAGGACTACACCTCGGTGGCCGACCCGGACATGCTCCTCAAGCCCGACCCGAACACGCTGCGCCCCGTGCCCTGGGCCAAGGAGCCCACGGCGCAGATCATTCACGACTGCTATGCGTTCGACGGCACGCCGTTCGCGCTGTCGCCGCGCAACGTGCTCAGGCGCGTGCTCAAGCTCTACGCCGACGAAGGCTGGAAGCCGGTGGTCGCGCCCGAGATGGAGTTCTACCTGGTGCAGGTCGAGCCCGACGAGGACATCCCGCTCAAGCCGCCGGTGGGCCGCACGCAGCGCACCGAGGCCGGCATGCAGAGCTTCTCGATGGATGCGATCAACGAGTACGACGACATCTTCGACGTGATGTACGACTGGTGCGAGGCCGAGGGCATCCAGCTCGACACGCTGATCCACGAGATGGGCACGGCGCAGATGGAGATCAACATCGACCACGGCGACCCGCTGCCGCTGGCCGACCAGGTGTTTTTGTTCAAGCGAACCATCCGCGAGGTGGCGATCCGTCACCAGATGTACGCCACCTTCATGGCCAAGCCCATGCAGGGCCAGCCCGGCAGCGCCATGCACATCCACCAGAGCGTGGTCGGCATCGACGGCGGGCAGAACATCTTCAGCCAGCCCGGTGGTGAACCGTCCGACGCCTTCTTCCACTACATCGGGGGCCTGCAGACCTACCTGCCCGCGGCCACGGCGTTCTTCGCGCCCTATGTCAATTCATACCGCCGGCTCTCGCGCTTCACCTCGGCACCGATCAACCTGAGCTGGGGTTACGACAACCGCACCTGCGGCCTGCGCGTGCCGCACTCCGGGCCACAGGACCGGCGCGTGGAGAACCGCCTGGCCGGCGTGGACGTGAACCCCTACCTGGCGATCGCGGCCAGCCTGGCCTGCGGTTACCTGGGCATGAAGCAGGGCCTGAAACCGAACGACCCGCTCACCGGCAGCGCCTACGAACAGCCGCACCAGCTGCCACGGCACCTGGACGACGCGATCGAGAAGCTCATGGGTTGTGCGCCGCTGGTGGACCTGTTCGGCGAGCACTTCATCCAGACCTACAGCGCGATCAAGGAAACCGAGTACCGCGAATTCTTCGACGTGATCAGTCCGTGGGAGCGCCGCTTCCTGCTGCTGCACGTTTAAGACAGCACCAGCATCCCCGCGGTCGGGTTTTGCAGCAGCGCGTCCAGCGCCTCGATCGGTAGCGGCTTGGCGAACAGGTGGCCCTGGAACTGGTCGCAGCCCTGGTAGGCCAGGAAGTCGCGCTGTTCCTGGGTTTCCACGCCTTCGGCCACCACCTGCAGGCTCAGGCTCTGCGCCAGCGCGATGATGGCGCGCGAGATCGCCGCATCGTTCGGGTCCGTCAGCACATCGGCCACGAAACCCTTGTCGATCTTGAGCTGGTCCAGCGGCAGGCGCTTGAGCACCGAGAGGGAGGAGTAGCCGACGCCGAAGTCGTCGAGCGAGAGCGTGACGCCCAGCGCCTTGAGCATGCCCATCTTGTCGATGGTGATCTCCATGCGGTCGGCCAGCAGGCTCTCGGTGAGTTCGAGCTTGAGCTTGTGCGGCCGGATGCCGGTGCGCTGGATCGCGGCCATCACCATGTCGACGAAGTCGGGGTGGCGGAACTGGCGCACGCTCACGTTGACCGCGATGCTCAGGCTGGCGGTCTGGGCCCGGTCGGCCCAGGCCGCGAGCTGCTCGCAAGCGGTCTCGAGCACCCACTGGCCCAGCGGCAGGATCAGGCCGGTGTCTTCGGCCACGGGGATGAAGTCGGCCGGGCGGATCAGGCCGCGCGCCGGGTGCTGCCAGCGCACCAGCGCCTCCACCCCGGTGATCACGCCCACGCGGTCCACCTGCGGCTGGTAGTGCACCACGAACTGCTTTTCGCGCAGCGCCACGCGCAGGTCGGAACTCACGGTGGCGTTGGCGCTCACGGTGGCCTGCATGCGCGGGTCGAAGAAGCACAGCGTGTTGCGCCCCAGCGATTTGGCCTGGTACATCGCGAGGTCGGCCTGCTTGAGCAGTTCGCCCACGTCGCTCTGCTGGCCGTTGAACGAGGTCACGCCGATGCTGGGTGTGGCGAAGTGCTGGTGGCCGGTGAGCTGGAACGGCTCGCGCAGGGTGTGCAGCACCTTCTCGGCCAGGGCGGTGGCCTTGAAGGCGGCGGCTTCTGGGTCGGTGCTGAGGTCGTCGACCATCACCACGAATTCGTCGCCGCCCAGGCGCGCCACCATGTCGGTCTTGCGCACGCTCCTGGTCAGGCGCGTGGCCACCTTCTGCAGCAGCTGGTCGCCCATGTGGTGGCCCAGCGTGTCGTTGAGGATCTTGAAGTTGTCCAGGTCGATGAACATCAGCGCGCCGTGCTGGCCCGAGCGCGCGCTGGCGGCCAGCGCCTGCTGCAGCCGGTCGAGCAGCAGCTGGCGGTTGGGCAGGTCGGTCAGCGCGTCGTAGAAAGCGAGGTGGCGGATCATGTCCTCCGCGGTCTTGCGCTGCGTGATGTCGCGCCCCACCGCCACCCAGTGCGTCACCTCCTCGGCGGTGGCCTGCACCGACACCACTTCGAGCTCGACCCAGAACATGGCGCCGTTCTTGCGCCGCACCATCAGCTCGGTGCGCGCCTGCTGGGTCTGCTGCAGGCCCAGCGCAAGCTCGCGCAGCTTGGTAATGGCCGGATCGAGCTCGAGCAGCATGCGCGGCGTCTGGCCCAGCACCTCGGCGCGGCTGTAGCCGGTGTGCTGCTCGAAGGCATCGTTCACGAACACGATGCGCGGCTCCTGGTCGCTGCCCGCGCCGGTCTCGGCGATGGCCACGATATCGTTGAGCCGGGACACGCTGGTCTCCAGCAGCATCAGCTGTTCCTGTGAACGCCGGCGCTCGGTCACGTCGCGGAAATACACCGCCAGCCCCTCGGCGAACGGGTAGGCCCGCACCTCGAGCCACTTGCCCAGCGTCGGGAAGAAGTCCTCGAGCTCGACGCGGCGGTTGCTGTTGAGCGACTTGGTGAGCTGGTCGCGCAGGCGCTGCGACAGGCCGGCGCTGAAACCCTGCCAGACTTCCAGGCCGAGCAGGTCGGCGGTGGTCTTCTGCAGCAGGCGCTCGCTCTCCTGGTTCAGGTAGGTGAAGCAGCACTGCCGGTCCAGCGTGACGAAGGCCTCGGTGATGCTGGCCAGTGTGGTGGTCAGGCGCATGGCCAGGCGCAGCGTGTCCTGCTGCGCCTGCTTCTGCGCCGAGATGTCCTGGATCGCGCCCTGGATGCGCACGATCTCGCCGCTGGCGCGCCGCACCGCCGTGCCCACGGTGCGCACCCATTTCGGCGCGCCGCCCTCGACCAGGATCTGGATCTCTTCGTCGAAGCCTTCACCGTTCTGCGCGCAGCGATCCAGGCGCTGGCGGATGCCGCTGCGCCACTCGGGTGTGTAGCGCAGCACCATGTCTTCGAGGGTCCTCACCTGGTGGTGGTCGGTCAGGCCGAGGATGGTGGCGAACTCGTCTGAGTGCACCACCTCGCGGGTGGACAGTTGCAGGGACCAGCTGCCCGCGCCGGCGGTGTGCTCGGTCAGGTTCAGCCGGCTCTCACTCTCGCGCAGCATGCTGGCGTTGTACTGCTCGCTCTGTTCGCAGCGGCGCGCGAGCGCCAGCATGTCGGCTGCGTGCGAGGCCAGCAGCTGCAGCGCGGGCGTGCCGGGCGCCGGGCGCTCGCGGGGTGCCCGGTCGAGCAGCAGCAGGGCCGTGCCCGACGAGGCGCCCACGGGCAGGGGCAGCCAGTGGCCGTAGCGGAAGGGGCCGGCGCCGGCCGGTGGCTCCGGCATCCAGGTTTCGACCAAGGGATGTTCAAGCGCGTGCCCACAGGTCTCGATGGCACCGGACACCTCTTGGGGCGACAGCCCGTGTGAGGCCAGCACCTCGGGCGGCGAGCGCGAGGCGTCGACCAGCAGGGCCGCGCCCGTGTTCGCGAGTTGCGTGGCCAGCTGGGCCAACCGGTCGAGTTCGCTGCGCGGGGGCGGCACGGACCAGGCGCCGGTCCGTTCGAAAACGGTGTCGGCGACCAGGGGGGGGCGGGTGTCGGGTCCGGGTCGCATGGGGGTTGGGCTCTGTTCGGTCGGGGGTCCAGCATACAGACCCGCTGTCATCTGGTGCACTCGGAGTCCGGGTAAGCTCTCTTCGGCGCGTGAACTTCCGCACACGAGAGCGGGCGCCGCAGGAAATTCGTAACAAAAATGTTAGATTTTGTAGCTTCTGCTCTACCATTGCCGTTCGGCCACAGGTAATGCCGAAGTTCTCCACGGGGCGGTGCCGGCCATTCACCGCACAGCCTTACTTGTCAAACGGGGGAGTTGATTGTGAGCACACTCGCAGAACTCAGGCAGTACAGCGATGTTTCCAGCCTGAAATCCGCGTTGCACCAGTTGTGCAGCGAGTTCGGGCGCATCACGCGGCTGGACATTCTCACGGCCATGCACGAAGGCACCAAGCAGGCCATCTGCTTTCTGCGCATGGAACGCCCCGAGCAGGAAATGCAGCTCATGAAAAGCCTGGGCGTGGGTCGCTTCGGTGGTGAGGTCGTGTTCGTGCTCAACCTCAACGTGCCGGTCACGACCGAGGACGGCCCCTCGTCCCAGTGGGCGGATTCCGACATCTACTGACCCGCGACGCCGCTGCGCGGCGACCCGTTTTCCTGTCTCCCGATTGACCCCTGCGCGCCGGTGCGCCGCGCAGAATCGGCGCATGAACTCCCTGCGCTCCCCCCTTGCGGCCCAGATCGTGCAATGGCTCGTCGCGCCTGGTGACGTGGTGCGTGCGGGCGATGTGCTGGTCATCCTCGAAGCCATGAAGATGGAGCACGAGCTGCGCGCCGAGGCGCCGGCCCGCGTGCTGGAGCTGCTGTATGCCGATGGCGAGGCGGTGCAGGCGGGCGACGCACTGCTGCGCGCCGAACCCGTGGAGGCCAGCGGCCCGGCTGGAGCCAGCGCCCCCCCGGCCACGCCGGCCGACACTGCCACGGGGGCGCTGCGGGCCGACCTGCAGCGCCTGCTGCGGCGCCAGGCGCTCACGCTGGACGCGGCGCGGCCCGAGGCCGTGGCGCGCCGGCACAGCCTGGGCCAGCGCACCGCGCGCGAGAACATCGCCGACCTCTGCGACGACGACAGCTTCCTCGAATACGGCGCGCTCGCGGTGGCGGCGCAGCGCAACCGCCGCAGCGAGGACGACCTGATCGCGAACACGCCGGCCGATGGCATGGTCACCGGCATCGGCTCCGTCAATGGCGCGCTGTTCAGCGCCGAGCGTGCGCGCGCCGTGGTCATGGCCTACGACGCCACGGTGCTCGCCGGCACCCAGGGCATGCGCAACCACCAGAAGACCGACCGCCTGCTGGGCATCGCGCTCGAGCAGCGCCTGCCGGTGGTGCTGTTCGCCGAGGGCGGCGGTGGCCGGCCCGGCGACACCGACATGCCCATCGTGGCCGGCCTGCACGTGGGCACCTTCGCGGCGTTTGCGCGCCTCAGCGGCCAGGTGCCGGTGGTGGGCATCGTCAGCGGCCGCTGTTTTGCCGGCAACGCCGCCCTGCTGGGCTGCAGCGATGTGGTGATTGCCACCCGCGCCAGCAACATCGGCATGGGAGGGCCCGCCATGGTCGAAGGCGGCGGTCTGGGGCGGTTCCGGCCCGAGGAGATCGGCCCCAGCGGCGTGCAGCACGCCAACGGCGTGATCGACGTGCTGGTGGACGACGAGGTGCAGGCGGTGGCCGCGGCGCAGCACTACCTCTCGTTCTTCCAGGGCCGGGTGGGCGACTGGCGCGCGCCCGACGTGCAGGCCTTGCGCGACCTGGTGCCCGAGAACCGCCTGCGGGTGTACGACACCACCGCCGCCATGGCCGGACTGGTCGATGCGGGCAGCCTGCTGCCGCTGCGCACCGGTTTCGGCGTGGGCATCCACACCGCGCTGGCGCGCATCGAAGGCCGCCCCGTGGGGCTGATGGCCAACAACCCGCTGCACCTGGGTGGAGCGATCGACGCCGACGCGGCCGACAAGGCCGCGCGCTTCATGCAGCTGTGCAACGCGCACGGCCTGCCCATCGTGAGCCTGGTCGACACCCCGGGCTTCATGGTCGGGCCGGACGTCGAGGCCCGCGCGCAGGTGCGGCATGTCAGCCGCCTGTTCGTGGTGGCGGCCAGCCTGCGCGTGCCGTACTTCAGCGTGGTGCTGCGCAAGGGCTACGGCCTGGGCGCCATGGGCATGACGGCAGGCGGCTTTCACGCGCCCGCTTTCACCGTGGCCTGGCCCACCGCCGAATTCGGCGCCATGGGCCTGGAGGGGGCGGTGCGGCTGGGCTACCGCAAGGAACTGGAGGCGGTGCCCGAAGGGGTTGAACGCGATGCGCTGTTCGAACGCCTGCTGGCGCAGCAATACGCCAATGGCGCGGCGGTGCAGATGGCCGCCACGCTGGAGATCGATGCGGTGATCGACCCGGCGCTCACGCGCGACTGGCTGGCCAAAGGCCTGGTGGGCGCGAAGGTGTCGGAACAGCGCGCGGGGCGCTTCGTCGACACCTGGTGAGCGGGCACTGGCCGGCCCGCAGGCCTCAGATCAGGTCGCCGAAGCCGGTGGTGCGCACGCCGGCGCTGGGCAGCTGCGGCGCGGTCTGGTTGATGTTGATCCAGAACTCGCACACGTGTTTCATGGCGCTGAGGAACTGCGAGAACTCGGTCGGCTTGGCGATGTAGGCGTTGGTGCCGGCATCGTAGGCGCGCAGCAGGTCGCTGGGCTCGGTGGAGGAGGTCAGCACCACCACCGGGATGTGGTGGAGGCTTTCGGAGCCCTTGATCTCCTTGAGCACGCCGATGCCGTCGAGCAGCGGCATCTTCAGGTCCAGCAGGACCAGCATGGGGTTGCTGCCCGAGCGGTTGGTGAAGCTGTTGCGGCGGTGCAGGTAGTCCAGCGCCTGCATGCCGTCGGACACGTGCGTGACCCGCCCATCCAGCCCGTGGCGCGCGAGCGCCAGCTTGGTCAACTCGGCGTCGTCGGGGTTGTCTTCAACAAGAAGGATGGCGTCGGCGTTTTTGCTCATGGTTCCAGGGCGGCTGGCATGGAGTCCGTGGGGGACTCGAATCCGTGGGCGCCTTCAAAAGGTAGCGAAAAGTAGAACACACTGCCTTCCCCGAGCTGACTTTCAGCCCAGATGCTGCCACCGTGCCGTTCAATGATGCGTCGTGTGAGCGCCAGACCGATGCCTGTGCCTTCAAACTCCGAGGCCCGGTGCAGGCGCTGAAAGACGCCAAACAGTTTCTGGGCGTATTTTGTGTCAAAACCCACACCGTTGTCACGGACAAAGAAGGTGTAGCCCACCACGGGGTCCACGCTCCAGCCCACTTCGATGCGCGTTCTCTCGCGCGGACGCGTGTATTTGTAGGCGTTGCCCAGCAGGTTGGCCCAGACCTCGCGCAGCAGCAGCGCGTCGCCTTGCACCACCGGCAGGTCGGGTGCGACGACCCAGTCCACCACCCGGCCCTCGGTGTCGTGGCCGATCTGGCTGACCACCGCGTCCACCAGCAGCGTGAAGTCCACGGCGGTGAGGTTGACCGCCGAGCGGCCCAGGCGCGAGAAGGCGAGCAGGCCGTCGATGAGCTGGCTCATGTGCCGCGCCGAGTTGCCGATGGTGCTCAGGTAGCGTGCGCTCACCTCGTCGCAGTTGCCACCCAGGTGCTCCTCGAGCAGGCTCACGAAGCTGGAGATGTGGCGCAGGGGCGAGCGCAGGTCGTGCGAGACCGAGTACGAGAAGGATTCGAGGTCCTTGTTCGCGGCGAGCAGCTGCTCGGTGCGCTCCACGACGCGGTTCTCCAGCTCGTCGTTGATGTTGCGCATCAGGTCGTCGAGCCGCTTGGCGTCGGTCATGTCGCGGTTGATCTTGGCGAAGCCCTTGAGCTCGCCGCCATCGTCCCTGAGCGCGATCAGCACCGAATGCGACCAGTACTGCGAGCCGTCCTTGCGGCTGTGCCAGTTGTGCAGCTCGTGCTGGCCGCGTGAGGCGGCCAGGCGCAGCATCTGCATGGCGGTGACCTTGCCGTGCTCGGGGTTGGCGGGGTCGAACAGCACGCCGTAGTGGCGGCCCACCATCTGGGTCGGCGAGTAGCCGTCCATGCGCTGGGCGCTGTCGGTCCAGTCGGTGATGGTGCCGTCGGCGTCCATGAAGAAGATGCAGTAGTCGCGCAGGTTGTCCACCATGAGGCGGAAGCGCTGCTCGCTCTCCAGCAGCTCGAGCGAGCGTTCGCCGATGCGCTGTTCCAGTTCCTCGTTGAGGTGGATGACGCGCTCTTCGATGCGCTTGCGCTCGGTGATGTCGATGATCTGGACGAAGAGACCTCGAACCACACCCTCGTTGACGTCCGGCAGGTAGTTGGCGCTGACAAAGATCTGGTGCCCGTCCACCGTGGGCCGCCAGGTTTCGAAATGCTGCGCCTGGCCGGCGAGGGCGGCTTCCATGCGGGGCCGGGTTTCGGCCCAGATGTCGGGGTGGATGCAGTCGCCGATGTGGCGGCCCACGATGTGTTGCGGGTCCATGCCATAGACGCGCAGGTGCTCGGCGTTGGCAAACCTGAAGTGCAGGTTGGCATCGAGGTAGGCGATCAGGCCCGGCACGTGATCGGTGATGGTCTGCAGGAAACGCTGGTTGTCCTGCAGCGCCATCTCGGCCGCCTTGCGCCGCGTGATGTCGACCACCGTCGTGTTGCTGCGCAGGAACTGGCCATTTTCGTCGCGCACCGCGGACGAGGAGAGCAGCGCAAAGAAGGTGCTGCCGTCGCGCCGGCGCATTTCGTATTCCACCGCCTCGAGCGCATCGTCCTTGAGGATCTTGCTCATGCGGGCGTCGAGCAGTTCGGCCTGTTTGGGCAGCATGAACTCGCGGAAGTTCATCTTGCCCACCACCTCTTCGCGGCTGTAGCCCAGCCAGTCGAGTTCGGTGTCGTTGACGGACACGTAGTTGCCGTCGATGTCGAGCGAATGGTAGCCGCACGGGGCGTTGTTGTAGAGGTCCTGCGCCTGCTTGAGCGCGCCATTGAGCTGGTCGTTGGCGTGGCGCACCAGATCTTCGGACGCCTTGCGCTGCGAGAGATCGACCATCTGGATGATGATGCCCTGCACCTGTCCCGCCTGCCAGTAGGGCGTGTATTCGACACCCGCATAGAAGCGGTGACCATCGGGGAAGGCGCGTTCGCCCTCGAAGCGCTGGATTTCGCCCGACAGGGCAGCCGCCAGGCGGACCCGGGCACTCTCGAAATCCATGTGGGAGGCAATCTCGCTCAGGTGCATGCCCACCAGTTGTTCGGTGTCGCCCTGCACCCAGCGCGCATAGCTCGCATTGGCGAAGCGGCAGATCAGGTCGCGGTCGAAGAAGGCCAGCTGCACCGGGACGCTGTTGGTGATGGCCTGCAGGAAGTTGCGCTGGGCGGCCAGCGCATTTTCGGCCGCCTTGCGCGCGGTGATGTCCACCAGGGTGTTGTTGGTGCGAACGAAGTGGCCCTGCTCGTCCACCACGGCGGTGCTGCTGAGCAGGGCCAGGAAGGTGCTGCCGTCGCGGCGGCGGATGGTGAATTCCGCCGCGTCGAGCTTCTCGCCGTTCATCAGGCGCGCCAGCCGCTCCTTGGCCATGGGCGCCTGTTCGGGCGCCACGATGTCGCGGAAGCGCAGCTTGCCGATGACTTCGTTGCGCTCGTAGCCCAGCCAGTCCAGTTCGGTGCGGTTGATCAGCACGAAGGCGCCACTGGCGTCCACCGAGTGGTAGCCGCAAGGCGCCTGGTTGTAGATGGTCCGGGCATCGTGCAGCGCCAGGGCGATGCGCTCCTTGGCCTCGGCCAGCTCGTCGGTGCGTTGCCTGACGCGGTCTTCCAGCTCGGCGTTGAAGCGCTGGATCTCTTCCTGCTGTTCGTGCAGCGCGGTGATGTCGCGCGAAACGGCCAGCACCATGACGGTATGGCCCTGCGCGTCGCAGATCGGCGTGACCATCGTGTCCCACCACTTGGGCGTGCCCTTGAAGGTATGGCCGAACGCCACGAAGCGCGCGCTCTTGCCGTGGCGCGCGCTCTCCAGCGCCTCGTGCGAGAGCAGGGCGCCGTCGTCCGGCCACCAGGTGGTCCAGTCGCTGTTGCGGACCTGCTCGAAGTCGTCCACCTCGACCAGCCGGCAACCCTGGGCCGTCATCTGCACCACGCGGCCCTGGAGATCGAGCACCTTGGTGCAATCCGGGCTGCTGGCGATGATCTGCCGGTTGAGTTCGTCCTTGATGCGCGCGTCGGCCTCCAGCGCGCGCATGGGCGTGATGTCCTGCATGAAGCCGAGCTGGCTGGTGACGCTGCCGTTGGCATCGCGCATGGCCACGTTGCGCACCAGCACATGGACCATCTCGTTGCCCGGTCGTATCAGGCGGAACTCCACGCTGAGGGACTCACCATGCGCCACCGCCTGTACCCAGTGCCGCTGCACGCGCTCGAGGTCGTCCGGGTGCACGCGGTTGAGCCAGCCGAAGTTGGGAAAGTCCTCGCGGTTCAGCCCGAAGATGGCCTGCAACTGCTCGTCCACGTGGGTGAGCACGCCGGCGTGGTCGGTGCGGAACACCCCGATGGGGAAGACGCTGGCCAGCGCCGCGAACAAGGCCTCGTATTCCAGCTGGGCGGCCTGCGGGGACGGTTCGGACCTGGTGTCCAGCGCCACCTCCAGCGCGAGTGGCAGCTTGGCCTGGAACTTCAGGGCCCCGGCGTCTTGCGGGGCCAGCTGACCGCTGAGGCGTTGCGCATAGCTGCGGCGCAGGTGTTCGTTCTCCGCGCGCAGTGTTTCCAGCTCCAGCAGCAGGGCACGCTCCCGCTCCAAGGCCAACCGCTCGGGCCTGTGGGCGTCAAGACGGCTGTCTTGCGAAGGGAACATTGTGCTCATTCGACACAACTGTACCCCAGGGGGCTATTCGGCAAGCGTGATATTTGACAGTCAGAAACGCGGCAGTTCAGGGTGTGACAACTGGCCCGCGCGCACGAGCATGCGACCGTACTCAGCACAACGTTGCAGGGTGGGGATGACCTTGCCCGGGTTCAGTAGCCCTTTGGTATCAAAGGCGCGCTTCACACTGAACATCTGTGCATTTTCCTCCGCGGAGAACTGAACGCACATGCTGTTGAGCTTCTCCACACCCACGCCGTGTTCGCCCGTCACCGTGCCGCCCATGGCCACGCTGGTCTCGAGGATCTCGGCGCCGAACAGCTCGCAGCGGTGCAGCTGGTCGGCGTCGTTGGCGTCGAACAGGATCAATGGGTGCAGGTTGCCATCGCCCGCGTGGAACACGTTGGCGCAGCGCAGCCCGTACTTCTTTTCCATCTCCGCGATGGCCAGCAGGATGTCGGCCAGGCGCTTGCGCGGGATGGTCGAGTCCATGCACATGTAGTCGGGGCTGATGCGCCCGCTGGCGGGGAAGGCGTTCTTGCGCCCGCTCCAGAAGCGCAGGCGCTCGGCCTCGTCGCGGCTGACCGCGATGGCGGTGGCGCCACAGCCGCGCAGCACCGCGCTCATGCGGCCGATCTCCTCTTCCACCTCTTCGGGCGTGCCGTCGCTCTCGCACAGCAGGATCGCCTCCGCGCTCAGGTCGTAACCCGCGTGCACGAAGTCCTCGACCGCGGCCGTCATGGGCTTGTCCATCATCTCCAGTCCGGCCGGGATGATGCCGGCGGCGATCACCGAGGCCACCGCGTCGCCGGCTTTGCGGATGTCGTCGAAGCTGGCCATGATGCAGCGCGCGAGCAGCGGCCTGGGCACCAGCTTCACGGTGACCTCGGTGGTCACGGCCAGCATGCCCTCGCTGCCGATCACCAGCGGCAACAGGTCCAGGCCGGGCGCATCGAGCGCATCGCCGCCGAAGGTGACGGGCTCGCCCTCGACCGTGAAGCCGCGCACGGCCAGCACGTTGTGCAGCGTCAGGCCGTACTTGAGGCAGTGCACGCCGCCGGAGTTCTCGGCCACGTTGCCGCCGATGGTGCAGGCGATCTGGCTGCTCGGGTCGGGCGCGTAGTACAGGCCGTGGGGTGCCGCGGCCTCGGAGATCGCGAGGTTGCGTACGCCGGCCTGCACCACCGCCGTGCGCGAGCGCGGGTCGATGCGGACGATGCGGTTGAACTTCGCGAGCGAGAGCGTGACGCCCAGCGCGTGCGGCATCGCACCGCCCGACAGGCCGGTGCCCGCGCCGCGCGCCACCACCGGCACCTCCAGCGCGTGGCAGGCCTGGAGCACGGCGGCCACCTGGTCTTCGGTCTCGGGCAGCACCACCACCAGCGGGCGCTCGCGGTAGGCCGTGAGGCCGTCGCACTCGTAGGGCACGGTGTCCTCGGCCTGCCACAGCAGGGCGTGTGCGGGCACCACGGCCTGCAGCGCGCGCACCACCTCGGCCTGGCGGGCGGCGCGCTGCAGGCGGGTGGCCTCGGCGGCGGCGGTGGGTGCATTCATGGCGGTGTCCGTCGGATGGTGTGGCGCACCAGTCTAGGCCAAAGCCCGGGGCCTGGATTGAAGAAACTTGCAGGGGCTTGTGAGCCGTTCGGTGGCGGCGACGAAGGGCTCTTGAAATCGGTGCGGGGCGACATCATGTTTGGGTCACCCCCGGGGCGCCTGTCGCGCCCCCTTCTCTCAACCCAGACCAGGAGCCATTGCCATGAACAGCCTGATTGCCCGCCGCGGTTTGCTCGACGACTTCCTGAACGACGTCGCGCCCGCCTTTTACGTCAAGCCCCTGCACGGCGACAACCTGCCGGCGCAGATCCGTGTCGACGTGCAGGAGACGCCCGACGCCTACACCCTGCAGGCCGAGGTGCCGGGCGTGAGCAAGGAAGACATCCAGGTCAATGTCGACGGCAAGGTCGTGACGCTGCGCGCCGAAATCAAGCAGCAGGACAGCCAGTCCGAAGGCGGCAAGCTGCTGCGCAGCGAGCGCTACTACGGTGCCGTTTCGCGCAGCTTCCAGCTGCCGGTCGACATCGACAACAGCGCCGCCAAGGCGAAGTACGAAAACGGTGTGTTGCAGCTCACGCTGCCGAAGAAGACCGCCGGCGCCACGCAACGCCTGACGATCGAGTGAGCCGCCGCGTGGCCGCCCTCAGGCCACGCTCTTCCTGAGCCACTCGGCAAAGGCCGCGCATTCCCAGCGCTCCATCGCGCCCGCCTGCCAGCACAGGTAGTGCGCGTGGGGCGAAGGGATGCTGCGTTCCGAGAGCCGCTCCAGCGAGCCGTTCTCGATCCACGGCGCGCCCAGCTTGAGCCGCACCAGCGCCACACCCAGCCCTTGTGCCGCCGCGTCGCACATGAGGCCGATGTCGTTGAACGACGAGCCGTCGTGCGGCTCCGGCCAGTCCAGCTCGTGCGCGGCGAACCAGGTGCGCCAGGGCTCCAGCGGGCTGCGCAACAGCGCGGCCCGCTGCAGGTCTTCCACCGCGTCGAACGGCCCGTTCTCGCGGATGTAGGCCGGTGAGGCCAGCGGCGTCACCTCGTCCTTGAGCAGGCAGATGTGCTCGACGTCGGCGTAGCGGCCAGTGCCGAAGCGCACCGTGAGGTCGGCGTCCTCGGCCACCACGTCCAGCAGCGGGATCGAGACCTGCAGCGTGAGGTCGATCTCGGGGTAGGCCTCGGTGAACTGGCGCAGGCGCGGCATCAGGATCGAGCGCGCGAAGGTCGGCGTGACGGCCAGCTTGAGCTTGCGCTTGCCCGGCGTGGTGTTGCCGCCGGGAAAACGCTGCAGGATGCCCAGGCCCTCGCGCACATGGGCCAGGTATTCGCTGCCTTCGGTGGTGAGCGAAAAATCGGCGCGACCGAACAGCTTGGTGCCCAGGATCTGCTCGAGCTGCTTGACCCGGTGGCTCACCGCGCTGGGCGTGACGTTGAGCTCCTCCCCCGTCTGCGTGACGCTGCGCAGCCGCGCCAGGGCCTCGAAGGTCAGCAGGCACTGGATCGGGGGAATGCGGATGGTCATTTGAAGACGACGGTCTTGTGGCCATTGAGGAGCACGCGGTGCTCGCTGTGCCACTTCACGGCGCGCGCCAGCACCTGGCTCTCGGTGTCGCGGCCGCGCGCGGTGAGGTCTTCCACCGCGTCGGTGTGGTCCACGCGGGCCACGTCCTGCTCGATGATCGGACCCTCGTCGAGGTCGGCCGTCACGTAGTGGGCGGTGGCGCCGATCAGCTTCACGCCACGGTCGTGCGCCTGGTAGTAGGGCTTGGCGCCTTTGAAGCTGGGCAGGAAGCTGTGGTGGATGTTGATCGCCTTGCCCGAGAGCTCGCGGCAGAGGTCGTTGCTCAGCACCTGCATGTAGCGCGCCAGCACCACCAGCTCGGCGCCTTCGCCCCGGATGATCTCCAGCTGCTTCGCCTCGGCCTGCGCCTTGGTCGCCGCCGTCACCGGGATGTGGTGGAAGGGCACGTTGTAGCTGGCCGCGAGCTGGTAGAAGTCGCGGTGGTTGCTGATGATGGCGCGAATGTCCAGCGGCAGCAGGCCGCTTTTCCAGCGGAACATCAGGTCGTTCAGGCAGTGGCCTTCCTTGCTCACGAAGATCACGGTGCGCACCGGCTCGGCCAGCGGGTGCAGGCTCCAGCGCATGCCGAAGGGCTCGGCGAACAGCTTCAGGCGCAGCCGCAGGTCGTCCTGGGTGAGCTGGGCGCAGGCGAACTGCACGCGCATGAAGAACAGGCCGGTGTCGTGGTCGTTGTACTGGGCGGCTTCTTCGATGTTGCCGCCGTGCTCGAACAGGAAGCCGGAGACGGCGTGCACGATGCCCGGGCGGTCCTGGCAGGACAGGGTGAGAACGTAGGTGTGAGTCATGGCGTGCGCATTGTCGCAGCAAGGCACCCGGTGGGCCTGGCCGCGCCGCGGGCAGTGGAGCCCCCGGTGCGTGCCGCACGGTGCCAGAATCACCGTTCCCACCCTTACGCCCCAGGAGACGCCGCCATGGCCTACAACGACCTGCGCATGGACAACCAGTGGTTGCCCTTCACCCCCAACCGCAGCTTCCAGAAAGACCCGCGCATCTTCGTCGCGGCCGACGGCATGCACTTCACCACGCACGACGGGCGCCAGGTGATCGACGGCATCTCCAGCCTGTGGTGCGTGGGCGCCGGGCACAACCGCAAGCCCATCAACGAGGCGATCAAGAAGCAGCTCGACACGCTGGACTACAGCACCGCCTTCAGCGTGAGCAACGACAAGGCCTTCCGCGCCGCCGAGATGATCGCCGCCATGGCGCCCGGTGACCTGAACAAGGTGCTGTTCTGCAACTCCGGCAGCGAAGCGGCCGACACCTCGATGAAGGTGGCGCTGGCCTACCACCGCGCGCGCGGCGAAGGCCACCGCAACATGTTCATCGGCCGCGAGCGCGGCTACCACGGCGTGGGCTTCGGTGGCATGTCGGTCGGTGGCATCCCGGCCAACCGCAAGGTCTACGGCACCAGCCTGCTGCCGCGCGTGGACCACCTGCGCTTCATCCACGACCCGGTCAAGCACGCCTACGTGCACAACACCGAACCGGTGTGGGACGAGGACATCCTGCTGGAGCTGGAAAACCGCATCCTGCCGCTGCACGATCCGAGCAACATCGCGGCCGTGATCGTCGAGCCGGTGGCGGGCAGCGCGGGCTGGTACGTGCCGCCGCAGGGTTACCTGAAACGGCTGCGGGAGATCTGCGACAAGCACGGCATCCTGCTGATCTTCGACGAGGTCATCACCGGCTTCGGCCGCCTGGGCACCGCCTTCGCGTCCGACTACTACGGCGTGCAGCCCGACATGCTGAACTTCGCCAAGGCCGTGACCAACGGCGTGTTTCCGCTCGGTGGCGTGGTCTGCACCGACCGCATCTACAACGCCATGATGGGCGCGCACGGCAACGCGCCGGAGCACGCCATCGAGTTCTTCCACGGCTACACCTACTCGGGCCACCCGGTGGCGTGTGCAGCGGCCATCGCCACGCTGGATCTGTTCCGCGAGGAAGATCTGTTCAAGCGCGCCGGCGAGATGGGCCCGGTGCTGGGCGATGCGATGCACGCCGCGCTCAAGGGCCTGCCCAACGTGATCGGCATCCGCAGCCTGGGGCTGGCCGCCGCGGTCGAGCTCGCGCCCATCGCCGGCCTGCCGGGCAAGCGCGCCTTCGACGTGTTCATGGACTGCTACCACCACGGCGTGCTGGTGCGCAACGCCGGTGAGAACCTGGTGTTCGCGCCGCCCTACATCGTCGAGCGCGCGCAGATCGATACCATGGTCGGCACGCTGGCCGACGCGATCAAACGCGCGGCCTGACCGCGCCGGTCAGCGCTTGAACTGCTGCCGCAGTTCGGCGCAATGGTCGCGCGGCGGCTGCGGTGGCGTGAACCACACGCTGTCGGCCGGCGTGGCGCCGTCTTTCGCGCCGCCCGCCTGGGCCATCACCACGCGGTGGCCCAGGTCCTTCGGCAGGTACAGCGGCACGCCCAGGTCGCGCCGCACATGGCCGTTGCCGGCCACCAGCACCACGGTCTTGCCCGGCCCCGCGTCGCGCACCGCCTGCGCGGTGGTCTGCGCCATGGCCAGGTCGCGCGCGAGCTGGATGCGCGTCATCGGCGCGATCTGGCTCTCGGGCAGCAGGCCGCAATGGCCTTCGCGGATGCCTTCGCGCTGCCGCGCCAGGGCCGGCTCGCCGATCAGACCGTCCAGCGCCGCGTTGCCCATGGCGCCGCGCATCTGCGCGCGCGGCAGGTTGCCGCCGATCACCGGCGCGCCGCCGCGCACCGCGGCCATCACCACCGGGCCGTAGACCGGCCAGGGCCAGCCGCCCGCGTCGGTCCAGTTCAGGGACGCGCGCACCTGGTCTTCGCTCGCATCGGCGGGCAGGCCACGGGTCTGTCGGCCCTGCTCGGCCATCTCCATCACCAGCGCGCCGAGCTGGCCGCGCGCGGCCAGGGCCTGCACCACCTCGCGCTGCAGCGCCTGGTGCTCGGGCGCGTCGTGCTGCTCGCCCAGCATCAGCACCGGCGTGGGCAGCACGCGATCGAGCAGGGCCGGCACGGTGGCGGGCGGTGGGTGGGCGCAAGCCCCGAGCAGCGCGAGGCCCAGGCCGAGCGCGACAGCGGTTCGACAGGTCATGCGTGGATACTACGTGGCCCGCCGCCCGTGGCGGGTGCATCACACCAGTACCCGAGTGCCTCTCTTGCCCGCCTTTGGCCCCACTTCGTGGCGGCGCGTCGTTCTCACCCTGTTGCTCGCCCTGGCCGCGGCGCTGCTGTGCGTGTGGCTGCGCACGCCCATCCCCTGGATGATCGGCCCGCTGCTGGCGACCTCGCTGGTCTCGGTGCTGGGCGTGCCCACCGAGAGCTGGACCCCGCTGCGCAACAGCGGGCAGTGGGTCATCGGCACCGCGCTGGGCCTGTACTTCACGCCCGCGGTGGGTGCGCTGGTGGCGGGCCTGTGGTGGGCCATCGCGCTGGGCATCGCCTGGGCGCTGCTGCTGGGCCTGGGTTTCGGGGCCTGGCTGCGCCGGCTGCACGCCGGGCACCTGGCGGCGCTGTCGCCGGCCGAACTGCGCAGCACGACCTACTTCGCCGGTGCCATCGGCGGCGCGTCGGAGATGACGCTGATCGCCGAGCGCCAGGGCGCGCGCACCGACCTGGTGGCCGCCGCGCACAGCCTGCGCGTGCTGCTGGTGACGGTCACCATCCCGTTCGCGCTGCAGTTCTGGGGCGTGAGCGGGCTGGACACGCTCACGCCCGGCCTGCGCGAGGTGCAGCCGGCGGGGCTGCTGGCGCTGGCCGGCCTCACGCTGCTGGGCGCCTTGCTGATGCAGTGGCTGGGGCGCGCCAACCCCTGGTTCATGGGCGCGCTGGTGGTGACCATGGCGGTGACGCTCTCGGGCATCACGCTCTCGGCCATCCCGCAGCCGCTGTCGAACGCGGCGCAGCTGGTGATCGGCGTGAGCCTGGGCGTGCGTTTCACGCCGGCTTTCGTGCACACCGCGCCGCGCTGGCTCGCGTCGGTGGCCTTCGCGAGTTTTTTCATGATGGGTCTGTGCGCGGTGTTCGGCTGGGTGTTGTCCCGTCTCACCGGCCTGCACCCGGCCACCCTGCTGCTGGGCACGGCGCCCGGCGGCATCGCCGAGATGGCCATCACCGCCAAGGTGCTGCAGCTGGGCGTGCCGGTGGTCACGGCCTTCCAGGTCTGCCGGCTGGTGGCGGTGCTGGTGCTGGCCGAGCCGGTGTACCGCTGGCGGTACGCGCGGGCATGAAAAAGCCCGGCACGCGGCCGGGCTTTTTCGGGAATGGCGAATTCAGTGCATCACGACGGGCATCTGCGCCAGCGTGGCATAGCCTTCCAGCGTGTCTTCCACCTCTTCCTGCGAAGGGGTGCTTTGCTGCCAGGCGGTGATCTGGAGCTGGAACATTTCGGCCCAGGAGCCGTCGAGGTAGACCTCCTTGCCCGAGCGCTTGTCCACGATTTCGAACCCGTGGCGGGGAATCTGTGGACCGTCCTCCAGCGTGGTCTCACCTTCCGTGGGGGCGTTGGCGAGGATGTGGACCACAGCGAAGGCATCCGAGTCGTAAAGCATGTGCATGACTGAAATATCCTTGATATGAAAAACCTGCGTTCCTGACAACCTTATATCGGCAATTCCGTGCCGACATGCAGTTCAGAGTGAGCTTTACCTGAGGACGTTCCTCACGAGTTCAAGATGCGTGTCTTTTTTGGCACAGATGCGGTGTCCGCACTAAGGCATTTGGCTCAGTTGCTGGTCGGCGACGTCGCCATTCGGTTGCGTCACGCGCAGGCGCACCGGCAGGTGCTGCAGGCTGGGCGCGAGCCACATCTCGACCGTGCTGTCGAATTCCTTGCGCGGCTGGCGCACCAGGTGGCGCACGCGGAACTCGCCCGCCGGCAGCGAGAGCGTGGACTCCTCGCCCACCTGGAAGCGCCAGACCGGCGCGTCGCCCGTGCCCGCCACCTGCATGTCGACCGTCTGGCCGGTGGCGTAGGCCTGCGGCCGGGCCTGCAGCAGGCCGGCGAGTTGCAGGAACAGGCTCAGGCGGTCCTGCGCGCCGGGCAGCAGGGGGACTTCGGGCGCATTGGTGCTGAAGCGGATGCGCTGGCGGTCGGCTTCGAAGTGGGCCGCCTTCTCGCTGCGGCTCTTGTCGGCGAAGCGTTCGGGCATCAGGCCCGCGGGACCGACGCGGCCGGTGCTGGTCTGCACACGGCTGCCAAGCAGGAACACGCGCATTTCCATGCGCGCGCTGTAGCGAGCATCGGCCAGCGTCCAGTCCAGCGTGCCCCGGGCCTGGTAGGCTATGCCCTTGACGCGGCCGCTCACGTCGTAGTTCAGACGGGTGCTGGCCGGGGGCTGTGCCGGGGGGAGTTTGACCGCGGCAGCGGACTTGCGCGCCTGGCCGGGCGTGGCCGCCGCGAGCAGCAGGTCGTCGGGCTCTGCGAACTCGGCCGCTTCGGCAATGGCGTCGGGCGCCGGGGCTGGATCGGGCTCGGTGGCCGCAGCCGGCGCGGGCTCGGCCGCCACCACCACGTCGGGGTCGGGACCCTTCGGCTCGTCGGGCGCGGTGGACGTGGCCTCGGCGACTTCGGGCGCCGGGGCCAGCCGTTCGGTGGCGGGTTCGGGCACGGCAGGCACCTCGGCCACCACCGCCTCGCGGGGGGCGGGCACGGCCCGCGCCACCGGCCTGGGCCGTGGTGGCGGTGGTGCCGCCGCGATGGGCGCCGGCACGGGTGCGGGCACGACCCAGCGCACCGTGCTCACGCGCACCGGGGAGGCGGCTGGCGCCAGCGGCCGGGCCGTGGCGGGGTCGGTGGTCGCGGTGGCCACCTCGGTCGCCGCGGCGCTGTCGGGCTGCGTTGC
>QZKF01000053.1 GCA_003599455.1 Comamonadaceae bacterium
CACCGGGGCGGGAGCCGGGCGCTCGGCCCGGGGCATCGGCGCCACGGGTGCGGCTGCAAGCACCGGCGCGACCGGGGTCGCGGGCGCTTCAACGACGGGTGCGACGGGCGCCGCGGCCATCGCGGGCGGCTCATCGTCCATGGCGACGGCGGCCACTGCAGCGGTCGTGCCCAGGTTCACCGGGGTGTCCGCGGGCATGCTGAAGTAGCTGCGCACCGGGGCTTCGTAGGCCGACGCATCGGCCGGCTCGGCTGGCACGGCTTCGGTGGTCATCGCAGGCATCGCGTCGGCGTCGGGCGACGCCAGGGCGGCGGCCTCTTCACCTTCGGCCACGCCTTCGCGCGGGCCGCGTTCACGGCGGTCGCGGCCATAGCGGTCGCGGCTGCGGCGTTCGCGGTTGCCGCGTGGCGCGCCGTTCTCGGCGTCACCGTCGCGCGGGGCTTCGGCGTCGGTCACGCCTTCAGCGGGAGTGGCTTGCGCCGCGTCGGTCGATTCAGGGCGCGGCGCGTCCTGGCCTTCGGCGCCCGGCTGGCGGCGGCGGTTGTCACCGCGCGGGCGGCGATCGCGGTCGCCGCGCTCGCGGCGCTGGCCTTCGGCGGCTTCGGGCGCGTCAGCACCCGAGGCTGCGTCCATGGCGGCCACCGGCAGGCCGTTGACGGCGGTGTCGGCGGGCGGCGCGTCGCGGCGTGCACCGTCGCGGCGGTTGTTGCCCTGGCGGCCTTCGCCACGGCCTTCACCGCGTGGTTCATTGCGGCCTTCGCCGCGGTTGTCGCTGCGGCCCTCGGCACGGCCTTCGCCGCGACCTTCACCCCGGCGGCCATCGCCGCGGGACTCGTTGCGGCCACCTTCGCCGCGGCCTTCCACGCGGCCACCGTCGGCGCGGGCTTCGACCGGGCGGCCTTCGCCACCGCGGCCACCGTTGCGACCGCCTTCGCGGCCCTCGCGCGAACCACGACCTTCAGCGCCACCGCGGCCACCGCGGCTGCGCCCGTCACGGCCACCTTCGCGGCGGCCTTCGGGGCGGTCTTCTCGGGCGCCGGTCTTCGCAGCGGGTGCGACTACAGCGGGGGTGGTCGGCTTGACCGGTGCAGGCTCGGCGGCGAACAGGCCCTTGAGCCAGCCGAAGAAGCCCTTCTCGGCCGGCGCGGCCGGCTTGACCGGGGCGGCCACGGGCTTGGCGACCACCGGCGCCGCAGCGACCGGTGCGGCAGCCGGTGCCGGCACCTCGGCGCGCGGCGCGGCCACGGGCGCGGGACCGTCGGGCAGCACGCCCTTGATCACCGGCTCCTGCTTGTTGGTGCGTTCCTGGCTGCGGCGCGTGAAGCTGGCCACGTCGTCCGCCTCGTCGGCCAGCTTGTAGCTCGCGTCGAGGTTGTCCAGGCGCGGGTCGTCGTGCTTGAGACGCTCGAGCTTGTAGTTGGGTGTGTCCAGCGACTTGTTGGGCACCAGCAGCACGCTGATGCGCTGCTTGAGTTCGATCTTGGTGATCTCGGTGCGCTTCTCGTTGAGCAGGAAGCTGGCGACTTCAACCGGCACCTGCACCAGCACGGCGGCCGTGCTGTCCTTGAGCGACTCTTCCTGGATGATGCGCAGGATCTGCAGCGCCGACGATTCGGTGTCGCGGATGTGGCCCGAGCCACCGCAGCGCGGGCAGGGGATGGACGCGCCTTCGTTGAGCGCGGGCTTCAGGCGCTGGCGGCTCATTTCGAGCAGGCCGAACTTGCTGATGGCACCGAACTGCACGCGGGCACGGTCCTGGCGCAGCGCGTCGCGCAGGCGGTTTTCCACCTCGCGGCGGTTCTTCGACTCTTCCATGTCGATGAAGTCGATCACGATCAGGCCGCCAAGGTCGCGCAGGCGGGCCTGGCGCGCGACTTCGTCGGCGGCTTCCAGGTTGGTGCGGGTCGCGGTCTCTTCGATGTCGCCGCCCTTGATGGCGCGCGCCGAGTTCACGTCCACCGCCACCAGCGCTTCGGTCTGGTCGATCACGATGGCGCCACCCGAAGGCAGGTTCACCGTGCGGCTGTAGGCGGTTTCGATCTGGTGCTCGATCTGGAAGCGCGAGAACAGCGGCGCGTCGTCGCGGTAGCGCTTCACGCGGTGCCCGTGCTCGGGCATCACGTGGCTCATGAACTGGTGCGCCTGCTCGAAGATGTCGTCGGTGTCGATCAGGATCTCGCCGATGTCGCTGTTGAAGTAGTCGCGGATCGCGCGGATCACCAGACTCGATTCCTGGTAGATCAGGTAGGCGCCCTTGCCGCCCTGCGCCGCGCCGTCGATGGCGTTCCACAGCTTGAGCAGGTAGTTCAGGTCCCACTGCAGCTCGGGCGCGTCGCGGCCGATGCCGGCGGTGCGCGCGATGATGCTCATGCCGTTGGGGTATTCGAGCTGGTCGAGTGCCTGCTTGAGTTCCTGGCGGTCTTCGCCCTCGATGCGCCGGCTCACGCCGCCGCCGCGCGGGTTGTTCGGCATCAGCACCACGTAGCGGCCGGCCAGGCTCACGAAGGTGGTGAGGGCCGCGCCCTTGTTGCCGCGTTCTTCCTTCTCGACCTGGACCAGCAGTTCCTGGCCTTCGCGGATCACGTCGTTGATGCGGGCCTGGTTGACCGGCACGCCGGCGGCGAAATACTGGCGCGAGATTTCCTTGAACGGCAGGAAGCCGTGGCGTTCCTCGCCGTAGTCGACGAAGCAGGCTTCCAGCGAGGGCTCGACGCGGGTGACGACGGCCTTGTAGATGTTGCCCTTGCGCTGTTCGCGCCCTTCGATTTCGATTTCGTAGTCGAGCAGTTTCTGCCCGTCCACAATCGCCAGCCGGCGCTCTTCGGCCTGCGTGGCGTTGATCAGCATGCGTTTCATGATGCGTTCCTTCGTTCAAACACAAGGACGCCCGGGCCATCGGCCCAGGCGCCAACCTGCCGTGAACCAGCGGAAGCGCGAACGAGGGGAGGAATTGCCGGAGAGCCGATGACCCGCGATTCGGGGGAGGCGTTCAACACAGGCGGGCACCAGGGTGCCGCGTCGAACCGCCAGGTCAGGGCGTAGGCGCGTGGAGGTGGGTGAACAGGGAAGGCTCGATGGCTGTCAACGACATGGATCTGGCCGGTGTCTCTCTGGCTTCACTTCGTCCTCACCCAGCCACGTTGTGCGGGCTGGGCGATTGGGGTATTCCGTATTCGGGTTCGCGATGTCTTCTGCGGATTCGCCCGCGGCTTCAGCCTGTCAGGCGCCGTGTCTGGATTCGCTGTGGAATGTGACAGACATCGGCGCCGGACCCGGGTGCCGCGGGTGGCAACCAACCCCCGTCGGCCGCCTTGCCTTGCAAGCTGCGGTCCCTGCTTTCAGTGACTGCCTTAAACTCAAGGCAAATCAATCACTTACGGCACACGACGGGTGTAGCGCATTATAGGCAGCTCGCCGCCCCCTGTGGTGGCCTTATTCGCATCCATGCCCAGCAACCCGCCCGCCGCGGAAGTCCGACACATCACGGTTGACGAAGAGTCGGCGGGGCAGCGGCTGGACAACTTCCTCATCCGCATGCTCAAGGGCGTGCCCAAGACCCACATCTACCGCATCATTCGCTCGGGCGAGGTGCGCCGCAACAAGGGCCGCGTCAGCGCCGACGACCGCGTGGCCAGCGGCGATGTGTTGCGCATTCCACCGATCCGGCTTTCGGAACGCGCGGAAGAAAAAGCCGCCAATCCGGCGCCGCCGCGCGAATTCGCCATCGTGTATGAAGACGAGGCATTTCTCGCGATTGACAAACCGGCGGGCGTGGCGGTGCACGGTGGCAGCGGGGTGAGTTTCGGCGTGATCGAACAAATGCGGCAGGCCCGCCCCGATGCGCGTTTGCTTGAATTGGTGCACCGGCTGGACCGCGAAACCAGCGGCCTGTTGCTGATTGCCAAAAAGAAAAGCGCGCTCAAGGCATTGCAGGACCAATTCCGCGAACGGGAAACCGGCAAGACCTATCTGGCGCTGGTCAAGGGCGCCTGGCCAGCCCGTCTGAAGGTGCTGGACCAGCCGCTGCACAAATACCTGCTGCCCGACGGCGAACGCCGCGTGAAGGTGACGGGCAAGGACGACCCGGACGGCATGCGCTCGGTCACGCTGGTGAAGGTGTCGCAGCGCCTGCCACCGATACCCGCGCTGGCCGCGGGTTCGCCGGACGGCTTCAGCCTGCTGGAGGTCACCATCAAGACCGGGCGCACGCACCAGATCCGCGTGCACCTGGCCAGCGCCGGCCACCCGATCGCCGGCGACGACAAATACGGCGATTTCGAACTCAACCGCCAATTGGGCCGGGTCGGATTGAAACGCATGTTCCTGCATGCCTGGCGTTTGCGATTGACACATCCTGTCACCAATTCGCCGATGGAACTGCAGGCCGAATTGCCCCCCGAACTGAAAGCCTGGAGCACCATCGGATTAGAATGAAGGCCTGCATCGTTGGCAGGTATCCGATTCTCCGGATGGTTCACCCACTCATAAGGACGATTTCCATGGCAAGCTATTCCGAACTCATGGCGCAAGCCCAAAACCTGATGGCGCAGGCCGAACAGGCCCGCAAGGACGAACTCGCTTCCGTCATTGCCGACATCAAGGCCAAAATGAAACAATTCGGCATTACCGTGGCCGATCTGGGCGGTTCGGGCGGCGCCGGCAAGAAGGCGGGCAAATCGAAATCCGGCGCCCCGGCCAAATACCGCGGCCCCAACGGCGAACTCTGGGCCGGTGGCCCGGGCCGCAAGCCCGAGTGGGTGCGCGCCGTGCTGGCCTCGGGCAAAAGCCTGGACAGCTACCTGATCTGAGCGCCCGCGCCACCGCTTCACACAAGGCCCGCCTCTGGCGGGCCTTGTCTTTGGTACGCTCCCTGCCATGTTCCGCATCCTTCTCGTCTGCATGGGCAACATCTGCCGCTCGCCCCTGGCGGCCAGCGTGATGCACGCCCACATCGCCCGCCTCCAGCTCTCGCATGCGGTGGAAGTCGATTCAGCCGGCACCTATGCCGGCCACCAGGGCGAGAAGGCCGATGGCCGCGCCATCAAGCTGGCGCTGGCGCGCGGCTATCCCCAGATCGAGCGCGAGCGCGCCCGCCGTGTGCAGGACGAGGACTTCGAACGCTTCGACCTGATTCTCGCGATGGACGCGGACAACCTCGAGAACCTGCGCTTCAAGTGCCCGCCCGAGCAACAGCACAAGCTGCACCTGTTCCTGGAGTACGCGGAGATCGAGGACCGGCGCGAAGTGCCCGACCCTTATTACGGCAATGCCCAGGGCTTCGAGGTGGTGCTGGGCCTGTGCGAGCAGGGCAGCGAGGGCGTGCTCAAGCGCGTGGCCGCGGCGCTGGTCTGACGCCGCGAAAGCTGCCTCAGACCTGGTGGTATCCGCGGTACCAGCGCACGAAGCGATCGATGCCGTCCTTGAGCGGCGTGGAGGGCGCGAAGCCCACCCAGCGGTGCAACGCCTCGGTGCTGGCGTAGGTCGCGGGCACGTCGCCGTCCTGCATCGGCAGGAACTCCTTGACCGCCTCGCGGCCCAGCGCCTGCTCGATGCAGCCGATGAAATCCATCAGCGGCACCGGGTCGTGGTTGCCGATGTTGAAGATGCGGTAGGGCGGGCCGCCCGCGTGCTCGGGCGTGGCGGGCTTGTCGAGCACGCGCAGCACGCCCTCGACGATGTCGTCGATGTAGGTGAAGTCGCGCTTCATCTGCCCGTGGTTGAACACCTGGATGGGCTTGCCTTCCAGCACCGCCTTGGTGAAGCTGAAGTACGCCATGTCGGGCCGGCCCCAGGGGCCGTACACGGTGAAGAAGCGCAGGCCGGTGGTGGGCAGGCCGTAGAGATGGCTGTAGGTGTGGGCCATCAGCTCGTTGGCCTTCTTGGTGGCCGCGTACAGGCTCACCGGGTGGTCGACGGCGTCGGTCTCCTCGAACGGCATCTTGGTGTTGCCGCCGTACACGCTGGAGCTCGAGGCGTAGACCAGGTGGCCGAGCTTCTGCGCGCGGCAGCCTTCGAGGATGTGGCCGAAGCCCGTTAGGTTGCTGTCGAGGTAGGCGTTGGGGTGCGTGATCGAGTAGCGCACGCCGGCCTGTGCCGCGAGGTGCACCACCGCGTCGAAGCGGTGGCCGGCGAACAGAGTCGCCATCGCCTGGCGGTCGGCCACATCGACCTGCTCGAAGGCGAAGCCCGGTTGCCGCAGAAGGGGTTCGAGCCGCGCGCGCTTGAGAGCGACCGCGTAGTAGTCGTTGAGGTTGTCGATGCCGAGCACCGTGTCACCCCGCGCCAGCAGGCGCTGGGCGGTGTGCATGCCGATGAACCCGGCCGCGCCAGTCAGGAGGATGTGCATGGCGGTATGTTAGCCGCCAGCCTTCATCAGGTTTTCTGCCAGATCACCTTCTTGCCCGACGCCTCCCAGGCCTCGTAGTGTCGCGCGTACAGGTCTTCGATGCGGTTGCGCTTGACCTTGAAGGTGGGCGTGATGATGTCGTTGTCCACCGTCCAGGCGGTGGTCACGACCACGATGCACTGCAGCTGTTCGTGCGGGTCCAGCGTGGCGTTGATGGTCTTCAGGTGGGCCGCAAGCGAGGTTTCCAGTTCGGTGCGGGCCGCCGCATCGGCCACGCGCGCGACCGCATCGGCGTTGAGCATCACGATGCCCAGGGGCTGGCCCAGATTGGCGCCGGTCACCACGCAGGCCTCCACCGCCTCGTGCATCACCAGCTTGTCCTCGATCGGCGCGGGCGCCACGTACTTGCCCTTGCCGGTCTTGAACAGGTCCTTCACGCGGCCGGTGATGCGCAGCAGGCCCTGCTTGTCGATCGAACCCTTGTCACCGGTCTTGAGCCAGCCGTCCTCGGTGAAGGCCTCGCGGCTTTTTTCCGGTTCCTTGTAGTAGCCCTGCATCAGCGCCTGGCTGCGCATCTGCACCTCGCCGGTGGCGGGGTCGAGGCGGTGCTGCACCCCGGCGTAGACCGGCCCCACCGTGCCCTGCTGGTTCTTGCCCGGCTCGGTGATGTGCGAGAGCGCGAGGTTCTCGGTCATGCCGTAGCCCTCGTTGATGTGCAGGCCCAGCTTGCTGTACCACTGCAGCAGCGCCACCGGCATGGGCGCGGCGCCGCCGGCGGCGAACTTGCACTGGTCCAGTCCGAGCGCCTTCATCACCTTCTTGCGCACGATGCCGCCCAGGATGGGAATGCCCAGCAGGCGGTTGAGCTTGGCCGGCGGCATCTTGTGGTGGATGCCCTGCTGGAACTTGACCCACAGGCGCGGCACCGAGAAGAAGATGGTGGGCCGCGCGCGCTGCAGGTCGGCCGCGAAGGTGTCGAGCGATTCGGCGAAGAACACGTGCATGCCGGTGCGCAGCCAGCCGTGTTCGACCAGCATGCGCTCGACCACGTGGGCCAGCGGCAGGTAGGACAGCATGCGGTCCTCGCCCGACATCGGGATGCGCTTCAGGCCCGAGTCGAGCGCCCAGGCGAAGTTGCCGAAGGTGTGCATCACGCCCTTGGGCATGCCGGTGGTGCCCGAGGTGTAGATCAGCGTGGCGAGCTCGTCGCCCCCGCGCACCGGTTCGCCCTGCAGCGGCGCGTTGCGCGCGCAGACCGCGTCCCAGCCTTCATAGGCCTGGATCGCATCCAGTGGCGACAGCGCGTAGCTGATGCAGGGCAGGCCGGCCGGCACGCCGGGCTTCATGCCTTCCCAGCCGTCGAGCTTGCCGATGAAACAGGCCTTGGCCTCGCTGTGCGTGAGGATCTGGCGCACCGTCTCGGCCGCCAGCGTGGGGTACAGCGGCACCGACACGTGGCCCGCCATCCAGATGGCGAGGTCGCTCATCATCCACCAGGCGCAGTTCTTCGAGAGGATCGCGACCTTGGAGCCCGGCTCCCAGCCCTGCGATTGCAGGTGCGTGGCCATGCGCCGCACCTGGTCGCCGATCTGGGCCCAGGTGAAGTCCTGCACCGCACCACCGCCCATGGGCTGCGTGAGGGCCACGCGGTTCGGGGCGGTTTTCTCCCAGTGGTACAGGCGTTGCAAGGCCAGCAGTTCGGGCGCGACTTGGGTCATGAGGCTTGTCTCCGTTGTGTGTTCGACCGACGAATCTACCAAGCCCCGGGCCTTGTGTTTAGAGGGTTTCACCTGCACGGTGCTGGCAGGCCACGCTTCAGGCCGTGAAGCGCACCGACAGCCCCGGCAAGGGCGCGCTGAACTGCGCAGCCCAGCGCTCGCCCGGCTGCACCGGCCAGGCATCGGTCCAGGTGCCGGTGGTGACCACGTCGCCGGCCTGCAGGTCGGGCGCGCCCGGGCAGGCGCGCAGCGTGGTGACGAAGTGCAGCAGCGCGCGCAGCGGGCTGTCGAGCACGTTGGCGCCCCGGCCCTGCTCGACCGGTTGACCGTCCTGGAGCAGGGTCACGCCGGCACCGGCCAGCAAGGCGTCGAGCGTGTGCGCGTCGCGGGCGAGTTCGCGCAGCGGTACGCGCGGCCCCACCAGCAGCCGCGCGTGCAGCGCGCCATCGGCCACCGTGTCGGCGGCGAGGAACTTCCAGTCGGGCAGGTGCGACTGCACCACCTCGAAGCCGGGCGCGACCCAGTCGACGGCTTCGAACAGTTCGTCCAGCGCGGCGTTGGGCGCGGGCGTGGCCCTCATGCCGAACACCGTCTCGGGCTCCAGCCGGGGCTGGCAGGTGTGGGCGAGCGAGACCGTGCCTTCACCATCGCTGAAGCTGAGCGTGGTGTCCCACACGCTGCCCCAGATCGGCGCGAACACGTTGTAGCGCGGCCAGATCGTGCGGTTGGTGAAGCCCACCTTGTAGCCACGCGGTTGCTCACCCCGCGCGATGCGCAGCTGGCGCACGGCGAGCGCGCACGTGTAGGCGGCGTCGAGATCGAAGCCGGCGTTGGCGGTGAGCGGCGCGGGCCAGAGGCGACCCTGATCGGTGTGGTCCAGGAGGGTCTGGGGTGTCATGGTGTTGCGGTGGTGGTGGTGCGGGAGCGCGCCATCTTAGAGCGCCTCTGGCGCTATGCTGCCCTCCATGAACACGCCCTTTCTCGAAACCCTCGACATGGTGAGCGGCGGTGACCCCGCCGCCACGCCCGCCGCCTCCATCATCGTGCTGCACGGCCTGGGCGCCGACGGCAACGACTTCGTGCCGATCGCGCGCGAGCTCGACCTGCGCGCGATCGGTCCGGTGCGTTTCGTGTTCCCGAGCGCGCCGGTGCGCCCGGTCTCCCTCAACGGCGGCTTCGCCATGCGCGCTTGGTACGACATCCATCCGCCCAGCGCGAACCCGGCCGTGCCGCGCCCCGAGGACGAGGCCGGCCTGCGCGCCTCGCAAGACCTGGTGCAGGGGCTGCTGGACCGCGAGACCGTGCGTGGCGTGCCGCCGCAGCGCACGGTGCTCATGGGCTTTTCCCAGGGCTGCGCCATGACGCTGATGGCTGGTCTGCGCGCGCCGCAGCGCCTGGCCGGGCTGGTCGGACTCTCGGGCTATCTGCCGCTGGCCGAAACCACTGCGGCCGAGCGCAACCCGGCGACGCTCGACGTGCCGATCTTCCTCGCGCACGGCGAATACGACCCGATGGTGGTGATCGAGCGCGGTACCGCGACGCGCGACGTGCTCGAGGCGCTGGGCTACAGCGTGGACTGGCACAGCTACCCGATGGAGCACTCGGTGTGCGCCGAGGAGGTGGAGGACCTCAACGCCTGGTTGCTGAAGGTGCTCGCTGCCTGAACCGGCGCCGCTCAGGCCGGGGCGAGGCCACCGCGCAGCAAGCGCAGGAAGCGCTCGTCGTTGGCGTGGGCGATGTTCACGCGCATCGAGGGCTTTGCCGATTGCCGGTCGGGGTAGAAGACCGAGCCCGGGGCGATGAAGATGCCTTGCGCCGCGGCGCGGCGCACCAGGTCGATCTCGGCGATGCCGTCGGGCAGTTCGGCCCACACGAAGTAGCCGCCGGTGTAGGGCGAGAAGAGGCGCAGGCCGGCCTGCTCGAGCGCGGGCAGCGACAGGCGTTGCGCCGCGTCCAGGCGGGCCTTGAGGCGGGTCAGGTGCCTGCGGTACTGGCCGCTGGTGATCAGCTGGCAGACCACGCGTTCGACGAAGTCCGACGTGGACACCACCGTCACCATCTTGAGGTCGCACAGGGCGTTGATGACGGGCAGCGGCCCGGCGATGAAACCCACGCGCAGGCCTGCCGACAGCGTCTTGGAGAAGCTGCTCACGTAGATGACACGCTCGAGCTGGTCCAGCGCGCTCAGGCGCGGCGCGCTCGCGGGCATGAGGTCGGCAAAGGGGTCGTCCTCGACGATCTGGAAGTCGTGCTGCGCGGCCAGTTGCAGCAGCCGGTGGGCCTTGGCCAGCGAGAGCGAGTCGCCCGTGGGGTTGTGGGCGAGCGACTGGGTGAAGAACACCTTGGGGCGGTGCTGCTGCGCGAGCGACTGCAGGGCCTGCAGGTCGGGCCCGTCGGGCAGCCGCGGCACGCCCACCATCGTCACCTTGGCCAGCTTGAGCTTGCCGAACAGGGGGTAGTAGCCCGGCGAGTCGACCAGCACCACATCGCCGGGCTCCAGCAACTGGCGCACGATGAGGTCCAGCGCGTGGTTGGCGCCCTGGGTCAGCAGCACCTGGCGAACGTCGGCCTGGATCGCGCGCTCGTGCAGCAAACGCGCGATGGTCTGGCGCAGGGGCAGGTAGCCCCAGGGCGTGCCGTAGCCGTGCCCGAGGCCGCTCCAGGTGTCGGCGCGCACGCCGCGCAGGTGGCGACCCAGCTCGGAGCCCTCCATCCACGAGGGCGGCGGCCGGCCGTCGCCCACACGCACCTCGTAGTGCTGTTCCAGCTGCTCGCGCAGCAGCGAGACCACGTCCACCGCCTCGCTCAGGTGCGCGGCGGGCGCCTGCGTGCGGTGGCCCGGCGCCTTGCGCGCGAAATAGCCCGAACCCGGCCGGGCCTCGGCGTAGCCGCGCGCGATCAGCCGGTTATAGGCCTCCACCACGGTGTTGCGCGACAGCGCTTCCTTGTCGGCGCAGTCGCGCACCGAGCGCAGGCGCGTGCCGGCGGGCATCAGGCCCTTGTCGATGGCCAGCGCGATGCGCTTGACCAGGGCCTCGACCTTGGTGTCGGGCGAGGCGTTGTCCGGGGGCGGGGCGGGCGTGGGTTTCACCGGTCTGTGTCCATATTTTCGTGGGTACAGTTCGTCAATCCGTCACCAAACTGTATCCATTATTTGCGGGGTGCGTCGATAAACTTTGCCCGTCGTTGCCTGGCGGGTACACCACCTGTCGCCGGCCTCGACACCCACCGCCCGCCCCGAGCGGGACGTAGAAACCAGAAGCGATTGGAGACAAGACATGACCCAGAAAACCGTTGCGCGGCGCGCGATGCTCAAGTCCGCCCTGGCCGGGGCCGCCGTGGCCGGTCTGGCCGCGCCCCGCCTGGCCAGTGCCCAGTCCACCGTGACCTGGCGCATGCAGGCGCTGTGGGACGGCGGCACCACGCCGCAGAAGTTCGAAGAACAGTTCGTGGCCCGCGTGGCCGAGCTCACGGGCGGCCGATTCAAGATCAACCTGTTCGCCGCCGGCCAGATCGTGCCGGCCGCGCAGGCCTTCGACGCGGTGCGTGGCGGTGCCTTCGAGATGATGAAGACCTTCGACGGCTACGAGGCCGGCAAGATCCCGTCGTTCGCCTTCACCAGCACCATTCCCTTCGGTTTCGCGGAGAGCGACGAATACGAGGCCTGGTTCTACGAGAAGGGCGGCCTGGAGATGGCGCGCCAGGCCTACGCGCCGGCGGGCCTGCACTACATCGCCCCCACGGTCTATGGCCAGGAGCCCCTGCACTCCAAGGTGCCGATCCGCAAGATCGCCGACCTGCAGGGCAAGAAGGGCCGCTTCGTGGGCCTGGCGTCTTCGGTCATGGGCGCCTTCGGCGTGGCCGTGACGCCCTTGCCCACGGGTGAGGTCTATTCGGCGCTCGACAAGGGCGTGATCGACATGGCCGACCGCGGTGACCTCACCGCCAACTTCGAGGCCGGCCTGGCCGAGGTGGCCAAGTTCGTGATCGTGCCGGGCTTTCACCAGCCCACCACCGCCACCGCCTATGTGGCCAACCGCGCCGCGCACGACAAGCTGCCCGCCGAGTTCAAGGTCGCGCTGGCGGTGGCCGCGCGCGAGGTCTCCGGTGCGCTGCGCCAGCGCATCGTGGTCAACGACGCCTCGGTGCTCGCGAAGTACCAGGCCAAGGGCTGCGAAATCATCCGCTTCAGCGCGGCCGATGTGGCCGCCGCGCGCCCCAAGGCCATCGAAGCCTGGCGCGCCGCCACCAAGGGCGATGCGCTGGCGGGCAAGATCCTGGACAGCCAGATTGCCTTCATGAAGGAACTCGGCCTGCTGGCCTGATCGCACGCGCCCCACCGCGCCACCCGGCGCGCTGGGGCGTTCCCGTTCGTCCTTCGAGGAAACCGCCATGCCCGTCTGGCTGTCTGCGGCCACGTCCGCCATCACGCGCGTGAACCGCGCGATTTTTTACCTCACCGTCTGGCTCATGGCCATCGTCGTGCCCGTGATGCTGTACGAGGTCGTGCGGCGCTACCTGTTCAACGACCCCACCGTGTGGGCCATGGAGCTGGCGGTGCTGCTGTTCGGCCCGTACTTCCTGCTCGGTGGCCCGTATCTGCTGCACCTGCGCGGCCACGTCACGCTCGACCTCGTGCGCCAGCGCCTGAACCCGGTGTGGCAGCGCCGCATGGATCTCGTCAATTTCCCCGTGATCATCCTGTTCTGCGCCATCCTCATCCACTTCAGCTGGCCGTCGGCCTGGAGCGCGTGGCAGTACCGCGAGACCAGCTTCTCGGCCTGGAACCCGCCCATCTGGCCGGCCAAGGCCACCGTGCCGTTGGCACTGGTGCTGATGCTGCTGCAGGCGGTGGTGGAGCTGTGCCGCGTGTTCTTCCGCACCGATGTGGAAACGTCCACGGTTGAGGTGACGCACCCATGAGCCCGAACACCATCCTGCTGCTGATGTTCGGCAGCCTCACGCTGTTCATGCTCAGCGGCCTGCCCATCGCCTTCGTGCTGGGCGGCCTCTCGCTGCTCTTCATCGTCACGCTGTGGGAGCCCAGCGCGGTCATCGTGCTGGTGCTGCAGATCTACGACACCATGAAGTCGGAGGCGCTGCTGGCGATTCCGCTGTTCATCCTCATGGCCTGCATCCTGCAGCGCTCGGGGGTGATCGAAGACCTCTACAAGGCCATGGAACTCTGGTTCGGCCGCTTGCGGGGAGGCCTGGCCATCGGCACCGTGATCATCTGCGTGGTGATGGCGGCCATGACTGGCGTGGTCGGCGCGGCGGTCACCGCCATGGGCATCCTGGCCTTGCCCGAGATGCTGCGGCGCGGCTACAAGCCCGAGCTCGCGCTGGGCACCATCTGCGCCTCGGGCACGCTGGGCATCCTGATCCCGCCCTCGGTGCTCACCATCGTCTACGCGGTGACGGCGCAGGTCTCCATCGGTCAGATGCTGATCGCGGGCCTCGTACCAGGCCTCATCCTGGCCACGCTCTACATCGCCTACATCGTGGCGGTGGGCTGGCTCAAGCCCGAATGGGTGCCGCTGGACCCGAGCACGCGCCAGGCGCCGCTGCGCGACAAGCTGGTGGCACTGAAGGCGCTGGTGTTTCCGAGCCTGTTGATCGCGCTGATCCTGGGCTCCATCTTCTTCGGCATCGCCACGCCCACCGAGTCGGCGGCCGTGGGCGTGGCGGGGGCCATCATCCCGGCCGCGTTCAAGCGCAGGCTGAACCTGCCCATGCTGAGCCAGGCGGGCGTGGACACGCTCAAGGCCACGTCCATGATCCTGTGGATCACGCTGGGCGCCAAGGCCTATGTGGCGATCTTCACCGGCCTGGGCGGCGCGGACACGCTGCTCGAGTTCATCAAGGGCCTGGAAGTCAACCGCTGGCTGATCCTGGGCGCCATGATGCTGCTGCTCATCTTCCTGGGCACGGTGCTCGACGAGCTCGGCATCATCCTGCTCACGGTGCCGGTGTTCCTGCCCATCGTGCGCCTGCTCGGCTTCGACGAGATCTGGTTCGGCGTGCTCTACGCCATCACCATCCAGATGGGCTACATCAGTCCGCCCTTCGGCTACACGCTGTTCTACATCAAGGGCACGCTGCCCAGGCACATCGGCATGGGTGCGGTCTACCGGGGAATCATTCCCTTCTTCCTGCTGCAGTTCGTCGGCCTGCTGATCTGCGCCGCCTTGCCCGACCTCATCACCTGGCTGCCGAAGCTGATGGCTTCGCGCTGATTCCGCACGTCCTCATCAAGGGTCACCCCATGAACACCCACACACCTTCCAGCCGCATCGGCGGTTTCCACAAGCTGGACGTGGCGCAGCGCATCGAGCGCGTGGCGCATTTCGCGGGCCTCGGCGCCGAGGACCAGGCGCACCTGGCCCAGACCGGCAACCTGCCGGCCGAGACCGCCGACCACATGATCGAGAACTTCGTCGGCACCATGAACATTCCCATGGGCGTGGCGACCAACCTGCGCATCGACGGCCGCGACCGCCTGGTGCCCATGGCCACGGAAGAGTCGTCGGTGGTGGCCGCGGTGTGCAATGCCGCGCGCCAGAGCTACGACGCGGGCGGCTTCGTCACCTCCATGTCGGGCACGCAGATGATTGCGCAGATCCAGCTCACGGGTGTGAGCGATCCTCAGCACGCGCGCGTGCGCATCCTGGAGCGGCAGGAAGAGATTCGCGCCATGTGCGACGCCTGCGACCCCGTGCTGGCCAAGCTCGGCGGGGGCTTTCGCGACCTGGAGGTGCGCGTGATCGACACGCGTGGCGGTGTCATGGTGATCACCCACCTCATCGTGGACACGCGCGACGCCATGGGCGCCAACGCGGTCAACACCATGGCGGAGAAGCTCGCGCCGCACATCGCGCAGTGGACCTCGGGCACCACCAACCTGCGCATCCTCTCCAACCTGGCGGACCGGCGCCTGGCGCGCGCGCGCTGCGTGTGGCCGCTGCAGGCCATCGGTGGCACCGAGGTGCGCGACGCCATGCTCTCGGCCTACCACTTCGCCGACGCCGACCCCTACCGGGCCGCCACGCACAACAAGGGCATCATGAACGGCGTGAGTGCCGTGGTGCTCGCCACGGGCAACGACACGCGCGCCGTGGAGGCCGGCGCTCATGCCTACGCGGCGCGTGGCGGGCGCTACGCCAGCCTCACGGCCTGGGAAGCCACCGCCAGCGGCGACCTGGCCGGCACGATCGAACTGCCCATGGCCGTGGGCCTGGTGGGCGGTGCGACCAAGGTGCACCCCACGGCGCGGCTGGCGCTGAAGATCCTGGGCGTGGGCACGGCCGAGGAGCTGGCCCGCATCATCGCGGCCGTCGGCCTGGCGCAGAACTTCTCGGCCCTCAAGGCCCTGGCCACCACAGGCATCCAGAAGGGCCACATGGCCCTGCATGCGCAGAACATCGCCATGATGGCCGGCGCCGTGGGCGACGAGATCGATCGCCTGGCCCAGGTGCTGGTGGCCAGGGGCCAGGTGCGCA
The DNA here is from genome assembly GCA_003599455.1 of Comamonadaceae bacterium. Taxonomy (GTDB): domain Bacteria; phylum Pseudomonadota; class Gammaproteobacteria; order Burkholderiales; family Burkholderiaceae_C; genus Hydrogenophaga. The sequence goes on from QZKF01000053.1 coordinate 15,564, forward strand.
TGGACGTGGCCGAGGTCGAGCTCGGCTTGCTGCGCAAGCCGTGAAGGCGGTTCAGCGCGCGCCGGTCACCGAACCGGGCTGGCGCGAGGGCCACAGCGATCGCGCCAGCTGCATGGCCTCGCGCCCGTAGAGAATCAGCGCCAGCGCGAGGCCGATCAGCGGCATGGCCACGAACACCCAGCCGGTGAGCCGCTCGCCGCCGAGCAGCACGCCCACGCACAGGGCCACCACCGGGTTCACGAACGAGTAACTGCCGGCCAGCGCGGCTGTGGTGTTCTTGAGCAGCCAGAGGTAGGCGTTGAGCGTGACCATGGTGCCCATGACCACCAGGTAGAGCCAGGCCAGGCCCGAGGCCAGCGAGACCTCGCTCCAGGCGACGGCGCGCGCGCCGGGTTCCCACAACCAGGCCACCGCCAGCCCGAGCAGGCCACCCAGCAACCATTGCGCGCCCGAGGCCATGGCCGGCGCGGGCAGTGTGAGGCGGCGCGAGGCGTAGGAGCCCAGGCTCCAGGCCAGCGGCGCGCCGAAGGCGCACAGCGTGCCCGCCAGCGTGGTGCTGAAATCGCCCTCCAGCGCGAGCAGCAGCGCGCCGGCCGCGCCGAGCACCAGGCCGACCCAGCTCGTCAACGGCACGCGCTCGCCACCCCAGCGTGTCCACAGCGCGAGCCACATCGGCATGGTCGTGACCACGGTGGCCATCAGGCCCGAGCCGATGCCGGCCTGCTGCGCCAGCACCACCAGCGCCATCGCCGCGAAGGCCATGAGGCCGCCGATGAGCGCACTCGCGCGCCACTGCGCGGCGCTGGGCCAGGCCTGGCCCTGCCATCGCGCGATGACCAGCATGAGCACGCCCGCGAGCACGAAGCGCGCGCCGTTCATGAGCACCGGTGGCAGGGTTTGCATCGCCACGTCGAGCGCGAAGTAGGTCGTGCCCCAGACGAGGTACACGGTGATCAGGGCGGCGCCCAGGCGCAAGGTCTGGCGATCCAGCCGGTTTGGGTTGAAAATGGAAGGCATATCCCGACCTGCAGAAGAAATTTTCCGGCAAAGTGCCGTGCACCGGGATTTTGATCAGTATTGGGGCTTTATGCAAGCAAATATCCAGCTCGACGATATGGACGCCAGAATTCTTACGGCGTTGAGCGGTGACAGCCGGCGTTCCTACGCCGACGTGGCCACCGAGGTGGGGCTGTCCACCGCGGCCGTGCACGAGCGGGTGAAGAAGATGGTCGAGCGCGGCGTGATCGAGCGTTTTTCGCTGCGCGTGGACCCCGACCGCGTGGGCCTGCGCTTCACCGCCTTCGTGGCGATCCGCAACGACGGCGGCGTGCATTGCCGAGAGGTGGCGCCGCGCCTGCGCGAGCTGCCCGAGGTGCTGGAGCTGCACAGCGTGGCCGGGGAATACGACTTCCTGGCCAAGATCCGCACCACCCACGCGCGCGCGCTGGAAGACGTGCTGTACCAGATCAAGGCCATCCCCGGCGTGGCGCGCACCACCAGCACGGTGGTGCTCAACACCGAGTTCGAGGACCGGCCGCTGCGGCTGCCGGGCTGAGCGAGGAGGGTTGGGCTTTCAGGCGTTGCGCGCGGCTTGCGCCAGTTGCCGCGCGAGCCGGTTGTGGCGCTCCACCAGCGGGCCCAGGTCCAGTGTGGTGAGCTGGCCATTGCGCACCACCACCCGGCCGTTCACCACGGTGTGCGCCGCCATCGGGCTGGCGCACAGCAGCAGGCTGCCCACCGGGTCGTGCACCGCACCGCCGGCGAAGCCCAGCGTGCGCAGGTCGAACAGCGCGAGGTCGGCGCACAAGCCGGGTGCGAGGTGGCCAACGTCGGACCGGCCGAGCACCCGCGCGCCGCCGCGCGTGGCGATGTGCAGCGCGTCGCGCGCGGTCATCTCGGCCGGGCCGAGGTCGCAGCCGAAGAAGGTCTTGCCATGGCGCGTTTCGGGGGGCTGCATGGCACGCCCCACGCGCGCGAGCAGCAGGGCCTGGCGCGCTTCGTTGACCATGTGCGCGCCGTCGTTGCTGGCGCTGCCGTCCACGCCCAGGCCCACCGGCACGCCCGCCTCGAGCATGCGGCGCACCGGCGCGATGCCCGAGGCCAGGCGCATGTTGCTGCAGGGGCAGTGCGCCACGCCGGTGCGGCTGGCGGCGAACAGCGAGATGCCTTCGTCGTCGAGTTTCACGCAGTGCGCGTGCCACACGTCGTCGCCCAGCCAGCCGAGTTCCTGCGCGTACTGCGCGGGTGTCTTGTTGAACTTCTCGCGGCTGTAGGCGATGTCGTGGTCGTTCTCGGCCAGGTGGGTGTGCAGGCGCACGCCCAGGCCCTTGAAGGAGCGCGCGAGCGCCGCGCTCTCCTTCATCAGCGCAGGGCTCACCGAAAACGGCGAGCAGGGCGCGAGCGCGACCTGCAGCATGGCGCCGTGGCGGGCGTCGTGCCAGGCTTCGATCAGGCGCTGGCTGTCCCTGAGGATCGCATCTTCCTGCTCCACCACCGCGTCCGGCGGCAGGCCACCGGCACTCGCGCCCACGCTCATGCTGCCGCGCGTGGCCACGAAGCGCATGCCGATCTGTTGCGCGGCCTCGATGCTGTCTTCCAGCCGCACGCCGTTGGGGTAGATGTAGAGGTGGTCGCTGCTGGTGGTGCAGCCCGAGAGCAGCAGCTCGGCCATGGCCACCTGCGTGGACACGCGCACCATCTCGGGCGTGAGCCCGGCCCAGATCGGGTACAGGCCGCGCAGCCAGCCGAACAGCTCGGCGTCCTGCACGCCCGGGATCGCGCGCGTGAGCGATTGATACATGTGGTGGTGCGTGTTCACCAGGCCAGGCACCACCAGGTGGCCGCGCGCATCGATCACCTCGCTCGCCTCCTCGCGCAGCGCGGGCGGCAGCTCGGCCGCTGGGCCCATCCATTCAATGAGGTTGCCCCGCACGAACAGCGAGGCGTCCTTCAGCTCGCGGCCGCGCGCCGGGTCGGCGTGGTCGAAGGTGGCGATGCAGGCGGCGTTGTGGATCAGCAGGGTGGTGGTCATGGGGTGTCCTTCAGCCAGTAACCGGGCCGCGCGTAGACCTTCTTGAGGTGGTCGATGAAGAAGCGCACCTTGGCCGGCAGGTGGCGCTGTTGCGGGTACACGGCCAGGATGTCGTAGGCGGGCAGGGCGAAGTCGTCGAGCACGGTGATCAGTTCGCCGCGCTGCAGCTGCGCCTGGATCTCCCAGGTGGAACGCCAGCCCAGGCCCATGCCCTCGCTCACCCAGCGGTGCAGCAGCTCGCCGTCGTTGCAGTCGAGGTTGCCCTCCACGCGCACCGTCACGGTCTTGCCGCCCTGCTGGAAGTACCAGCCGCGCTGCTGCCCGCCCTGCAGGTTGAAGGCCAGGCAGTTGTGGGCCTTCAGGTCGTCCAGCGTTTTCGGTTTGCCGTGCCTGCGGAAGTAGGCCGGCGTGCCGCAGACCACGCGCTGGTTGCTCGCGAGGTGGATGGCCACGAAGTTCGGGTCGATCGCGCCGCCAATGCGCAGACCCAGGTCGTAGCCCTCGCGCACCAGGTCGACCACGCGGTCGGTGAGGTTGAACGAGAGCCTGACCTCCGGGTTGGCTTTCAGGAACGCGCTGGCGTGCGGCGCCACGTGCAGGCGCCCGAACGCCGCCGGCGCCGACACCACCAGGTGGCCGCTGGCGCGGTGCTTCTGCGCCGACACCGTGGCTTCGGCGGTGGACCACTGCGCCAGCAGCACGCGGCACTCGTCGAGAAAGCCCGCGCCCTGCTCGGTGAGCGCCAGCCGCCGGGTGGAGCGGTGGATGAGCTGCGTGCCCAGGCGGCGCTCCAGCGCGTCGATGCGCCGGCCCATCATCACCGGCGTGATGCCCGCGTGCAGCGCGGCGGCGGCCAGGCTGCCGTGCTCCATCGCCAGCACGAAGGCCTCGATTTCCTTGAAACGGTCCATGGCGCCATGGTAACGCTGGCGGGCGCTCATTGCATACCTGGAGTATCGAATCGAAGTACCTCCATTGCCATTCTCAAGAGGGCAAGTCATGCCTAGCATCGACCCCAGTCCATCAACCCCGGTAAGGAATCGCATCATGGCCCGAATGACCGCGGCGCAGGCCGCCATCTGTGTGCTGGAGAAGGAAGGCGTCTCGCAGGCCTTCGGCGTGCCCGGCGCCGCCATCAACCCGTTCTACGCCGCCATGCGCCAGCGCGGCAGCATCGCCCACATCCTGGCGCGGCACGTGGAAGCCGCCTCGCACATGGCCGAGGGCTACACCCGCGCACGCGCCGGCAACATCGGCCTGTGCCTCGGCACCAGCGGCCCGGCCGGCACCGACATGATCACCGGCCTCTATTCGGCGCAGGCCGACAGCATTCCCATCCTCTGCGTCACCGGCCAGGCGCCGCGCGCCCGGCTCTACAAGGAAGACTTCCAGGCGGTGGACATCGAGAGCATCGCCAAGCCCGTGACCAAGTGGGCCGTGACGGTGCGCGAGCCCGCGCTGGTGCCGCGCGTGTTCCAGCAGGCCTTCCACCTCATGCGCTCGGGCCGCCCGGGCCCGGTGCTGATCGATCTGCCGTTCGACGTGCAGATGGCCGAGATCGAGTTCGACCCCGACACCTACGAACCGTTGCCGGTCTACAAGCCGGCCGCGAGCCGCAAGCAGATCGAGCGCGCGCTGGACATGCTGGCCGCGTCCACCAAACCGCTGATCGTGGCCGGTGGCGGCATCATCAACGCCGACGCGGCCGACCTGCTGGTCGAGTTCGCCGAGCTCACCGGCGTGCCGGTGATCCCCACGCTCATGGGTTGGGGCACGATTCCCGACGACCACCCGCTGATGGCCGGCATGGTGGGCTTGCAGACCAGCCACCGCTACGGCAATGCCACGATGCTCGCGAGCGACTTCGTGCTCGGCATCGGCAACCGCTGGGCGAACCGCCACACCGGCTCGGTCGAGACCTACACGAAAGGCCGGAAGTTCGTGCACGTGGACATCGAGCCGACGCAGATCGGCCGCGTGTTCGAGCCCGACTTCGGCATCGTCTCCGACGCGAAGAGCGCGCTCCAGCTGTTCGTGGACGTGGCGCGCGAACGCAAGGCCGCCGGCCACTGGCCGAGCTACGCCACCTGGGCCGGCCGCTGCGCCGAACGCAAGCGCCTCATGCTGCGCCAGACGCATTTCGAGGAGATCCCGATGAAGCCGCACCGCGTCTACGAAGAGATGAACCAGGTGTTCGGCCGCGACACGGTCTACGTGAGCACCATCGGCCTGTCGCAGATCGCGGGCGCGCAGTTCCTGCACGTCTACGGCCCGCGCCAGTGGATCAACTGCGGCCAGGCCGGCCCGCTGGGCTGGACCATGCCGGCCGCGCTCGGCGTGGTCGCGTCCGATCCCACGAAGAACGTGGTCGCGCTCTCGGGCGACTACGACTTCCAGTTCCTGATCGAGGAGCTCGCGGTGGGCGCGCAGTTCCGCCTGCCCTATGTGCACGTGCTGGTGAACAACTCGTACCTCGGCCTGATCCGCCAGAGCCAGCGCGGCTTCGACATGGACTACTGCGTGCAGCTCGCCTTCGACAACCAGAACATCGACGAGGCCGCGGGCGAGCTGCGCGGCTACGGCGTGGACCATGTCGCCGTGGTCGAGGGCCTGGGCTGCAAGGCGCTGCGCGTGACCGACCCCGAGAAGCTGCAGGGCGCATTCCGCGAGGCGCAGCAGCTCGCCACCAGGCACCGTGTGCCGGTGGTGGTGGAATGCATACTCGAACGCGTCACCAACATCGCCATGGGCACCGAGATCGACAGGATCAACGAATTCGAGGCCATCGACTGCCGCGCCCCGCAGGGCCTGGAGACCGTGGGCCTGCTGGACTGAACACGAAGAACAAGACAAGGACACGACGACATGCCGAAGTTCGCCGCCAACCTCTCCATGCTCTGGAACGAGCTGCCCTTCCTGGACCGTTTCGGCGCCGCCGCGCGCGCCGGCTTCCAGTCGGTGGAGTTCCTGTTTCCCTACGACTTCCAGGCCGACGAGATCGCACAGCGCCTGAAGGCGCACCGGCTGCAGCTGGTGCTGCACAACATGCCACCGGGTGACTGGGCCGCGGGTGAGCGTGGCACGGCCTCCTGGCCCGGCCGCGAGGACGAGTTCCGCGCCAGCGTGGCGCTCGCACTGCAATACGCCTCCGCGCTCGGCACGCCGCACCTGCACTGCATGGCCGGCATTCCACCGGCCGGCGTGAGCGAGGCCCAGGCACGCGCCACGCTGGTGGGCAATCTGCGCTTCGCGGCGGCAGAGGCGCAACGCCACGGCATTCGCCTGCTGCTTGAACCCATCAACCATTTCGACATGCCCGGCTTCTTCGTCAACCGCCCGCGCCAGGCGATCGCCCTCATGGACGCCGTGGGCTCGGACAACCTCTTCCTGCAGTACGACATCTACCACGCCCAGCGCATGGAAGGCGAGCTGGCCAACACCCTCCAGGACCTGCTGCCGCGCATCGCCCACATGCAGCTCGCCGACACGCCGGGCCGCCACGAACCGGGCACCGGCGAAATCCACTACCGCTACCTGTTCGACCGCATCGATGAACTGGGCTACACCGGCCATATCGGCTGCGAATACAAGCCCCTCGACACCGGGCCCGGCGGCACCGACCGGGGCCTGACGTGGATCGCGGCGCACGGGCAGACGCTCGCCCTGCAGGGAGAGCCCGCATGACGAAGAACGGACTCCAGGTCGGCTTCATCGGGCTGGGCATCATGGGCGCGCCGATGGCGCTGAACCTGCTCAAGGCCGGCCACGCGCTGTTCGTGGCCAGCCGCGGCAAGATCCCTGCCGTCTTCGCCGAGCAGGGTGCCACCGTGTGCACCAACGCCACCGAGGTCGCCAAGCGCGCCGACATCGTCATCACCATGGTGCCCGACACGTCGCACGTGGACGACGTGCTGTTCGGCGAAACCGGCGTGGTCAGGGGCCTGAGCCCGGGCAAGCTGGTGATCGACATGAGCTCGATCAGCCCGATGGCCACCAAGGCTTTCGCGCAGAGGATCAACGCGCTGGGTTGCGACTATCTGGACGCGCCGGTCAGCGGCGGCGAAGTGGGTGCGAAGGCTGCGAGCCTGACCATCATGGTCGGCGGGCCCCAGGCCGCGTTCGACCGTGCCCAGCCGCTGTTCTCGGCCCTGGGCAGGAACATCACGCTGGTCGGCGGCAACGGCGACGGCCAGACCACCAAGGTCGCCAACCAGATCATCGTGGCGCTCAACATCGAGGCCGTGGCCGAGGCCCTGCTGTTCGCCAGCAAGGCCGGCGCCGACCCGGCCAGGGTGCGCCAGGCCTTGATGGGCGGCTTTGCCGCCAGCCGCATCCTCGAGGTGCACGGCGAGCGCATGGTGAAACGCACCTTCAACCCGGGTTTTCGCATCGAGCTGCACCAGAAGGATCTGAACCTCGCGCTGCAGGGCGCGAAGGAACTCGGCGTGAGTCTGCCGCACACCGCGAGCGCAGCCCAGCTCATGCAGAGCTGCGCCGCGCACGGCATGGCGGGGCTGGACCACTCGGCCCTGTGCCGCAGCCTGGAGTTGATGGCGAACCACCCGATTGCCGCCGACCCGGCCGCCTGAAGTGCATTCACGCCTTCTCCCCCTGGGAGAGGGTTGGGGTGAGGGGGGCTCTCGGGCATTTATCTACACTTGCCCCATGCCCACCCACTCGCCCCCCAGCCTGAACGACCCGCGCGCCCTGCTGCGCCACCTGTACGACGTGGCGGTGCAGCGCGCGCTGCCCCTGCACAACACGGCGGCCTTCCTGCCGCCGCCACCCAGGGGTCGCACCCTGGTGCTGGGCGCGGGCAAGGCCGGCGGTGCCATGGCGCAGGCGGTCGAGGCCCTCTGGCCGGCCGACGCGCCGCTCTCGGGCCTGGTCGTGACGCGCTACCACCACACGCCGCCGCGCCCCGCCGGCTTGCCGCCGCGCATCGAGGTGGTGGAGGCCTCGCACCCGGTGCCCGACGCGGCCGGCCTCGCAGCGGCCCAACGCATCCTGCAACTCACCGAAGGCCTCACGGCCGACGACTTGGTGCTGTGCCTCATCTCCGGCGGCGGTTCGGCCCTGCTCACGCTGCCCTGCGACGGCCTCACGCTCGAAGACAAGCAGCGCATCAACCGCGAGCTGCTCGACAGCGGCGCCCACATCGGCGAAATGAACACCGTGCGCAAGCACCTCTCGCGCATCAAGGGCGGGCGGCTCGCGGCGGCGTGTGCGCCGGCGCGCGTGGTCACGCTCACCATCAGCGACGTGCCGGGCGACGACGTGAGCGTGATCGCCAGCGGCCCCACCGTGGCCGACGCATCCACCTGCGCCGAGGCGCTGGACATCCTGCGCCGCTACGGCATCGCCGTGCCGCCCGCGGTGCGCGCGCAGATGGACAGCGGCGCGCTTGAAACCCCCAAGCCCGGCGACCCGCGCCTGCAAGGGCACGTGGTCGAACTGATCGCCACGCCGCAGCAAAGCCTGGAGGCCGCGGCCGGTGCGGCGCGCGCGCTGGGCCTGAACGTGGTGATCCTGAGCGACGAGATCGAAGGCGAGTCGCGCGAGGTTGGCAAGGTGCACGGCGCCATGGCGCGCTCCACCGCGCTGGGCCGCAGCAGCTTCAAGACCCCGTGCGTGATCCTCAGCGGTGGCGAGACCACCGTGACGGTGCGCCCGCGCGCCGAAGGCCAGGCCAGGGGGCGCGGCGGCCGCGCGGGTGAGTTCTGTCTGGGCCTGGCGCAGGCCCTGGGCGCCCAGGCCGGCGTGTGGGCACTCGCGGCCGACACCGACGGCATCGACGGCGTGGAAGACAACGCGGGTGCGCTGGTCACGCCCGACACGCTGGCGCGCGCCGCCGCGAAGGGCCTGAAGCTGACGGACCACCTGGCCCGCAACGACGCCTACGGTTTCTTCGAGCCGATCGGCGACCTGGTGATCACCGGGCCGACGCACACCAACGTCAACGACTTCCGGGCGGTGCTGATTCTGTAAGGTGTCCGGCGGGGTGCGGCCTTCGCTCAGCGCCGCAGCTTGTACCCGGTCTTGAACACCCACCAGATGAAGCCCAGGCAGGCGGCCATGAACACCAGCGTCATGCCGGTGCTCACCGCGATGTGCACGTCGGCCACGCCGTAGAAGGCCCAGCGGAAACCGCTGATGAGGTAGACCACCGGGTTCACCAGCGACACGGTCTGCCACAGCGGCGGCAGCATGTTGATGGAGTAGAACGCGCCGCCCAGGAAGGTGAGTGGGGTGACCACCAGCAGGGGGATCACCTGCAGCTTCTGGAAGCTGTCGGCCCACAGGCCGATGATGAAACCGAACAGGCTGAAGGTGATGGCGGTCAGCAGCAGGAAGCCCAGCATCCACACCGGGTGCTCGATGTGGTACGGCACGAAGACACGCGCGGTCAGCAGGATGAGCAGCCCCAGCATGACGGACTTGGTGGCCGCCGCGCCCACATAGCCCAGCAGCACCTCGATCCACGACACCGGCGCGGACAGCAGCTCGTAGATGGTGCCGGACCACTTGGGCATGTAGATGCCGAACGAGGCGTTGGAAATGCTCTCGCTCAGCAGCGACAGCATGACCAGACCGGGGATGATGAAGGCGCCGTAGGTGACGCCGTCGATGTCGCCCATGCGCGAGCCGATGGCCGTGCCGAAGACGATGAAGTACAGCGAGGTGGTGAGCACCGGCGCCATGATGCTCTGCGTGATGGTGCGGAAGGTGCGCGCCATCTCGAAGCGGTAGATGGCCTTGACGCCGTGGATGTTGAGGCTCATGCCCGGACCTCCTGGTTTTTGTGGACGAGGCTCACGAAGATGTCTTCGAGCGAGCTCTCGCTGGACTGCAGGTCCTTGAAATCGATGCCCTGCCCGGCGAGCGCGCGCAGCAGTTCGGCGATGCCGGTTTCTTCCTTCTGCGTGTCGAAGGTGTAGGTGAGCGCGTGGCCGGCGCCGGAGAGTTCGAGCGGCCAGAACGACAGCGCCTCGGGCAGGCGCTCCAGCGGGTGCTGCAGCGTGAGCGTGAGCTGCTTCTTGCCGAGCTTGCGCATCAGCACGGCCTTGTCTTCCACCACGATGAGTTCGCCCTGGCTGATGACGCCGATGCGGTCGGCCATGTCCTCGGCTTCCTCGATGTAGTGCGTGGTCAGGATGATGGTGGTGCCGTTCTCGCGCAGCTCGCGCACCATGCGCCACATGTCGTGCCGCAGTTCCACGTCCACGCCCGCGCTGGGTTCGTCGAGGAACAGGATCTTCGGTTCGTGCGACAGCGCCTTGGCGATCAGCACACGCCGCTTCATGCCGCCCGAGAGCGTCATGATCTTGTTGTCCTTCTTGTCCCAGAGCGAGAGGTCGCGCAGCACCTTCTCGATGTAGAGCGGATCGGGCGCCTTGCCGAACAGACCACGGCTGAAGTTCACCGTGGCCCAGACCGTCTCGAAGGCGTCGGTGTGCAGCTCCTGCGGCACCAGGCCGATGGCCGCGCGCGCCGCGCGGTAGTCGCGCTCGGTGTCATGGCCATCGGCGATCACCACACCCTCGCTGGCCCGGGCGATGCCGCAGATGATGCTGATGAGCGTGGTCTTGCCCGCGCCGTTGGGCCCGAGCAGGGCGAAGATTTCACCGCGTCGGATGTCGAGGTCGACGCGCTTGAGCGCCTGGAAACCGCCGGCGTAGGTCTTGCTCACGCCGCGCACGGACACGATGGGGTCGGCGGTGCTGGCCGCCTGCAAAGATAAGGACATGGAGCCTCCTGAAGCGCTGCACTCTACACTGTTTTTGTGTACAGTGAAGCGGCCATGAAAAGCGTCCACATCCCCATTCAGGCCATCAAGGGCCGGGGCATCAGCCACCATCAGCCGCACCGCTTCGAGCGCGACGCGCGCGAGGCCTTCGACGACGGCTGGGGCGCGCTGGACGGCGCGGCGCGGGCGCGCGACGAGGCACCGCCGCCCGCCACCGAGGTGAGCTGGGAAGACTGCAGGAGCGCCATCACCCACAACGACTCGCCCGACATCGGCTTCCAGCTCGGCCTCAACCCCTACCGGGGATGCGAGCACGGCTGCGTCTACTGCTACGCGCGGCCCAGCCACAGCTTCCTGAATCTTTCGCCCGGTCTCGATTTCGAGACCAAGCTGATCGCCAAGCGCAACATCGCCACCGTGCTGCGGCGCGAGCTCGCCAGCCCGCGCCACGTGCCCGGCCTGCTCGCCATCGGCACCGTGACCGACGCCTACCAGCCCGTCGAGCGCGAGCACCGGCTCATGCGCGGCGTGCTCGAAGTGCTCGCCGAAGCGCGGCACCCGCTGGCCATCGTCACCAAGGGCAGCGGGGTGGAGCGCGACATCGACCTGCTCGCGCCCATGGCCGCACAGGGACTGGCCGCGGTCTACGTGACCATCACCACGCTGGATCCGAAGCTCTCGCGCATCCTGGAGCCGCGCGCCGCCGCGCCGCACCGGCGTCTGCGCACCCTGCGCAGGCTGGCCGACGCGGGCATTCCCGTGGGCGTGAGCGTGGCGCCGCAGATTCCCTTCATCAACGACGACATGGAGCAGGTGCTCGAAGCCGCGTGGGACGCCGGCGCGCGGCGCGCCTTCTACACGGTGCTGCGATTGCCGTGGGAGCTGAGTCCGATGTTCCGCCAGTGGCTGGACCTGCACTACCCGGACCGCGCCCTGCGCGTGATGGCGCGCGTGCAGGAGATGCGCGGCGGCAAGGACTACGACGCCGACTTCGCGCAGCGCATGAAGGGCCGTGGCGTCTGGGCCGACCTGATCCGCCAGCGCTTCGACAAGACCTGCGCGCGACTGGGCTTCAACACCGAGCGCGAGCCGCTGGACACCTCGCGGTTCCGGCCGCAGGCCTTGCGCGCGCAGCAGGAACTGTTCTGACCCTTCAGTGTGCTGGCGCGGTCAGCCGCGCCAGCGCGTCGTCCCGCCAGTGGTGCAGCGCCGTGTAGAAGCCTTCCCACACGCAGCCGTTGCAGCCGCGCCCGCAGCAGGTGTCGGGCTCGGGTGGGGGCGGGCGCAGGGCGGCATCAATGTCCATGCCGCGGCGTTGTGCCAGGCCACGCAGGTGGGCGATGAGCGCCCGCGCCGTGGGCAGGTCGGCCAGCGGCACCCGCGCCGGGTCGTGGCGCACGAAGCGCGGCTGCTCGCGCCCCTCGAACACCCCCACCTCGGCAAACATCGCCGCCGGCCGCACCCACAGGCCCCACCCGCCGTAGAGCGCGCGGTACAGCGTCATGCCCTGCAGGGTCTCGCTGCAGCGCACGGTGTCCAGCACCTCGTACCAGCCACCCTTGTAGTGGCGGTACAGGCCGGTTGGCGTGGGGTGCAGCGGGGGCAGGTCGTCGTCGTCGGTCATGGCGGGGAGTGTAGGGGGGCGTCCCGTGTGGAACCGGTGAGCATTCGGCAGACACGTTTTGTCACCGGTGGGCGGCCAAACCGGGGTAGATTGCCCGCATCTCGAAAGGATGGACACATGGACAAATCAATGATGAAGGGCATCGCGGTGGGCGGCCTCGCCATGGTGGTGCTCGGCGCGAGCGGCGTCACCGGTTACAAGGCACTGACGAAACCGGCGTTCGCCGACGTCGTCGCGGTCAAGGAGGTCACGGAAACCGTGCTGACCCCGCGCGAGCGCTGCGAAACCGTGGCGGTGCAGCGGCAGGCGCCGGTGAAGGACGAGAACCGCATCGCCGGCACGGTGATCGGTGGCGTGGCGGGCGGCCTGCTGGGCAGTGCGATTGGCGGCGGCAGCGGCAAGACCCTGGCCACCGTCGCGGGCGCCGCGGCCGGGGGCTATGCCGGCAACCGGGTGCAGAAGAACATGCAGCAGAAGGACGTCACCACGTCGACCGAGCAACGTTGCAGGACCGTGAACGAAAAGTCACAAAAGGTGATTGGCTACAACGTGACCTACCGCCTCGACGGCAAGGACGGCACGGTGCGCACCTCCTTCAAGCCGGGCGCCACGCTGCCGGTGAAGGACGGCCAGGTGGTGACGACGCCGCCGCCTGAAGCCAAGTCCTGACGGGGGGCGCGGCCAGGCCGCGCCCTCGCTCAGATCAGGATGTCGAACAGGTTGGAGAAGGTGTCCGTCCACGGCCGGAAACCGGGCCGGGGCTGCAGCACCTCGGCGCCCTGCAGGGATGGCGGCAGCGCGGCGGCCTGGGCCGCGCTGACGAACACCACCCAGCGCGAGCGACGGCAGAACGGATCACCATGGCCGGAGGGCAGCTCCAGCAGCAGGGGCACCTTGCCGATGTGCCGCGCGGCCGAGGCCATGACCGGGCGCAGGTCGAGATACGTGTTGGTGATGTGCACCGCCAGCAGGCCGTCGGGCCGCATGTGGCGCTGGTAGGCGTCGAAGGCTTCGAGCGTGAGCAGGTGGGTGGGGATGGAGTCGCCCGAGAACGCGTCCATGGCCAGCAGGTCGAAGGCCTGCGGTGCCTCGCGCTCCAGCATCAGGCGGCCATCGCCCAGCACCGGCACGATGGTCGCCGCGCTGTCCGACAGGAACGTGAAGTGGCGGCGCGCCAGGTCCAGCACCTGGTCGTTGATCTCGTACATGCGCATCTGGTCACCCGCGCGCCCGTACACCGCGAGCGTGCCCGCGCCCAGGCCCACCACGCCCAGCTGGCGCGGACGGTCGGTGGGCAGGCTCTGCAGCGCGCGGCCGATGCCGGTGCGCTCGCAGTAGTAGGCGGTGGCGCGCTTCGGGTGGTCCAGGACCTGCTCGCCGTGGGTGATGCTGCCGTGCACCATGCTGCGCACGCGCCCCAGGCCATCTTCATCCACGCTGTCCTCGATGCGGGTCTGGCTGTAGAAGTTGCGCACCACCTCGGTGTAGCCCTGCACGTAGTCCAGCGAAATGCTGGACAGGCGCGCGCCGTAGAGCAGCAGCGCCAGCAGCAGGGCGCCGCGCAGCCAGTGGCCATGGCGGCGGGCGCGCAGCTCGGGCCAGAGCACCAGCACCATCAGCAGCGCGCACAGGAACAGGCCCAGCGGCAGCTCGAAGTAGGCGTTGAAGACCACCGGCGCCACCAGACCGACGAACAGGCCGCCCAGCGCGCCGCCCACCGAGAGCATCAGGTAGAACAACGTGAGGTGGCGCAGCGGTGGCCGCCGGCGCACCAGCTCGCCGTGGCAGACCATGCAGAACACGAACACCGCCGCGCACAGCAGGCCCACCAGCACCGGCACCTCCAGGCCTTCGTTCATGGCGAAGTCCAGCGCCACGAAGGCCAGCGGAAGGGCGACCACCAGGAAGAACGGGCGCACGTAGTAGCGCGGTGCGTCGAAGCACAGGATGAAGCTCAGCAGGTAGAGCGCCAGCGGCAGCACCCAGAGAAAGGGCACGGGCGCCACGTCCTGCGTGAGGTGGCGCGTGATGGCCAGCAGCAGCATGGAGGCGGTGGCCGCCAGGCCCACCCACATCAGGCATTCGCGCCAGCCGGGGTGGGGTGCGTCTTCCAGCGCCGGGGTGGCGGTGGTGGTGTCGTTCTGCCGCCGCACGGTGTAGGCCGCGGTGGCCACGCAGGCCAGCACGAACAGCGCATAACCGGCCGACCACATCCAGGCCTGCGGCTTCACCGCCATGACCGGCTCGACGAGCACCGGGTAGGACAGCAGCGCCAGCATGGACGCCAGGTTGGACAGCGCATACAGCCGGTAGGGCTGCACGCCCTGGGTCGCGAAGGCGCGCGCGTACCAGGCCTGCATCAGCGGGCCGGTGGTCGACAGCAGCAGGTAGGGCACGCCCACGGTGGTGGCCAGCACGCCGAGCACGCTCCAGGTCGGGTAGGCCTGGGCGTCGAGCTTCCACGAGGGGTCGGCCACCACCGGCAGCGTGGCCAGGCTGAGCAGCAGCAGCGCGCCATGCACCCAGGGCTGGCGCCGGGCGCTGAGCTTTTCGTGCACCAGGTGCACGTAGGCGTAGCCCAGCAGCAGCTCCACCTGGAAGAACACCATGCACAGGGTCCAGACCGAGGACGAGCCACCGAACCACGGCAGGATCATCTTGGCCACGATGGGCTGGATCTGGAACAGCAGGAAGGCGGACAGGAAAACCGTGGCGGCGAAGAGGGGCATGGTGGGCGTGCGTTCCGGATCGTGGATGCCGGAGTATGAACGGGCCGGCCGGCCCCGATCCGGTTGGCACCGAGCTTGCTAATGCCCATGGGGGCGTCAGAATCAGCACCGTGCCGCTTCTGCCCGCCCCCCGCGCAAACCAAGGTGCTCCAACATGTCCGCAGATTCCCCGTCGCCGATGATCCCTGCCGCGGCGCCTGCCTCGCCCCACTCGCCGCACCCCCGCCACATCCGCCTCACCTCGCATTCGGGTGGCTTCGGGGCCTTGCCCATCCAGTGGGGCGCGGCCACCGCGCGCGAGCGCGGGCCGGTGGTGGGCACCACGCTCAACCTGGCGCACCGCAACGTCATCGGCACGCACAGCGGCAGCTACAGCGTGTACCGCGCGCTGGCCGTGGCGGCGGGTGCGCTCAAGCGCGAGCACCGCGCCGACCTCACCAACACCGCGCCCACCGACATCATCGGCCCCTACCCGCAGTGGGCCGACCCGCAGAAGATGGTCAGCATGGACCCCTGGGGCGCCGTGATCGCCGATGCGTATTCGACCGAGCTGGCCGCCGGCTACGACATCCGCCCCACCATCGCGGTGACCAAGGCGCACGTGATCCTGCCCGAGGTGATCGACGCGCTGCAGAAAGGGCGGCTGCAGGCCGACGGCCGCTTCCTCACCGCGGGCGGCGCGGCCGTGGTGACCAAGGTGGCGGTGGAGCCGGTGTGGTACCTGCCGGGTGTGGCGAAGCGCTTCGGCTGCACCGAGGCCGAGCTGCGCCGCGTGCTGTTCGAGGAAACCGGCGGCATGTACCCCGAGCTGGTGACGCGCTCCGACCTCGAGGTCTTCCTGCCGCCGATTGGCGGGCAGACGGTCTACATCTTCGGCCACCCGCGCGACCTGGCCAACCCGGCCGTGGAACTCACCGCCCGCGTGCACGACGAGTGCAACGGCTCCGACGTGTTCGGCTCCGACATCTGCACCTGCCGCCCCTACCTCACGCACGCCATCGAAGAATGCATCCAGGGCGCGCAGCGCGGCGGCGTGGGCCTGGTGGCCTACTCGCGCAAGGAAGGCCGCGCGCTGGGCGAGGTGACGAAGTTCCTGGTCTACAACGCGCGCAAGCGCCAGGTGGGTGGCGACACGGCCGACCAGTACTTCGCGCGCACCGAGTGCGTGGCCGGCGTGCAGGACATGCGTTTCCAGGAACTCATGCCCGACGTGCTGCACTGGCTGGGCATCACGAAGATCCACCGCCTGGTCTCCATGAGCAACATGAAGTACGACGCCATCACCGGCGGCGGCATCGAGGTGGGCGAGCGCGTCAACATCCCGGACGAACTGATTCCGGCCGACGCGCGCGTCGAGATGGACGCCAAGATGGCGGCCGGCTACTTCACACCGGGCCTGGTGCCCGACGCCGACGAACTCAAGATCGCCAAGGGCCGGGGGTTGCACCCTTGAGCCTTGTCACACCGGATATGTCGAGCGCCGCCGGTGCGGTGGCCGCGCTGCGCTCCACCACGGCGATCCGCGAACGGGCAGGGCAACTGCTGGCCCGCGCCCGGGCCGGCGAATCCAGCCACTTCGCGGTCGACGATGCCGCCCTCGCGTCGGCTGCGCGCACCGTGGCCGAGCTCACGCGCCAGCGCTTTCCCGACCTGCGCATCCCGTACCACAGCCGCTGGCGCCATTTCGAGGCCGGGCAGGTGGACCGCGTGGCCCGGCTTGATGCCTTGCTCGGCCCGGTGGACGCGGCCGAGCGCGCGCGCACGCAGATCGACCTGGCGCTGGTGAGCGTGCTGCTCGACGCTGGCGCCGGCGCGGCCTGGCGCTACCACGAGGCCGACAGCGGGCAGGACTTCTCGCGCTCCGAAGGCCTGGGCGTGGCGAGCTTCCACGCCTTCACCGCTGGCCTGTTCTCCAGTGACCCGGCGCAGCCGCTGCGGGTGGACGCGGCCGGCCTCGCGGCCCTGACGGCCGAGGCCCTGGGCGCGGCCTTCCAGGTGGGCGAGGGCAACCCGCTGGTGGGCCTGGAGGGCCGCACCGCCGTGCTGCGCCGCCTGGGCCTGGCGATGCGCGAGCACGCCAGCACCTACGGCCCGCTTGGGCGCCCTGGCGCCCTGTTCGACGCCCTGCGCGGACCCACGGTCGAGGCGCACCACATCCTCACGGCCTTGCTCGACACGCTGTCCGGCATCTGGCCCGCGCAGAACGCCATCGGCGGCATCGCCGTGGGTGACTGCTGGCCGCATCCGGCGGTGCCGGGCGCAGGCCTGACCGCCGGCTGGATGCCGTTCCACAAGCTCTCGCAGTGGCTTACCTATTCGCTGCTCGAACCCTTCGAATGGGCCGGCGTGCCGGTGGCGGGACTGGACGCGCTCACCGGCCTGCCCGAGTACCGCAACGGCGGCCTGCTGATCGACGCCGGCGTGCTGCGCCCCCTGCCCGTCGACCACGCCACGCGCCACTGGCAGGCGGGCGACGCATTCATCGTCGAATGGCGCGCGCTCACGGTCGCGCTGCTCGACGAACTCGCGCCGCAGGTGCGCGCCGCGCTCGGGCTCGCGCCCCAGCAGCTGCCGCTGGCCTGCGTGCTCGAAGGCGGCACCTGGGCGGCCGGGCGCCTGCTCGCGCAGCGCCTGCGCGGCGGCCTGCCCCCCCTGAACATCGTCAGCGACGGCACGGTGTTCTGAACCCGTTTCCGACGAACCACGAAAGTCCATCACCATGAGCAACGTCCACCTCATCGACCACCCGCTGGTGCAGCACAAGCTCACGCTCATGCGCCGCAAGGACGCCAGCACCAACAGCTTTCGCCGCCTGCTCAACGAGATGTCGCTGCTCATGGCCTACGAGGTCACGCGCGACATGCCGATGCAGGACATCGAGATCGAGACCCCGCTGGAGACCATGCAGGCCAAGGTCATCGACGGCAAGAAGCTGGTGTTCGTCTCCATCCTGCGCGCGGGCAACGGCATCCTGGACGGCATGCTCAGCGTGGTGCCCGGCGCGCGCGTGGGCCACATCGGCCTGTACCGCGACCCGAAGACGCTCACCGCGGTGGAGTACTACTTCAAGATGCCGACCCACATGCCCGAGCGCGACGTGATCGTGGTCGACCCCATGCTGGCCACCGGCAACTCGGCCATCGCCGCGGTCGACCGGCTCAAGGAGATCGGCCCGAAGTCGATCAAGTTCGTCTGCCTGCTGACCTGCCCCGAGGGTATCGCGGCATTGCAGCGCGCCCACCCCGACGTGCCCATCTACACCGCCGCGATCGACCGCGAGCTCAACGAGCACGGCTACATCCTGCCGGGCCTGGGCGATGCGGGCGACCGCATCTTCGGCACGCAGTGACACCGTGGGCGCATGAACTCGTTCGGCAAACGCGCGCAGGGTGAGCGGCTGGAGCGCATGCGCGCCTCGGCGATGTGGGACGGCCCGGGCTTTCGCAACATCCACCCGGCGCTGCCCGGGCTGCGCGATGCCAGCGTGCCGCGCCCCACGCTCAAGGAATTCCTCAGCGCGGGCGACCGGCGCGCGCCCGCTGGGCCGCTGCCTTCGCTGGACCCGCGCGCGGCCTGGAGCCGCCCCGCGCAGAGTGGCCTGCGCGCCACCTGGCTGGGGCATTCCACGGTGCTGATCGAGATCGATGGCCACCGCGTGCTGACCGACCCGGTGTGGGGCACGCGCGCCTCGCCGTTCCGGCTGCTCGGTCCCAGGCGTTTCCAGCCGGTGCCGCTGCGGCTGCGGCAGATGCCCGAGGTGGACGTGGTGGTGATCTCGCACGACCACTACGACCACCTGGACTACCCCACCATCCGCGCGCTCGCGCGGCACAGCAGCGTGCCCTTCGTGACCTCGCTGGGCGTGGGCGCGCACCTGCAGGCCTGGGGCGTGGCGGCCGAGCGCATCACCGAGCTGGAATGGTGGGAAAGCCACCGCGTGCCCGGCACCGGCCTGACCATCACCGCCGCGCCCTCACAGCATTTTTCCGGGCGTGGCTTCAAGGACCGCAACGCCACCCTGTGGTCGTCGATGGTGGTGCGGTCCGGGCGGCACCGCGTGTTCTTCAGCGGCGACACCGGCCTGACCACCGAGTACGCCGCCATCCGCGAGCGGCTGGGGCCGTTCGATCTGGTGATGCTCGAAGTCGGCGCGTTTCACCCGGCCTGGGGCGACATCCACCTGGGCCCGGTGAACGCCCTGAAGGCGCACGCGCTGCTGGGCGGCGGCGCCTTCCTGCCCGTGCACTGGGGCACCTTCAGCCTGGCCATGCACGCCTGGGACGAGCCGGTGGAGACCCTGCTGCAGCTGGCGCCCTCGCAGGGCGTGCCGCTGCTCATGCCGCGCCTGGGTGAGCCGGTGGAGCCGGTCGCGCAGGCCCCGGTGGTGCCCTGGTGGCGCACCCTGCAGCCCGCGGGCAGCGGCACACCGCGTCCCGCCCCGGACCACCCCATCGCACGCGATCTGCCCTGGCCGCTGGACTGAGGTGAACGCGGACCATTGACGCAGGTCAATGGGTGTGCCGGGTGGCCGGTCCATCATGGCCCCGGTTGCTGCACCGGCCCCTTGCCCTCCCGAGGCGGCGGCGACAGCGCCCCAGGAGACACACGCCATGGACCACCCAGCGCCACCGATCGCGGGCCTGCCGCCCGTTCCCGCCGTGCAGGACCGCTTCCCCACCGCGTACAGCATCCTCTTCGCGCTCATCATCGTGATGGCCGCGCTCACCTGGATCCTGCCGGCCGGCCAGTACCAGCGCGTGGCCAACGAGGCCCTGGGCAAGGACGCGCCGGTGCCCGGCACCTACCAGGTGGTCGAAGCCTCGCAGCAGGGCGCGCTCGACGTGCTGATGGCGCCCATCACCGGTTTCTACAACCAGACCACGGGCATGGCCAACGCCATCGACGTGTCGCTGTTCGTGTTGATCATCGGTGGCTTCCTGGGGGTGGTGAACGCCACCGGCGCCATCAACACCGGCATCGAGCGCGTGATGCTGCGCCTGAAGGGCCGTGAGAAATGGATGATCCCGGCCCTGATGCTGCTGTTCGCCGCCGGCGGCACCACCTACGGCATGGCCGAGGAGACGCTGGCGTTCTATGTGCTGCTGCTCCCGCTGATGATCGCGGTGGGCTACGACGCGCTGACCGGCGTGGCCGTGATCATGGTGGGCGCCGGTGTTGGCGTGATCGGCTCCACCATCAACCCGTTCTCCACCGCCATCGCGTCCAACGCGGCCGGCATTCCCTTCACCCAGGGCCTGGCCCTGCGGCTGGTGATCCTGGCGCTGGGCTGGCTGATCTGCGTGGTCTACGTGATGCGCTACGCCGAGCGCGTGCGCAAGGACCCCTCGTCCTCGCTGGTGGCCGATCTGAAACATTCCAACGAGGCGCATTTCCTGCGAAACCGCGAGAGCCACCGCGAGGCGCTGCTCACCGGGCGGCAGAAGCTCATCCTGCTGATGTTCGGCGCCACTTTCGCCGCCATGGTCTGGGGCGTGGCCTCGCAGGGCTGGTGGATGGCCGAGATGTCGGCCCTGTTCCTGGCCTCGTCCATCGCGGTGGGCCTGGTGGCGTGGATGGGCGAGAAGCCCTTCACCAGCGCCTTCGTCGATGGCTCGCGCGAGCTGCTGGGCGTGGCCCTGGTGATCGGCCTGGCGCGCGGCATCGTGGTCATCATGGACCAGGGCAAGATCACCGACACCATCCTGCACAGCTTCGAAGGCTGGATCAGCGGCATGCCCGACGTGGCCTTCGTCAACGCGCTGTTCGCCACCGAAGGCCTGCTCAGCCTGCTGGTGCCGTCCACCTCGGGGCTGGCGGTGCTGAGCATGCCCATCCTGGCCCCGCTGTCCGACTTCGCCGGCGTGCCGCGCGAGCTGGCCGTGACCGCGTTCCAGACCGCGATCGGCATCACCAACCTGGTCACCCCCACCTACGCCGTGGTGGTGGGCGCGCTCGCCATCGGCCGCGTGCCCTACCAGCGCTGGGTGCGCTTCATCTGGCCGCTGATGCTGATGCTGACCCTGCTCAGCATGGCTTCGCTGAGCGCCGCGGTGTGGCTGTGAGCGCCGCCGGCACCGTGGCCCCACTGGGCGTGTATTCCGAAGTGGGCAAGCTGCGGCGCGTGCTGGTCAGCGCGCCCGGCCTGGCGCACGAGCGCCTCACGCCGGCGAACTGCGACGCCCTGCTGTTCGACGACGTGTTCTGGGTCCAGCAGGCGCGCACCGACCATTTCGACTTCGTCTCCAAGATGCAGGACCGTGGCGTCGAGGTGCTGGAAATGGGCCAGCTGCTCGGCGAGACGCTGGCCATTCCGGCCGCGCGCGACTGGGTGCTGCAGCGCAAGATCACGCCCGACCACGTGGGCGTGGGCATGCTCGACGAGCTCAAGGGCTGGCTGTGGGAACTGCCCGCCGAGGCGCTGGCGCGCTACCTCATCGGCGGCGTGGCGGTGCACGACCTGCCGTTCAAGCCGGCCGGCATGTTCGGGCCCTTCCTGGGCCCCGATGGCTTCGTGCTGCCACCGCTGCCCAACCTGCTGTTCACGCGTGACACCAGCGCCTGGATCTACGGCGGCGTCACGCTCAACCCCATGCACTGGCCGGCGCGGCGGCAGGAAACGCTGCTGACCGCGGCCGTGTACCGGCACCACCCGCTGTTCGCGCAGGCCGGCTTCCCGGTGTGGTGGGGCGACCCCGACGTGGACCACGGCCCGGCCACGCTGGAGGGCGGCGACATCATGCCGATCGGCAACGGCGTGGTCCTGATCGGCATGGGCGAGCGCAGCACGCCGCAGGCGGTGGGGCAGCTGGCGAAGGCCCTGTTCGCCGCGGGCGCCGTGCAACGCGTGGTGGCCTGCCAGATGCCGCAGTCGCGCGCGGCCATGCACCTGGACACGGTGTTTTCGTTCTGCGACCGCGACACCGTGACCAGCTTCGTGGACGTGGCGGCGCAGATCGTCTGCCACAGCCTGTACCCGGACGGGCGCGGCGGCATCGACCACCGGCGCGAGAGCCTGCCGCTGTTCGAGGTGGTGGCGCAGTGCCTCGGGCTCAAGCAGCTGCGCGTCATACCGACCGGTGGCGACAGCTACGAGCAGGCGCGCGAACAATGGGACGACGGCAACAACCTGGTCGCCCTTGAACCGGGCGTGGTGGTCGCCTACGACCGCAACACCCACACCAACACCCTGCTGCGCAAGGCCGGCATCGAGGTCATCACCATCCGCGGCAGCGAACTCGGCCGGGGCCGTGGCGGCGGGCACTGCATGACCTGTCCGCTGTGGCGCGAGGCCTGACGCCCGTGCCCGCTCCCGAACCCACGAAAGACACACCATGGCCTTCAACCTGAGGAACCGCAGCTTCCTGACGCTGCGCGACTACTCGGCCGGCGAGATCGGCTTTCTGCTGAAGCTCTCCGCCGACCTGAAAGCCGCCAAGTACGCCGGCACCGAGCAGCCCCTGCTGCGTGGCAAGGAGATCGCACTGATCTTCGAGAAGGACTCGACGCGCACGCGCGTCGGCTTCGAGGTGGCGGCGCACGACCAGGGCGCCACCGTCACCTACCTCGGGCCGGCGGGCAGCCACATCGGCCACAAGGAGTCGATCAAGGACACGGCGCGGGTGCTGGGGCGGGTGTACGACGCGATCGAATACCGTGGCTTTGGCCAGGCGGTGGTCGAGACGCTGGCGCAGTGGTCGGGCGTGCCGGTCTACAACGGCCTGACCGACCAGTTCCACCCGACGCAGATCCTGGCCGACCTGCTGACCATGCGCGAACACTGCGAGAAACCGCTGCGCGAGATCGCCTTCTGCTTTCTCGGCGACACCGGCAACAACATGGGCGACTCGCTGCTGATCGGCGCGGCCAAGCTGGGCATGGACGTGCGCCTGTGCGGCCCGGCCTCGCTGTGGCCGGACCAGGCCATCATCGATGAAGCCTCGGCGCTGGCGCGGGAGAGCGGGGCGCGCATCCTGCTGACCGAGGACGTGGCCGCGGGCGTGAAGGGCTGCGACTTCCTCTACACCGACGTCTGGGTCTCGATGGGCGAACCGGAATCGGTCTGGGCCGAGCGCATCCGGCTGCTGCTGCCCTACCAGGTCAATGCCGCGGCGATGGCGCTGACCGGCAACCCGCGCGCACGCTTCATGCACTGCCTGCCGGCCTTCCACAACACCGAAACCGAGGTGGGCGCGCAGATCGAGCGGCTGCACGGCATCAGCGCCATGGAAGTCACCGACGAGGTGTTCGAGAGCCCGGCGTCCATCGTGTTCGACCAGGCGGAGAACCGCATGCACACCATCAAGGCGGTGCTGGTGGCCACGCTGGGCGGCTGAGATGGCCCGCGTCGTGGTCGCCCTGGGTGGCAACGCGCTGTTGCGGCGCGGCGAGCCGGTGAGCGCGGCGACGCAGCGCGACAACATCCGCCGCGCGGCGCTGGCGCTGGCGCAACTCATGGCCGAGGGGCACCAGCTGGTGATCACCCACGGCAACGGGCCGCAGGTGGGCCTGCTCGCGCTGCAGGGCGAGGCCGCCGGCAAGGGCGCCTTTCCGCTCGACGTGCTCGGCGCCGAGACCGAGGGCATGATCGGCTACGTGCTGCAGCAGGAGCTGGACAACGCGTATGTGGGGGAAGCGCGTTTCGCCACGCTGCTGACGCAGGTCGAGGTGGACCCGCAGGACCCCGCGTTTGCCGCCCCGGGCAAGCCGGTCGGCTCGGTGTACAGCGAGGCCGATGCGAAACGGCTGGCCGAACAGCGCGGCTGGTCCATCGCGCGCGACGGCGACGCCTGGCGCCGCGTCGTGGCTTCGCCGCGGCCGGTGCGCATCCTCGAGATCGGGGTCATCCGCCTGCTCGTGGCGCAGGGCGTGACCGTGATCTGCGCCGGCGGTGGCGGCATCCCGGTGGTGCGGCGCGCCGATGGCGCCTACATCGGCGTGGAGGCCGTGATCGACAAGGACCACGCCAGCGGCCTGCTGGCCGCCGAGTTGAAGGCCGATGCCTTCCTCATGCTGACCGACGTGCCCGCGGTGTTCACCGGCTGGGGCACGCCGGCGCAGCGCGCGCTGGGCGACGTGACGCCGCAGGCCCTCGCCGCGCTGGACTTTGCCGCCGGCTCCATGGGTCCGAAGGTGCAGGCGGCCTGCGATTTCGTGAACCGCAGCGGCGGCATGGCCGGCATCGGGGCGCTGGACGACGCATCCGCCATCCTGGCGCGGCGGGCCGGCACCCGGGTGGTGCGCGACGCGACGCGTTGACCTGCCGCCGGTTTCAGAGCGGATCGCCCAGCAGCTTCGACAGCGCCGCGACGTTGGCCGCGCTGGGCACCTGCGGCTTCATCTCGTCTTCTTCGGCCGTGGCGTTTTCGTGCGCCTGGATCGCCTTGACCATGGCGTACTGGTCCTCCCAGACCAGCGTCTTGCCTTCCGGGCACAGGTCGCGCACGGTGCCGTACCAGTAGTAGCCGTCCTTGCCACCAAAGAGCGTGTCGATGCCGCCGGCGTCGCCGTTCTTGAGCCCGTGGGCCGCCAGGATGAGCTTGAGCTTGTGGTGGGAGACGGAGTAGTGCATGGGCGTGAAGCGGCGGGTGGGCGGGCCGGCGATTGTACCGAGGGGCGCCCGGCCGGGCCGCTCAGCCGCTCAGGCTGCGCAGCACCTCTTCCGCCGTCGCCGGCGCGTTCATCGCCTCGGGCTGGCCGCCCGACTGGGCCACCGCATCGCGCAAGGCCTCGAACACGCTGATCGCCAGCATGAAGGGCGGCTCGCCCACGGCCTTGCTGCCGTGCACGTTGTCTTCCCGGTTGGCCTCGGGCCAGAGCTCGACCTTGAAGTGCGCGGGCACGTCGCCGGTGGCCGGGATCTTGTAGGTGCTGGGCGCGTGGGTCTGCAGATAGCCCTTGTCGTTCCACACCAGCTGCTCGGTGGTGAGCCAGCCCATGCCCTGCACGAAGCCGCCCTCGATCTGGCCGATGTCGATCGCCGGGTTGATGCTGTGGCCCACGTCGTGCAGGATGTCCACCTTCAACACACGGCTCTCGCCGGTGAGCGTGTCGATCGCGACTTCGGTGACGGCCGCGCCGTAGGCGAAGTAGTAGAACGGGCGGCCGGTGAGGGTGGTCTTGTCGTAGTGGATCTTGGGCGTGCGGTAGAAACCGTCGCTCCAGAGCTGGATGCGGTTGGCGTACGCGGCATGCACCACGGCCTCGAACGTGCGGGTCGTTGTGGGCGTGATGACCTGGCCGCCTTCGAAGCGCACCGCGCCCGCGCCGCAGCCGTCCAGGCCCGACACGAAGGCCGCGAGGTTGTCGCGCACGTGGCGCGCGGCGAACTGGGCCGCCCGGCCGTTCAGGTCGGTGCCGCTGGACGCCGCGGTGGCGCTGGCGTTGGGCACCTTGCTGGTGTCGGAGGCGGTGGACAGCACGCGCTCGAACGGCACGCCCAGCTCGTCGGCCACGATGGCGGCCACCTTGGTGTTGAGGCCCTGGCCCATCTCGGTGCCGCCGTGGTTCACCTGCACGCTGCCGTCGGTGTACACGTGCACCAGCGCGCCGGCCTGGTTGAACAGCGTGGCGGTGAAGCTGATGCCGAACTTCACCGGCGTGAGCGCGATGCCCTTCCGGATGACGGGGCTGTGCGCGTTCCAGGCCGCGATCTGGCCGCGGCGCTCGCGGTAGCGGCTGGTCTGCGCCAGTGTGCTCATGAGCGGTTCGAGGATGTTGTCCTCCACCTGCATCTGGTAGTGCGTGAGGTTGCGGGTCTCGATGCCGTAGAGGTTGCGCAGCCGCACGTCCAGCGGGTCCATGCCGAGCTGCCGCGCGATGTCGCTCAGGATGCGCTCGATCACGATCACGCCCTGCGGACCGCCGAAGCCGCGAAACGCGGTGTGGCTCTGCGTGTTCGTCTTGCAGCGGTAGGAGCTGATGGCCACGTCTTCCAGGAAGTAGGCGTTGTCGGCGTGGAAGATCGCGCGGTCGGCCACCGGGCCGGAGAGGTCGGCGCTGAAACCGCAGTTGGCCAGCATCTCCAGCTCCAGCCCGCAGAGCAGGCCGCTGGCGTCGAAGCCGGCGCGGTAGTGGTAGGCGAAGGGGTGGCGCTTGCCGGTGATCATGAAGTCGTCGTCGCGGTCCAGCCGCAGCTTGACCGCGCAGCCGAGCTGGCGCGCGGCCACCGCGGCCCACACGGCCAGGTGGCCGGCCTGCGTTTCCTTGCCACCGAAGCCGCCGCCCATGCGCCGGCATTCCACCGTGACCGCGTGGTTGGAAATGCCCAGCGCGTGCGACACCCAGTGCTGCACCTCGCCCGGGTGCTGGGTGCTGGAGTAGACCCACCACTGGTTCTGCTCCAGCGGCAGCACGTAGGCGACCTGGCCTTCCAGGTAGAAGTGTTCCTGCCCGCCGACCTCGAACCTGCCTTCCAGCACTTGCGGCGCGCGGGCCAGCGCGGCCTTGGCGTCGCCGCGCTTCACGTGCACCGGCGGCAGCACATAACTTTCCAGCGCGTGCGCCTCGTGCACCGAGAGCACGGCCGGCAGCGGCGCGATGTCCAGCTTCACCAGCCGCGCGGCGCGGCGCGCGGTCATCACGTCGTCGGCCACCACCACGGCCACCACCTGGCCGATGAACTGCACGGTCTCGCTGGCGAACACCGGCTCGTCGTGCGCGAACGCGGCCAGCATCGGGTCGCCCGGGATATCGGCGGCGCCGAACACGCCGCGCACGCCAGGCACCGCGAGGGCGGCGGTGGTGTCCATGCCGCGCAGCGTGCCGTGCGCGATGGGCGAGCACACCGGGGCGGCGTGCAGCGTGCCGCGCACCTCGGGGATGTCGTCGATGTAGGTGGCGCCGCCGGCCACCTGGGCGCGCGCGCTCTCGTGGAAGCGGGAGACACCGGCGGCACGCAGGCCCGGGCTGGTCAGGGCGGTGAGTTTGTCGGGCGCGTTCATGCCAGGGCCTCCAGCGTTGCCGCGTTGAGGGTGTCCAGGTTGATGTGCTGCAGGCCCTGGCTTTCCAGCCAGAAGCGCTGCAGCAGGTTGCCCAGCACGGTGTGGCGGTAGGCGGCGCTGGCGCGCATGTCGGAGATGGGCTGGAATTCGGCGCGCAGCGCGGCCACGGCGGCCATCACGGTGTCGGCGTTCCAGGGCTGGCCGCACAGGGCGGCCTCGGTCTGGCGCGCGCGCGCCGGCGTGGCGGCCACGCCGCCGGCACCGATGGAGACTTCTTTCACCACGCCGCTTTCCACCACCATCCGGATCGCCAGGCAGACGGCGGAGATGTCGTCGTCGAAGCGTTTGCTGATCTTGTAGACGCGCATGAATTCGCCGGCCTGCGGCCGCGGCACCTTGATCCAGCACAGCAGCTCGTCGGGCTTCATCACGTTCGTGCGGTAGCCGGTGTACAGGTCTTCCAGCCGCAGCTCGCGGTGGGCGACCCGGCCGCGCCCGGCGTCCCAGCGCATCAGCACCACGCTGGCGCCGAGTGCGATCAGCAGGGGCATGGAATCGCCGATCGGTGAGCCGTTGGCCACGTTGCCGCCCAGCGTGCCCGAGTTGCGCACCGGCAGGCCGGCGAAGCGCTGGGCGAAGGTCTGCAACTGGGGGCGCTCGCTCACCAGCGCGGCATAGGCCTCGCTCAGCGACACGGCCGCGCCGATGGCGATGTGGTGCGGGTAGGTCTCCACGCGGCGCAGCTCGCGCGCGGCGGTCACGTCCAGCACCTGGCCGAAACGCTTGTGCAGCTTGGTGACCCACAGGCCCACGTCGGTGCAGCCCGCCACCACCTGGGCCTGCGGGTGCGCGGCCCGGAGCTGCAGCAGGGGGGTGAGGGCGGTCGGGCGCAGGTAGGCCGCGCCTTCGGCGGGTTTCTGGCGGTTCAGCGCCTGCAGGGCCGCCACGGTGGCGGCCTCGTCCACGCCGCAGCCGGCGGGCAGCGGCAGGCCGCCCATCTGCTGCGCCGCATCCAGGATGGGGCGGTAGCCGGTGCAGCGGCACAGGTTGCCCGACAGATCGACCTGGGCCCGGGCGCGGGTTATGCCCTGGCCGCCTTTCGTGTTCTGGTACATGCCGAACAGGCTCATCACGAAGCCTGGCGTGCAGAAGCCGCACTGGCTGCCGTGGCACTGCACCATGGCTTCCTGCGCCGGGTGCAGCTCGCCGCCGGGGGCGGCCAGGTCTTCGGCGGTCCAGACCGCCAGGCCCTCGACCGAGTGCGCCAGTCGGATGCAGCTGTTGATGGCCTTGTATTCCAGCTTCCCGTCGACCGCCTCGCCCAGCACCACGGTGCAGGCGCCGCAGTCGCCCTCGCCGCAGCCTTCCTTGGTGCCGGTGCAGTGCAGGTCCTCGCGCAGCACCTCCAGCAGGGTGCGCTCGGGGGCGACGTGGCGCAGCGTCACGGGCTGGCCGCGCCGCAGGAAGCTCAGGGTTTGTGCGGATGTTTCGGTGCTCATGCGTGCCAGCATAGCGCCCACCCCATGGCACAACATATGCTCAGCCATATGGTCAGAATGCCCAAACCACCATCCAGCTGCATACGACAAGGGTATGAAATACATGTCCATGTTCGACAAGATTGACCTGCACCTGATCCGCGTGCTCCACACCGTGCTCACCGAGCGCAGCGTGTCGCGCGCGGCGCTGCGCCTGGGCATGTACCAGCCGGCGGTCAGTGCGGCCCTCAAGCGCTTGCGCGATCTGGCGGGAGACCCCCTTCTGGTGCGCTCGGGTTCGGGCATGGTGCCCACGGTGGCCGGCCTGCGCATGATCGAGCCGGCGGCCGACATCCTGCGCAGCGCCGAGGTGCTGTTCTCCGACGCGCGCAGCTTCGACCCCGCCACCGCCCGCCACACCTTCAGCCTGGCCGCCAGCGACTACCTCGACCCGCTGTTCCTGCCGCAACTGGTGACCCAGATCAAGGCCCAGGCGCCGAACTGCCCGATCGACATCCACCCGCTCTCGCGCGATTCCGACTACCGCAACCACCTGGCCCAGGGCGATGTGGACGTGGTGATCGGCAACTGGGCCAAGCCGCCGGACGACCTGCACCTGGGCCGCCTGTTCGGCGACGAGGTGGTGTGCCTGGTCTCGAACCAGCACCCGGCGGTGCGCCGCGGCTGGGACGTGGAGGCCTGGCTGGGCGCCGAGCACATCGCGCCCACGCCCACCCACCCCGGCGCGCGCGGCTTCATCGACGACCACCTGGCCACGCTGGGCCTGGTGCGCAACCTCACCGCGCGCTGCCCGCATTTCGGGCTGATCCCGGCCATGGTGGCGGGCAGCCTGCTGGTGCTCACGACCGGGCGCCAGTACTGCGACCGCTTCACCGGCGTGCTGCCGGTCAAGGTGCTGCCCAGCCCGGTGGAATTCCCGCGAATGATGTATTACCAGCTCTGGCACGAGCGCACCCACGCCTCCAAGGCCGGGCGCTGGCTGCGCGAGCAGATCAAGGGCGTCGCCGCTTCGCTGAAGCGGCCGGACGCCGAGGCCTGACCCCACAAGAACGAAGGAGACACATGACCACACCCCGACTGCAACTCAGCGGCATCACCAAGCGCTATCCCGGCGTGGTAGCCAACAGCGGCGTCTCGCTCACCGTGCAGCCCGGCGAGGTGCACGCCGTGCTGGGCGAGAACGGCGCCGGCAAATCCACGCTGATGAAGATCATCTATGGCTCGGTCAAGCCCGACGAGGGCTCGGTCATGTTCAACGGCAGGCCGGTGCACATCCGCAACCCGCAGGAGGCGCGCGCGCTGGGCATCAGCATGGTGTTCCAGCACTTCAGCCTGTTCGACACCCTCACCGTGGCCGAAAACGTCTGGCTCGGCCTGGACAAGGCGCTCACCCTGCCCGAGGTGAGCGCGAGCATCACCGCCAAGGCCGCCGAGTACGGGCTGGACATCGACCCCTCGCGTCCCGTGCACACGCTTTCGGTGGGCGAGATGCAGCGGGTGGAGATCATCCGCGCGCTGCTGACCCAGCCGCAGCTGCTGATCCTGGACGAGCCCACTTCGGTGCTCACGCCGCAGGCGGTGGAAAAGCTCTTCGTGGTGCTGAAGAAGCTGGCCTCGGAAGGTTGCAGCATCCTCTACATCAGCCACAAGCTGCACGAGATCCGCGAGCTGTGCAACGCCTGCACCGTGCTGCGCGGCGGCCAGGTCACCGGCGTGTGCGATCCGCGCCAGGAGAGCAACGCCTCGCTGTCGCGCCTGATGATCGGCGCCGAGCCGCCCGCGCTGAACGTGCGCGAGCTGCACGCGGGCGCACCGGTGCTCGAGGTCAGGGGCCTCACGCTGGCCAGCGAAGACCCCTTCGGCACCCACCTGGCCGAGATCGCGCTGACCGTGCGCGCCGGCGAGGTGGTGGGCATCGCCGGGGTCTCGGGCAACGGCCAGAGCGAGCTGCTGTACGCGCTCTCGGGCGAAGACCGGCGCGCGCCGGCCGGCAGCATCCGCCTCGGCGGGCACGACGTGTCGCACGACGGCCCGGGCCGGCGCCGCGCGCGGGGCCAGCATTTCGTGCCCGAGGAGCGTCTGGGGCGCGGCGCCGTGCCCACGCTCTCGCTGGCGCACAACCTGCTGCTCTCGCGCCGCGACGCGCTGGGCGCGGGCGGCTGGATCCGGGTGGGGGCGCTGAAGAAGCAGGCGGCCGAGGTGATCGCGCGCTACAAGGTCAAGGCCAACGGGCCGGACGCGGCGGCCAAGTCGCTCTCGGGCGGCAACCTGCAGAAGTTCATCGTCGGCCGCGAGATCGAGGCCAGCCCCAAGCTGCTGATCGTGAGCCAGCCGACCTGGGGCGTGGACGTGGGCGCTTCGGCGCAGATCCGTGGCGAGATCCTCGCGCTGCGCGACGCGGGGTGTGCGGTGCTGGTGGTCAGCGAAGAGCTCGACGAGCTGTTCGAGATCAGCGACCGCCTGCACGTGATCGCCAAGGGGCGGCTCTCGCCCAGCCTGGACCGCGCCGAGGCCACGATCGAGCGCATCGGCGAATGGATGTCGGGCCTGTGGGACAGCGCGCACAACAACAAGAAGGAGACCGCCCATGCTGCGGCTTGAAGTCCGTCCCCAGCCCTCGGCGCGCTGGGGCTATGCCTCGCCGCTGCTGGCGCTGGCGATCACGGTGGTGATCGGCGTGATCCTGTTTGCCGTGCTCGGCAAGGACCCGGTGCGGGGCCTGCAGGTGTTCTTCTGGGAACCGATCAAGAGCGGCTACGCGCTCTCGGAGCTGATGGTCAAGGCCACGCCGCTGCTCATCATCGCGCTCGGTCTCGCGGTGTGCTTCCGCTCCAACGTGTGGAACATCGGCGCCGAGGGCCAGTACATCATTGGCGCGGTGTTCGCGGCCGGCGTGGCGCTGATGGCCGACAAGACCACGGGCGGCTGGATCGTGCCGGCGGTACTGGTCGCCGGGGTGCTCGGTGGCATGGTCTGGGCCGGCATCACCGCGCTGCTGCGCGACCGCTTCAACGCCAACGAGATCCTGGTGAGCCTGATGCTGGTCTACGTGGCGATCCAGGTGCTGAACTTCCTGGTCTACGGCCCGTGGAAAGACCCGCAGGGCTACAACTTCCCGCAGACCAAGACCTTCGAGTCGGTCACGCAGATCCCCAAGCTGATGCAGGGCTCGCGCGTGACCATCGGCCTGGTGATCGCGCTGGCCGGCGTGGCGGCGGTGTGGGTGTTCCTGTTCCGCACCTACGCGGGCTTTGCCCAGCTGGTGGGTGGCCTGGCGCCGGCGGCGGCGCGCTACGCCGGCTTCTCCTCGCGCAAGGCGCTGTGGATCGCGCTGCTGACCTCGGGCGGCGCGGCCGGCCTGGCCGGTGCGCTGGAGGTGGCGGGCCCGATCGGCCAGCTCACGCCCTATGTGCCGGCGGGCTACGGTTTCGCGGCCATCATCGTCGCCTTCGTCGGGCGGCTGCACCCGGTGGGCATCGTGTTCTCGGCCATCCTCATGAGCATGTTCTACATCGGCGGCGAGCTCGCGCAGTCGCGCCTGGGCCTGCCCAAGTCGATCACCGGCGTGTTCCAGGGCCTGCTGCTGTTCGCGCTGCTGGCCTGCGACACCTTGATCGCCTACCGCCTCGTCTGGAAAAAGTGAGAAAACAATGAACCCCCACGCTCATCACTTCGTGTATTCGCTGCCCCCCAAGGGGGCGCAAGCCTCCCTAGGGGCGGCCCGTCGGGAGTCTTGACATGGAATCCATCGCACTGCTGATCGCCGCCTCGCTCAACGCGGGCACCGTGCTGGCCATCGCCTCGCTGGGCCTGCTCATCAACGAGAAGGCCGGCATCGTCAACCTCGGCGCCGAGGGCATGATGCTGTGCGCCGCGCTGGCCGGCTTCGCCACCGTGGTGCACACCGGCAGCACCACGCTGGGCTTCGTGGCCGGCATGGCCGCCGGCGCCCTGCTGGCCGCCATCTTCGGCGGCCTGGTGATCTGGCTCAACTCCAACCAGTACGCCACCGGTCTTGCGCTCAGCCTGTTCGGCGCCGGCTTCTCGGCCTTTGCCGGCTCGCGCTACGTGCAGGAAAAGCTGCCCGAGCAGGGGCAGTTCGCGATCCCGCTGCTGGGCGACATCCCCCTCGTCGGCCCGGCGCTGTTCCGCCACCACCCCATGGTGTACGCCTGCGTGGCGCTGGTGCTGGTGCTGATCTGGTTCCTGTACCGCACGCGCGCCGGCCTGGTGCTGCGCAGCGTGGGCGAGAGCCCCGAGTCCTCGCACGCGCTCGGCTACCCGGTGCGCCGCATCCGCCTGGTGGCGGTGATGGCCGGTGGCGCGCTCTGCGGCCTGGCCGGCGCCTACGTGTCCACCGTCTACACGCCGCTGTGGGTGGAGGGCATGATCGCCGGCAAGGGCTGGATCGCGCTTGCGCTCACCACCTTCGCCACCTGGCGCCCGGCACGCGTGTTGCTTGGGGCTTACCTGTTCGGTGGCGTGACCATGCTGCAGTTCCACCTGCAGGGGGTGGGCGTCAACGTGCCCAGCCAGTTCCTGACCATGATGCCGTACCTGGCCACCATCGTCGTGCTGGTGCTGATCTCGCGCAACCCGACCTGGATCCGCATCAACATGCCCAGCTCCATCGGAAAACCGTTCTACCCCGGCGCATAATCTTTTTCTGGTTTTTACTCCCCCCGGTTATCGCATCACCCCTTTTCCAACCAAGAGGCTATCCATGACAGACCTGAGCAAACGTTCCCTGATGAAGGTCGCGGCACTGACCGCGCTGACCAGCGCCGTGCTGATCGGCTGCGGCAAGAAGGAAGAGGCCGCCGCGCCCGCCGCCGCACCGGCTGCCGCACCCGCCGCCGCGCCCGCGCCCAAGGCCGAGCCGCTGAAGATCGCGTTTGCCTACGTCGGCCCGGTGGGCGACGGCGGCTGGACCTTCGCGCACGACAACGGCCGCAAGGCGGTGGAGAAGGAATTCGGCGACAAGGTCGTGACCAGCTTCGTCGAGAACGTGCCCGAGAGCGCCGACGCCGAGCGCGTGCTGCGCGACCTGGCCGGCCAGGGCAACAAGCTGGTGTTCGGCACCACCTTCGGCTACATGGAGCCCATGCTCAAGGTCGCGCCCGACTTCAAGGACGTGAAGTTCGAGCACGCCACCGGCTACAAGACCGCCGAGAACATGCGCACCTACGACAGCCGCACCTACGAAGGCGCGTACATGGCCGGCATCATCGCGGGCAGCATGACCAAGACCAACACGCTGGGCGTGGTGGCGTCCATTCCAATCCCCGAAGTGATCCGCAACATCAACAGCTTCACGCTGGGCGCGCAGTCGGTGAACCCCAAGGTCAAGACCAAGGTGGTGTGGGTCAACGGCTGGTTCGACCCGCCGAAGGAAACCGAAGCCGCGACCTCGCTGATCAACGGCGGCGCCGACGTGCTGATGCAGAACACCGACTCCTCGGCCGTGCTGCAGACCGCCGAGAAGATGGGCAAGCGCGCCTTTGGCTGGGACTCCGACATGACCGCCTATGGCCCCAAGGCCCACCTGGGCTCGGCCGTGATCAACTGGGCGCCGTACTACATCAAGGCCACCAAGGACGCGCTGGAAGGCACCTGGTCCACCGGCGGCGTGTGGTGGGGTGTGAAGGAAGGCGCGATCGACATGGTCTCGGTGGCCGAGGACGTGCCCGCCGAAGCCAAGGCCAAGGTCGACACCGTGCGCGCCGGCCTGAAGGACGGTACGTTCTCGATCTGGAAAGGCCCGATCGTCGGCCAGGACGGCAAGGAAGTGCTGGCCAAGGACGCCGTCGCCGACGACAAATTCCTCGGTGGCGTGAAGTTCTATGTGAAGGGCGTCGAAGGCAAGGTCCCGAACTGAGATCGGCCCCGCCGCGCTCTGGAACAGAAAGCCGCCTCCGGGCGGCTTTCCTGCTTGAATGAGGCCACGATGATCGAACAGCAGCTCTGGCATCCCGTGATTGCTTCGCACCAGGTGCGCGAGGCGCCGGTGGCCTGCGCGCTGCTCGGCCAGCCGCTGGTGCTCTGGCGCGAACAAGGGCACGACGAGCACCGCGTGCACGCCTGGGCCGACCAGTGCCCGCACCGCGGTGCGCGGCTCTCGCTCGGCCGGGTGCTGATCGGCCTGCACGGCGCGCGGCTGGAGTGCCCGTACCACGGCTGGCAGTTCGGCGGTGCGGGCCGTTGCCAGCATGTGCCGGCCGCGCCCGACTTCGTGCCACCGCCCGCGCACTGCGCCACCGTGTTCGAGGCGCAGGAGCGCCACGGCCTGGTGTGGGTGCGCCTGCGGCCGCCGGCCGCGCAGCCGCTGGCCGCGGGGCTGTCGGAACCGCCGGCGTTCGCCCCGGGCGACGACCCGGCCTGGCGCACCGTGCTGTGCGGCCCCTACGACCTCAACACCAGCGCGCCGCGCCTGGTGGAGAACTTCCTGGACCTGAGCCATTTCGGTTTTGTGCACGAGGGCTGGCTCGGCGAACGCGGCCACGCCCAGGTGCAGACTGGCACCGTGGAAGAGGGCGTGGACGGCGCCGGCCTGGTGGTGCGCGACGCGCGCGCCTGGCAGCCAAGGGTTGCAAAATATTTTTAAAATTACTCATTAATACTGGTTCCGCTATATGATGCGTGGAAAACTG
>QZKF01000030.1 GCA_003599455.1 Comamonadaceae bacterium
GACCAGCGCGGCCATCTTGGGCAGCAGGCCCAGCACGATGAGGATGGCGCCGCCGGCCACGCAGACGAAGCGGCTCTTGACGCCGGTGACGCCGACCAGGCCCACGTTCTGCGAGAAGCTGGTGTACGGGAAGGTGTTGAAGATGCCGCCGATGAGGGTGCCCAGGCCGTCGGTGCGCAGGCCGGCAGTGAGCGCCTTCTGGTCGATCTTGCGATCGGTCATGTCGCCGAGCGCCAGGAACATGCCGGTGGACTCGATCATCACGACGATCATCACCAGGCTCATGGTGAGGATGAGGATGGGGTCGAAGATCGGTGCGGCGATCTCGAACGGCAGCACGAGGTCGAACCAGTTCGCCTTGCCCACCTTGTCGAAGTTCATGAGGCCGGCGGCGGTGGCGATCACGCCGCCGATGACGATGCCCAGCAGCACCGAGATGTTGGCGATGAAGCCGCGCGCGAATTTGGCAATCAGCAGGATGGCGGCCAGCACGACGGCGGCGATGGCGATGTGCGGCATCTGCGCGTAGGCCGGGTTGGGCACGCTGCCCACGATGGCCAGGCCCTTGGGCAGCTCGGGCACGGCGCCGCTGGCGGAGGCCTGCTTGACCGTGTCGAGCCATTGCAGGTGTTCAGGATTGGGGATGCTGGGTGCGGTGGGGCCGAAGGGGTTGCCGAAGATCCAGTTGATGCCGATGCGCATGAGGCTGATGCCGATCACCGCGATGATGGTGCCGGTGACCACCGGCGGGAAGAAGCGCAGCATGCGGCTGACGATGGGTGCGATGGCGATGGAGACCACGCCCGCGCCGATGATGGAGCCGAAGATCAGGCCGGCGCCCTGCACGCCGGGGTTGCTGTTCGCCATGGCCACCATGGGTGCGACGGAGGCGAAGGTCACGCCCATCATCACCGGCAGCTTGATGCCGAACCACTGCGTGGCGCCCAGCGCCTGGATCAGCGTGACCAGGCCGCAGCAGAACAGGTCGGCGGAGATCAGCATGGCGACCTGCTCGGGGCTGAGCTTGAGCGCGCGCCCCACGATGAGCGGCACGGCGACCGCGCCGGCGTACATGACCAGCACGTGTTGCAGGCCGAGCGCGGTCAGTTTGCCGGCGGGCAGGACTTCGTCAACCGGGTGGACGGAGGTGGACATGGGGGCTCCTTCGGGGGCGTGGATGGGCTTCAATGCATGCAAATGTGTATACAGTTTATGTGTGCGATTTGATGTTGGGCAGCTAGGGGAAACCCGGTTTCTGACCGGCGGTTTTTGTCTTTGGCGATGACCTCCTCGCACGTCACCTGTTCGTGCCACCGTACCTTCTGGCGCGTGGGCGGGTGGCGTTCTGCGCAGCGGGGTCAAGGAGGAGCCGGCACCAGCCGGCGGGGGACACCCGCGGAGCAGAGCGCCACCCGCTCACGCGCCCGCGAGGTACAGGCAAAAAAAGGGACGCCATGGCGTCCCTTCGGATGAAGCGCCGGCGCTCAGTTCCGCGGCGCACCCGTGGCCGCGGCCAGCGCCGTCATGTTGAGCACCCGCCGCACCGTGGCCGCGGGCGTGAGGATGTGCACCGTGCCGGCCGCGCCCATGAGGATGGGCCCGACGGTGACGCCGCCGCTGGTGGTGGTCTTCATCACGTTGTAGAGGATGTTGGCCGCGTCGAGGTTGGGGCAGATCAGCAGGTTGGCCGAGCCCGAGAGCGTGGTCTCGGCCAGGTAGGCGCTGCGGATCTCGGGCTGCAGCGCGGCGTCGCCGTGCAGTTCGCCGTCGCATTCGATCTCGGGGTGCGCGGCCACGAACAGGTCGCGCGCGTGCGCCATCTTGCGCGCCGAGGGGCGTTTGCTCGAGCCGTAGCTCGAGTGCGAGAGGAAGGCCACCTTGGGCGGCAGGCCGAAGCGCTGCACCTCCTGCGCGGCCATCCAGGCGATCTCGGCCAGTTCCTCGGCGCTGGGCAGCTCGTTGACGTAGGTGTCGGCGATGAACACCGGGCCGCGGTTGGTCATGAGCGCGTTGACCGAGGCGTACAGCCTCGCGCCGTCTCGGCGGCCGAGCACGTGGTCGATGCGCTCCAGGTGCGTCATGTAGCCGCCCACCAGGCCGCAGATGAGCGCGTCGGCGTCGCCGAGCGAGACCATGAGCGAGCCGATGATGGTGTTGGAGCGACGCACCGCAGCCTTGGCCACCTCGGGCGTGGCGCCCTCGCGGCCCATGAGCTTGTGGTAGTGCTCCCAGTACTGACGGAAGCGCGGGTCGTCCTCGGGGTTGACGTTCTGCACGTCCTGCCCGAGCTTCATGCGCAGGCCGGCCTTGGCGATGCGCGCCTCGATCACCGCCGGGCGACCGATCAGGATGGGCAGGGCGAGCTGGTCGTCGATCGCCATCTGCGCGGCGCGCAGCGCGCGCTCGTCCTCGCCGTCGGCATAGGCCACGCGCTTGCGGTCGGGCTGGGCCTTGGCGGCGTGGAAGATCGGCTGCATCAGCATGCCGGTCTGGTACACGAAGCGGCTGAGCTCCTGGCGGTAGGCGTCCATGTCCTTGATCGGCCGCGTCGCCACGCCGGAGTCGGCCGCGGCCTGCGCCACGGCCGGCGCGATGCGCAGGATCAGGCGCGAGTCGAAGGGCTTGGGGATGATGTAGTCGGGGCCGAAGCTGAGGTCCTGCCCGGCATAGGCGTTGGCCACTTCCTCGCTGGTCTCGCTCTTGACCAGATCCGCGATCTGGCGCACGCAGGCCAGCTTCATCTCTTCGGTGATGCGCGTGGCGCCGCAGTCGAGCGCGCCGCGGAAGATGTAGGGGAAACACAGGACGTTGTTGACCTGGTTCGGGTAGTCGCTGCGGCCGGTGGCGATGATGCAGTCGGGCCGCACGGCCTTGGCCAGCTCGGGCCGGATCTCCGGCTCGGGGTTGGCCAGCGCGAGGATGATGGGCTTGCTGCCCATGCTCTTGACCATCTCGGCGGTGAGCACGCCGGGCGCCGAACAACCCAGGAACACGTCGGCGCCGTCGACCGCATCCGCCAGCGTGCGCTTGACCGTCTTCTGCGCGTAGCGCGACTTGGACTCGTCGTAGCCGCCGGGGCGGCCCTCAAAAATCACGCCCTTGGAGTCGCAGACGAAGATGTTGTCGCGCGACACGCCCAGGCCGACCATCACGTCCAGGCAGGCGATGGCGGCGGCACCCGCGCCACTCACGGCCAGCTTCACCGAAGCGATGTCCTTGCCCACCAGTTCCAGGCCGTTGAGCAGGGCGGCGGCCGAGATGATGGCGGTGCCGTGCTGGTCGTCGTGGAACACCGGTATGCCCATGCGCTCGCGCAGCTTCTTCTCGATGTAGAAGCATTCGGGTGCCTTGATGTCTTCCAGGTTGATGCCGCCCAGCGTGGGCTCCAGCGCGGCAATGATCTCGACCAGCTTGTCCGGGTCCTTTTCGTCGAGCTCGATGTCGAACACGTCGATGCCGGCGAACTTCTTGAACAGGCATCCCTTGCCCTCCATCACCGGCTTGGCGGCCAGCGGGCCGATGTCGCCCAGACCGAGCACGGCGGTGCCGTTGGTGACCACGCCGACCAGGTTGCCGCGCGAGGTGTATTCGGCCGCGAGCGTGGGGTCGGCTTCGATGGCCAGGCAGGGGTAGGCCACGCCGGGCGAGTAGGCCAGCGAGAGGTCGCGCTGGTTGGACAGGGGTTTGGTGGGGGTGACGGCGATCTTGCCGCGCGAGGGCGAGCGGTGGTACTCGAACGCGGCGTCGCGCAGGGCTTGTTCAGCGGGGGTCATGTTGTCTCCAGGGGCGATGAATGCGTGGTCATTGTGTCACGCGTTCATGCCCATGTCGCCGCGGTGGGCGCGGCGTTTCAGGGATGGTTCAGGCGGGCTGCAGCAGGTCGAACAGCGTGCGCGCAACGACCTTGGTGGCGCGGCGCAAATCGTCGAGCTGCAGGTGCTCGTCGGCGCGCTTGGCGTTCGATTCGCGCACCGTGCGCGGGCCCGCGCCGTAGATCACGCCGGGGATGCCGTGCTCGCCGTAGATGCGCACATCGGTGTAGAGCGGCGTGCCCACGGCGGGAATGGCTTCGCCGAAGACCGCCTGGCCGTGCTTCTGGATCGCTTCGACCAGCGGCCGGTTGCCGGGCAGCGGCTTGAGTGCCCGCGCCAGCAGGATGCGTTTCACATCAACGCGGATCGCGCGGCCGCCGCGTGGCGGGTTGAAGCTGGCGGCAGCCTGCTCGATGGTGCGGCGCAGCGAGGCCTCCACCTCGGCCGGGTCTTCCTCGGGGATCATGCGGCGGTCGATCTTGAGCAGCACCTTGCCGGGGATCACGTTGGTGTTGGTGCCGCCGCTGATCTGGCCCACGTTGAGGTAGGGGTGGGTGATGCCTTCGACGCTGGACCTGACCTTCAGGTAGTCGGTGTTGAGCGCATAGAGCGCGTTGAGGATGTGCGTGGCGCCCTGCAGCGCGTCGGTGCCGCTGTCGGGAATGGCGGCGTGCGCCATGTCGCCGTGCACCGTCACCTCCAGCTGCAGGCAGCCGTTGTGCGCCACCACCACCTGGTAGCTGAAGCCGGCGGCGATCATCAGGTCGGGCTTCGTCAGGCCTTTCCTGAGCAGCCAGTCGGGGCCGACCTCGCCGCCGTATTCCTCGTCGTAGGTCACGTGCAGTTCCACGCCGCCGGCGAGCCTGGCGCCCAGCGATTCGAGCGCGCGGATGGCGAAGCTGAAGCTCGCGATGTCGCACTTGCTGACCGCGGTGGCGCGGCCGTAGATCTTCCCGTCCACGATCTCGCCGCCGTAGGGGTCGTGCGTCCAGCCCTCGCCGGGCGGCACCACGTCGCCGTGCGCGTTGAGCGCGATGGTCTTGCCCGGGCCGTAGGGGCGGCGCACGATCAGGTTGGTGATGCTCTGCAGGCCAGCGGCCTGCACCTCGGCGTCGGGCACCGCGTGCTTCTCCGCGGTCAGGCCCATCGCGGCGAGCAGCTCGGCGGTGCGCTCGGCGTGCGGCGCGTTGTTGCCGGGTGGGGTGTCGGTGGGCACGCGCACAAGCTCCTGCAGGAAGCGCACTTCCTCGTCGAAATGGGCGTCGATCCAGGCATCCAGTTGTTGTTCGGTGGTCATGGGGGTTCAGTGCTTGTGTTCGGTGGCGAGTTGGTCGAGCAGGTGCGAGAAGGCGTTCACGCACAGCTCCATGTCGTCGCTGGTGGTGGACTCCAGCGGGTTGTGGCTGATGCCGCTGTTGAGGCCGCGCACGAAGAGCATGGCCTGCGGCATCACCTCGTGCAGCTTCATGGCGTCGTGGCCGGCGCCGCTGGGCATGCGGTGCAGCGGCACGCCCAGGGCAGTCACCGCGTTCTCCCAGCGGGTCTGCCAGGCGGGCGCGCTCGGCGCAGCGGCCGCGCGCATGGTTTCTTCCGTGGTCAGACCGATGCCCCGGCGCTCGCAGATGGCGCGCAGCTGCGCGAGGATGTCGCGCTCCAGCGCATCGCGCTGCGCGTTGCTGGGCGCGCGCAGGTCCAGCGAGAAGCGGCAGCGCCCGGGCACCACGTTGATCGAACCGCCCGGCACCTGCAGCATGCCGATGGTGGCGACCGAATCGCCGTCGGCCGCGGCGCGCTGCTCGGCGTAGAGCGCGAGCTCGGCCACCGCGCTGGCCGCGTCGCGCCGGCGGTTCATGGGCGTGGTGCCGGCGTGGCTTGCCATGCCGATGGCTTCACACAGGTAGCGCACGCTGGCGTTGATGGAGGTGACCACGCCCAGCGGCAGGTCCATCTCGTTGAGCACCGGACCCTGCTCGATGTGCACCTCGACGAAGCCGAGGTAGTTCGACGGCTCGCGTGTCAGGGCGCCAATGGCCTCCAGCGTGGCCGGCAGGCCGGCGTGCTGCATGGCCGCGCGCATGGTCACGCCGTCGGCGTCCTGCTGGTCGAGCCAGGCGGGGTTGAAGTGGCCGGTGAGCGCGCCCGAGCCCAGGAAGGTGGCCTTGTAGCGCTGGCCTTCCTCTTCGGCGAAGCCCACCACTTCGATCGCGAAGGGCAGGCGCTGGCCGGCCGCATGGAGCCGTTTCACGCAGGCCATGGGCACGAAGATGCCCAGCCGGCCGTCGTACTTGCCACCGTTGCGCACGGTGTCGTAGTGGCTGCCGGTGAGGAGTGCTTTCGCCGCGGGCGTGGCGCCGTGGTACCGCCCCACCACGTTGCCCACCGCATCGATCTTCACCTCGTCGAACCCGCATTCCCGCATGCGGGCAGCGATGTCGGCCGCACACGCCCGGTGCGCGTCGGTGAGGTAGGTCACCGTGAGCTCACCGCGCTCGGCGAACTCCGGGTCGCTGTGGCGCGCCAGGTGTTCGTGCCAGTCCCAGACCTCGTTGCCCACCACGGGCTCGAAGCCGAACTTGTCGTTCAGCCGGATCTCGGCGATGCGGTGGATGTGGCGCAGGCACTCGGCGCGCTCGAAGTCGACCGGGTGGCCCAGGCGGCGCTCGAAGGTGGCGATGATCTCGCGCTTGGCCAGGCCGGTACCGCGCGGGCCGCGCACGGCCAGGATGAACGGGAAGCCGAATTTCGCGTTGTAGTGCGCGTTGAGTTGCTGGATGTGCGCAAACTCTTCGGGCGTGCAGTTCGTGAGGCCCGCCCTGGTTTGCTCGTTGGTGGATTCGGCGGTGAGCGACTGGTTCACCATCGCCTTGCCGGCGAGCTCGGGGTGGGCGCGGATCAGCGCGAGCTGCGCGTCCACGCCGGCGTGGGCGAGCACCGTCACCATGGCGTGCTTCAGCGCGGCCAGCGAGAAAAAAGGGCGTTGCGCCAGGGCCTGCTGCGCGATCCAGGGCGAGTGTTCGTACAGGCCGTCGAGCATCTGCGCGGCTTCGGCCAGCGGTGCGCGGTTGAGTTGGTCCAGGGTGATGGGCATGGGCATTCGGTGGGAAGAGGCGTGTGGTCAGGGAGCGACCGGATGCGTCTGGCGCCAGTGGCGCGCGATGTCGACCCGGCGCGCGACCCAGACATGTTCGTGCCGCTGGACGTGGTCCAGGAAGCGCTGCAGCGCGGTGATGCGGCCGGGCCGGCCGAGCAGGCGGCAGTGCATGCCGATGCTCATCATCTTGGGGCGGTCCAGGCCCTCGGGGTCGCCTTCGGCGTAGAGCGCGTCGAAGCTGTCGCGCAGGTATTCGAAGAACGGGTCGGCGTGCGAGAAGCCCTGGGGCAGGGCAAAGCGCATGTCGTTGCAGTCCAGCGTGTAGGGCACGATGAGCTGGTGCGCGTCGCTGCCGTCGGTCTTGCGCACCTTCATCCAGAACGGCAGGTCGTCGCCGTAGTAGTCGCTGTCGTACTCGAAGCCGCCAAAGTCGGCCACCAGGCGGCGCGTGTTCGGGCTGTCGCGCCCGGTGTACCAGCCCAGCGGCCGGTTGCCGGTGAGGTCTTGAATGATGTGCATGGCCTGCGCCATGTGGGCGCGCTCGGTGGCTTCGTCCACGTTCTGGTAGTGGATCCACTTCAGGCCGTGGCAGGCGATGTCGTGCCCGAGCTCCCTGAACGCGGCCGTCACGTCCGGGCTGCGCTGCAAGGCCGTGGCCACGCCGAACACAGTGAGTGGCAGGCCGCGGCGCTCGAACTCGCGCAGGATGCGCCAGACGCCGGCGCGCGAGCCGTATTCGTAGATGCCTTCCATGCTGATGTGCCGCGCGGGGTAGGCCGCGGGGTTGAACATCTCGGAGAGGAACTGCTCGGAGGCGTCGTCGCCGTGCAGCACGCTGTTCTCGCCGCCTTCTTCGTAGTTCAGCACGAACTGCACGGCAATGCGCGCGCCGTTCGGCCAGCGGGCGTGGGGCACGTCGCGGCCGTAGCCGGCCAGGTCTCGCGGGTACCCGCGCGTGGAGTCGTAGGTCATGACAAGGCCATGGAGATGTCGTTGGTCGGCAGCTTGCGGTCGAAGGTCAGGTTTTCCTCCACGTGCAGCAGGTGCTCGTTCATCAGGCGCACGGCCAGTTCCTCGTCGCGCGCGGCCAGGGCCTTCACGATGTCGGCGTGTTCGTCGTTGGAGTGTTCGGCGGCCTGGTTGCTCTGGTACATGAGCGTGATCAGCGCACAGCGCGAGATGAGTTCGCGCAGCAGCTCGGCCAGCACCTGGTTTCCCATGAGCTCGGCCATGCGCACGTGGAAGTCGCCCAGCAGCTCGGTGCGCCCGGCCACGTCCTCGTTGTTCACCGCGAGCTTTTCCTGCGCCACGTGCTCGCGCAAGGCCTTGATCTTGGCGGTGGTCACGGTCTTGACGAAGGCGCGTGTCATTTCCACTTCCAGCATGCGCCGCACCGCAAACACCTGCTGCGCCTCCTGCACCGAGGGCGTGGCCACGAAGGCGCCGCGCGCGGGCTCGAGCCGGATCAGCCGGTTCTGCGACAGCTGGAACAGGGCCTGGCGCACCAGGGTGCGCGAGACACCGAAATGATCGGCCAGTTTCTGCTCGGCCAGCTTGGTGCCGGGGTGCAGGCGGTGCTCCACAATGGCCCGCGTGAGCGACTCGACGATGTGCAGGGTGCTGGAGGTTTCCATGCGGTCATCATATCCAGAAAAACAAAAAGTGTATACACTTTCGGTCGACCATAGAACACGCGAAGGATGCACATGGGCTTGAGTACACACGTTCTGGACACCATGCACGGCTGCCCCGCGGCGGGCATGCAGGTGGAGCTGCACACCACCGACGGCGACCGGGCCACGCTGGTCAAGCGCTTCACGCTCAACCACGATGGTCGCAACCCCGACGGCCTGCTGTACGACAACGCCAGCCTCAAAGCGGGCACCTACCGACTGGTGTTCGATGTGAAGGGCTATTTCGCGGCCAAGGGTGTGGCCCTGCCCGAGCCCAATTTCCTGAACCGCGTGGCGCTCGACTTCGGCGTGGCGCACACCGACCAGCATTACCACGTGCCGCTGCTGGTGAGCCCCTGGAGCTATTCCACCTACCGGGGCAGCTGAGGCCGAGGCACGGCCATGAAAAAACCCGCCGGGTGGCGGGTTCTTCGGGTTGCCCGAGGGGGCTATTTGTCGCGCTGGCCTTCGGTCAGCGTGTCGAGCTGGAACTGGCCGCTCTCGTGCCAGAGCCAGGTGTCGGTGTAGCTCACGCGGCCCATGCGCACCGGCGCGGGGAAGGGTGCGGCGGCGCGCACCGTGCGCTCGATCTCCATGCGGCTGCCGGCATGGCTCGGCGGGCGCAGCCAGTTCAGGTGGCGGATGTTGCCCAACTCGTCGATTTCCAGCTGCATGACGCCCACACCCTGGAGCAGGGGCGGCATCTTGCCCTTGTAGATGCGATGGCCGTTGCTGCCGTAGATGTGCTTGGCGCCGTCCTTGCGGTAGTCCATCGGAGACACCGCGTGTGACACCAGCTTGGGCGTGGGTCGTGCGACAACCGGCGGAGCTGCGGGGGCAGGTGCCTGGGCGGGCGGTGGTGGCGGAGGCGGGGGAGGGGGCAGCGGCGCGGCGCAGGCGGCGAGCAGCGCGGCGCCGCAGACGCCCATCCAGCCCCAGGGAGAGCGGGGCTGTGTGGCGGCGTCGCCGCTGTTGACGGGACGGGGAGCGGGGGTGATGTCTCTCATGGTGTCAGGCCTGTAAGTCAGAACGGGCGCCGGGCTGTGGACTTCGGGTGGACCATATGGCGGGGCGAATGGAGTGTATGAGCGTTTTCAAC
Source organism: Comamonadaceae bacterium (assembly GCA_003599455.1). Taxonomy (GTDB): domain Bacteria; phylum Pseudomonadota; class Gammaproteobacteria; order Burkholderiales; family Burkholderiaceae_C; genus Hydrogenophaga. Next base: position 9,676 of record QZKF01000030.1, read on the forward strand.
AGGGGTTCATTACAGTACGGCGGATACTCGCGGGTCTTGATGCCGATTACGTCTCCATACATGTTTTTTGACGTCGACGCGACACATGCTCACCGAGCTTGAATCCTTTCTGCTGCGTCTGGCGACGGAGCCGGCGATCCTCACGACGGTCGGTAGGACGCGGGGTTCGGTGCCGCGCGAATCGGGCGCCTGGATGGCGGTTTTTGCGGGCGAGACCAGCGGCGCGATCGGCACGATCGGCGGTGGGCACCTGGAGTGGGACGCGATGCGGCAGGCGCGCGAGGCGCTTGCGCTGCAGGCCGGTGCGCCGGGCGTCGCACCGCTGGCCTGGGAGCAGGCGGTCACGCTGGGCCCGAGCCTGGGGCAGTGCTGCGGCGGCGCGCTGGTGTTGCGCTTCGAGCCCGTGAACGCATCGCACATCGAAGCGCTGCGCACACGGCTCACCGCGCACCACGCACCGCTGGCCCTGTTCGGTGGCGGCCACGTGGGACGCGCCATCGTGCAGGCGCTCGCGCCGCTGCCTTTTGACGTGACATGGATCGACAGCCGAGACGAAGTGTTTCCGCGCGACCTGCCCGGGCCGGTGCGCACCGAGCACTCCGACCCGGTGCAGGCGGCGGTGCGCGGGCTGCCATCCGGGGCCTGCGTGCTCATCATGAGTTTCTCGCACGCCGAAGACCTCGACATCGTCGCGTCCTGCCTGCAGCGGCAGCGCGACCACGGCGACCTGGGCTTCATCGGCCTGATCGGCAGCGCGACCAAGTGGGCCACCTTCCGCAGCCGCCTGCGCCAGCGTGGCTTCTCCGACGCCGAGCTGGCCCGCATCACCTGTCCGATCGGCCTGCCCGGCATCACGGGCAAGCAGCCCGCGGTGATCGCGGCATCGGTCGTGGCTCAGTTGTTGCTTGAGACCGCAACGGTGTCGGGTGTGGTTTGACCGCTTGAATGTTTTCAAAAACTGTATACACTTTGGGCGACCGGTCGCAGCGGAGCAGGTGTTCGACAACACCCGATCGCGGCCCTCAGACGACTCAGAGCGCCCGCGGTGGTGAGTCGCAAGTCCTGACCTTGCCTTGAGGTGCCATGGAAACCTATCTGCTCGACTGGGCCAACCTGCTGCTGCGCTGGCTCCACGTGATCGTGGCGATTGCCTGGATCGGCTCGTCCTTCTATTTCGTCTTTCTCGACAGCAGCCTCACGCCACCCGAGGACGAGCAACTCAAGAAGGACGGCGTCAGTGGCGAACTCTGGGCCGTGCACGGCGGCGGCTTCTACCACCCTGTGAAGTTCGCCGTCTCGCCGCCGAAGCTGCCCGAGCACCTGCACTGGTTCTACTGGGAGAGTTACTCCACCTGGCTCTCGGGCTTTGCGCTGTTCCTCATCTCCTACCTCTGGAGCCCCAGCGTCTACCTGATCGACGCCAACGTGTTTGCCTGGAGCCCGGCCGCCGCGATCGCGGGTGCGCTGGCCTTCCTGGTGGTGTTCTGGCTGCTGTACGACGCGATCTGCCGCACCCTGGGCCAGAGCAAGAACGGCGACGCCAAGGTGGGCGCGCTGGTGCTGGTGCTGGTGTGCGTGGCGGCCTGGCTGGCCACGCAGCTGTTCGCCGGGCGCGCGGCCTTCCTGCTGATGGGCGCGATGATCGCCACGGCCATGAGCGCCAACGTGTTCTTCTGGATCATCCCCGGCCAGCGCACCGTGGTGGCCGACCTCAAGGCGGGCCGCCCGGTCGACCCGATCCACGGCCAGCGCGGCAAGCAGCGCAGCGTGCACAACACCTACTTCACCTTGCCGGTGCTGTTTGCGATGCTGAGCAACCACTACAGCTTCACCTACACCCATCCGCAGAACTGGCTGATCCTGATCGGCATGATGTTCGCGGGCGCGGCGATCCGGCAGTTCTTCGTCATGCGCCACGGTTACAAGCTCGGCCGCAATGCGCATCCCTGGCCGTATGCGGCCGCCGGTGTGGTGGTGCTGATCGCGCTCATCGTCTGGCTCAAGCCCGCGCCGGTGCAGGCGGTGGCGGTGCCCGACGTGGTGGGCTATGCGCAGCTCAAGCCGGTGATCGAGCAGCGCTGCGTGATGTGCCATGGCGAGGCCCTGCAGTCCAAGAACGTGCGGCTGGACTCGCCCGCGGCGCTGAAACAGCATGCGCAGGCGGTCTACCAGCAGGTGGTGGTCACGCGCCTGATGCCGATGAACAACGCGACCGGCCTGACCGAGGAAGAGCGCGCGCTGTTCGGGCAGTGGTTCAAGGGCGGCGCCAAGGTCGAGTAAAGCGTCAGCGCGCGGGCGGCCTGTGGGCGCCGCGGCAGGTGTTCAGGACCTGCGTGGCATTGGTCGCATCCGACCCGCGCCAGGCGACCATCTGGTCCGGCCGGATCAGCGCGAGCGGTGCTTCGTACAAGGCCAGGAGTTCCGGCGCGGTGTGACGGACGACCCGCAGGTCCAGGCCCGCGAGCTGAGCGGCGCGCTCGAACGGGCTGGCGTCGGGCGCATCCGGTCCCAGCGCCAGCAGCGTCCATTCGAAGTGGAACGTGTCGTAGAGCGATCGCCCGTCCGCGAGCCAGGCGTGTGGCGGGCGTCCGCCCGGACAGGCCGTGGGGACGTACTCGTTGGGTTTGTCCCCGGGCGGGCTTGATCCGTCGGCGACGATGATGGGGGAGCCGTCGTAGCGACCACCGAAGGTGACGCCGGGAATGTTGAACTCCAGCCGCACATGCGCGTTCAGGTGCACCGATGCGGCCTGGCGGGCGCTCTTGCCAGCGGCCGTGTCCTGCTCCAGTTCCGGCGTGGCCTGGAACAGGCCGACCGAGTCGGCAAAGTGCCGGGCATAGCCCGTGTTGCGCTCGGCCAGCGGCTTGCGCTCCACCTCGTAGGTATCGAGCAGCGACTCGGGCGCGCGCCCCTGCAGGACGTGGGCCAGCTTCCAGCCCAGGTTGACGGCGTCCTCCACCGCGGTGTTGTAGCCCAGGCCGCCGGTGGGCGTGAACAGGTGAACCGCGTCGCCACCGAGGAAGACACGGCCCTTCTGGAAGTGTTCGGCAACCAGGGCATGTCCCGCCGTCCAGGTCAGCATGGACAGGACCTCGATGGGCAGCTCGCATCCCATGGCCTCCGAGAAGATACGCCTGGCGTCGTCCTCGGTCCAGGCGTCCGCGTCCTCGCCGTCATGGACCGCCGCGTGGAAGGCGAACTCGCTCTGGCCGTCGACGGACGCCATGAAGGCGCGACGCTGCGAATTCACGGACACGTACATCCATGCCTTGTCATGAGGAAACGCCCCGTGGAACGCGGGAACGCGGCAGTACAGCGCGAACATCCTGCCGCCCATGAACTCGCGCTTGAATCCCGTGGCACCCCCGTATCCGATGCCGAGTTGTTGACGCACCGTGCTGCGCGCCCCATCGACGCCGACGAGGTAGCGCGCCGTCACCGTGCGCGATGCCGTGCCATCCACGGTGGCCACTTGCGCCTCGACCTCGGACCCCCTGTCGGTGAATTGAAGCAGTTGCCAGCCGTGCCGGATCTCGTTGCTCGACCACGCGAGGGCATGGCGCAGCAGGGTCGCCTCGACGAACTTCTGCGACACGCGGTGGGGCAGCTCGGCAGCGCTCCACGAGCCGCCCAGTCCCTTGACGGTCGCCGCGGCCTGCCGGGCCGTCGGCAACCGCAACCGGGCCAGTTCATGGCGACTGAACCGGGTGAAGTAGGCGATGTCGGTCGGGTGGTCCGCCGGCAGGCCCTGTTCCCGGATCTCCTGGGCAAAACCCAGGCGACGGAAGTGCTCCATGGTGCGCGCCTGCGTCGCATTGGCCTGGGGGTTGAATGCCGTGCCGGGCTTGGGCTCCACCAGCAGGGTGCGCACACCACGCCGTCCGAGCTCGTTGGCCAGCATGAGACCGCAGGGCCCGCCGCCCGCGATCAGCACGTCGGTCCGGATGTCGCTGCCCCGCGCTGGCGCCGGACGGCTCGATAATTCATCAGCCATGTCGGTTATTTGATTAGGTTACCTAAATACTTTGAGTGTACCGAAAAACCCCCCGCTGTCGAGCCGGCGTCGCGCGCCGGACGCCTGGCGCATGCACAACGCGGGCCGCGTTCTGGGCAATGCGCTGACGCGCTTCGAGGCCCGTGTGCTGGAACTGATGGCGCAGGCCGGCCACGCCCAGACACGCTTGCCGCACATCAACCTCACCCGCCATCTCGACCGGGGCGGCACGCGCATCACGGTGCTGGCCCGGCGCGCGAACATGACGAACGCGGCGATGACGGAATTGATCGACCAGTGCGAAGGACTGGGTCTCGTGATCCGTCTCGCCGATCCGTCGGACCGCCGGGCGCGCGTCGTGAACTTCACCGATGCGGGGCAGGTCTGGCTGGCGGCGTTTTCCAGGGCGCTGAAGAAGGCCGAGCGGGAGCTGGTTGAAGAGATCGGTGCGGATGCGGCCGCCACGCTGTTCGGCGCGCTGGCGAGGTACGCGGGTGTGGTGGCATCCATCGGGGGCGAGGACGGCGCGGCGTGATCTGCGGTAACCTCGACGCCGATCGCACCAACCCTTCGCACACACCATGAAGACGCAAGCCGCCGTGGCCTGGAAAGCAGGCCAGCCCCTCACCATTGAAACCGTGGACCTGCAGGGTCCGAAATTCGGCGAGGTGCTGGTCGAGATCAAGGCCACCGGCATTTGCCACACCGACTACTACACGCTCTCGGGCGCCGATCCCGAAGGCATCTTTCCCGCCATCCTCGGTCATGAAGGCGCGGGCATCGTGGTGGACGTGGGCCCGGGCGTGACCTCGCTCAGGAAGGGCGACCACGTCATCCCGCTCTACACGCCCGAGTGCCGCCAGTGCAAGTTCTGCCTGAGCCGCAAGACCAACCTGTGCCAGCTCATCCGCGGCACGCAAGGCAAGGGCCTGATGCCCGACGCCACCAGCCGCTTCAGCATCGACGGCCAGCCCATCTTCCACTACATGGGCACCAGCACCTTCAGCAACTACACGGTCGCGCCCGAAATCTCGCTGGCCAAGATCCGCGAAGACGCACCCTTCGACAAGGTCTGCTACATCGGCTGCGGCGTCACCACCGGCATCGGCGCGGTGATCTTCTCGGCCAAGGTCGAGGCCGGCGCCAACGTGGTCGTGTTCGGCCTGGGCGGCATCGGCCTGAACGTGATCCAGGGCGCGAAGATGGTGGGCGCCGACAAGATCATCGGTGTGGACCTGAACCCCGCGCGCGAAGCCATGGCGCGCCAGTTCGGCATGACGCACTTCATCAATCCCAAGGAAGTGCCGAATGTGGTGGATGCCATCGTGCAGCTCACCGATGGCGGCGCCGACTACAGCTTCGAGTGCATCGGCAACACCAAGGTGATGCGCGACGCACTGGAATGCACGCACAAGGGCTGGGGCCGCAGCATCATCATCGGCGTGGCCGAAGCCGGTGCCGAGATCAGCACGCGCCCGTTCCAGCTGGTCACCGGCCGCAAATGGGAAGGCTCGGCCTTCGGCGGCGCGCGTGGCCGAACCGATGTGCCGAAGATTGTCGACTGGTACATGGAAGGCAAGATCAACATCGACGACCTGATCACCCACAAGCTCAAGCTGGCCGACATCAACGAAGGCTTCGCGCTGATGAAGCGCGGCGAATCCATCCGCGCGGTGGTGGAATTCTGATGTCCCTGGAGACGCTGAGCGAACACCGCTGCTTCGGCGGCGTGCAGGGCTTTTACCGGCACGCGTCGGGCGAGATTGGCCTGCCGATGAAGTTCGGCGTGTTCGTGCCGCCGCAAGCCGCTCTTGGCCCGGTGCCGGTGCTGTTCTTCCTGGCGGGGCTGACCTGCACCGAGGAAACGTTTGCCATCAAGGCGGGTGCCCAGCGCATCGCGGCCGAGCTGGGCCTGATGCTGGTGACGCCGGACACCAGTCCGCGCGACACCGGCATCGACGGCGCGAACGCGGCCTGGGACTTCGGCCACGGCGCGGGCTTCTACCTGGACGCCACCGAAGCGCCCTGGGCCAGGCACTTCCGCATGGAAAGCTGGGTCGCGCAGGAGTTGCGCGCGCTGGTGCTCTCGCGGTTCCCGGCGCGCGGTGACCGTGTGGGCCTGTTCGGCCATTCGATGGGTGGCCACGGCGCGCTCACGCTCGCACTGCGCCACCCGGGTCTGTACCAGAGCGTGTCGGCGTTCGCGCCGATCGCCGCGCCCATGCAATGCCCCTGGGGCGAGAAGGCGTTCAGCGGTTACCTCGGCGCCGATCGCGCAGCCTGGGCGGCGCACGACGCCACCGAGCTGGTGAGCGCCGTCGGCACGCTGCCACCCCTGTTGATCGACCAGGGCCTGGCCGACAGTTTCCTCGCCACGCAGTTGCACCCGCATCTGTTCGAGGCCGCCTGCGCACGGGTGGGTCAGCCGCTCACGCTGCGCCGCCATGAAGGCTACGACCACGGCTATTACTTCATTGCCAGTTTCATCCACGACCACCTGCGCCACCATGCGCAGACCCTGGCGGACTGACACCATGCGCTCACGCCAGTTCGATCTCATCGCCTTCGACTGGGACGGCACCCTGTTCGACTCCACCGCGCTGATTGCACGCTGCATCCAGGCGGCGGTCACCGACGTGGGCGGCACGCCGCCCTCGCGCGAAGCCGCCAGCTACGTGATCGGCATGGGCCTCATGCAGGCCCTCGCCCATGCCGCGCCCGATGTGCCGCCCGAGAAGTACCCGCTGCTCGGTGAACGCTACCGCCACCACTACATGGCGCACCAGCACGACCTGAGCCTGTTCGACGGCGTGCTGCCGCTGCTGGCCGATCTGAAAGGCCGCCACCACTGGCTGGCCGTGGCCACGGGCAAGAGCCGCAGCGGCCTCAACGAGGTGCTGCACACGGTGGCGCTGCAAGGCGTGTTCGACAGCTCGCGCACGGCGGACGAGACCGCGGGCAAGCCACACCCGCGCATGCTGCACGAGCTCATGCGCGAGTTCGGCGTGGCGCCCGAGCGCACGCTCATGATCGGCGACACCACGCACGACCTGCAGATGGCCGTGAACGCGGGCTGCGCGAGCGTGGGGGTGAGCTACGGCGCGCACGAGCCGGATGCCTTCGCGGTGCTGCAACCCCTGCATGTGGCGCACTCGGTGCGCGAGCTGCACGACTGGCTTGCCGCCCACGCCTGAGGCCGCCATGAGCATCCCCGCCGACGACCCGGTCCATGCGCTGTGCAACAGCCGCGACCTGGTGGACGGGGGTCGGGCGGTGTCGTTCGACGTGAACTACGCGGGCCAGACCTGCCGCGCCTTCGCCATCCGCTACCAGGGTCAGCCCCACGCCTACCTGAACCGCTGCGCCCATGTGGCGATGGAAATGGACTGGCAGCCTGACCGCTTCTTCGACGACAGCGGTCGCTGGCTGCTGTGCGCCACCCATGGCGCGGTCTACGAACCCGATACCGGCGCCTGCAGCGGTGGGCCATGCCGCGGGGGACTGGTGAAGATCGAACTGGTGGAGCACGACGGGGTGGTCCACTGGCGGTCACAATACCACCTCAAACCCCTTGAATTCTGAGAGCCTGCGACCATGAACGACGACCCTTTGCAACCCTCCACCAGCAGCGGCACGGACCGGGGCTGGGAGCGTGCCACGATCGAAAAACTCGTCTTTGCGACCATCCGCGAACAGCAGGCCGCGCGCCGCTGGAAGATGTTCACCCGGCTGCTGTGGCTGGCGGTCTTCGGCGCCATTGCCTGGTTCATCTACACCGGCAACACGACCGCGACGGTGAGCACGCCGCACACCGCGGTGGTGGACATCAAGGGCGAGATCGCCAGCGATGCGGAGGCCAGCGCCGAGAACGTGGTGGTCTCGCTGAAGTCGGCGTTCGAGGATGAAGGCGCCCAGGCCGTGGTGCTGCTGATCAACTCGCCTGGCGGCAGCCCGGTGCAGGCCGGCATCATCAACGACGAGATCACGCGACTGAAGGCGCTGCACAACAAGAAGGTCTATGCGGTGGTCGAAGAAACCTGCGCCTCGGCCGCGTACTACATCGCCGCCGCCGCCGACGACATCTACGTGGACAAGGCCAGCCTGGTGGGCAGCATCGGCGTGCTCATGGACGGTTTTGGCTTCACTGGCCTGATGGAAAAACTCGGCATCGAGCGCCGCCTCATGACCGCGGGCGCCAACAAGGCGATGCTGGACCCGTTCAGCCCGCAGGACGAGGCCCAGCGCGCCTACATCCAGACCATGCTGGGCGAGATCCACACCCAGTTCATCGAGGTGGTGAAGAAGGGTCGCGGCACGCGCCTGAAGGAAAACGGCGACACCTTCAGCGGCCTGGTCTGGAACGGCCAGCAGGCGGTGAACCTGGGCCTGGCCGATGGCCTGGGCAACCTCGACTATGTGGCCCGCGAGATCGTCAAGGCCGAGGAGATCGTGGACTACACCCAGCGCGAAAACGTCGGCCTGCGTCTGGCCAAGCGCTTCGGCGCGAGCGTGGGTGAGGGCATGTTCCTCGCGGCCCGCGCCGCAGGGGTGAGTTTGAAGTAACTCCCCGCGCCGCCTTCGGCGTCACCCCCTTGAAGGGGGCGCACCTGGCGGCCCGGCAGAGCCGGTTCCGCGGGTGCCCTGGAACATGTCCCGAAGCTAGCTGCGGTAGCCGTTGGGGTTGCCGCTTTGCCAGCGCCAGGCGTCGGCGCACATCTCGTCGAGCGTGTGCCGTGCCTGCCAGCCCAGCAGGCGCATGGCGAGGGCGGGGTCGGCCCAGCACTGCGCCACGTCGCCCGCGCGGCGCGGCGCGATCCGGTAGGGCACCGGGCGACCACTGGCCTGCTCGAACGCGCGCACCACGTCGAGCACGCTGTGGCCTCGGCCCGTGCCCAGGTTGACCGTGAAGCTTTCGCCACGGCCGAGCAGCGCCTTCAGCGCCGCCACGTGGCCCGCGGCCAGGTCCTGCACGTGGATGTAGTCGCGCACGCCGGTGCCGTCGGGCGTGGCGTAGTCGTTGCCGTACACGTTGAGGTGTTCACGCTGGCCGACCGCCACCTGTGCGACGTAGGGCATGAGGTTGTTGGGGATGCCGGCCGGGTCTTCCCCGATCAGGCCGCTGGGGTGCGCGCCCACCGGGTTGAAATAGCGCAGGGTGCCCACGCGCCAGACCGGGCGTGCGGCGCACAGCGCGGTGAGCATGTCCTCGATCACCAGCTTGCTGTGGCCATAGGGGTTGGTGTGGCTGCGCGGGAAATCTTCGGTGATGGGCACCGTGGCCGGGTCGCCGTAGACCGTGGCGCTGCTGGAGAACACCAGCGTGGGCGCGACGGCGGGATCGTCTGCGGCCACAGTTTCCATGGCGCGCAACAGGCTGACCGCGCCACCGATGTTGTTGTGGAAGTATTTCAGCGGCAGCGCCACGCTCTCGCCCACCGCCTTGTCGCCCGCGAAGTGCACCACCCCGATCGGGCGATGGCGGCGCAACACCCCCTCCAGCCAGGGCGTGTCGAGCACATCGCCCTGTTCCAGCTGGAATGGCTGGCCCGTGATGTGCGCCAGCCGTTCCATCACCACCGGGTGGCTGTTGGCGAAGTTGTCCAGCACCACCGGTTCGAAACCGGCTTCGCGCAGCGCGATGGCGGTGTGGCTGCCGATGTAGCCGGCGCCGCCGGTGAGCAGTATCTTCATGGCGCGCTCGTCACTTTGGGGCCGCCGCATCGGGTTGACGGCCGTAGATGTCTTCCAGCCGCACGATGTCGTCTTCACCCAGGTAGCTGCCCGACTGCACCTCGATCATCTCGAGCACCATCTTGCCGGGGTTGTGCAGGCGGTGCACCTCGCCGATCGGGATGTAGGTGGACTGGTTCTCCGACAGCAGGTACACCTCCTGGCCGCGCGTGACCTCGGCCGTGCCCTTCACGATGATCCAGTGCTCGGCGCGGTGGTGGTGTTTCTGCAGGCTCAGGCTGGCGCCGGGCTTCACGCCGATGCGCTTGACCTGGAAACGCTCGCCCATGTCCACGCTGTCGTACCAGCCCCAGGGGCGCGCCACCCGGCGGTGGATCGCGGCCTGCGGGATGTTGTGCTGCGTGAGGTGGGCCACCACGTCCTTGACCTGCTCGGCGTGGTCGCGCTGGGCCACCAGCAGGGCGTCGGGGGTGTCGATGATCAGCAGATCCTGCGTGCCCAGGGCCACCACGGTACGGCCCGGCGCATGGATGTAGGTGTTGCGTGCGTTCAGCGCATGGCCCTGTCCGGTGATGCGGTTGCCATCGCCGTCGGCAGCGCTGAGCTCGGCCACCGCATTCCAGCTGCCCACGTCGCTCCACTGGCCCTGGAACGGCACCACGGCCACGTTGTCGTGCGGCTCCATCACCGCGTAGTCGATGCTTTGTGAACGGCAGGCCAGGAAGGGTGCGGCTTCGGGTCGCACGAAGTGGATGCGGCCGACCGTGTCCTGCCGGGGCTGGGCCATGGCCTTTTCGCAGGCCTGCAGGATGTCGGCGGCGTGTTGACCGAGCGCGGCCAGCAGCGTGCTGGCGCGGGTGAGGAAGATGCCGGCGTTCCACAACACGTTGCCCTGCAGCAGCAGCGTCTGGGCGGCGGCGGGTGCGGGCTTTTCGATGAAGCGCGCGACCTTGCGGCTGCCGTCACCGCGTTCGTCACCCTGCTGGATGTAGCCATAGGCGCTGCTCGGGAAGCTGGGCACCACGCCGAAGGTGACGATGGCGCCCGCCTCGGCCGCCGGCACGCCCTGGCGAATGGTCTGGGCGAAGGCGCTGGCGTCAGGGATATGGTGGTCGGACGGGCAGAACAGCAGCAGCGGGTCGGCGTTGGCCGCCGAGCGCGCCAGCAGCCCCGCCAGCGCCATCGCCGCGGCGGTGTTGCGCGCGGCCGGCTCCAGCAACACCTGGCCCGGCACATTTTCCGACTCGATGGCATCGGCCACCAGGAAGCGGTGGTCTTCGGCCGCCACGCAGATCACCGGGTTGTCGCACCAGGCCAGACGGCCCAGTGTCAGCTGCAACAGGCTCTTGTCGCCCACCAGCGGCACGAACTGCTTGGGGAAACTCTGCCGGCTCAACGGCCACAGGCGGGTGCCGGAGCCGCCGCAAAGAATGACGGGGGTGATGCTCATGCGTGGAGGGACAGAAAGGTTGAGGGCGTTGCCTCACAGCGAGGGCGGACAACGCGACCCAGTGTAGCGGCTCGCTTTGCGCTGAATGTGACCGTTATTATGGGCAGCTGTTTCAACCACGTTGTCCTGGAGATTGTGCACATGACCATTCGCAAAGCCGTTTTCCCCGTGGGAGGCCTGGGCACCCGCTTCCTGCCCGCGACCAAGGCCATCCCGAAGGAAATGCTTCCGGTGGTGGACAAGCCACTGATGCAGTACGCCGTGGAAGAGGCGTATGCCGCCGGCATCCGCGAAATGATCTTTGTGACCGGCCGTCACAAGCGGGCGATCGAGGACCATTTCGACACCGCCTACGAACTGGAGGTGGAGCTCGAAGCCGCCGGCAAGGGTGCACTGCTGGAGCTGGTGCATTCGATCAAGCCCGACGACATGGACTGCGTGTACGTGCGCCAGCCGCGCGCGCTCGGCCTGGGCCATGCGGTGCTGTGCGCCGAGCGGCTGGTGGGTGACGAGCCTTTTGCCGTGCTGCTCGCCGACGACCTGATGATGGGCAAGGACCAGGCCCAGGGCGGCCCCACCGTGCTGCAGCAGATGGTGCAAGCCTATGAATCCAGCCCGGGCACGGTGCTCGCGGTGCAGGACGTGCCGCGGGCCGAGACCCGCCGCTACGGCGTGGTGGATGTGCACGGTGCAACACAGGCGCTGGCCGAGGTGTTCGCGATGGTGGAAAAGCCCGCGCCCGAGGTGGCTCCGTCCACCCTGGCGGTGGCGGGCCGCTACATCCTCACGCCCGCGGTGTTTGACAGCATCCGCCGCCAGCCGCGTGGCGCGGGTGGCGAGATCCAGCTCACCGACGGCATCGCGGCCCTGATCGGCAAGGAGAAGGTGCAGGCCTTCCGCTACGCCGGCAAGCGCTACGACTGCGGCAGCAAGGAAGGCTTCCTGGAGGCCACGATCGACCTGGCGCTGGCCAATGCGGAACTGAGCGGCTCGGTGCGCGCCCACCTCCAGCGCCTCATGGGCTGACCACCCTGCGGTTTCAACGCCCCAGCAGGAACACGCAGGGCGCGTTCAGCGGCAGGCTGTCCTGCCGGCTGGCCTTGCGCTTCCACTCGCTCACCAGCGCGCTGTGGCACACCTGCTGCGGCAGCGTGAGCGCGCCGCAGACGGCCAGGCGCGTGTGCGGGTGCAGGGTCTGCAGCAGGGCCTGGAGCAGGGTGGCGTTGCGGTAGGGCGTTTCAATGAAGATCTGCGTCTGGCCGGTTTTCAGTGCCGTGGCCTCGAGTTCCCGCAGCCGTTGGGCCCGCTCGCTGGTGTCCTGCGGTACGTAGCCGACGAACGCGAAGTTCTGCCCGTTGAGTCCGCTCGCCGCCAGCGCCAGCATGAGCGAGACCGGCCCGGTCAACGGCACTACCCGCAGGCCCAGCGCATGCGCGGCGCGCACGACGGAGCTGCCCGGGTCGGCAATGGCGGGCATGCCCGCCTCGCTCACCAGGCCCATGTCGTGCCCCGACAGCGCGGGGGCCAGCAGCTCCCGGGCCTGGACGTCGCTGTCGGGCTGGGGCGCATGGTCGCCTTTCTTGTGCACGGCCCGCGGCAGTTCCACGATGTGCTGGGCCTGCAGCGGCACGGCCAGGCCGGCCACGGCCTCCACGCGCTTGAGGAAGGCGCGCGTGCTTTTGGCGTTTTCGGTGACCCAGTGCGTGAGGCGGCTGGCGGCGGACAGGGTTTCCGCCGGCAGCCACCGGCCGGGCGGTGCTGGCGCGTCCTGCGCGATGCCGAAGTCCAGCGGCGTCGGCACGAGGTACAGCACGCCCGATTTTTCGAAGTGGGCGCTCACAGTACTTTGACGCCTGCGGCGCGGATCATGTGGCAGGTTCGGATCAGCGGCAGTCCGACGAGCGCGGTGGGATCGTCGTTGTCGATGCGCTCCAGCAGGGCAATGCCCAGGCCCTCGCTTTTGGCGCTGCCGGCGCAGTCGTAAGGCTGCTCCGCGAGCAGGTAGTGCTCGATCTCGTCGTCGTCCAGATCGCGGAACACCACGCGCACGGCGGCGATGTCGCTCTGTTCGAACCCCGTGGCCTCGCAGACCACCGCCAGCGCGGTCTGGAACACCACGGTCTGGCCCCGCATGCGCCGCAACTGCGCCACCGCGCGCTCGTGGGTGCCGGGTTTGCCGAGCGGCTCACCTTGCAGATCGGCCACCTGGTCGCTGCCGATCACCACCGCCTGCGGGTGACGCCGCGCCACGTCGCGCGCCTTGGCCAGCGCCAGGCGCAGCGCCAGATCGGCAGGGCGCTCGCCGGTTTGCGGCGTCTCGTCCACGCCGGGCGCGACGGCCTGGAACGGCACGCGCAGGCGCGAGAGCAGTTCGTGGCGGTAGCGGGAGGTGGAGCCGAGGATGAGGGCGCGCGATGCGGGCGGCGGGGGCGTGTCTCGGGCGGGTGTCATGCCGGTATTCTCCCCGCATTCTTTTACACTGCCTGGATGAAAAGCAACCCCAAGACAGCCTGGAATCCCGAGCGGCTGGACATGCGCGCCTTCGCCCAGGCGGGCGCCAGCCTGCAGGCCGAGGAACCCCTTCCAGGTTTCGAGCGCCTGCACGCCGAAGCGGTGCTGGAAGGACAAAGCTCTGTGGGGCTGGTGCGCTGGCAGGCGCACGGTGAAATGCGGCCGGGCGCTACCGGCGGCGAACCCACCGCCTGGCTGCACCTGCAGGCCGACACCAGCGTGCCCCTGACCTGCCAGCGCTGCCTGGGGCCGGTGGACACGCCGCTGGCGGTGGACCGCTGGTTCCGTTTCGTGGCCGACGAGGCCGCTGCGGCGGCCGAGGACGACGATTGCGAAGAAGACCTGCTGGCCCTGGAGCCTCGGCCCAGTCTGCACGACGTGCTGGAAGACGAATTGCTGATGGAGCTGCCGCTGGTGCCCATGCACGACACCTGCCCGGTGCCCGTCACGCTGCGATCGGGCGACCCGGCGGTGGGCGACGACGATGGCGGCGCATCGCCGCGGAAAAATCCGTTCGCGGAGCTGGCCAAGCTGAAAAAGTGACACGGTGGCACGGGGCAACCGGCAGGTTGGCGACATCGCCGCCTTCGGGCTATAATGCTTGGCTTTGCGCTGGCATCCATTTGCACGTTGACGTGCACGGGTCAGGCGCACAACCGGTTGAACGGGGCGCACTCAGGCTCCGTTTGTGCCACTCCGTTTGACCCTACCGATTTCAGGAGCCCACCATGGCTGTTCAGCAAAACAAAAAGTCCCCCTCCAAGCGCGGCATGCACCGTTCGCACAACGCGCTGAACGTGCCCGGCATCGCCGTCGAGCCCACCACTGGCGAAACCCACCTGCGCCACCACATCAGCCCCAACGGCTTCTACCGTGGTCGTCAGGTGCTGAAAAACAAGTCCGAAGCCTAAATGACGGGCTGCCACGGGCCTCGCCGCGGTGTCGCGAACGGGGTCCGGTTGGCCATGAAGTCACAGGCCCGCATGCTGCATGCGGGCTTTTTTCATTCTTGGGGTGCCCTGAGCGCCCGATCCGGGAAGTCGTCATGATCACCGTTGCCGTGGATTGCATGGGGGGAGACGTCGGGCCGGCGGTGACCATGCCCGCGTGCGCCGCTTTCCTGTCCAGCCACCCCGAGGCGCAGTTGCTGCTGGTCGGCAAGCCCGAGGTGTTCCGGGCCTGGCCGCAGTTGCTCAACAACGTGCGCTGCACCGTGGTGGCAGCCACCGAGGTGGTCACCATGGAGGACCCGGTGGAGGTGGCGCTGCGCCGCAAGAAGGACTCGTCCATGCGCGTGGCGATCAACCAGGTCAAGGACGGTGCCGCCCAAGCCGCTGTCTCGGCGGGCAACACGGGCGCCCTGATGGCCATCGCCCGTTACGTGCTGAAGACCATGGACGGCATCGACCGCCCCGCCATTGCCACCCAGATGCCCAACGCCCGCGGCGGCGCGACCACCGTGCTGGACCTGGGTGCCAATGTGGACTGTTCGGCCGAACACCTGCTGCAGTTCGCCGTAATGGGCTCGGCGCTGGTGGCCGCAGCCACCGGGCGCCAGGAGCCCAGCGTGGGCCTGCTCAATGTGGGCGAAGAGGTCATCAAAGGCAGTGAAGTGATCAAAAAGGCGGGGGTTCTGCTGCGAAATGCGGCCAACACCGGCGATTTGAACTTTTTCGGCAATATCGAAGGTGACGACATCTTCAAGGGCACAACCGACATCGTCGTCTGTGACGGCTTCGTGGGCAATGTGGCACTCAAGGCCAGCGAGGGCCTGGCATCGATGATCAGTGGCTTCATCCGTGAGGAATTTTCCAAGAATGTGTTTCGGAAAATGAGCGCTATCGTCGCCTATCCGGTTCTAAAAGCATTCAAAAACCGCGTTGACCACCGTCGCTACAACGGAGCGGCCTTGTTGGGGCTGCAAGGACTGGTGTTCAAGAGCCACGGATCGGCCGATGCCTTTGCGTTCGAGCAGGCGCTGGGCCGGGCTTATGATGCGGCCCACAACAATCTGCTGGACAACGTGCGTGCGCGCATCGCTCACGCCAAGCCGCTGATCTCGCCGGAGTCCCTGCCGAGCGAGCTCAAGAGCATTCCGACCCTCTGAATTTTCCGATCTGCTTCGCATGAAACGCTACGCCCGCATCACCGGCACCGGCAGTTGCCTGCCGCCCCAGCGCCTGACCAATGCCGACATGGTGGCGATGCTGGCGCCGCGCGGCGTGGAGACCAGCGACGACTGGATCGTGGAGCGCACCGGCATCCGGGCGCGCCATTTTGTGGCCGACGGCGTGTACGCGAGCGACCTGGCCGCCGACGCCTGCCTCCAGGCGATGGCTGCCGCGGGCACCGTGCCGCAAGACATCGACCTGATCATCGTCGCCACATCCACGCCCGACATGGTGTTTCCTTCCACCGCGGCGATCCTCCAGCACAAGCTGGGCATTGCGGGTTGCCCGGTGTTCGACGTGCAGGCGGTGTGCAGCGGCTTCATCTATGCGCTCACCGTGGCCGACGCCCTGATCCGTTCGGGCACCGCGAGCAAGGCGCTGGTGGTGGGTTCCGAGATCTTCAGCCGTCTGCTCGATTTCAATGACCGCACCACCTGCGTGCTGTTTGGCGATGGCGCCGGCGCCGTGGTGCTGGAAGCGTCGGACACGCCGGGCATCCTGGCCACCGACATCCACGCCGATGGCAAGCACACGGGCATCCTGTGCGTGCCCGGTCATGTGTCGGGCGGGCAGATCCTGGGCGATCCGCTGCTCAAGATGGACGGCCAGGCGGTCTTCAAGCTGGCGGTGGGCGTGCTGGAAGACACCGCGCGCGCCGTGCTGGCCAAGGCCGGCAAGACCACCACCGACATCGACTGGCTGATTCCGCACCAGGCGAACATCCGCATCATGCACAGCACGGCGCGCAAGCTCAGGCTGCCGCTGGACAAGGTGGTCGTCACCGTGGACCAGCACGGCAACACGTCCGCCGCCTCGATCCCGCTCGCGCTGGACCATGCGGTGCGCCAGGGCCAGGTGAAGAAAGGCGACACGCTGATGCTGGAAGGCGTGGGCGGTGGTTTCACCTGGGGTTCGGTGCTGCTCGATTTCTGAACCGGCGTCTGTCCCGTTCCCGTCTGAACTGAAGATCCCATGAAAAATTTTGCTTTTGTGTTCCCTGGTCAGGGCTCCCAGGCCGTGGGCATGCTCGATGCCTGGGCAGACCATCCTGCCGTGCGGGAGACGCTGCAAGAAGCGTCGGATGCCATGGGCGAAGACCTCGGCAAACTGATCCACGAAGGTCCTTCCGATGTGCTGGCCATGACCGTCAATACCCAGCCGGTGATGCTGGTGGCCGGCATCGCGGCCTGGCGGGTCTGGCGCGCCGAGGGTGGGGCCTTGCCCTCCGTGGTGGCCGGCCACTCGCTGGGCGAGTATTCCGCGCTGGTGGCGGCTGGTGTGCTGACACTGGCGCAGGCCACCCCGTTGGTGCGCTTTCGGGCGCAGGCCATGCAGGATGCCGTGCCTGCGGGGGCTGGCGCGATGGCCGCCGTGCTCGGGCTCGATACGGCCAGCGTGATAGCCGGTTGTGCCGAAGCGCAGGCGAGCTTCGGATCCGGCAGCGGCGAGGTGGCGGAGGCAGTGAACTTCAACGACCCGGTGCAGACCGTGATCGCAGGCAGCAAGGCCGGCGTGGACAAGGCCGGTGAGCTGCTCAAGGCGCGCGGCGCCAAGCGCGTGCTGCCGTTGCCGGTGTCAGCGCCCTTCCATTCCAGCCTGATGAAACCGGCGGCCGAAAAGCTGCGGGAAAAGCTGGCGGGCACGTCCTTCGGCATCCCGAGCATCCCGGTGATCAACAACATCGATGTGGCTGTCGAGACCGACCCGGATCGCATCCGCGATGCCCTGTACCGCCAGGCCTTCGGGCCGGTGCGCTGGGTGGAGTGTGTGGGTGCGATCAAGGCGCGCGGCATCGACACCCTGATCGAATGCGGTCCTCGCAAGGTGCTCGCGGCCATGGTCAAGCGCGTTGACCCTGCGCTGACGGGTGCCGCCCTGTTCGATCCGGCCACGCTGGCCGAGGTCAAGGCCCTGCTGGCCTGAAGTCTGGAGAACCCCATGTCCGAAATGAAATTTGCGGGCCAGGTGGCCCTGGTCACAGGCGCTTCGCGCGGCATCGGCGCGGCCATCGCCAGCGAACTGAGCGCGCGCGGGTTGACGGTGATCGGCACCGCCACCAGCGACGAGGGCGCGGCCCGCATCGGTGCGACGCTCGGCGCCGTGCCGGGCGCGGCGAGCGGTTGCCGCGGCGCGAAGCTGGACGTGAACGATGCGGCCGCGGCCGAAGCCCTGATCGACGAGATCGTCAAGGCCCATGGCGGGCTTCAGGTGCTGGTGAACAACGCAGGCATCACACGCGACATGCTGGCCATGCGCCTGAAGGACGACGACTGGGATGCGGTGCTCGACACCAACCTCAAGGCCGTGTTCCGCATGAGCCGTGCGGTGATCCGCCCGATGATGAAGCAGCGCTATGGCCGCATCGTGAGCATCACCAGCGTGGTCGGGGCTTCGGGCAACGCCGGCCAGGCCAACTACGCGGCGGCCAAGGCCGGCGTGGCGGGCATGACGCGCGCCCTCGCGCGCGAACTCGGCAGCCGCAACATCACGGTCAACTGCGTGGCACCCGGCTTCATCGAGACCGACATGACCGCCGCCTTGCCCGAAGAGCAGCAGAAGGCGCTGCTCGGTCAGATCCCGCTGGGCCACCTGGGCAAGCCGGCCGACATCGCGCACGCGGTGGCCTATCTGGCGAGCCCACAGGCCGCGTATGTCACGGGCCAGGAGCTGCACGTCAACGGTGGCATGTTCATGTCCTGAGCCCAAGGACACCATTCATTTTCCTGCGCCGCGCGAGCCGCCCGGCGGGCCACCTGGGGAGACCTCCCTGGCGCGGCTAAAATGGCGGCCTGTATTTCAACCACCCTCAGAGGGACTTATGAGCGATATCGAAGCACGCGTAAAGAAAATCATTGCCGAACAACTTGGTGTGGAAGAGGGCCAGGTCACGAACGAGAAAGCCTTTGTGGCCGACCTCGGTGCCGACTCGCTGGACACGGTTGAATTGGTGATGGCGCTGGAAGACGAGTTCGGTATCGAGATCCCCGACGAAGACGCCGAAAAGATCACCACGGTTCAAAACGCCATCGACTACGCGATGGCCCACCAGAAAGCTTGACCCACAGATGAGCCGTCGCCGTGTCGTCGTGACCGGCCTGGGTTGCATCAGCCCCGTGGGCAACACGGTGGCCGATTCCTGGGCCAACCTCCTGGCCGGCCAGTCCGGCATTGACTTCATCACGAGGTTCGACGCATCGAACTTCGCCTGCAAGTTTGCCGGGGAGGTCAAGGGGTTCAATCTGGAGGAATACATCACCGCCAAGGAAGCGCGGACGATGGATACCTTCATCCATTACGGCGTGGCCGCCTCCATGCAGGCGGTGGCGGATTCGGGTCTTCCCACTGGGGATCAACTGGGGGACGAGCGGGCCACGCGCATTGGTTGCGTGATCGGTTCCGGCATCGGCGGCCTGCCGCTGATCGAGGACACCCACACCGAGCTGACCAACCGCGGCCCACGCCGCATCACACCCTTCTTCGTGCCAGCGTCGATCATCAACATGATCTCGGGTCACGTGTCGATGAAGTTCGGGTTCAAGGGCCCGAACATCGCGATCGTCACGGCCTGCACCACCGGCCTGCACTGCATCGGCGAAGCCGGCCGCATGATCGAGTACGGCGATGCCGACGTGATGATCGCGGGCGGCTCCGAGGCGACGGTCTCTCCGCTGGGTATTGGCGGCTTTGCCGCGATGCGCGCTCTGTCCACCCGCAACGACGACCCGAAAACGGCGTCGCGCCCATGGGACAAGGACCGTGACGGTTTCGTGCTGGGCGAGGGCGCGGGTGTCATGGTGCTGGAAGAGTATGAACACGCCAAGGCGCGCGGGGCGAAGATTTATGCGGAACTCGCGGGTTTCGGCATGAGCGCCGATGCCGGCCACATGACGGCGCCCAACATGGACGGCCCACGCCGCGCGATGCTCGGCGCCTTGCGCAACGCCGGGGTCAATCCCGATCAGGTCGACTACCTCAACGCGCATGGCACGTCCACGCCGCTGGGCGACATCAACGAAACGAACGCCATCAAGGCCGCACTGGGCGATCACGCGAAGAACATGGTGGTCAGTTCGACCAAGTCGATGACCGGCCACCTGCTCGGTGGCGCCGGCGGCATCGAGTCGGTGTTCACCGTGCTGTCGCTGCACCACCAGAAGGTGCCACCCACCATCAACATCTTCAACCAGGATCCCGAATGCGACCTGGATTACTGCGCCAACACCGCGCGGGACCTGAAGATCGACGTGGCGGTGAAGAACAACTTCGGTTTCGGCGGCACCAATGGCTCGCTGGTTTTCCGGCGTGTCTGAACGCTCCGATCGCGCCTATCTTCCCGAGCCCACATGCACAGCGCCCCATCGGTGATGTTTCCGGTGGGGCGCTGTGGCTTCTACGCGGGCCTTCTTGTCTTGCTGGCGGTGCTGGGGGCATGGGTGATGGGCGCGTGGTGGTGGACCACCACCGATCTGCGCGCCGCGTGGATGGGCCCGGCGGGCGCCATGCTCTGGCTGGCCTGGGTGGCTTTCGCGGTATGGAGCTGGCGACGTTCCCCGACGGGCCGGTTGCGGTGGGACGCGTTGTCGGCGGGCGAAGAGTCCGCTGGCGGATGGCTCTGGTACAGCGCATCGTGCGCCGAGGGTGCCCCCCTGCAGAGGGTGGAGGTGATGCTCGATCTGCAGAATCTGGCCTTGCTGCGTCTGCACAATGCCGACGCGCTCGCGCGCTGGGTGTGGGTGGAGCGTGCGCGCGACCCGTTGCGCTGGAACGATCTGCGCCGCGCCCTGGTGTCGACCCGCGCCTGAGCCCGCGCGCCCCCTGGGTTATATTTCCGCGCGCATGACACTCGAAGACCATACCGCCCCACCGCCACCCGACAGCGATGTCATGCTGGTGCAGCGCACGCTTGCGGGTGAGCAGAAGGCATTCGAGATGTTGGTCATCAAGTACCAGCGCCGGGTGGAACGGCTGATCGGACGCATGGTGCGCGACTCCGATCTGGTGCAGGACATCGCCCAGGAGACCTTCATCCGGGCCTACCGCGCGCTGGCCCAGTTCCGGGGTGACGCCCAGTTCTACACCTGGCTGTACCGCATTGCCGTCAACACGGCCAAGAAGCAGCTCATGGAGCTCAAGCGCGACCCGCTGGTTTTCCAGTCCCAAATGAAATCCGGGGACGACGATGAAACTTCCGGACCGGAACGCGAACTAAATTCGGGAGTGGCCGATACCGAGACGCCCGAAGCGGTGCTGGCCAGCAAGGAAATCGCCCAGGCGGTCAATGCCGCCATGGATGCGCTGCCCGAAGAGTTGCGCATGGCGATCACCCTGCGTGAAATCGAGGGCATGAGCTATGAAGAAATTGCCACGGCGCTGGAGTGCCCCATCGGCACCGTGCGCTCCCGGATATTCCGGGCGCGCGAGGCCATTTCGGGGCGCATCAAGCCGATGCTCGAGCGCCAGACGGGCAAACGCTGGTAGCGCGGCATGGCGGGTCACTGCAAGTGGCCGCCGGCTGCACTGGGAATTGGGAAGTTCAGGAAGTCCATCATGAATGCCGCACAAGTCAATTTGAATCGCCTGCCTGGTGACGAGGCGGGTCCGGTCTCGCCTGAACAGGCGTTGTCCGCGCTGGTCGACGGTGAACTCGACGCGGCCGGTCTCGACGGCGTGCTGGCGGGTCCGTCGGCCACGTTGGCAAGCTGGCACAGTTATGTGGTGATCGGTGACGTGCTGCGCGGCGCCGACACGGTGGTGGCTGCGCAGCCGCCGGGCGATTTCCTCGCGGGTGTCCGCGAGAGGCTGCGCTCCGAACCGGTGCCCTTGGCCGAGCCGATGGTGCCCGTGGTGACCCCGGTTCAAACACCGCAAGTGGTTGCGGTGCGCGCGCCGGCCGCCAACGATGCGCTGTTCCGCTGGAAGGCGGTGGCTGGCCTGGCCTCGCTGGCGGCGGTGATGGCGGTGGGCTGGAGCGTGCTGGGCGGGATCCCTGCGGGCCCCGCGGGTGCGAGCCCTCAGCTGGCCGCCGCTCCGGTCGCCCCCGGGGCGAACGTGTCCGTGACCGCCAATTCGCCCGCACCCACCGCCGCCCTGGTGGTCAACACCGGGCAGGGACCTTTGATCCGCGATGCCCGCCTGGAGGAATTGCTGGCCGAGCACCGCCAGAACGGCGGCATGTCCGCGCTGCAGATGCCCACAGGCTTCATCCGCAACGCCACCTACGACGCCGCAGGACGCTGAACCACCATGACGTTCGTCCTGTCCATGCCGTCTCATGGTGATGTGCGTTCCACGCAGCGGTTCGTGCCGCTGCAACGCCTGCCCGGCATCCGGCGCTGGAGTGCCGTTGCGCTGGTGGCCCTGGTGTCCGGTTTCATGCTGCCGGTGCATGCGCAAAACGTCCCTCCCTCAACAGGCAGTGCGCGCAGCGTCAACGAATGGCTCACGCGCATGCACGAGGCCTCGCGCCAGCGCTCCTACACCGGCACGCTGGTGGTGTCGGCGGGCGCTGCCATGGCGGCCTCGAAAATCTGGCACGTGTGCGATGGCACGCAGCAGATGGAGCGGGTGGATACCCTCACCGGCGCACCGCGCAGCACCATTCGCCGCAACAAGGAGGTCATCACCTTCGTGCCGGAAGCGAAGATCGCCTTTGTGGAAAAACGCGATTCGCTGGGCATGTTCCCCGAGATGCTGCGCACCCCGAGCAACCTGATCCCGCAGTTTTACAGTGCGCGCGAGGTGGGTGTGCAACGTGTTGCGGGCCATCTTGCCGACATGGTGGAAATCCTGCCACGCGACGATCTGCGGTTTGGCTACCGCATCTGGTCGGAGCAGCAAACCGGCCTGGTGGTGAAGCTGCAGACGCTGGGGGAGCAGGGCGCCGTGCTCGAGCAGGTGGCGTTCTCCGAGCTGCAGCTGGATGCGCCCGTGAGCATGGAAAAGCTCGCGCGGCTCATGAAAGACACCCGTGGCTACGAGGTGCACAAGCCGACTTTGAAAAAGACCACGGCCGAGGCAGAAGGCTGGCGACTGAAAGAGCCGGTGCCGGGGTTCACCGCCATGAGTTGCCACACGCGCGAGACCCCTGGTGCTGCGGCCGCCACCGGCTCGGGGATGGCGCCCATGCAATGGGTGTTCTCGGACGGTCTGGCTTCGGTCTCGTTGTTTGTCGAGCCCTTCGATCCCCAGCGTCACACCCAGGAGTCTTCGGCGGTGGTGGGGGCCACGCACTCGGTCAACCGCCGCGTGGGCGACCACTGGCTCACCGTGCTGGGTGAGGTTCCCGCCCCGACCCTGCGCCGCTTTGCCCTGGCGCTGGAGCGAACGCGCTAGGCGCCGCCGCATGTTCAATGGCGGCGCCCCGGGGCTGACGACCCGCTCGACATTTCTTTTCCCGGCATCTTCCCCTGTTTTCTTGCGTGTGTGCAAAGGATCAACATGACGCACTCTCCCATCGCCCGCACCCCCCTGCTGGCCATGCTGCTCACCGCTGCGATCGCCGCAGGCGGGACCGCTGCCCTGGTCCGGCATGCCCCGCTCTCGGCCCAGACCGTCGTGGTGCCGACCGTGCCTCCCGCTGCCAGCGTGCGCGGCTTGCCCGACTTCACCGATCTGGTGGACCTGGTGGGCCCATCCGTGGTCAACATCCGCACCCTGGAGCGTGCCAGCACGGCAGGCACCGGCGGCACCGGGCCCGACGAGCAGATGCTGGAATTCTTCAAGCGCTTCGGCATACCGATTCCGCCCGGCATGACCCCGCGCGGTCCGCGCCAGGAGCGCGGGCCCTCCGAAGAAGCGCAACCCCGTGGCGTGGGCTCGGGCTTCATCCTGAGTGCCGACGGTCTCATCATGACCAATGCGCACGTGGTCGATGGCGCCGACGAGCTGATCGTCACCCTGCCGGACAAACGCGAGTTCAAGGCCAAGGTCGTGGGCACCGACAAGCGCACCGACGTGGCCGTGGTGAAGATCGAGGCCTCGGGCCTGACGGCGGTGAAGATCGGCGATGTCAACCGCCTGCGCGTGGGCGAGTGGGTCATGGCCATCGGCTCGCCCTTCGGCCTGGAGAACACCGTGACTGCCGGCATCGTGAGTGCCAAGCAGCGCGACACCGGCGACTTTCTGCCCTTCATCCAGACCGATGTGGCGATCAACCCCGGCAACTCGGGTGGCCCGCTGATCAACATGCGCGGCGAAGTAGTGGGCATCAACAGCCAGATCTATTCGCGCTCGGGGGGCTTCCAGGGCATCTCCTTCGCGATCCCGATCGATGAGGCGGTGCGCGTGTCGGACCAGCTCCGGGCCACCGGGCGCGTGACGCGCGGCCGCATCGGTGTGCAGATCGACCAGGTGAGCAAGGACGTGGCCGAATCGATCGGCCTGGGTCAGCCCAAGGGCGCGCTGGTGCGGGGTGTGGAACCGAACTCGCCCGCGGCCAAGGCCGGTGTGGAGCCGGGTGACATCATCCTGAAGTTCGATGGCAAGGAGATCGACAAGTCGGTGGACCTGCCGCGCCTGGTGGGCAACACCAAGCCGGGCAACAAGAGCAGCATGACGGTGTTCCGCCGTGGCAGCCAGCGGGAGTTGTCGGTCACGGTGGCCGAGCTCGAGCCCGAGCGCCCCGAAGTGAAAGCGGCCGCACCCGAGCCGGCCAAGGCGCAGTCGAGCAACGCCCTGCAGACGCTGGGTCTGAGCCTGGCCGAGCTGACCGCCGCCGAGAAAAAGGAACTCAGCCTCAAGAGCGGCGTGCGCATTGCATCGGCCGAGGGCCCGGCCGCGCGCGCGGGGCTTCGCGAAGGTGATGTGATCGTGGCGATCGCGAACACCGAGACGGCCAGCGTGAAGGACGTGGAGACAGCCCTGGGCAAGCTGGAGAAGTCACGACCGGTCAACGTGCTGTTCCGCCGCGGTGAGTGGGCGCAGTACGCGGTGATCCGCGCCCCGCGCTAACCTCCCGGTTGGCCGACCAATAACCCCCCGTCCTGATTGGGATTGGGGGTTTTTTGTTGGGGTGGCCGATTCGCCACACCGGGTTTTCCTGATCGCCAGCCGGTGCAGCGCGTCTTTTTGTTAGTAATCGCTTACAACGTTGCCATTCTCTTGACCGAATTCGTTAAAATGGCGCCTGTTCTGAACAGATTCCTGTGCCGATGTGCCCCATCGCCCCACGATGTGGGAGTGTCACAGGAAGCCCCCAGGTCATCCACAGCCGTCTCACAGGTCTTCCCTATTTGCTGTGGATGAGTTGTGAATAACTTGGATGTTGCTGCGCTGCAACAAGGCCGCGACGGTGGTTCGGTGGTGTGCATTCCGGGCTTTTTGCCTACAATGAAACCCCAACTATCGCAGTTGCCATTGATTGTTGGTTACGGGCGCGTCAGCAGCTGACGCGCCCTTTTTTATGGCCGCCCGTTCTTGTGTGAACCTGCGGTTTTTCCCGTGTCCGAGCCGCTTCCCTGATGAATCACATCCGCAATTTTTCGATCATCGCGCACATCGACCATGGCAAGTCCACGCTCGCCGATCGCATCATCTCGCTCTGCGGTGGGCTCTCCGATCGCGAGATGAGCGAGCAGGTGCTCGACTCGATGGACATCGAAAAGGAGCGCGGCATCACCATCAAGGCGCAGACCGCCGCACTGAAATACAAGGCGCGCGACGGACAGGTCTACAACCTCAACCTGATTGACACGCCCGGGCATGTCGACTTCTCCTACGAGGTGTCGCGCTCGCTGTCGGCCTGCGAAGGTGCGCTGCTGGTGGTGGATGCAAGCCAGGGCGTGGAAGCCCAGACGGTGGCCAACTGCTATACCGCGCTCGACCTCGGCGTGGAGGTGGTGCCGGTGCTGAACAAGATGGACCTGCCCAACGCCGACCCCGAGAACGCCAAGAGCGAGATCGAGGATGTGATCGGCATTGACGCCACCGACGCCATCCCGTGTTCGGCCAAGACCGGCATGGGCGTTGAAGACATCCTGGAGGCGGTGGTGGCGCGGATTCCCGCACCCAAGGGCAATCCCGACGCACCGCTGCGCGCCATGATCGTGGACAGCTGGTACGACGCCTACGTGGGCGTGGTCATGCTGGTGCGCGTGGTCGACGGCCATCTGCTCAAGGGCGAGCGCTTCAAGATGATGGCGACCAACACGGTCTACAACGCCGACAACCTCGGCGTGTTCACCCCGGCCAACGAGTCCCGCGAATCGCTGGAGGCCGGCGAGGTCGGCTACATCATCGCGGGCATCAAGGAACTCCAGGCCGCCAAGGTGGGTGACACCATCACGCTGGAGAAGAAGCTGCCGAACAACGCCGGCCCGGCGACCGAGGCCCTGCCAGGCTTCAAGGAAGTGCAGCCGCAGGTGTTCGCCGGCCTGTACCCGACCGAGGCCAACCAGTACGACGCGCTGCGGGATGCGCTGGAAAAGCTCAAGCTCAACGACGCCTCGCTGCACTATGAGCCCGAGGTTTCACAGGCGCTGGGCTTCGGCTTCCGTTGTGGTTTCCTGGGCCTGCTGCACATGGAAATCGTGCAGGAGCGGCTGGAGCGCGAGTTCGACCAGGACCTGATCACCACCGCGCCGAGCGTGGTCTACCAGGTGGTCAAGCCCGATGGCGAGGTCATCATGGTGGAGAACCCCTCAAAGATGCCCGAGCAGGGTCGCATCGAGGAGATCCGCGAACCGATCGTCACGGTGCACCTGTACATGCCCCAGGAGTACGTGGGCGCGGTCATGACGCTGGCCAACCAGAAGCGCGGTCTGCAGCTCAACATGGCCTACCACGGCAAGCAGGTCATGCTGACCTACGACATGCCGCTGGGCGAGATCGTGCTGGACTTCTTCGACAAGCTCAAGTCGGTCAGCCGGGGCTATGCCTCCATGGACTACGAGTTCAAGGAGTACCGTGCGTCCGACGTGGTCAAGGTCGACATCCTGCTCAACGGTGAGAAGGTCGACGCGCTGTCCATCATCGTGCACCGCACCCAGGCGCAATACCGGGGCCGGGCGGTGGCCGCCAAGATGCGTGAGATCATCAGCCGCCAGATGTTCGACGTGGCGATCCAGGCCGCCATCGGCGGTAATGTGATCGCCCGCGAAACCATCAAGGCGCTGCGCAAGAACGTGCTGGCAAAATGCTACGGCGGTGACATCACGCGCAAACGCAAACTCCTCGAAAAACAGAAAGCAGGCAAGAAGCGCATGAAACAGATCGGCTCGGTCGAAGTGCCCCAGGAGGCTTTCCTCGCCATTTTGCAGGTGCAGGATTGATGCAGGCGGCCATGGGAGCGATCACGGCCGTGATCCTGGCGGCCTTTGCGGCCTACGCGGGTGCCTGGTACACCGGTGCGGTCGAAGGCAACTTCGCCGTGCTGCTGATGCTGGCCACGGCGGTCACCGGCGCGTACTGGGTCATCGAGAAACTGGTCTTCCTGCCGCGTCGCCGGCGCGCGGCGGAACAGTTGCTGGTCGAACACAACACGCGCAAGGAGGCCTTGCTCAAGCAGGGCTTCAGCCAGATCGAGGGAGACGTGGAGAGCGCGCGCCAGAAGCTGCTGATGCAGCCCTGGTGGCTGGACTGGACCGCAGGCCTGTTCCCGGTGATCCTGGCGGTGTTCGTGCTGCGCTCCTTCCTGTTCGAACCCTTCAAGATCCCGTCAGGTTCGATGATCCCCACCCTGCGCGTGGGCGACCTGATCCTGGTCAACAAATTTCACTACGGCGTGCGCCTGCCGGTGTTCAACACCAAGCTGGTGGCCAACAACGAGCCCAAGCGGGGCGACGTGATGGTGTTCCGTTACCCGCCCCAGCCCAGCCTGGACTACATCAAGCGGGTGATCGGCGTGCCGGGCGACGAGGTGGCCTACCTGAACAAGCAGCTCACCGTGAACGGTCAACCGGTGCCGCGCACGGCGCAACCCGAATTCTTCGACAGCGAGACCATGCGCTACGCGCGCCAGTTCCGCGAAACGCTGGGCGCGCGCAGCTACAACACGCTCAACGACGACGACCGGCCCGCGTTCATTCCCGGCGCCACGGAATTCCCGTTCAGCAACGGTTGCCGCTACACCGTCGAGGGCGTCACCTGCAAGGTGCCCGCGGGGCACTACTTCATGATGGGCGACAATCGCGACAACTCCCTCGATTCCCGGTATTGGGGGTTTGTCCCCGAGGCGAACATCGTGGGCAAGGCGTTCTTTGTCTGGATGAACTTCGGCGATCTCGGCCGCATCGGTTCGTTTGAGTGACCAAGCAAGTCTCATAGGGGTGAAAACATGAAGCTGAAACGGCAACAACAGGGCCTGACCTTTGTCGGTCTGATCATCGTGGGTGCTCTGCTCGCTTACTCCGGTGTCATCCTGGCGCAGGTGGCTCCCACGTACATCGAATTCGTTGCGATCCAGAAGGCGGTGGACAAGGCCTCCTCGGGCTCGACGGTGGCCGAGGTGCGCACCATCTTCGACAAGGCTGCGCAGATCGACGACATCCGCACCATCGCCGGCAAGGACCTCACGGTGGGCAAGGAAGGCGACCGTGTCGTGGTCTCGTTTGCCTATGTGCGCGAGATCCACCTGGTGGGCCCGGCCCACCTGGTGATGAAGTACGAAGGCCGCTCGAAGTGACACATGCGGCGGACCGGCAGCGTCCCCTCGGACGCTGGTCTTTTTGAGCCCCGAGCTTCTGGCGCTGCAAAAGCGCCTGCAACACCAGTTCGCCAACCCGCGCCTGCTCGAGCGCGCGCTCACCCACCGCAGCTTCACCTCCGACCACAACGAACGGCTGGAGTTTCTCGGCGACTCGGTGCTGAGTCTGGCGGTCTCCGGCCTGCTGTTTGAAAAGCTCAACCAGCTGCCCGAGGGGGATCTCTCCCGGGTGCGTGCCAACTTGGTCAAGCAGGAAACACTGTTCCAGATCGCCTCCCAGTTGGGGCTTTCCGCCGGGCTGCGCCTGGGAGATGGCGAAAAACGCTCGGGCGGCCACAAGCGCCCATCCATCCTGGCCGACGCACTGGAGGCGGTGATCGGCGCGGTCTATCTCGACGCCGGCTTCGAGGTCGCCGCGGCGCTGGTGCACCGGCTCTATGGCGACGTCGAGCTCAGCGCGCAGATGAGCGCCATGGGCAAGGACCCGAAAACCGAATTGCAGGAGTGGCTGCAGGCGCGCAAAATGAAGCTGCCGGCCTACCGCGTGGTGGCCACCCTCGGCGAGGCGCACAAGCAGACCTTCGATGTGGAGTGCACCGTGACCGAGACCGGGCGCAGCGAACGCGGCATCGGCGCCTCGCGGCGTGCTGGCGAGCAGGCCGCCGCGGCCGCGATGCTGCAACACCTCACCGCCGGATCGGCTCCTGCCGCCACGACACCTCCCGACACCCCGGTGGTGAACCCCACCGCCCCGCAAGCCTGAACACATGCCCGCATCCCCCGCTCCACCGCCCGCCAACCCCGACCTGGATGCCATGCTGGCCCGGGTCCTGGGCAAGGACACCGGCCCGGCCACCCCCGCCGATGAAGCCGGCGCGCCAGACACCGCCGCCGAGTTACCTGCGCCGGTCGACCCGTCGGCCCAGCGCTGCGGCTACGTGGCCATCGTGGGCAAACCCAACGTGGGCAAGTCCACCCTGCTCAATGCGCTGGTCGGGCAAAAGGTCAGCATCACCTCGCGCAAGGCGCAGACCACGCGCCACCGCATCACCGGCATGCGCACCGTCGGTCCCACGCAGTTCATCTTCGTGGACACCCCGGGTTTCCAGACCCGCCACGGCAACGCGCTCAACCGCGCACTGAACAAGACCGTGCTCGGCGCGGTGAATGACGTCGACCTGATCCTTTTTGTGGTGGAAGCCGGGCATTTCAACCTGGCCGACGCCAAGGTGCTGTCGCTGCTGCCGGCCAATGTGCCGGCCATGCTGGTGGCCAACAAGTTCGACCTCGTGCACCGCCGCGGCGACCTCGCGCCCTGGCTGCGCTCGATGCAGGAGCGCCACCCGTTTGCCGAATTCGTGCCCATGTCCGCCAAGGCGCCCAAGGACATCGAACGCCTGTTCGGCATCTGCGAAAAGTACCTGCCCCAGCAGCCCTGGATGCACGACCCGGACGATCTGACCGACCGCAGCGAGCGCTTCATGGCCAGCGAAATGGTGCGCGAAAAGCTGTTCCGGCTGACCGGCGACGAGTTGCCCTACACCTCCACCGTGATCATCGACAAGTTCGAGGAAGAGGGCACGCTCAAGCGCATCGCCGCCACCATCGTGGTCGAGCGCGAAGGGCACAAGGGCATGGTCATCGGCGAGGGGGGCGAGAAGCTCAAGCGCATCGGCACCGAGGCCCGGCAGGAGCTGGAAAAACTCTGGGACTGCAAGGTGTTCCTGGAGCTGTGGGTGAAGGTGCGCTCGGGCTGGGCCGACGACGACGCGCGGGTGCGCTCGTTCGGGTACGAGTAAGTCCATCGCTGCTGAACCCCCGGACCCACGAGGCCAGACGGCATGGCCCTGAAGCGTTTCACGGAAGAACCCGCCTTCGTCCTGCACCGCTACGACTGGAGCGAAACCAGCCTGGTGCTCGAGGTGTTCACCCGCCACCACGGTCGCATTGCCCTGGTGGCCAAGGGCGTGAAGCGGCCCACCTCCCAGTTCCGCCCGGTGCTGCTGCCGCTGCAGCCGCTTCACGTGTCCTGGACCGGCGACGCCGAAGTGCGCACGCTCAAGGCCGCGCAGTGGCAGGGGGGCCACGTCATGCCCACTGGCGAGGCGCTGATCTCGGGCAGCTACCTCAACGAACTGCTCATGCGCCTGCTCGCGCGCGACGACCCGCACGAGCGCCTGTTCGACCACTTCACCACTGCGGTGCAACTGCTGGCGGAAAGGAGCGACGCGCAACAACTCATCCTGCGCGCCTTCGAGCTGCTGCTGTTGCGCGACATCGGCCTGCTGCCCGATCTTGCGCACGAGGGCAGCACGCTGGCCGGGCTCGACCCGCAGCGCCGCTATGTGCTGGTACCCGAGAGCGGCCTGAGCGCCGCGCAGGCCGATGATGGCCAGGCGATCACCGGCGAACAATGGCTCGGCCTGCAGGCGGCCATGGACGAACCCGCGCCCTTCGTGCCCACGCTGCGCGCCTGCGCCGCCTGCCTGCAGGCCGTGCGCGTGCCGCTGCGCAACCTGCTGCACTACCATTGCGGTGTGCGGGTGTTCAAGACCCGCCAGCTGATGCTCGACGTGCAGGCCATGACGCGGCAACGCCCGCCGGCCGACCTGGGCGCCGATCCCCTGTCCGACACCCCTTCCACCGCGACCGCAACATGACCGTGGCTTCCAGTTCCCAGCGTCACCCGACCGCGCTGTCGGTGAACCTCAACAAGGTGGCCCTGGTGCGCAACACGCGCCACCTGGGCATTCCCTCGGTCACGCGCGCGGCCACGCTGTGCCTGCAGGCCGGCGCGCGCGGCATCACGGTGCACCCGCGGCCCGACGAACGCCACATCCGCGCGCACGACGTGCACGAGCTTGCCGAGCTGCTCAAGGCCTGGCCCGACCGCGAATACAACATCGAAGGCAACCCGTTCCACAACCTGATGGGCTTCGTGGCCGCGGTGCGGCCGCAGCAGGTGACCTTCGTGCCCGACAGCGAAGGCCAGTTCACCAGCGACCATGGCTGGAGTTTCCCCGCCGATGCCGAGCGTCTGCGCCCGCTGGTCGCCGAGGCACACGCCCTGGGCGCGCGCGTGAGCCTGTTCATGGACGCGGAACCCGGCCAGATGGTGGGCGCCCAAGCGGTGGGTGCCGACCGCGTGGAGCTCTACACCGAGCCCTACGCCGCCGCCTGGCACACTCCACAGCGCAATGCGCAACTGGAGCGCTTCCGAGCTGCTGCGCAGGCCGCGCTGGACGCCGGGCTGGGCGTGAACGCCGGGCACGATCTCAACCGCGAGAACCTCACTGCGTTCCTGCGCACGGTGCCTGGGGTGAGCGAG
This sequence comes from Comamonadaceae bacterium, assembly GCA_003599455.1. GTDB lineage: Bacteria > Pseudomonadota > Gammaproteobacteria > Burkholderiales > Burkholderiaceae_C > Hydrogenophaga. Next base: position 41,461 of record QZKF01000030.1, read on the forward strand.
GTCTCCATCGGCCATGCGCTGATCGCGGACGCGCTGGAGCTGGGCTACAGCGCCACCATCGCCGACTACAACCGCTGCATCGCCGACGCCTTCGATCGATGATCTACGGCATCGGCACCGACATCTGCGACATCCGGCGCATCGAAGCGGTGCTGCAGCGGCAGGGCGAACGTTTCGTGCGCAAGGTGCTGACCGAGGCCGAATTCGCCGTGTGGCAGAAGCGCAGCGCACGCTGGCCCCGGCGCGGCGTGAGCTACCTTGCTACCCGCTTCTCTGCCAAGGAAGCGTTCTCCAAGGCCGTGGGGCTGGGCATGCGCCTGCCCATGACCTGGCGGCGCTGCGAGATCGCCAACCTGCCCAGTGGCCAGCCGGTCATCGTGCTGCACGGCGAGCTCAAGACCTGGTTCGAGAGCCAGGGCCTGCGCGCCCACGTGACCGTGACCGACGAAACCGACTACGCTGCGAGCTTCGTGGTGGTTGAACGCGACTGAATCCCTTCCCTCCATGCAAAATCACGCCCCCCTCATCATCGACGTCGCCGGCCACAGCCTGACCACGGTGGACCGCCAGCGCCTGGCCCACCCGCTGGTCGGTGGTGTCATCCTGTTCGGCCGCAACTGGAAGGACCGCGCCCAGCTCACCGCCCTGTGCCGCCAGATCAAGGCCGTGCGGCACGACCTGCTGATTGCGGTCGATCACGAGGGAGGTCGCGTGCAGCGCTTCCGCACCGACGGCTTCACCCACCTGCCGCCCATGGCCGCGCTGGGCGCGCTGTGGATGCGTGCCGCCAGGGTCGATGCGCCCGCGGGCGCAGCCGCTCTGGAGGCCACCAACGCGGCGACCGCCACCGGCTTCGTGCTGGGTGCCGAGCTGCGCGCCTGCGGCGTCGACCTCAGCTTCGCACCGGTGCTCGACCTGGACTACGGCGAAAGCTCGGTGATCGGCGACCGCGCCTTCGGGCGCGATCCCCGCGTGGTGACGCTGCTGGCGCAAGGCCTGATGCACGGCCTGCTGCAGAGCGGCCTGGGCCACTGCGGCAAACATTTCCCCGGCCACGGTTTCGTCAAGGCCGATTCGCACCTGGCGATCCCGGTGGACCGGCGCAGCCTCAAGGCCATCCTGGCCGAGGACGCCGCACCCTACGGCTGGTTGTCGGCCAGCCTGCAGGCGGTGATGCCCGCGCACGTGATCTACCCGAAGGTGGACAGCCGCCCCGCCGGGTTTTCATCACGCTGGCTGCAGGACGTGTTGCGCCACCGCCTGGGCTTCACAGGCGCGATCTTCAGCGACGACCTGAGCATGGCCGCCGCGCGGCAGATTGACGGCCGCGAGGTGAGCTTCACCGAGGCCGCGCTGGCCGCGCTCTCGGCGGGTGGCGACATGGTGCTGCTGTGCAACCAGTCGGTGGTGGACGGTGGCGCGCCGATCGACGAGGCGATCGATGCGCTCTCGCGCGCGGTGCTGGAAGGCCGGTGGTTGCGCAGCGCCGCGAGCGAAGAGCGCCGCCTGGCGCTGTTGCCGCGCGCAGCCGCGCCGGACTGGGATGCGCTGATGGTGAGCGAGCGTTACATGCAGGCGCTGTCGCTGCTGCCGGGCTGACCCGGCCGGCCCGACGCGTGCAGTGGCCTCAGCCTTCGAGACCGAGTTTTTCGAGCAGGTCCGACACCAGTTCCAGGCGCAGCACGGGACTGTCCAGCGTCATCAGGCGCTGCTTGAGCTCGGCCGGTGCCGGCAGCAGCTCGGCCCAGCGGTTGGCCACCCATCCACTGTCGTCCCACTGGTAGGGTGGTTGCAGGGGCAACTGGTCCAGGCTGTCCGGGTCGCGTTCCTGCAGGTTCTGCAGCAGGCGCTGCAGCGCGTCGCGGGTGTTGGCGAGGTGCTCGGGCACGGGCACCACGGTCTCTGGCTCGTCGAGTTGCACGTCCGCCACCCACAGACCATGCGGCAGCTGGCTGCGGCGCGTGACGTGGAAGCGCTGCAAGCCGCGGCAGCGGATCACCATCAGCCCGGGCTGCGGCCGCTCCAGGCTCTCGATCTGCGCCAGCGTGCCCACCGGGTGAAACACTTCTTTGGCAAAGCTGTCGCCGCTGGGCGGCGCCGCGGGGTTGACCCGCCGCACCTCGCTGCCCTCGCTCAGGCAGACCACGCCGAACGGCGCGCCGGCCTTGTGGCAGCGGCCGATCATGTCGAGGTAGCGCACCTCGAAAATGCGCAATGGCAGCCAGCCGCCCGGGAACAGCACGGTCTGCAAGGGGAACAGCGGCAGCTGCGACAGCGTGAGCGCCTCAGGCGCGGGCGCGGAACTCAATCGTTGACCACCGCGTCGGCGCTCTGGCGCTGCAGCATCGCCAGCGTGCTGGCGATGGTGGCGCGCAGTTCGCGCCGGTCGCAGATGAAGTCCACCGCGCCCTTGGTCTGGAGGAACTCGGCGCGCTGGAAGCCCTCGGGCAGTTTCACCCGCACGGTGTTCTCGATCACGCGCGGGCCGGCAAAGCCGATCAGCGCCTTGGGCTCGGCGATCACCACATCGCCCAGGAAAGCGAAGCCGGCGCTCACGCCGCCCATGGTCGGGTCGGTGAGCACGCTGATGTAGGGCAGGCCCTTCTTCGCCAGACGCGTGAGGGATGCGTTGGTCTTGGCCATCTGCATCAGCGAGAGCAGGCCTTCCTGCATGCGCGCGCCGCCGGTGGCGGTGAAGCACACGAACGGCACCTTCTGCGCAATGGCTTCCTCGACGCCGCGCACGAAGCGCTCGCCGACCACCGAGCCCATGGAGCCGCCCATGAAGTCGAATTCAAAACAGGCCACGACCAGGCTGACGCCGTGCACCGCCCCGCCCATGACGATCAGCGCATCGGTCTCGCCGGTGGTTTCCAGCGCGTCCTTCAGCCGTTCGGGATACTTGCGGCTGTCCTTGAACTTGAGCGCATCGACGGGCAGCACTTCCTGCGCGATCTCGTAGCGGCCCTCGGCGTCCAGAAAGGCGTTGAGCCGCGCGCGCGCGCCGATGCGGTGGTGGTGGCTGCAGTGGGGGCAGACGTTCTGGTTTTTTTCCAGGTCGTTCTTGTAGAGCACCGCCTCGCAACTCGGGCACTTGATCCACAGGCCTTCGGGCACGCTGCGGCGCTCGGTCGGGTCGGTGGGGGTGATTTTCGGGGGCAGCAGTTTTTCGAGCCAGGACATGTTTTCTCTCCTTGCGGGCAGACCAGGGCGGAATTAAACCATGCGGTGGAGCGTGGGGGCGAACGGCTATGCGTCGAGCGCTTTGCGGATGGTGCGAAGGAACTGGGCCGCCACGGCGACCACTTTTTCGTGGGGTTCGTTCTCGATCAGCTGGATGATCTTGCTGCCGATGACCACCGCGTCGGCCGACTGGCCGATGGCGCGCGCGGTCTCGGCGTCGCGGATGCCGAAGCCCACGCCCACCGGGATGCTCACGTGCGCGCGGATGCGCGGCAGCATGGCTTCGACCTGGCCCACGTCCAGCGTGCCGGCGCCGGTCACGCCCTTGAGTGAAACGTAGTACACGTAGCCGCTGGCCACGCGCGCCACCTGCGCCATGCGCTCGTCGGTCGAGGTGGGAGCGAGCAGGAAGATCAGGTCCATGCCGTGCGCGCGCAGCGCTGCCGCAAAGGCTTCGCACTCCTCGGGCGGGTAGTCCACCACCAGCACGCCGTCCACGCCGGCGGCGCTGGCGTCGCGCACGAAGGCGTCGGTGCCGTGCTTCTGGTCGTAGCGCTCGATCGGGTTGGCATAGCCCATGAGCACCACCGGCGTGGTGGTGTTGCGCTCGCGAAAGGTCTTCACCATGGCCAGCACCTGCACCAGGCCGATGCCGAAGCCCAGTGCGCGGTCGCCCGCCTTCTGGATCACCGGGCCGTCGGCCGAGGGGTCGGAGAACGGCACGCCGAGCTCGATGACGTCGGCCCCGGCCTCGGCCATGCCGTGCATCAGGTCGGGTGTGATGTCGGCGTAGGGGAAACCGGCGGTCACGAAAGGAATCAGGGCCTTGCGGTTCTGGGTTTTCAGCGCGCCCAGCGCGGTGTCGATGCGGCTCATTTCTTGATCTCGATGGAGGCCACGCCGCCCTTGACGGACTGACCTCGGCAGCTCGGCCGGCAGTAGAAGTCGGCGTTGGACAGGTCGGCCACGGTGCCGATGTCCTTGTCGCCGCGACCGGAAAGGTTGACCAGGATGGACTGGTCGGGCTTCATGGTCTTCGCCAGCTTCATGGCGTAGGCCACGGCATGGCTCGATTCGAGCGCGGGGATGATGCCCTCGGTGCGGCACAGGTAGTGGAAGGCCTCGAGCGCCTCGGTGTCGGTGATGCCCACGTACTCGGCGCGGCCGATGTCCTTGAGGAAGGCGTGTTCCGGCCCCACGCCGGGATAGTCCAGCCCGGCGCTCACGCTGTGCGTCTCGGTCACCTGCCCGTTGTCGTCCTGCAGCACATAGGTGCGGTTGCCGTGCAGCACGCCCGGGCTGCCCTTTTGCAGCGAGGCCGAGTGCTTGCCGCTCTCCAGCCCCTCGCCGGCGGCTTCCACGCCGATCAGGCGCGTGTGCGCGTGGTCGATGTACGGGTAGAAGATGCCCATGGCATTGCTGCCACCACCCACACAGGCGATCACCGCGTCGGGCTGCGCGCCCTGGCAGCCGGCGGCGGCCAGCATCTCGGGCATCTGCACCAGGCATTCCTCGCCGATCACGCTCTGGAAGTCGCGCACCATCATCGGGTAGGGGTGCGGGCCGGCCACGGTACCGATGATGTAGAAGGTGTTGTCCACGTTGGCGACCCAGTCGCGCATGGCCTCGTTGAGCGCGTCTTTCAGCGTCTTGCTGCCGCTCTCGACCGGCACCACGGTGGCGCCGAGCAGCTTCATGCGGTAGACGTTGGGGCTCTGGCGCTTGACGTCCTCGCTGCCCATGTAGACCACACACTCCAGGCCGTAGCGCGCGCAGATGGTGGCCGTGGCCACGCCGTGCTGGCCGGCGCCGGTTTCGGCGATCACGCGCGGCTTGCCCATGCGCCGGGCGAGCATGGCCTGGCCGATGGTGTTGTTCACCTTGTGTGCGCCGGTGTGGTTGAGGTCCTCGCGCTTGAGGAAGATCTGCGCACCGCCCATCTCGCGGCTCATGCGCGCGGCATGGTAGACCGGACTGGGCCGGCCCACGAAATGCGCGAGTTCGCTCTTGAATTCGGCCAGGAACTCGGGGTCGTGCTGGTACTTCGCGTACGCCGCCTTGAGTTCGTTGATCGCGTGGGTGAGCGTTTCGCTCACGAAGCTGCCGCCGTAGATGCCGAAGTGGCCGCGGGCGTCGGGTTGCTGGTAGGTCTGCATGGGGTGTTTCCGGTTCGTCTGCCGGCCCGGACCCCAGGCAAGGGGTCAGGGCAGGCGGGAGGTCTGCGCGTCGGCCGCCCGCACGGCGGCCACGAAGGCGAGCATCTTGTCGGGGTCCTTGACGCCTTTGGCGGCTTCGACCCCGGAGCTCACGTCAACGGCCCAGGGCCGCACGCGTGTGATGCCATCGATCACGTTTGCAGGCGTGAGTCCACCAGACAAAACGAGGCGAGAGCTGGCGTTTAGAAGCGGATGTGACCAAGGGAATGCTGTCCAGTCGAAGGATTGGCCACCGCCCCCATAGCCCTCGACCAGGGCGTCGAGCAGGATGGCCTGGGCGGCCGGGTGGTCCGAGGCGTATTTTAGGAGATCGAAGCCCGCCCCGGCGGGTCCGGTGGGAATGCGCGCCGCACGCAGGTAGGGCCGGCCGGCCGCCAGGCAGTCGGCGGGCGTCTCGTCGCCGTGGAACTGCAGCAGGGCCTGCGGCACGGCCGCACAGCCACGCGCGATGTGTTCCGGACTGGCGTTGACGAACAGCAGCACCGGTGTGACGAAGGGGGGCAGCCGGCGGGCCAGCTCGCCCGCACGCTCCGCGCTCACGTGGCGTGGGCTCTGTTCGTACAGAACGAAGCCCACCGCATCGGCGCCCGCGCGCACGGCCGCGTCCACGTCGGCCTCGCGTGTGAGGCCGCAGATCTTGATGCGGGTGCGGTGGGTGTTCATGGCAACCAGTCGAAGGCGGGCGTGCGCTCGGGCAGGCCCAGGTCCGCATCGTAGACCGGCCCGAGGAAATACAGGCCGTCGGGGGAAAAGGTGGGGGCGGCGACGTCGCGGCTGCGGGCCAGCAGCACCTCGGTCATCCAGGCCGGCGGGCGGCTGCCGGTGCCGATCGCGATCAGGCAGCCCATGATGTTGCGGATCATGTGGTGCAGGAAGGCGTTGGCTTCGAATTCGAAGCGCCAGTAGCTGCCGCGGCGCGACATGTCCAGACGCAACAGGTGCTTCACGGGCGAATGCGACTGGCACTGCGCCGCGCGAAACGAGGTGAAATCGTGTTCACCCAGCAGCGCCTGCGCAGCCTGCAGCATGGGATCCAGCGCCAGCGGGCGGAATACCCAGCCGACCTGTCCCGCGTCCACGCTGGGCCGCACCGGCGATTCGAGCAGCACATAGGCGTAGCGGCGCGCGCGGGCACTGGCGCGGGCGTGGAAGCTCGTGGGCATCCAGCGTGCCCATTGCACGGCGATGTCGTCGGGCAGGAAGCGGTTGGTGCCGCGCACCCAGGCGTTCTCGGGGCGGTCCAGCGGGGTGTCGAAATGCACCACCTGCATCAGGCCGTGCACGCCGGCGTCGGTGCGGCCAGCGCAGAGGGTCTTGACGTCGCCCTGCAGGGCGCTGAAGCGGGTCAGCGCCAGTTCCAGCTGGTCCTGCACGGTACGCCCGCCCGGCTGGCTCTGCCAGCCGTCGTAGGCGTGGCCGTTGTAGCTCACGCCCAGCGCGATGCGGGTCTGTGCGTGAGCGGGTGCCGGCGACGGGTGGGGCAAAGGCGAAACCGGAGCGGCGCGTCAGGCCAGGTCGGCCAGGAAGGTGCCCGCCTTGGTCTTCAACGATCCGGAGGCCTCGGCCAGCACTTCTTCGGCCAGCGAACGCGCACCTTCAAAGTCGCCAATCGCGCGGAATTCCTCGGCCAGGGACAGCTTGGTCTCCAGCGGGTTTTCTTCGGTCAGGCGGCCGGCGGAGGTGATCTCGTCCTGGGCCGGTGGCGTGTTGAGATCGAGGTTGATGTGGTTCAGGTCGAACGACATCATCTCGGGCGCCGCGGCAGGCTGGCTTTGCGGACCCTCGTCCGAGGTGTGCGCAGCGTCCAGATCGATGATCGGGCTGTCGTCGAACGTCGGCGCGGCTGATGCGGCGGGCGCCGGGTTGATCGGGTCGGCCGTCGACAGCGGGGCCGGCCCGGACGGGAAGTCGAGGTCGAAGTCCATCGACATGGAGGGCGGGCCGTTCTTTTCTTCCGCGCGGCTGGTCAGGGCCTCGGTGGCGTTCAGGTCGCCCATGCCGGACATGGCGGCTTCGATGGAGGACGGTGGTGCAACGGCGGCGACTGGCGCGGGTGCCGCGGGTTCGTCGAGCGAAAAATCCAGATCGAGGTCCAGATCGCCCATGTCGGACGGTGGGCCGGCCTTGCTCGTGTCCGCCAGCGTGCTGCTGCCGAAGGGCATGGTGTTCATGGCGCCACCCATGGCGCCGACGGTCGCCGCGACCTTCACCGCCGGGCTGCCACCCGGCTGGTACAGCGGGTTGGAAGGGTCGAGTTCCTTGCCCAGTTCGCAGGCGTGTTCCCATTCCGGGCCCTGGCCTTGCGTGAGTCCGTAGGCCTCGGTGGCGACCACCTCGAACGCCCGCGCATCGCGCCGCTTGGCGTAGATCTCGAGCAGCTTGTTGTGGATGGCCACGCGCGTCGGCGTGCTGCGCATCGCTTCCTTGAGGATTTCCTCGGCCTGAAGGTCTCGACCGTAGGCCAGGTACACGTCAGCTTCCGCCACCGGATCGACGTCACCGGCCGCATCCAGCTGGCTGGGCGAATACACCATGGAAGAACCCGAGGCCACCGATTCCGCGGTGTCAATGCGCTGTCCACCGCTCGAACCGAAGAAAGAGTCGGGCTGCAGGCGGCTTTCGAGGAAAGAGCTGTCCACGCTCGAGCCGTTCTTGCGCTGGCGCAGGCGGTAGATGCCAAAGCCAGCGAGCAGGGCGAGCAGGCCGCCCGCCAGAGGGAGCATCAGCGGGTTGTCACGCAACTGGTCGATGAACGAGGGCTCGTCGGGCAGCGGCGTGGGCACGGGGAGCGGGGGCTTCACCGGTGCCGGGGTGGTGGAGGGGGCGGCAGCGGCCGGCGCGGCAGGTGCCGGGGCTGGTTCCGCCACTGGCGCCGCCGGTGCCGCAGCGGCGGGTTACTGCATCTCCTGGGCAAACTTCATTACTTCTTCAAGGCGAGTGAGCTTATTACCATATTCTGCCTGAAATCTGCCGCTAATCCGGTGAAAC
>QZKF01000097.1 GCA_003599455.1 Comamonadaceae bacterium
ATGAAGCGCGGCATGACATCCCGCTGGGGTGCGGTGGTGCTCGCGCTGCTGGCCTTCGTGCTGTCCATTCCCGCGCTGGCGCTCAGCGTCTACAGCATCGACAAGTTCCGCATGCCCTACAACGAAGAGGGCCGGTACTTCGATGGCCTGGTGGTGCATCACGCGGGCAGCGAGTATGTCCTGGGGCTTCTGGCATTGGGGCTGTGGGCGCTGGCCGTGCTGGCGCTGGCGGGCGCGCACCGCATCCACCGGCGCGCGCCGCCGAAGTAGCAGACCCATGAAAAAAGCGACGCCGCGGCGTCGCTTTTTCGTGGGCTCGCCCGGTCTCAGCTGAAGAACGACTTCGCCTTCTCGAACCAGCCCTTGTCGTTCGGGCTGTGCTTGTGGCCGCCCTTCTTGAACGACTCGTCCAGCTCCTTGAGCAGCTTGCGCTGGTGCTCGGTGAGCTTGATCGGGGTTTCCACCGCGACGTGGCAGTACAGGTCGCCGGGGTAGCTGCTGCGCACGCCCTTCACGCCCTTGCCGCGCAGGCGGAAGGTCTTGCCGCTCTGGGTGCCCTCGGGCAGGTCGATGGTGGCCTTGCCCGCGAGCGTGGGCACGTCGATCTCGCCGCCCAGGGCGGCCACCGTCATGCTCACCGGCACCTGGCAGTGCAGGTCGTCGCCCTCGCGCTCGAAGATGTCGTGCTTGCGCAGGCGCACCTCGATGTAGAGGTCGCCCGAGGGGCCGCCGTTCTGGCCGGGTTCGCCGTTGCCGGTGCTGCGGATGCGCTGGCCGTCGTCGATGCCCGAAGGGATCTTGATCTCCAGCGTCTTCTGCTTCTTGATCTTGCCCTGGCCGTGGCAGGTGGTGCAGGGCTCGGGGATGATCTTGCCGGTGCCGTGGCACTGCGGGCAGGTCTGCTGCACGCTGAAGAAACCCTGGCGCATCTGCACCGAGCCCTGGCCGTGGCAGGTGCTGCAGGTCTTCACGCTGGTGCCGGGCTTGGCGCCGGTGCCGCTGCAGGTCTCGCAGTCGTCCCACGAGGGAATGCGGATCTGCGTTTCCTTGCCGGCGGCGGCTTCTTCCAGCGAGATTTCCATCGCGTACGACAGGTCGGCGCCGCGGTAGACCTGACGGCCGCTGCGCTGGCCGCGCGCGCCACCGAAGATGTCGCCAAAGATGTCGCCGAAGGATTCCGAGAAGCCGCCAAAGCCTTCGCCGCCGCCTGGGCCGCCGCGCAGGTTCGGGTCCACGCCAGCGTGGCCGTACTGGTCGTACGCGGCCTTTTTCTGCGCGTCCGACAGCATCTCGTAGGCCTCCTTGGCCTCCTTGAATTTCTCTTCCGCGGCCTTGGCCGCATCACCCTGGTTGCGGTCGGGGTGGTGCTTCATCGCCAGCTTGCGATACGCCTTCTTGATTTCTTCGTCTGACGCGTTCTTCGGCACGCCCAGCACTTCGTAAAAATCGCGTTTAGCCATGGTCTCTTGCACTTCGTTGGGAACACAAACGCCGCGTCAGGTTGCCCTGACGCGGCGGAGGAGGGGACAACCGCTTTGTGGCGATCAGGCCTTCTTGACTTCTTTCACCTCGGCGTCGACGACATCGTCGTCGTTCGCCTTGCTGTTGCCTTGCGACGCGGTGGCATCGCCGGCACCGCCCGCGGCAGCGGCCTGCTCGGCCTGCGACGCGGCATAGACCTTCTCGCCCAGCTTCTGGCTGGCCGACATCAGGGCTTCGGTTTTGGCCTCGATGGCTTCCTTGTCCTCGCCCTTGGCGGCTTCTTCCACGTCCTTGAGCGCGCTCTCGATCGCTTCCTTCTCGGCCGCTTCAAGCTTGTCGCCGTGCTCGCCCAGGCTCTTCTTCACGCTGTGCACCATGGCCTCGGCCTGGTTGCGCGCCTGCACGAGTTCGACCTTCTTCTTGTCGTCGGCGGCGTTGAGCTCGGCGTCCTTCACCATCTGCTGGATCTCGGCTTCGGAGAGGCCGGAGTTCGCCTTGATGGTGATCTTGTTTTCCTTGCCGGTGCCCTTGTCCTTGGCGCCCACGTGCAGGATGCCGTTGGCGTCGATGTCGAACGACACCTCGATCTGCGGCATGCCGCGCGGCGAGGCCGGAATGCCTTCCAGGTTGAACTCGCCCAGCAGCTTGTTGCCGGAGGCAATTTCACGCTCGCCCTGGAACACCTTGATGGTCACGGCCGGCTGGTTGTCTTCGGCGGTCGAGAAGGTCTGCGCGAACTTGGTCGGGATCGTGGTGTTCTTCTGGATCATCTTGGTCATGACGCCGCCCATGGTCTCGATGCCCAGGGAGAGCGGGGTCACGTCGAGCAGCAGCACGTCCTTGCGGTCACCCGAGAGCACCTGGCCCTGGATGGCGGCGCCCACGGCCACGGCTTCGTCGGGGTTCACGTCTTTGCGTGGCTCCTTGCCGAAGAACTCCTTCACCTTTTCCTGCACCTTGGGCATGCGGGTCATGCCGCCGACCAGGATCACGTCGTGGATGTCGGAGACGCTGATGCCGGCGTCCTTGATGGCCATGCGGCAGGGCGCGATCGTGCGTTCGATCAGCTCTTCCACCAGGGCTTCGAGCTTGGCGCGCGTGAGCTTGATGTTCAGGTGCTTGGGGCCCGAGGCGTCGGCGGTGATGTAGGGCAGGTTCAGGTCGGTCGCGGCCGAGCTGGAGAGCTCGATCTTGGCCTTTTCGGCAGCTTCCTTCAGGCGCTGCAGCGCGAGCACGTCCTTCGACAGATCAACGCCTTGCTCTTTCTTGAACTCGGCAATGATGTAGTCGATGATGCGCTGGTCGAAGTCTTCGCCGCCCAGGAAGGTGTCGCCGTTGGTGGAGAGCACCTCGAACTGCTTCTCGCCATCGACGTCGGCGATCTCGATGATGGACACGTCGAACGTGCCGCCGCCGAGGTCATACACCGCGATCTTGCGGTCGCCCTTTTCCTGCTTGTCCAGGCCGAAGGCCAGGGCCGCGGCGGTGGGCTCGTTGATGATGCGCTTGACGTCGAGGCCGGCGATGCGGCCCGCGTCTTTCGTGGCCTGGCGCTGGGCGTCGTTGAAGTACGCGGGCACCGTGATCACGGCCTCGGTCACCGGCTCGCCCAGGTAGTCCTCGGCGGTCTTCTTCATCTTGCGCAGGATGTCGGCGCTGACCTGCTGGGCCGAGATCTGCTTGCCGCGCACTTCCACCCAGGCGTCGCCGTTGTCGGCCGCCACGATGGAGTAGGGCATCAGGTTGATGTCCTTCTGCACTTCCTTTTCGGTGAACTTGCGGCCGATCAGGCGCTTGATCGCGTACAGCGTGTTGCGCGGGTTGGTCACGGCCTGGCGCTTGGCGGACGCGCCGACCAGCACCTCGCCGTCTTCCTGGTAGGCCACGATCGACGGCGTGGTGCGCGCACCCTCGGCGTTCTCGATCACCTTGGTGGTGTTGCCTTCCATGATGGACACGCACGAGTTGGTGGTGCCCAGGTCAATGCCGATGATTCGTCCCATGTTGTGACTCCGTTTGGATAAATGAAAATGTGAAAAACGATGTGGGGAAGGTGTGGATAACCAGTGGGTATTTCAAGACCACCGCGGCATCATTTGGGTGCCGCCACCGTGACCAGGGCCGGGCGCAGCACGCGGTCGGCGATCAGGTAGCCCTTCTGCAGCACGGCCACGATGGTGTTGGCCTCCTGTTCGGCGGGCACCATGCTGATGGCCTGGTGCTGGTGCGGGTCGAACTTCGCGGCGGGGGCCGGGTTGATCTCCAGCACCTTGTGGCGCTCCAGCGCGCTCTTGAGCTGCTTGAGCGTGGCTTCGGAGCCCTCGCGCAGCTGCTCGCGCGTGGCTTCCTGCAGGGACAGGCCGGCCTCCAGGCTGTCGGCCACGGCCAGCAGGCTGTCGGCAAAGCTCTCCACCGCGAACTTGCGCGCCTTGCTCACCTCTTCCTCGGCGCGGCGGCGGGCGTTCTCGGCCTCGGCCTTGGCGCGCAGGAACTGGTCGGCCAGGTCGGCGTTCTGCGCCTTGACGGTGCTCAGCTCGAGATTCAGGGCAGCCAGGGCATCGGCCTCGTTGGCGGCCTCGGCGGCCATGATCTCCTCGGGGCTCATGGGCTCGTCCGTGGCGGGGCGGGTGGCGGGGTCGGTGTGGGGGTTCTGGCTCATGGGTCTGTCAATGGCGTGAAATCGATGGCCAGGATGGCCGTGCGCGTTACTTGGGGTCGGTCCGACGGGATTCAAGGGCGGAGGCGGCACAAGGGCCGGCGGCGGGTCACAATCGGCCCTTTTTCGCAGGAATGTGCCCATGAAACTCGTCCGCCATGGCCCCGCGGGTGCCGAAAAGCCCGGTCTGATCGACGCCAGCGGCGCGCTGCGCGACCTTTCGGGCGTGGTGACCGACATCGGTCCGGCCACCCTGGGGCGAGATTCTATGTCGCGGCTGGCCCGGCTCGACGCCACCACCCTGCCGCGGGTGCCGCCCGGCACCCGGCTGGGCGCCTGCGTGGGCGGCGTGGGCAACGTGATCGGCATCGGCCTGAACTACGCCGACCACGCGGCCGAGGCCGGCCTCAAGCCCCCGGGCCAGCCCATCGTGTTCAACAAGCACAACGGCGCGATCAGCGGCCCGAACGACGACGTGTGGCTGCCGCCCGGTGCGCAGAAGCTGGACTGGGAGGTCGAGCTGGGCATCGTGATCGGCGAGCGCGCCTTTCACGTGGGCGAGGCCGAGGCGCTGGACTGCGTGGCCGGCTACTGCCTGGTGAACGACGTGTCCGAGCGCGCTTACCAGATGGAGTACGAGGGCCAGTGGGTCAAGGGCAAGAGCTATCCCACGCACTGCCCGATCGGGCCCTGGCTGGTCACGCCCGACGAGCTGGGCGACCCGCAGGACGTGGATCTCTGGCTGGAGGTGAACGGCCAGCGCCGCCAGAGCGGCAGCACGCGCACCATGATCTTCGGCGTGAAGACCATCGTGAGCTACCTGAGCCGCTTCATGGTGCTGCTGCCGGGCGACGTGATCCCCACCGGCACGCCCCCCGGCGTGGGCATGGGCCACAAGCCACCGCTCTACCTGAAGGCGGGCGACGTGATGCGCCTGGGCGGGCGCGGCCTGGGCGAACAGCGCCAGACCGTGGTGGCCAGCCCGGCGGGCTGAACCCCGGGCTCAGGCGGCCGGGTGCTGCGGGTGCGCGGCGCTGGCCGCCACGCGCGCCTGCTGCTGCGACCACTTGCCCGCGAACTGCTGCACCTCCACCAGGCGGCGCGCGAGGTCGGTGCCCTGGGCGGTGAGCCGGTAGCCGTGGCCGCTGTGGTCCACCAGCCGGGCCGCGCGCAGTTCCTTGATGCGGGTGTTCAGGGTGTTGGGGGTGACGCCGCCCACGCTGTCCTGCAGCAGGCGGAAGGTTTGAGGGTGGCCGTCGCTCAGGGCCCAGATCACGCGCATGGCGTAGCGCGACTCCAGCAGATCGAAGAGCTGGATCACGGCGGCGTTGTCCTTGGCACTCATGCGATGTCTCCTGGAGCGGCCCGCTCGGGGCGGGCATTTCCACTATAGGCAGGAAACGGGTGCGCTACCAGTTTGCTAGCTGCGTGCACTGCAGCAATGTGGCGCAAAGGCCAATCCTCCGGATTTACCCGGATTGCCGGGTGGCTCCGGCGGTCCTAGCTGCGGTAGACCTTGCGCAGCAGCGTGATCAGGGTCTGCAGTTCCTCGGGCGAGATCCGGTCGGTCACGCTGTGCTCCAGCGTGGTGGCCGTGGCCTGGGCTTCGTCATGCAGGCGCCGGCCGGCTGCGGTCAGGTGCAGGCCCTGGGCGCGGCGGTCGGTGGGGTGGGGCTTGCGCGCGATCAGGCCGCGCTTGTGCAGGCTCTTGACCATGCCCACCAGGTTGGGTGGCAGGATGTCGAGCGCGGCGCAGATCTGGCGCGAGGTCACGCCCGGGTTGTGCGCCACCACCGAGAGCACCGAAAAGTCCACCGGCCGCAGGCCGTAGGGTTCCATGCGGCGCAGGAACACGGCGATCACCGCGAGCGCGGCGCGGCGCGCGTTGTAGCCGAGCAGGGTTTCGAGGTAGGAGGTGTCGATCTCGGTGGCGGGGCTCGCCGCGTTGTCCAGCGTCGCGGCGACCGGCAGGGCCGCGGCGGTTTTGCTGGTCGCCCGGGGGCGGCGCAGGGCGTTGGCGGTGGAGGTTTCGGGCATGGTGGCGCAGCTTAGCGTGGCGTTGCCGCCAGGGTGTTGTGCATCAGGGACATGCGCATCTCGAACTCGGGCCAGACCCAGCGCCAGAACGCCGCCTGCGCGCCGGCATCGCCGCCGGGGGTGTCGGCGATGCGCGACCAGGCCCAGGCCATCAGCAGCAGCGCGAAGGCGCGCAGGAAGTCGTCGGCCAGCCAGAAGGGCCGGTCGGCCGGGGCATCGCCGCCGGTGGCGCCCGGCAGCAGCGCTTCGCGCACGAAGCGGTCGAAGCGCGCCAGTGCCTCGCGGGCCCGCGGGTCGCTCGCGTCGTGGGCGAGTTCGGCCAGCAGCGCCAGCACGCTGGCCGCGCCGTCGGGCAGGGTCTTGCGCACCAGCAGGTCGATCGCCTGGATCTCGTTGGTGCCCTCGTAGATCATGGCCACGCGCGCGTCGCGCACGTGTTGCTCGATGCCCCACTCGCGCACGTAGCCGTGGCCGCCGAACACCTGCAGGCAGGCGCTGGCGCCGCTGAAGGCCTGTTCGGTCCAGGCCGACTTGAGCACCGGCGTGACCAGGCTGCACCAGCGCGCCGCGGCCTCGCGCCGCGCGGCGTCGGGGTGGTGTTTCTGGGTGTCGAGTTCGAGCGCGGTGCGGTAGGCGATCACACGCCCGGCGTCGATCCAGGCGCGCTGGGTGTCGAGGATGCGCTGGATCGCCGGGTGCAGGGCGATGAAGTCCGCCTCGCCGGCCCGGCTGCCGCTGCCGGGCGCGCGCATCTGGCGGCGTTCCTGCGCGTAGGCATGGGCCTTCTGCCAGGCGGCGTCGAGCAGGCCCACGCCCTGCAGGCCCACCAGCAGGCGCGCGGCGTTCATCATCACGAACATGGCGTTGAGGCCCTTGCCGGGTTCGCCCACGATCCAGGCGGCGGCGTCGTCGAAGCGCATCACGCAGGTGGGGCTGGCGTGGATGCCCATCTTCTCTTCGATGCGTTCGCAGTGAACAGAGCTCCGCGAGCCGTCTTCGTACAACTTGGGGACCACAAAGAGAGACAGGCCTTTGGGACCGGGCGGCGCATCGGGCAGGCGCGCGAGCACCAGGTGCACGATGTTGTCGCTCAGGTCGTGCTCGCCGCCGGAGATGAAGATCTTGGTGCCGCTGAGGGCGAAGCGGCCGTCGGCCAGCGGCACGGCTTTCGTGCGCGCCAGGCCCAGGTCGCTGCCCGCGTGCGGCTCGGTCAGGCACATGGTGGCGAGCCACTCGCCGGTGGCCAGCTTCTCCAGGTAGCGCGCCTTGAGCGCGTCGCTGCCATGGTGGCGGATGCATTCGTAGGCGCCGTGCAGCAGGCCGGGCGCCATGGTCCAGCCGTGGTTGGCGGCGTTGAGCTGCTCGTGCAGCACCGCTTCCACCACGGTGGGCAGGCCCTGGCCACCGTCTTCGGTGGCGCAGGCCAGCGAGGGCCAGCCGGCCTGCCAGAAGGCCTGGTAGGCGTCGCGAAAACCGGGCGGCATGGTGACGGCGCCGTCTTTCCACTGCGCGCCCACCTCGTCGCCCTCGCGGTTGATCGGGGCGATCACCTCGCCGACGAACTTGCCGGCTTCCTCGATCACCTGGGTGAGCAGGGCGGTGTCGGCGTGCTCGGCCAGCGCCGGCAGTTCGGCGATGCGCTCGTGCGCGCGCAGCACCTCGAACAGCACGAAGGCGTGCGCGGCGGCGCGGGGTTGGTAGGCGTTCATGGCGGTCGTTGTGTCAGCGGCAGGCGAAGCTGGACGCGGCTTCCACCGGGCCCGTGCCGGTGTACCGCGCCACCGTGGGGTAGGCACAGAGCGGGCGGGTGCGCTGGGGCGACCAGTCGGCGGGCAGCTCGGGGTTGACGCCACCGGCGTTGCCCGTGCCGCGCGCGCTGGCCGTGACGGCCTGCGGCGCCACGCCCTGTTCCACCCACTTCACCAGCGGGCCGAGCAGGTCGAACTGGTCGGTGGCCGGGCCGCCGCTGCAGTGGTTCATGCCGGGCACCGGGAAGTAGCGCACGAAGTCGGCCGCTGTGCCACCCTGCGAGCGGTTCACGCGTTCGACCCACTGGCGCGTGTCCTCGGCGGAGAAGATCGCATCGCTCACGCCGTGGTACAGCACCAGCTTCGCGCCGCGTGCGCGCAGCGGCAGCAGGTTGTCGGGCTTCTCGTGGCCGGGCGGGCCCATGAGCGCCAGACCCGACTCACGGTACGTGTCGCTGGTGGCGGAGACCGCCGCGAGCAGGTTGTCGATGCTGGCGCTGGCGAAGTTGACCGGTGCGGCCGGCGGCGCGGTGAACACCGTGCCCACCGAGAGCGGGTCCAGTGCCACGGCGTTGACGAATTTCCAGGTGGCCCAGTTGTTGCCGGCGATGCCCGCGTCGTGCGGGAAGGCGCTGTAGATGGCCTGGCCGCTGGCGGCCTTGCCGCCGGCCTGCACCTGGGCCAGCGTGTCCTTCTGCGCCGGCGTGAGGCAGCTGCCGTCGCGCGCGCCGCTGCAGGCGGGCACGTCGCGCGCCACGCTGAACGCGGCCTGGCAGGCCTGCGTGGCCTGCACCAGGCCGTCCTTCAGGCCGTCGAGCGCGTCGCAGCGGTTGAGGATGGCGCGCGCCACGGTCTGGCGTTCGGCGGCGCTGAGCGCGCTGCCCAGGTCGGGGATGCTCGCGGTGGGGTTGAGCGGGTGCTTCACCGTGGCGCCCGGCGTGGCCAGCGGCGCCCAGCGCTGCGCGCCCCAGAGCTGCGCCAGCGCCGCGTTGGGCAGGCGGTAGCCGGGCGCGCCGATCAGGTAACCGTCGTACTGATTGCCCAGGCGCGAGGCCGCCACCAGCGCGTGGCGCCCGCCGTTGGAGCAGCCGCCGATGTAGGAGCGGTCCGGGCCCTTGCCGTAGGCCGAGGCGATCAGCGCCTTGGCCATGGGCGTGAGCTTGGCCACGGCCTGGTGGCCGTAGTCCAGCCGCGCCTGCGGCTCCAGGCCGAAGTAGGGCGTCTGCGCGCCGGTGTGGCCGGCGTCGGAGCTGATCACGGCAAAGCCCTGCACCAGCGCGCCGGTGAGCGGGCCGCCGCCGAGCGCGCCCTCGGCCGGGCGCACGGCGCCGTCGAGCCCGCCGTTGCCCTGGTAATAGAAACGGCCGTTCCAGGCCTGCGGCAGGCGCATCTCGAAACCGATGGCGTAGTCGCGGCCGTCGCTGCCCTTGCGCTTGTGCATCTGGCCCTTGACCAGGCAGTGCGCCGCCACCGGCTGACCCGCCAGCATGAGTGCGCCCGCGGCCACGGGGGCCGCGGAGTCGATGGTGGTCTGCTCGAAGCGGAACTGGCTGGCCAGCGTGTCGCACTGGCGCAGGCTGGCGCCCACGGCGGGCGTGAGCGCGGCGGCTGGGGGTGCGGCCGGCGGTGTGCTGCCGCAGGCCGCCATGAGCAGACCCAGGCCGAGCGGCAGGGCCAGGCGGGCGCTGGTGCGGTGGTCGCGACGCTGTGCGTTCTTCATGCGGGTCTCCTCGGGGGTGGTCGGGTCAGGCGGCCTGCCGGGCGGTGCCGAGGTAGGTCTCGATCACGCGCGGGTCGCTGGCGAGCTCGCTGGCCGGCCCTTGCGCGCTGAGTTCGCCCATCTCGAGCACGTAACCGTGGTCGGCCACCTGCAGCGCGGCGCGCGCGTTCTGCTCCACCAGCACGATGGTCACGCCGGTCTGGCGCAGGCGTTCGATGATGGCGAAGATCTCGCGCACGATCAGCGGCGCCAGACCCAGGCTGGGCTCGTCGAGCATCAGCAGGTCGGGTGCCGACATGAGCGCGCGGCCCACCGCCAGCATCTGGCGCTCGCCGCCCGAGAGCGTGCCGGCCAGTTGGGTGCGGCGTTCCTTCAGGCGCGGAAAGATGCCGTAGACCTCGTCGATCCGGCTGCGCCAGCGCGCGTTGCCCTGGCGCATCTGGCGAAAGCCGCCGAGCAGCAGGTTGTCTTCCACCGGCATGGTGCCGAACAGCTCGCGCTTTTCCGGCACCAGCGCCATGCCGTGCATCACGCGCTCTTCCAGCGTGAGCGTGGTGATGTCCTGGCCGCGGAACTCGATCGTGCCCTGGCCGGGCAGGATGCCCATGAGCGTGTTGAGCAGGGTGGACTTGCCCGCGCCGTTGGGGCCGATCACGGTGATCACGCCGCCGGGCTGGGCCTCGATGTCGATGCCGTGCAGCACCTCGGCGCGGCCGTAGCCCGCGCGCAGGCCCCTGACTTGAAGGATGGGTGTGCTCATGTCGTGCTCCTCAATGCTCGGTGCCCAGATAGGCGGCGCGCACCTTCGGGTCCTGCTGGACCTGCGCGGGGGGGCCCTGCGTGAGCAGGGTGCCGAATTCCATCACCACCAGGTGGTCGCAGATCTGCATCACCAGGTCCATGTCGTGCTCCACCAGCAGGATGCTCATGCCCTCGCCCTTGAGCTGGCGCAGCACGCCGGCCAGGGCCTGCTTTTCCTGGTGGCGCAGGCCGGCGGCGGGCTCGTCGAGCAGCAGCAGGGTCGGGTCGGCGCAGAGCGCGCGCGCGATTTCCATCAGCCGCTGCGGGCCCATGGCCAGGTTGCCGGCCTGCTCGTGCAGATAGGCTCCCATGCCGATGCGTTCGAGCTGGCGCTGCGCCTCGCGGAAGAGCTGCCGTTCCTCGCCGCGGTTGGCGCGCAGCATGGCCGGCAGCACGCCCTTGCGGCCACGCGTGTGCGCGCCCAGGGCGACGTTCTCCAGCACCGTCATGTCGGGGATCATCTTGACGTGCTGGAAGGTGCGCGCCATGCCCAGCCGGGCGATCTCGCGCGAGGGCTTGCCGATCACGTTGCCGCCCTGGAACAGCACCTCGCCGCTGGTGGCTGGCAGCACGCCGGTGATGAGGTTGAAGGTGGTGGACTTGCCCGCGCCGTTGGGGCCGATCAGGCCGACGATCTGGCCGGCGTGGATCTGGAAGCTGATGTCGTTCACGGCCACCAGGCCGCCGAACTGCATGCGCGCCTTCTGCACGTCGAGCACCAGCGCGCCGGTGGCGGGCCTGGCGCGTTCGGGCAGGGCGGCGGCGTCCTGCCAGTCGACCTTGCGCGGTGGTTTGGGCACATGCCGGCCCACCAGCGACCACAGGCCGTCGGGCAGGTACTTGAGCACCACCACCAGCGCGATGCCGAACACGATCACCTCGTAGCTGCCGCTGGTGCCTATGAGCCTGGGCAGCAGCACCTGCAGCTGGTCTTCGAGCACGCGGATCAGGCCGGCGCCGACGATGGCGCCCCACACGTGGCCCACGCCACCGATCACGGCCATGAACAGGTACTCGATGCCCATCTTGAGGCCGAAGGCCGAGGGGTTGACCGTGCGCTGGAAGTGCGCGAGCAGCCAGCCCGCGACCGAGGCGAACAGCGCGGCCAGCACGAAGATGGTGACCTTGTAGCGGAAGGTGCTGATGCCCATGGCCTCGGCCATCTGCGAGCCGCCCTTGAGCGAGCGGATGGCGCGGCCCGCGCGCGAATCCAGCAGGTGCAGCAGCGCGGCGGCGAAGGCCAGCAGGATGACCCAGGTCAGCACGAAGAAGGCGCGGCCCTGGCCGATGTCGAAACCGGCGATGGACAGGCTCTGCAGGCCGAGCAGGCCGTCGTACTTGCCCAGCGCGTCGAGGTTGCCCATGAGGTAGTAGAGCGACAGGCCCCAGGCGATGGTGGCCAGCGGCAGGTAGTGGCCCGACATGCGCAGCGTGATCAGGCCCACCAGCAGCGCGCTGCCGGCGGTCAGGCCCATGCCGATGAACAGCGTGATCCAGGGCGAGAGGCCGGTGTTGAGCGTGAGCCAGGCGGTGGTGTAGGCGCCGATGCCCACGAACGCCGCCTGGCCGAACGAGGTCAGGCCGCCCACGCCGGTGAGCAGCACCAGGCCCATCACCGTCATGCTGTACATGCCGATGTAGTTGAGCTGGGCGATCCAGAAATCGGGCAGGGGCAGCACGGCGACCACGGGAATGGCCAGGGCCAGGATCAGCAGGCCGATGTTTTGCAGCTTCGGCATCTCAGTGGTCCTCGTCGGAATGTTTGCTGCGCAGCGAGCGGAAAAGCAGCACGGGGAGGATCAGGGTGAACACGATCACTTCCTTGAAGGCGCTGGCCCAGAACGAGCCGAAGGCCTCGATCACGCCGACGAACAGCGCGGCGACCAGCGCGCCGGGGTAGCTGGCCAGGCCGGCGGCGACCGCGGCCACGAAGCCCTTGAGGCCGATCAGGAAGCCCGAGTCGTAGAACACCGTGGTGGTCGGGCCGATCAGCAGGCCCGAGAGCGCGCCGATGAAGGCCGCCATGGTGAAGGTGAGCTGGCCCGAGGCCTGCGACGAGATGCCCATGAGGCGCGCGCCGGTGCGGTTGACCGCGGTGGCGCGCAGCGCCTTGCCGCGCAGCGAGCGCTCGAAGTACAGCCACAGCAGCACGATCAGCGCGATGGTGGCGAGCGCGGTGATGATGGCCTGGCCCGACAGCATGACCGGGCCGATGGTGTATCGCGCATCCCAGAACGCCGGGTTGCGGAAACCCTCAGCGCCGAAGAACAGCAGGCCCAGGCCGGTCATGGCGAAGTGCACACCGACCGAGACGATCAGCAGCACCAGCGGCGTGGCGCTCTCCAGCGACTGGTAGGCCACGCGGTAGACCAGCGGGCCGTAGACGGTGACGATGGCCACGCTGAGCGCGGCCTGCACGGCGAGCGGAAACTGCTGCGGCGCGGCCCAGATGGCGATGGCCGAGACCACCAGCGGCGCGATCAGCATGCGGCCCGCGGCCTTGGCGGCCACCAGCGCGTTGCGGTGGTGCTGCCAGCGGCCCGAGAGCTCCATGAGCGCGGCCACACCGGCGAGGATCAGCAGCAGCCACACGGTGCCGGGCACCTTGCCGGTCTGGAAGATCGCAAGGGTGAGCGCACCGTACGCGACGAACTCGCCCTGGGGAATGAAGATGACCCGCGTGACGGTGAACACCAGCACGGTGGCCAGGCCCAGCAGGGCGTACACGGCGCCGTTGGTCAGGCCGTCCAGCAACAAAATGCTGGCGATCGAGAAGTCCATAAAAACCCTCAACGAGAGAAGGATGCCCCCTCAAGTGAGGGAGCGCCGGAACCAGGGACACCGCGGGTCCGGCTCCGCCGGCCCCAGGTGTCGCCCCCCTCCCGCCGAAGGCGAGAGAGGGGGGGGCGCCGAAGGCGCGCGGGGGGTGTTATTCGACTTTGAACTTGCCGTCCACGACCTTGAGCATCACACCGGTTTCGTTGGTGAAGCCCCAGTGGTCCGTCGCCGTCCAGTTCATCACGCCGTGCGAGAAGATGGTGCGGCCCATGTTTTCCATGCTGTCGCGCAGCGCGGCGCGGAACTCGGGCGTGCCCGGCTTGCCCTTCTTCAGCGCCATCGGCACGATCTTCTCGAGCGTGATCTGCGCGTCGTAGGCGTGGCCAGCGAACTGGTTGCGCAGGCCGGCGCCGACCGACTTCTCGTACTTCTGCACGAAGTCGATCGCCACCGCCTTGGACGGGTGGCTGTCGGGCAGCTGCTCGGCGATCACGGCCGGGCCGGACACCACGAACGCGCCTTCGACGGCCTTGCCGCCCACGCGCATCAGGTCTTGCGTGGCCGCGGCATGGGTCTGGTAGATCTTGCCCTTGTAGCCGCGCTCGACCATGGCCATGTGCGGCATGGCTGCGCCGCTGCCGGAGGCCACGATCAGCACCGCGTCGGGGTTGGCGGCGGTGATCTTGAGCGCCTGCGGCGTCACGCTGGTGTCGGTGCGCGCGAAGCGCTCGGTGGCCACCACCTTGATGCCGGCCTTCTCCAGCAGCGGTGCGCTTTCCTTGAGCCATTGCTCGCCGTAGGCGTCGGTGTAGCCCAGGAAGCCGATGGTCTTGATGCCCTGCTTCTTCATGTGCTCGACCACGGCGTGGCCCATCACGGTGTTGGACTGCGGCAGGCGGAACACCCACTTGTCCTTGCCGGGCGGCAGGCCGACCGGCGAGCCGGCGAGCTGCACCGTGCCGGCCTCGGAAGCGATGTCGCTCATGGCGGCGGCCACGGCCGTGATGCACGAGCCGATGATCATGTCGACCTTGTCCTCGGTCACGAAGCGGCGCGCGTTGGCCGCGCCCTTGCCCGGGTCGGTCGCGTCGTCGAGGATGATCAGGTTCACCTTCTCGCCGGCGATGGTCTGCGGGAACAGCTTGAACTGGTTCTGCATCGGGATGCCCAGGCCGGAACCGGGGCCGGTGAGCGCCAGGCTCACGCCGATGTTGATGTCGGCCAGGGCGGCGGTGCTGCTCAGGGCCGTGATGGCCACGGCGACGAGGGTTTTGATGGCTTTCATGGGATGTCTCCTTCTGGGTGGTTGGGAAAGGGCAGGAAAAACGGGGAATCGGGTGGGCGTCAGCTGCACAGCGCCTTGATGTCCTCGGGCACGGGAATCGCCTTGATGCGGTCGGGCGCCTCGGGCGGGTGGATCACGAAGGCGCGCGTCTCGGTGCCTTCGCACAGCAGGTCGTCGCCGCGTTTCACCAGGTGTTTGTGCATGAACACCTTCTCGCGCCACTCGGTCACGCTGGTGTGGATCTGCAGGCGTTCGCCGTAGGTGGCGGGTCGCATGAACTTCGTATGGATTTCCAGCAGCGGCGTGCCCACGATGCCGCGCGTCTTCACGAGTTCGCGCCAGGGCGGCACGCCGCACTTCACGAAGAAGTTCAGCGAGGAGGCGTCCATCCACTTCGAGAAATTCGGAAAGAACACGATGCCGGCCGGGTCGCAGTCGCCGAACATCACGTCCACTTCGTACACGACGACCTTGCTCATCGGGGGGCCATCCGCAGGGCGCCGTCGAGGCGGATCACTTCGCCGTTCAGGTGCGTGTTGGTGACGATGTGCGCGGCCAGTGCGGCGAACTCCTCGGGCTTGCCCAGGCGCGGCGGGAACGGGATGCTCGCGGCCAGCGAAGCCTGCACCGGCTCGGGCAGCTGCTTCATCAGCGGCGTGGAGAACAGGCCGGGCGCGATGGTGCAGACGCGGATGCCGTGTTGCGCGAGGTCGCGCGCCATCGGCAGCGTCATGCCCACCAGGCCACCCTTGGACGCGCTGTAGGCCTGCTGGCCCACCTGGCCGTCGAATGCGGCCACGCTGGCGGTGAACACCATCACGCCGCGTTCGCCGTCTTCCAGCGGATCGAGCTTGGCGCAGGCGGCGGCAAACAGGCGGCTGGCGTTGTAGGTGCCGATCAGGTTGACGTTGATCACCTTGGCAAAGTCTTCCAGCGGCGCAGGGCTGCCGTCCTTGGCCACCACGCGCCTGGCGCTGCCGATGCCGGCGATGTTCATGAGGATGCGCGCCGGGCCGTGCGCGGCCGCCGCGGCGTCGATCGCGGCCTGCAGGCTCCCGGTGTTGGTGATGTCGCAGGCGAAGGCCGCGCCGCCGATGTCGGCCGCCACGCGCTTCGCGTTGTCCAGGTTCACGTCGAGCACCGCGACCTTCGCGCCCAGGCGGGCCAGTTCGCGCGCGGTGGCCTCGCCGAGACCCGAGCCACCACCGGTGACGAGGGCGGCGTGTCCTTGAATGTTCATGGTCTTGTCCTTTTTTCTGCTTCAGGCGGATGGGTTTTCGATGAGGAGCGCGATGCCCTGGCCACCGCCCACGCAGGCGCTGGAGATGCCGTAGCGCTGGCCGCTGCGCTGCAGTTCGCGCGCCAGCGTGAGCGTGAGGCGCACGCCGGTGGCGGCCAGCGGGTGGCCCAGCGCGATCGCGCCGCCGTTGACGTTGAGGCGGTCCAGGTCCATGCCCAGTTCGCGCGCGACGGCCAGCGTCTGCGCACCCTGTGCTTCGTTGACCTCGAAGCGCGCGATGTCGGCCAGCTTCAGGCCGGTGCGCTCCAGCAGCAGGCGGATCGCCGGCGCCGGGCCGATGCCCATGATCTCGGGCGGCACGCCGACAGCGGCCGAGGCCACCACGCGCGCCAGCGGCTGCTTGCCATGTGCCTTGGCGTAGCTGCCCGAGGCGACCACGCAGGCCGCGGCCGCGTCCACCAGCGCCGAGCTGTTGCCGCCGGTCTGCACGCCGCCTTCGAACACCGCCTTCAGCTTCGCCAGCACCTCCACCGGCGAAATGCGCGGGTGGGTGTCGGTGGCGACTTCGGTGACTTTGCCCTGCAGGCGGATGCCGCGCGCCTTGTAGCCGGCCAGCTCGAACCTCTCGGTGACCACGGGCACGATCTCGCCGGCGAGGAAGCCGCTGGCCTGCGCCGCCACGGCTTTCGCGAACGAGGCCGAGGCGAAGGCGTCGACTTCCTCGCGCGTGATGCCGTACTTCTTCGCCAGGTTCTCGGCGGTCTGGATCATGTTGATGCCGGGCGCGGGGTCCTTCAGCGCCTCCCACATGTAGTCCTTGAAGCCCACCGGCGCGCCCAGCTTGAAGCCGGTGCGGTGGTCGAAGGCGGCGATCGGGTTGCGCGTCATGCTCTCGGTGCCCACCACCAGTGCGGCCTCGCAGGCCCCGCCCTGGATGTGTTCGCCGGCCTGGCGGAACAGCTCGAAGCCGGTGCCGCAGATGCGCTGCGCCATGATGGCCGGCACCTCCACCGGCACGCCGGCGTACAGGCCTATGTGGCGCGGCAGGAAGAACTGGTCGAAGTCGCCGGGCGCCATGTTGCCGGTGACCACCGAGCCGATGTGCTCGCCCGGCACGCCGGCGCGGGCCAGCGCTTCGCGCGCGGCCTTGATGCCGAGGTCGGTGGGCGAGATGTGGCCGAGCGCACCACAGTAGTCGACCATGGGCGTGCGCACGCCGGCCAGCAGCCAGACGTCGTCGAAGGCGTTGAAGAATCCGCGGGATGCCATGGTGGAGTGTCTTTACTGGGGTTTGAGGATGGCGTGCAGCGTGTCGTCGTGCAGGCGGGCCACGGTCTCGGCGCGGTGGGTGAGCACGGCGCGCTGGTTGATCGAGCCCTTGTCGGTGATCTCGCCGCGATCGATGGTGGGTGGGTCGGCCAGCAGGCACAGGCGCGCGATGCGGCTGGCGCTGCCGGTGGACGTCTTCGCGAGCTCGGTCACCACGCGCTGGAAGTGCGCGAGCACCGGCGCGCTGTTGAGCACCTCGTGCATCGGCGCGTCGGCCGGCATGCCGCCGAGCGCGCGCACCGCGCCGGTGGGGAACACCATGGCGCCGACTTCCTTCATGTTTAGGCCGGTGAGCACCACGTCCTGGATGTAGGGCGCGCCGGCCGCGATGATCTTCGCGCGCAGCGGGCCCACGCTCACGAAGGTGCCGGTGGCGAGCTTGAAGTCTTCGGCGATGCGGCCGTCGAACTTCAGGCCCTGGTGGATGTCGGTCTCGTCGATCCACTTCACCGCGTCGCCGGTCTTGAAGAAGCCTTCCTCGTCGAAGGACTCGGCGGTCTCCGCGGGCATGCGCCAGTAGCCCGGTGTGATGTTGGGGCCCTTGTAGCGCACCTCGGTCTTGCCGTCGCTGTCGACCAGTTTGAGTTCCAGGCCTGGCGTGGGCAGGCCAAGGTCGCCGGCCTTCACGTCGGGGCTGGTCACGAAGATGCCGAACGGGCTGGACTCGGTCATGCCCAGGCCGGTGCCCATGACGATGCGCTCGCCGATCTCCTGCTCCTGCACCGCGTGCAAGGCATCCCACACCGGCTGCGCCAGCGCGGCGCCGGCGTAGAAGAACATCCGCACGCGCGAGAGCAGGGTCTTGCGCAGGGCGTCGTCGGTCTTCATCGCGTTGGCGATGGCCTCGAAGCCGGTCGGCACGTTGAAGTACACCGTGGGCGCGATCTCGCGCAGGTTGCGCAGCGTCTCGCCCATGAGCGCGGGCGTGGGCTTGCCGTCGTCGATGTAGAGCGTGCCGCCGTGGAAGACCACCATGCCGAAGTTGTGGTTGCCGCCGAAGGTGTGGTTCCAGGGCAGCCAGTCCACCAGCACCAGCGGGCTCTCGGCCAGCACCGGCATCGACTCCGTCATCTGCTGCTGGTTGGCGCACCACATGCGCTGGGTGTTGATCACGGCCTTGGGCATCTTGGTCGAGCCCGAGGTGAAGAGGAACTTGGCGATCGTGTCCGGCCCGGTGGCGGCCATGGCCGCGTCGACCGCGGGCGTGGCCTCGGTGGCCAGCAGCGCCGCGAACGAGGTGGTGGCGCGGCCGGGCACGGTGCCTTCGGTCGTCACCAGCTCCACGCCTTCGCCCAGCGTGGCCAGCATGGCGCGGCCGTAGCGGTGCGCGTCGCTCGCGAACACCAGGCCGGGCGTGAGCGTCTTCACCACGTGGTGCAGCTTGTCGAAGTCCTGACTCACCAGCGAGTAGGCGGGCGAGGTCGGGCAGTAGGCGATGCCGGCGTAGAGACAGCCCAGCGCGAGCAGCGCGTGTTCGAGGTCGTTCTCGCTCAGGATCAGCACCGGCCGCTCGGTCGACAGGCCGCGGTTGATCAGGCCCTGGCCGATGCGGCGCGCCGCGTCGAGCGCCTGCGCGAAGCTGACGTGGCGCCAGTCGCCGGTCGTGCCGTCGGCGTGCTTCACGCGGCGCGCGAACAGGGTCTGGTCGGGTCGCGTCTGCGCCCAGTGCACCAGGCGGTCGGTGATGCGCGCGGGGAAAGGGGGCAGGTCCTGGTCGGCGCGCAGGTAGTGCGTGCCCTGGGCGCCGTCGCGCAGGGTGGCGCGGGTGACGCCGAAGGTGAGCGGGCGGTATTTCGCCATGGTCGCGTTCTGGCTCATGGCGCTCAGTCCTTGCTGACCTTGTTGGCACGGCCTTCGAGGAAGGCACGCACACGCGTTTTCGCTTCTGGATCGCTCTGCGCGATCGCGGCCATCATGGCTTCGGTGAGGTAGCCCTGGTCGGCCGGTTGTTCGGCGATGCGTGGCAGCGCGTGCATCAGCGCGTAGTTGGTCAGCGGCGCGTTCTGTGCGATGCGCGCGGCCAGCTCCATGGCCTTTTCCAGCGCCGTGCCTTGCGGCACAAGGTATTGCGTGAGGCCGATGCGCTCGGCCTCGGCGGCCTTGTAGACGCGGCCGGTGAACATCATGTCGGCCATGCGCGCGGCGCCGATCAGGCGCGGGATGCGCACCGAGCCACCACCGCCCACGAAGATGCCGCGCGAGCCTTCGGGCAGCGCGAAGAAGGCGGACTCGTCGGCCACGCGGATGTGGCAGGTGCTGGCCAGCTCCAGGCCACCACCGACCACCGCGCCGTGCAGTGCCGCCACCACCGGCACCGGGCCGTATTGCACGCACTCCAGCGCGCTGTGCCACATGCGCGAGTGGTGCAGGCCCTGGCCGGCGTCGCGTTCGCTGAGTTCGGAGAGATCGAGGCCGGCGCAGAAGTGGTCACCGCTGCCGTGGATGACGGCAGCGCGCACACCGTGCGGCATGGCCTGGAACATGTCGCGGATGGCGAGGATCAGGCCGTCGTTGAGCGCGTTGCGCTTGGTCGGCCGGTTCAAGGTGATGACCGCGATTTCGGACGAAGCGCCTTGCAGACTCAGGCTGATGTCGGTGGAATGGATGGGCATGGAAGTTCTCGGTGTCTCGACCCCGGGATCGGGTTTGTATGCTTGATGTGAGGCTTCATTATTGTTATAAACAATAACCAAATCAAGCGAACCGGTCGGAAACCGACCCCGTGTTTACCCTAGGTCGCTCGGACAACCGGAGACATGCATGGACCACAAGAACCTCATCGCAATCGACATCCACACCCACGCCGAAGTGAGCTGCCGCAACCCCTTCGACAACTACGGCGAGGAGTACGACCGCGCGGCCGACAAGTTCTTCGGCAGCAACCGGCGGCCCACCATCGCCGAGACGGTGAGCTACTACCGCGAGAAGAAGATCGGCCTGGTGATGTTCACCGTGGACAGCGAGTCGCAGCTGGGCCGCCGGCGCATTCCGAACGAGGAGATCGCACAGGCCGCGCGCGAGAACAGCGACATGATGATCGCCTTCGCGAGCATCGATCCGCACAAGGGCAAGATGGGCGCGCGCGAGGCCGAGCGGCTGATCAAGGAAGAGGGCGTCAAGGGCTTCAAGTTCCACCCCACGGTGCAGGGCTACCACCCCTACGACAAGATGGCCTGGCCGATCTACGAGGTGATCAACGCGCACAAGCTGCCCACGATCTTCCACACCGGGCACAGCGGCATCGGTTCGGGCATGCGCTGCGGCGGCGGCCTGCGGCTGGAGTACAGCAACCCCATGCACCTGGACGACGTGGCGATCGATTTCCCCGACATGCAGATCGTGATGGCGCACCCGAGTTTTCCGTGGCAGGACGAGGCGCTCAGCGTGGCCACGCACAAGCCCAACGTGTGGATCGACCTCTCGGGCTGGAGCCCGAAGTACTTCCCGAAGCAGCTGGTGCAGTACGCCAACACGCTGCTGAAGGACCGCGTGCTGTTCGGCAGCGACTACCCGCTGATCACGCCCGAGCGCTGGATGAAGGACTTCGAGGTCGCCGGCTTCAAGCCCGAGGTGATGCCCGGCATCCTCAAGGGCAACGCAGTGCGCCTGCTCGGCCTGGACATGTAAGACCGGCCATGCAGGCCTTCGCCACCCTCACCGACATCGAGCAGCTCGAGCGCACGGTGCGCGCCGTGGTGGCGCCGCACCGCAGCCCCTATGCGCTGATCCGCGCCGCCGCGCAGCGGTTTCCCGCGCGCGAGGCGCTGACCTTCCTGCCCGACGCGTCGCTGGACACACCGCCGCGCCGCATCACCTACCGCGCGCTGCTGGCGGGCATCCACCGCGCGGCCAACCTGTTCCGCTCGATGGGCGTGGGCCCCGACGACGCGGTCGCCGTGCTCGCGCCCAACACGCCCGAGGCCCACGTGGTGCTCTGGGGCGCGCAGCTCGCCGGGCGCGTCTGCCCCATCAACTACCTGCTGCAGCCCGAGCACATCGCCGCGCTGCTGAAAGCCGCGAACGCCAAGGTGCTGGTGGCGCTCGGCCCGAACGACGAGCTTGCGGTGTGGCCGGTGGCCGAGCAGGTGGTGCAACACCACCCGCTGCCGCTGATCCAGATCCGTGCGGGCGCGCACACCGAGCCCGGCGTGCCGGTGCTGCAGGACCAGCTGGCCCTGCTGTCCGACGAGCTCGCCTTCGACCCCGACCTGCACCCGGACCGCGTGGTCGCGCTGTTCCACACCGGCGGCACCACCGGCGCGCCCAAGCTGGCGCAGCACACGCAGGGCAACGAGGCGCACACGGCCTGGTTCGCGCACGCCTTCTACGACATGGACGAACACGCGGTCGAGATCAACGGCTTCCCGCTGTTTCACGTGGCCGGCGCCTTCGTCTACGGTCTGGCGCTGCTGGCGATCGGCGCGCGCCAGGTGCTGCCCACGCTCGGCGGCATGCGCAACGCCGGCTTCGTGCGGCACTACTGGAAGTTCTGCGAGCGCGAGCGCGTGACGCACCTGGCCTGCGTGCCCACGGTGCTGGCCAGCCTCATGGGCGTGCCCATCGATGCCGACGTGTCCAGCGTGCGCGCGGCCTACACCGGTGGCTCGCCACTGCCATCCGAGCTGGCGCAGCGCTTCGAGACCGCCACCGGCATTGCGGTGCGCAACATCCTGGGCATGACCGAGTGCGCCGGGCTGGTGAGCATCGAGCCGCTGCGCGGTCCGCGTACGCCCGGCTCGGCTGGCCTGCGCCTGCCCTACACCGAGGTGCACGCCGTGCCCTGGCGCGACGGTGCGGCGCAACTGCACGAGCGCTGCGCTCCGGGCGAGACCGGCGTGCTGGTGCTGCGCGGGCCGCACGTGAGCCCGGGCTACCTGGACGCCGCGCGCAACGCGGGCATGTTCGAGCAGGGCTGGATCGTCACCGGCGACCTCGGCCACCTCGACGACGCGGGCCGCATCCACATCACCGGCCGCGCCAAGGACGTGATCATCCGCGGCTCGCACAACATCGACCCCGGCCTGGTGGAAGACGCCTTCCTCGCGCACCCGGCGGTGGCGCTGTGCGCGGTGGTGGCCGAGCCCGATGCCTACGCCGGCGAGGTGCCGGTGGCCTTCGTCACGCTCAAGCCCGGCGCGGCGATCGGCGCCAGCGAGCTGCTGGCGGCGGTGGCGCCCACGGTGTACGAACGCCCCGCCTGCCCGAAGCGCGTGGTGCTGCTCGATGCCTTGCCCATGACCGCGATCGGCAAGGTGTTCAAGCCCGAGCTGCGCCTGCGCGCGATCGAGATCCGCCTGGCCGAATGGGCCGCCGAGGTGGCGCCCGGGCGCGCGGTGCGGGTGCAGGCGCGGGACGAGGGGGGCCGCCAGCGCGCCACCGTCACGCTGGCCGGACCGCCCGACGCGACCGTGTCGGAACGGCTGCTTGAAGGCCTGGCCGCGATCGCGGTGCCGACCGAGGTGCGCTTCGACTGAGGGGCGTTACCAGCCGCCGCGCGTGAGCCAGCGCTCGAGCTGGTCGAGCTTGTCCACGCCCCAGAACAGCTCGCCGTCCACCACCACGGTGGGCGAACCGAACACGCCGGCCTGGAGCGAGGCCTCCACGTCGGCACGCAGCAGGGCCGCGGCTTCGTCGCCCGCCGCGGCATCGGCCAGCGCATCGGCGCTCAGGCCTCCGGGCAGCGCCAGCGCGCGCAGCGCGTCGGGTGTGGACAGGTCTTTGCCTTCGCCCCAGTAGGCGCCGTAGATGGCGTGTGCCACCGCCGCGGCCTGCGCCGGGTGGTGCCGCCGCACCCAGGCGAAGGCACGGGCGCAGGGCAGGGGGTTCATGACCGCATCGCGGGGCGCGCGCGCCATCGTGATGCCGTGTTCGCGCGCGTGGCGCAGCACGTCGTGTTCGGTGTAGAGGCCCTTGAGCGGCGTGTCCAGCAGCGGCTTGAGCCCCATCACCTTGAGCACCGACACGCCCAGCAGCATGGCGTGCCACTCCACCGCGCGGCCGTGGCGCCGCGCGATCGACTCGATGCGCAGCGAGGCGAAGTAGCCGTAGGGCGAGATGAAGTCGAAGTAGAAGTGCAGCGGTGCGGTCATGCGGCCATGGTAACCAGCGGCCGGTGCGCGCCCTGCCGCGGTAACTTGGTTTCATAACCGGGCGGCATAGCTGATTGAGCGGATTCGGTCTGGCGCCGGGCCACCGATGCATGCACAGTGTGGCCACTGCGTCCCTGGCGGCGCACGCCATGGCATCCCCCTGCGGGACCGCCGCAACTCCATCCCCTTTTCCTTCGACCCTGGAGACCCCATGCCCCTGATTTCCCGTCGCCACGCCATCGCGGCCGTTGCCGCCGCCACCCTGGCCGGCAGCGCATTCGCCCAGCAGACCTACACGCTGCGCCTGCACCAGTTCCTGCCCGGGCAAGCCCCCGTGCCTGCGCGCGCCATCGCGCCGTGGGCGAAAAAGGTGGAAGCCGAGTCGGGTGGCCGCATCAAGGTGCAGATCTTCAATGCCATGCAGATGGGTGGCACGCCGCCGCAGCTGTTCGACCAGGCGCGCGACGGCGTGGCCGACATCACCTGGACGGTGCTGGGCTACACGCCGGGCCGTTTCAACAAGGCCGAGGTGTTCGAGCTGCCGTTCATGAGCGGCAAGGCCGAGGCGTCGTCGCGCGCGTTCCAGGAGTACGTGGAGAAGTTCGCGGCCGACGAGTTCAAGGACGTGAAGCTGCTGGCGGTGCACACGCACGGTCCGGGCCTGTTCCACACCAAGACGCCGGTGGTGGGGCTGGAGAGCCTGCGCGGCATGAAGATCCGTGGCGGCTCGCGCGTGATCAACAACATGCTGCTCAAGCTGGGCGCGACACCGGTGGGCATGCCGGTGCCGGCGGTGACCGACGCGCTGTCCAAGGGCACGATCGACGGCACGACCATTCCCTGGGAGGTGACGCCGTCGCTGAAGGTGACCGAGCTGGTGAAGAACCACACCACCTTCGCAGGCGCCACCGGCCTGTACACCCAGACCTTCGCGTTCTCGATGAACCGCGGCGCCTACGACAAGCTGCCGGCCGACCTGAAGAAGGTGATCGACGACAACTCGGGCGTGGAGACGGCGGCGCTGTTCGGCCGCGCGATGGACGAGGGCGACAAGATGGGCCGCGAGATCGCCGAGAAGGCGAAGAACAACATCGTGGCGCTGGACATCGCCGAGACGCAGCGCTGGCGCCGCACGGCCGGTGCGGTGGAAGCCGACTGGATCACCGAGATGAAGGGCAAGAACATCGACGGCGCCAAGCTGGTGTCGGAGGCGCGTTCGCTGATTTCCAGACACAGCAAATGACTGGATTGACCCCCCTGCGCGCCTGACGGCGCTTCCCCCCAGGGGGACGACACCTGCAGCCCGGCAAGCCCGGTTCTGCGGTGTCAGCGGATGAGGGCGGCTGCTGGCCGCCCTTGTTCAACCCCAGACTTCCTGCGCCGTCTCCACCACCAGCGCCAGCTTGCGCCGCTGGTCCTCCATCGCGATGTTGTTGCCGTGCACGGTCGACGAGAAGCCGCACTGCGGTGACAGGCACATCTGGTCCAGCGGTGCGTATTTCGCGGCCTCTTCGATGCGGCGCTTGAGCGCGTCCTTGCTTTCCAGCTGGCCGAACTTGGTGGTCACCAGGCCCAGCACCACGATCTTGTCCTTGCTCAGGTAACGCAGCGGGCGGAAATCGCCCGAGCGTTCGTCGTCGTACTCGAGGAAGAAGGCGTCGAGTTTCATCTCCGACAGCAGCGCCTCGGCCACCGGCTCGTAGTTGCCGGCCGCCGCGTGCGTGCTCTTGAAGTTGCCACGGCACAGGTGCATCGCCAGCGTCATGCCGGCGGGCTTGTGCGCCACCACCTTGTTGATGAAACCCGCGTAGCGGTGCGGCAGCTCGTTGGGGTCGTCGCCGCGCTGGCGCGCCGCTTCGCGCATGCGCTCGTCGCACAGGTAGGCCATGTTGGTGTCGTCCATCTGCACGTAGGTGCAGCCCGCGTCGGCCAGGCTCTGCAGCTCTTCGCCATACGCCCTGGCCACGTCGTCGTAGAACACCGGATCGAGCTCGGGGTAGGCCTCCTTGCTGATGCCCGCGCGACCGCCGCGGAAATGCAGCATGGTCGGCGAGGGGATCGTCACCTTGGGCGTGAGGCCCGGTTTGCCCAGGGCTTCGACCTGTGTCTTGAGGTACTGGAAGTCGGCCAGCTGGATGTTCTTCGCATGACGCACCTTGTCGATCACGCGGATCACCGGCGGTGCCAGCTCCTCGGTGCCGTCGGGCTTGCGGATGGTGACCGGGATGTCGGTCTTCACGCCACCGAGCTGCTCGAGGAAGTCGATGTGGAAATAGGTGCGGCGGAACTCGCCGTCGGTGATCGACTGCAGGCCCACGTCGGCCTGGAACTTCACGATCTCGGTGATCGCGCGGTCTTCCACCACGCGCAGCTGCTCGGGCGTGATCTCGCCTTTGGCTTTGCGCTCGCGCGCTTCGAGCAGGTAGGCCGGTCGCAGAAAGCTGCCGACGTGGTCGGCGCGGAACGGGGGATGCTGGCGCAAGCTCATGAAAAAGTCCTCGTTGGGGGTCTGAAATACGGCAGAGCGTGCACTGTGCCAGCGTTTCATGAATACATAAACCTATGGAAAACCCCAATAAATGCGGAAATCACTTGAAAAATGGCGGTTTCTGTATACATTGCGTATCCCATGAACACGACGCCTTCCCACTTTCCGCTGAACGCCTGGTACGCCGCCGCCTACGACGTGGAGGTCGGTCGCAGCCTGCTGGCGCGCACCATCTGCAACCAGAAAATGGTCCTCTACCGCCAGACCGCGGGCGCGGTGGCCGCGCTGGAAGACGCCTGCTGGCACCGCCTGCTGCCCCTGTCCATGGGCCGGCTCGACGGCGACGAGCTGGTCTGCGGCTACCACGGCCTGGTCTTCAACGCCGAGGGGCGCTGCACCCACATGCCCAGCCAGGAAACGCTCAACCCCTCGGCCTGCGTGCGCGCCTTCCCGGTGGTGGAGAAACATCGCTTCGTCTGGGTCTGGCCGGGCGATCCGGCGCTGGCCGACCCGGCCCTGGTGCCCGACCTGCACTGGAACCACGACCCGGACTGGGCCGCCGACGGCAAGATGATCCGCGTGAAGTGCGACTACCGGCTGGTGATCGACAACCTCATGGACCTCACGCACGAGGCCTTCGTGCACGGCAGCAGCATCGGCAACCGCGCGGTCGCCGAAGCGCCCTTCGTGGCCACGCACGGCGAGCGCACCGCGACCGTCACGCGCTGGATGGAAGGCATCGAGGCGCCGCCGTTCTGGGCCGGGCAGATCCAGCAGGCGCGCGGCTACGTGGGCCCGGTGGACCGCTGGCAGGTGATCCGCTTCGAGGCGCCGTGCACGGTGTCGATCGACGTGGGCGTGGCGCCCGCGGGCAGCGGCGCGCCGCAGGGCGACCGCAGCCAGGGCGTCAACGGCTTCGTGCTCAACACCATCACGCCCGAGACCGGCAACACCTGCCTGTACTTCTGGGCCTTTGCGCGCAACTACAGCCTGGGCGAGCAGCGTCTCACGCACCAGCTGCGCGAGGGCGTGGCCAGCATCTTCCGCGAGGACGAGTTCGTGCTCGAGGCGCAGCAGAAGGCGATCGAGGAACACCCGGACCACAAGTTCTACAACCTCAACATCGACGCTGGCGCGATGTGGGCGCGGCGCCTGATCGACCGCATGGTGGACACCGAGCGCAGCGACGCACCCGGCGCGGGCCCGACCGTGATCCCGATCCGGCGGGCGGGCTGAACATGGCCGCCGTCACATCCAGCGCACTGGACACCGCGCGCCCCGATGTCGGCGTCGAAAGCGCCCAGGTGCGCGCGCTGCTGCAGCTGCGCGAACTCATCCTCTCGGGCGAGCTGGCCGGTGGCTCGCGCATCGCCGAGCTGGCCATCGTCGAGCGCCTGGGCGTCTCGCGCACCCCGATCCGCGCCGCGCTGATGCGGCTGGAGCAGGAAGGCCTGCTCGAAGCCCTGCCCAACGGCGGCTATGTGGTGCAGACGTTTTCCGAGCGCGACATCGCCGACGCCATCGAGCTGCGCGGCACGCTCGAAGGCCTGCTCGCGCGCCTGGCCGCCGAGCGCGGCGCGCCCGGCGTGGTGCTGGGCGAGGCTCGGCAGTGCCTGGACCGCATCGACGCGGTGCTGGCCGCGCCCTCGCTCGACGACGACGGCTTCTCCGGCTACGTGGCGCTCAACAGCGAGTTCCACGCGCTGGTCTGGGAAATGGCCGACAGCCCGACCATCGCGCGCCAGCTCGAGAAGGTGCTGACCCTGCCGTTTGCCTCGCCCTCGGGCTTTGTCGTGATGCAGGCGCACTCGCAGCGCGCGCGCGACATGCTGGTGGTGGCGCAGGACCAGCACCGCCAGGTGATCGACGCCATCGAGCAGCGCGAGGGCTCGCGCGCCGAGGCCATCATGCGCGAGCACTCGCGCCTGGCCCAGCGCAACCTGCGCGAGGTGCTGGCCGGCCACGCCACCGTGCACTCGCCCGGCTCCATGCCCGCCATCAAACTCATCCGCCGCCGCTGAACCGACACGCCCATGAAAAGCAACCCGACCTGGCAATCCGCGCGCATCCATGCCCTGCGCGACCTCACGCCCACCGTGCGCGAATTCGTGATCGCGCCCGCCGCGGGCGTGGCCGAGCGCTGGGCGCCCGGCGCGCACCTGCTGGTGCAGGTGGTGCTGGGCGGTCGTCCGCAGACCCGTTCCTACTCGCTGGTGGGCCTGCCCGGCGAGGTGCCGGGCTACCGCATCGCGGTCAAGCGGCTGGACGACGGCCATGGCGGCTCGCGCGCCATGTGGCAGCTCGCGGTGGGCGACCCGATCGAGGTGAGCGCGCCGCAGAACCACTTTCCCCTGGGCCTGCAGGCGCCCGCCACGCTGCTGGTGGCCGGCGGCATCGGCATCACGCCCATGGTGTCCATGGCGCAGGCGCTGGTGCGGCGCGGCCAGGCGGTGCGCCTGCTCTACGCGGCGCGCAGCGAGGCCGAACTGGCCTATGGCGAGTCGCTGCGCGCGCTGCTCGGCGAGAGCCTGGTCACCTGCGTGTCGGGCCGCGGCGAGCGGCTGGACCTGGCGGCCGAGATCGGCGCCCTGCCGCGCGGCGCCCAGGCCTATGTCTGCGGGCCGGCCGGGCTGCTGGAGGACCTGCGCGAACTGTGGGAAGCGGCCGGGCGCCCGCTGCCCAGCCTGCGCTTCGAGACCTTCGGCAGCGGCGGACGGCTGCAGAGCGCCGGTTTCCAGGTCGAGGTGCCGCGCCACAAGGCGCGGCTGGAAGTGCCGCCCGACCAGGCGCTGATCGACGTGCTCGAGGCCGCCGGCATCGAGGTGATGAGCGACTGCCGCCGCGGCGAGTGCGGCCTGTGCGCCATGGATGTGCTCGCGCTGGACGGCGAGATCGACCACCGCGACGTGTTCCTCAGCGCCCATGAAAAGCAGGAGAACCGGCGCATCTGCGCCTGCGTGTCGCGGGTGGTGGGCCGCATCACCCTGGACACGGCCTGGCGCCCCGAGACGGTTTCATAAGGAATCGGCATAGCTGAAAGTCTGTTATCTGACTGGCGGAGAGGCCAGCGACCATGCACAGTGTGGGCAACACGTTCTTCTAGCCTGCCGGATCGGAGTGCGCCCACACGCTCCCGAGCCGGTACCCCCCAAGGAACTGGAGACAACAATGAAGATGTTCAAACGCCGAACCGCCCTGCTGGCCCTGGGCGCCGTGGCCGCCGCCTCGATGGCCGGCAACGCGCTGGCGCAGCAGGTGACGCTGCGACTGCACCAGATGCTGCCGCAGCAGGCCACCATTCCCGCCAAGGCGCTGATTCCCTGGGCGCAGAAGGTCGAGGCCGACTCGGGCGGCAAGATCAAGGTGCAGCTGTTCCACGCCATGTCGCTCGGTGGCTCGCCACCGCAGCTGTTCGACCAGGCGCGTGATGGCGTGGTCGACCTGACCTGGACGGTGCTGGGCTACACCCCCGGTCGCTTCAACAAGGCCGAGGTGTTCGAACTGCCCTTCATGAGCGGCTCGGCCGAAGAGTCGTCGCGCGCCTTCCAGGAGTACGTCGAGAAGTACGCGGCCGACGAGTTCAAGGACATCAAGCTGATCGCGGTGCACACCCACGGCCCGGGCCTGTTCCACACCAAGACGCCGGTGACCGGGCTGGAAAGCCTGCGCGGCATGAAGGTGCGCGGCGGCTCGCGCGTGATCAACAACATGCTGACCAAACTCGGCGCCACGCCGGTGGGCATGCCGGTGCCGGCGGTGACCGACGCGCTCTCCAAGGGCACCATCGACGGCACCACGATCCCGTGGGAAGTCACGCCCGCGCTC
Source organism: Comamonadaceae bacterium (assembly GCA_003599455.1). Lineage (GTDB taxonomy): Bacteria > Pseudomonadota > Gammaproteobacteria > Burkholderiales > Burkholderiaceae_C > Hydrogenophaga. The sequence continues at coordinate 29,479 of QZKF01000097.1, forward strand.
AAGGTGAGCGAGCTGGTGAAGAACCACACCACCTTCGCCGGCAAGCAGGGCCTGTACACCCAGACCTTCGCGTTCTCGATGAACAAGGCGTCGTACGACAAGCTGCCGCCGGACCTGAAGGCGGTGATCGACAAGAACTCGGGCATCGAGACCGCCGCCATGTTCGGTCGCGCCATGGACGAAGGCGACAAGGCCGGGCGTGCCATCGCCGAGAAGGCCGGCAACAACATCGTGGCGCTCGACATCGCCGAGACGCAGCGCTGGCGCCGCACCGCCGCCACGGTCGAGACCGACTGGGTCAACGAGATGAAGGGCAAGAACATCGACGGCGCCAAACTGGTGTCCGAAGCGCGGGCGCTGATCTCGAAGTACCAGCGATAATTCCCCACCGCCGCCGTGCGCCCGCGGCGGCCCGTTTCCTGAGTGACCGATCCTTTTTCGCTGTGCTCGGCGGAAGGGGATTGGTTGTTTTTTTTGAAGGTGAGAACTTGAAACTGCTGTCTCTCTTGGCCAGGTCCAGCGCGATCCTGGCCGGTGTCCTGCTCACGGTGATCACCCTCATCACCTGCATCAGCCTGATCGGGCGCAACACCATCGGCGTCACCCTGGTGGGCGACTACGAACTCACGGCGGTCACCGCGGGCGCGGCCATCGCGCTGTTCATGCCCTGGTGCCAGCTCAAGCGCGAGAACATCATCGTCGACTTCTTCACCGCGAAGTGCTCGGACGCCACCAACGCGCTGCTGGACCGTTTCGGCAGCCTGCTGCTCGGCATCCTCATGTTCGGGCTGGCCTGGCGCACCACCATCGGTGGCCTGAGCGCCTACAACTCCCAGACCACCACCATGATGCTGGGCTTCCCCGAGTGGATCGTGTATTTCATGATGGTGCCGCCTTTCCTGCTGACCGGCTTGATTGCCTTCTACCAGGTGTTCGTGGGCAAATTTTCGGAGCAGGGCGAATGAGTTCTTTGAGTCTGGCGGGGATGATCTTCGCAACGATGCTGGTGTTGATGGCCGTGCGCGTGCCGATCTCCGTGGCGATGTTCGGCGCCGGCACCCTGGGCTACATCTACCAGGTGGGCCTGCCGCCGTTCTTCAACAACCTCAACGGCCTGGCGTTCGCGCGCTTCGCGAGCTACGACCTCTCGGTGATCCCGCTGTTCATCCTGATGGGCAATTTCGCCACCCAGGGCGGTATCTCGAAGGCGCTGTTCCAGTTCGCCAGCGTGGTCATGGGCCGGTTCAAGGGTGGCCTGGCCATGGCCGCGGTGCTGGCCAGCGCGGGTTTCGGCGCCATCTGCGGCTCTTCGGTGGCCACGGCCGCCACCATCACCTCGGTGGCCTTGCCCGAGATGAAGCGCCACGGCTATTCAGGCCGTCTGGCCACCGGCACGCTCGCCGCGGGCGGCACGCTGGGCATCCTGATTCCTCCATCGGTGCCGCTGGTGATCTACGCCATCCTGACCGAGCAGAACATCGCCAAGCTGTTCGCCGCGGCCATGGTGCCCGGCGTCATCGCCATGACCGGCTACATGATCGCCATTGCGGTGTATGTGCGCCTGGTGCCGGGCCATGCCCCCGAGCACGACGACCATCCCGCGCTCACGCTGCAAGCGCTGATGGGCGTGGCGCCGATCGCCCTGGTCTTCATCGTGGTCTTCGGCGGCATCTACGGTGGCCTGTTCACCCCGACCGAAGGCGCCGGTGTCGGCGCGGGCGCGACCTTCATCGCAGCCATGCTCAAGCGCGAACTCACGCTGGCCAAGGTCAAGCAGTGCTTCTATTCCACCGCCGCGGCCAGCGCCATGATCTTCATGATCTTCATCGGCGCCGACATGATGAACTCCTCGCTCGCGCTGACCCAGGTGCCGGCCATGCTGGCCGAGGTGGTGAATGGCTGGGACATCGCGCCGGTGCTCGTGGTCTCCGCCATCCTGCTGTTCTACGTGGTGCTGGGTGCCGTGATGGACGAGCTCTCCATGATCCTGCTGACCATCCCGATCTTCTTCCCGGTCGTCATGGGTCTGGACTTCGGCATGCCGCAGGAGTCGGTGGCGATCTGGTTCGGCATCATGGTGCTGATGACCGTGGGCTTCGGCCTGTTGGCGCCGCCCGTGGGCCTGAACGTGTACGTCGTGAACGGCATGGCCAAGGACGTGCCGATCGGCGAGAGCTACAAGGGTGTGATGCCCTTCCTGGCCAGCGACGTGCTGCGCACGCTGCTGCTGCTGAGTTTCCCGTCCATTTCCCTCTGGCTCGTTCAATTCGTGGGGTGACACCATGACCCAGCTGCTCGATATCCGCCGCCGCGCCGTGCTCGGCGCCACCCTGGCCGCCGCGGCGCTGGGCCTGGCCTTGCCGGCGCAGGCGCAAACCGCCTTCCCGTCCAAGCCCCTGCGCATCGTGGTGCCGTTTGCGGCCGGTGGCGTGGGCGACCTGACCGCGCGCATCGTGGCCACCAAGCTCGCCGATCTGCTCAAGCAGCCGGTGGTGATCGAAAACCGCCCCGGTGCTGGCGGGGTGGTCGCGGCCGAAACCGTGGCGCGCTCGGAGCCCGATGGCCACACCCTGTTCCTGATGTCCAACGGCACGGCGGTCACCGCCGGTCTTTTCACGAGCCTGCCGTTCGACACCGTCAAGGACTTCACGCCGGTGTCCACGCTGGGTTACTTCGACATCGCCGTGATCGTGCCGGCGAACTCGCCGCACAAGACCCTGAAAGAGCTGGTGGCCTACGCCAAGGCCAACCCCGGCAAGCTCAATGTGGGCAGCATCAACATCGGCAGCACGCAGAACCTGGCCGCCGAGCTGTTCAAGAGCACGGCCGACATCGAGGCGCAAGTCGTGCCGTTCAACGGCACACCCGCGCTGATCGGCGCGATCCGCGGCCAGCAGGTCGACGTGGCGGTCGAGATCCTCTCGCCCATGCTCACGCACATCCAGAGCGGCGCCCTGCGCGCGCTGGCCGTGACCGGCGAAAAACGCTCCATCGTGCTGCCCGACGTGCCCACCGCCGTCGAATCGGGTGTGAAGGATTTCGTGGCCTCGTCGTGGAACGCGCTGGCCGTGCCCTCGAAGACACCGCGCCCGGTGGTGGACCGCCTGCAGCGCGAGATCACCGCCGCACTGGCCGACGCCGGCGTGCGCGAGAAGCTGCGCGGCCTGAACATCGACGCACGCGCCAGCACGCCCGAGCAGACCGCCGCGCTGCTGGCCTCGGACATCCGCCGCTGGAGCGGTGTGATCGAGCGCGCCGGCATCCCAAAACAATAGGCGCCGGGTTGGCCGTGATGGGCATCGCGAGCGTCGGCCTGGTGGGCTACGGCGAGGTCGGCCGCATCTTCAGCGCCGGCCTCATCGCGGCGGGTGTTCCCTCGGTCAGCGCCTGGGACCTGAAGTTCGACGGGGCCGCCGCGCGCGACGAAGCGCTGGCCCACGCGGCGCAACACGGTGTGCACGCGTGCGGCGGCCTGGCCGACTTGTGCCAGCGCTCCACGCTGCTGATCTCCGCCGTCACCGCGTCGAACACGCTGGCCGTGGCGCAGGCGGTGTCCACACACATCCGGCCCGGTGGCTTTTTCCTCGACCTGAATTCCGCCTCGCCCGGCACCAAGCAGCAGGCCGCCGCGCTGGTCGACGCTGCCGGGGGCCGCTACGTGGAGGCCGGTGTCATGACCTCGGTGCCGCCGCACGGCCTGCGCGTGCCCATGCTGCTGGGCGGCGTGCACGCGCCCGAACTCGCCGCGCAGCTCAGCGACTGGGGCATGGATGCGACCGTGGTGAGCGAGCGCATCGGCGTGGCCTCGGCCACCAAGATGTGCCGCAGCGTGATGATCAAGGGCCTCGAAGCCCTGGTGCTGGAGAGCTACACGACGGCGCGCCACTACGGTGTGGAAGACGCCATGATCGCGACCCTGCAGGAAACCTTTCCCGGCATCGACTGGCCGCCGCAGGGCGCCTACTTCTTCAGCCGCGTGGCCCGGCATGGCCAGCGCCGCGCCGAGGAAATGCGCGAGGCGGCGCACACCGTGCGCGAGGCCGGCTTCGAACCCTGCATGGCCGAGGCCATCGCCGGCAAGCACGACTGGATGGCCGCGCAGGCGCGCGCCGGCCACTTCGATGGCCTGGCGCCAAACCCGCGCTGGCAGGACTGGGCCGACCGCCTGCTCGCCGCGCGCGGGACCGACCCCAAGCCCTGACCCCGGACCCGCGGCGTGCTCGACATCCTGGCCATCACCGGCCCGATCTACCTGTGCATCGCGGCCGGCTTCGCCTGCGTGCGCTGGCGCATCTTCGACAAGGCCGACATGCGCGTGCTCGGCCGCTTCGTGATCCAGATCGCGATTCCGGCCCTGCTGTTCAATTCGCTCGCCTCGCGCCCGCTGCGCGAGGTGGTGCACCCGGGCTACCTGCTGGCCTTCGCGGCGGGCTCGGTGCTGGTGCTGCTGGGCGTGCTCGTGTTCGCGCTCAAGGTGCAGCGCAAGGGCCTGACCGAAAGCGCCTACATGGCCATGGGCATGAGCTGCTCGAACAGCGGCTACGTGGGCTATCCCGTGATGCTGCTGGCCTTCGGGCCGCTGGCCGGTGTGATCCTGGCGCTCAACCTGATCGTGGAAAACCTCATCAAGCTGCCGCTGCTGTTCACGCTGGCCGATGCCGGGGCGCACCGGGGCGAGCGACTCTCGCTGGCGCAGGCCCTGCGGCAGACCGGCGCGCGCCTGGTGCGCAACCCCATGATCGTGGCCATCCTGGCCGGCTTCGTGGTCGCGCTGCTCGACTGGCAGCTGCCGACCGTGATCGCCCGCACCGTCACGTTGTTTTCCGCGGCCAGCAGCGGCATCGCGCTGTTCGTCATCGGCGGCACGCTGGTGGGCTTGCAGGTGCGCGGCCTGCGCCGGCAGGTGGCGCTGATCAGCGCGGGCAAGCTGCTGCTGCATCCGCTGGCGGTGTTCGGCGCCGTCGCGCTGCTGCCGCTGCTCGGGTTGCCGGTGGTGCAGGGCGAGCTGCGCGCCGCCGCCGTGCTCTCGGCGGCCATGCCGATGCTGGGCATCTACCCGCTGCTGGCGCAGCGCCACGGCTTCGAAGGCTTCACCGCCGCCGCGCTGCTGGCGACCACCGTGGCCTCGTTCTTCACGCTGAGCGCCATCCTCTGGCTGATGCGCCACAGCGCCGGCTGGCTGGGCTGAGCGTCAGCGGGCGTTGAGCGCGTCCAGCGTCTGGCGGATCAGCTCCAGCGTGGCCTGCTGGGTGAGCGTGGCCGGTCGCTGCGAGCTGGTGGCCAGGCACAGGCGGGTGCGCAGCGGCGGCTCGCTCACCGGGCGCATGCGGTAGGCCGAGGGGCGGATCGAACTGGCCACCGCGGTGCGCGAGAGCAGGGCGGCGCCCGCGCCGTCGGCCACCAGGTCGAGGATGGCCGAGACGCCATCGATCTCCAGTGCCACAGTGGGCCGGCAGCCGATGTTGGCCATCTCGGTTTCCACGTGCATGCGGATCGCGTTCGGCCGGCTGGGAATCACCAGCGGCAGGGTGGCGACCTCGCGCAGCGGAATCGCCGCTGGCGGCGGGTCTTCGGGCAGGCCCGGCGGGCGCGGCTCCACCAGCACCAGTTCTTCCTCGTGCAGCGGGTGGATGTCCAGGTCGGGCGAGGGCTGGGCGTTGTAGAGCACGGCGATGTCGAGCCGGCCGGTGGCCAGCGATTCCTGCATCGCCACCGACAGGCCTTCGCTGATCGACAGGCTGGCCTGCGGCAGGCGCGCGCGGAAGGCGCGCGTGAGCGGCACGGTGAGCACGCGCGCCAGGCTGGGCGGCAGGCCGATGGCCACGCGCCCCGCGAGCGCGCCGCGCACCCGGCCCAGTTCCTCGCGCGCGCGCTCGACCTGGTGCAGGATGCCGCGGCCGTGCGCGAGCAGCAGCTTGCCGGCCTCGGTGGGTGTGGCGCCTCGGCCGTTGCGCACCAGCAGGTTCTGCCGCAGCTCGACCTCGAGCAGGCGCACCTGGCGCGAGAGGGCGGGCTGCGCCACGTTGAGCGCCATCGCCGCGCGCGTGAAGCTGCCGAGCTCGGCCACGCGCACGAAGTATTCGAGTTGTTTCAGATCCATGGCAGGCGGTGGGTGACAGCCGCCATCATAGTTATGTATTTTTGTTCTAGCTGCTAGCCGGGGTCATGACTTTTCTCAGGGGGTGGTGGGGTCCACAATGCCCACTCTGTCACACCGCCCGCCCATGAAGCCCATCCCCGCGCACACCCTCCGAGGCATCTCGTCCATGGCCACCCGCCAGGTGCTGGCCGAACTGGGCGCCGCGTTCGAGCAGCGCAGCGGCTGCGCGGTGGTCTTCGAGTCGGTCGGTGGCGTCGATGCCGCGAAACGCGTGGCGGCGGGCGAGGTGTTCGACCTGGTGGTGCTGGCCTCCGACGCGATCGACAAGCTGATCAACGCCGGCCACCTGCGCGCGGGCAGCCGGGTCGACCTGGTGCGCTCGGGCGTAGCGGTGGCGGTGCGCGCGGGCGCGCCGGTGCCCGACATCGGCTCGGAAGACGCCGTCAAACGCGCGGTGCTCGCCGCGCGCAGCATCAGCTGCTCCACCGGTCCCAGCGGCGTGGAGCTGGCGAAGCTGTTCGAGCGCTGGGGCATCACGCAGGAGATCCAGGGCCGCATGGTCCAGGCGCCACCGGGTGTGCCGGTGGGCACGCTGGTGGCGCGCGGCGAGGTCGAACTGGGCTTCCAGCAACTCAGCGAGCTGATCCATGTCGAGGGCATCACGCTCGTCGGCGGCCTGCCGCCCAAGATCCAGATCATCACCACCTTTTCCGCCGGCGTGCCCATGGGCCTGGCCGACGGTTCACCCCAGGCCGGGCGCGTGCGCGCCTGGCTCGACTTCATGACCTCGGCGGACGCGGTCGACGCCAAGCGCCGCCAGGGCATGGAACCCGCCTGAACACCCGAACCCCCGGAGGAGAAGAAAGACATGAGCCTCATCATCGATTGCCACGGCCACTACACCACCGCCCCCAAGGCGCTGGAGGCCTGGCGCAACCAGCAGATCGCCGGCATCCAGGACCCGGCGGTGATGCCGAAAGTCGCCGACCTGAAGATCAGCGACGACGAGCTGCGCGAGTCCATCGAGACCAACCAGCTCAAGCTGATGAAGGAACGCGGCAGCGACATCACGCTGTTCTCGCCGCGCGCCAGCTTCATGGCGCACCACATCGGCGACTTCAAGGTCTCCAGCACCTGGGCCGCCATCTGCAACGAACTCTGCTTCCGCGTGAGCCAGCTGTTCCCCGACCACTTCGTGCCGGTGGCCATGCTGCCGCAGAGCCCGGGCGTCGATCCGAAGACCTGCATTCCCGAGCTGGAGAAATGCGTCAAGGAATACGGCGCGGTCGGCATCAACCTCAACCCCGACCCTTCAGGCGGCCACTGGACCAGTCCGCCGCTGACCGACAGGCACTGGTACCCCATCTACGAGAAGATGGCCGAGTACGACCTGCCGGCCATGATCCACGTGAGCACCAGCTGCAACGCCTGCTTCCACACCACCGGCGCACACTACCTCAATGCCGACACCACCGCCTTCATGCAGCTCATCCAGGGTGACCTGTTCAAGGACTTCCCGACACTGAAGTTCCTGATTCCGCACGGCGGCGGCGCGGTGCCCTACCACTGGGGCCGTTTCCGTGGCCTGGCGCAAGAAATGAAGAAGCCGCTGCTGGACACGCACGTGATGAACAACGTGTTCTTCGACACCTGCGTCTACCACCAGCCCGGCATCGACCTGCTCAACACCGTGATCCCGGTGAAGAACGTGCTGTTCGCCAGCGAGATGATCGGTGCGGTGCGCGGCATCGACCCGGGCACCGGCCACTACTACGACGACACCAAGCGCTACATCGAAGGCTCGAAGATCCTGAGTGCGGAGGACAAGCACCAGATCTACGAAGGCAATGTGCGCCGCGTGTTCCCGCGCCTGGACGCGCGACTCAAAGCCAAAGGACTCTGACATGTACGAACTGGGCGTTGTCTACCGCAACATCAAACGCGCCGACCGCGCGGCCGCCGACGGCCTGGCCGCGCTGGGCTCGGCCACCGTGCACGAGGCCATGGGCCGCGTGGGCCTGCTCAAACCCTACATGCGCCCGATCTATCCGGGCCAGCAGGTCAGCGGCAACGCCGTCACCGTGCTGCTGCAGCCGGGCGACAACTGGATGATGCATGTGGCGGCCGAGCAGATCCTGCCGGGCGACATCGTGGTGGCGGCCGTCACGGCCGAGTGCACCGACGGCTACTTCGGCGACCTGCTGGCCACCTCGTTCCAGGCGCGCGGGGCGCGGGCCTTGATCATCGATGGCGGTGTGCGCGACGTGAAGGAGCTGCAGCGCATGGGCTTCCCGGTGTGGAGCAAGGCGATCAGCAGCAAGGGCACGATCAAGGCCACGCTGGGTTCGGTGAATATTCCGATCGTCTGCGCCGGCATGCTGGTGACGCCAGGCGACGTGATCGTGGCCGACGACGACGGCGTGGTCTGCGTGCCCGCCGCACGCGCCGTGGCCACGCTGGAAGCCGCGCAGCACCGTGAGAGCTTCGAGGGTGAGAAGCGCGCGAAACTGGCCAGCGGCGTGCTGGGGCTGGACATGTACAAGATGCGCGAGCCGCTCGAGAAGGCCGGACTCAAGTACATCGATTGAAAGCCTGACATGACACAACCGACATCCGGAGACTTCACCAAGACCGCGGGCTGGCTCGACTGGTACGCGGGTCCGAGCAAACCGCGCTTCCAGCTGCCCGCCGGCAGCGTGGACGCGCACTGCCACGTGTTCGGCCCCGGCGCCGAGTTTCCCTACGCGCCCGAGCGCAAGTACACGCCCTGCGACGCGAGCAAGGCCCAGCTGTTCGCGCTCCGCGACCACCTGGGCTTCGCGCGCAACGTGGTGGTGCAGGCCACCTGCCACGGCGCCGACAACCGCGCTCTGGTCGATGCGCTGGTGCATTCCGGCGGCAAGGCGCGCGGCGTGGCCACCGTCAAGCGCAGCGTGAGCGACGACGAGCTGCAGGCACTTCACAAGGCCGGCGTGCGCGGCGTGCGCTTCAACTTCGTCAAGCGCCTGGTGGACTTCACGCCCAAGGACGAGCTGATGGAGATTGCCGCGCGCATCCAGAAGCTGGGCTGGCACGTGGTCATCTATTTCGAGGCGGTGGACCTGCCCGAGCTGTGGGACTTCTTCACCGCGCTGCCCACCACCATGGTGGTGGACCACATGGGCCGGCCCGACGTGGGCAAGCCGGTGGACGGCCCCGAGTTCGAGCTGTTCCTGAAGTTCATGCGCCAGCACCCCAACGTGTGGAGCAAGGTGAGCTGCCCTGAACGGCTTTCGGTGACGGGTCCCAGGGCTCTGAACGGCGAGCAGGCCGCTTACCAGGACGTGGTGCCGTTCGCGCGCAAGGTGGTGGCCGAGTTCCCGGACCGCGTGCTCTGGGGCACCGACTGGCCGCACCCCAACCTGAAGGACCACATGCCCGACGACGGCCTGCTGGTGGACTTCATTCCGCAGATCGCACCCACGGCCGAGGCGCAGAAGAAGCTGCTGGTGACGAATCCCATGCGCCTTTACTGGCCGGAGGAAAACTGACCATGGCACTCGACAAACCCTACCTGGACGTGCCCGGCACGACCATCTTCGACGCCGAACAAAGCCGCAAGGGCTACTGGCTCAACCAGTTCTGCATGAGCCTGATGAAGGCCGCGAACCGCGAGCGCTTCAAGAAGGACGAGCGCGCCTACCTCGATGAATGGGCCATGACGGAAGAGCAGAAGCAGGCCGTGCTCGCGCGCGACCTCAACTGGTGCATCCGCCTGGGCGGCAACATCTACTTCCTGGCCAAGATCGGCGCCACCGACGGCAAGAGCTTCCAGCAGATGGCGGGCTCCATGACCGGCATGACCGAAGACGAATATCGCAACATGATGGTGGCTGGCGGCCGCTCGGCCGACGGCAACCGCGTGATCGGCGAAGACGGCGATGCGCAGGCGCACCGCCAGCCGCAAGGCTCCGCAGGCAAGAAAGTGAACTGACCATGGCACGCATCACCGCATCCGTCTACACCTCCCACGTGCCCGCCATCGGCGCCGCGCTCGACCTCGGCAAGACGCAGGAGCCCTACTGGCAACCGGTCTTCCAGGGCTACGAGTTCGGCAAGCAATGGATGAAGGACAACAAGCCCGACGTGATCTTTCTGGTCTACAACGACCACGCCACGGCCTTCAGCCTGGACATCATTCCCACCTTCGCCATCGGCACCGCGGCCGAGTACCAGCCGGCCGACGAGGGCTGGGGACCGCGCCCGGTGCCCAGGGTGATCGGCCACCCGGCGCTGTCCGCGCACATCGCGCAGTCGGTGATCCAGCAGGACTTCGACCTCACCATCGTCAACAAGATGGACGTGGACCACGGCCTGACCGTGCCGCTCTCGCTGATGTGCGGCCAGCCGCAGGCCTGGCCCTGCCCGGTGATCCCGTTCGCGGTCAACGTGGTGCAGTACCCCGTGCCCAGCGGGCGGCGCTGCTACAACCTCGGCAAGGCGATCGCGAAAGCGGTGGCGAGCTACGACGAGGACCTCAATGTGCAGATCTGGGGCACGGGTGGCATGAGCCACCAGCTGCAGGGTCCGCGCGCCGGCCTGATCAACAAGGACTTCGACAACGATTTCCTCGACAAGCTGATCAACGACCCCGAGGCCGCCGCCGCCATTCCGCACATCGACTACGTGCGCGAGGCGGGCAGCGAGGGCATCGAGCTCGTGATGTGGCTGATTGCGCGCGGCGCCATGGCCGATGCGGCCGGTGGCCCCAAGCCCAGGGCCGTGCGCCGCTTCTACCATGTGCCCGCGTCGAACACGGCCGTGGGCCACCTGATCCTGGAGAACACCTGACATGAGCAAAACCATCAAAGTCGCCCTCGCTGGCGCCGGTGCCTTCGGCATCAAGCACCTGGACGGCATCAAGAACATCGACGGCGTGGAAGTGGTCTCGCTGATCAGCCGCGACCTCGACAAGACGAAAGAGGTGGCGGCGAAGTACGGCATCGCCCACGTCACCACCGACCTGGCTGACAGCCTGGCGCTCAAGGAAGTCGATGCCGTCATCCTGTGCACACCGACGCAGATGCACGCCGAGCAGACCCTCGCCTGCCTCAAGGCCGGCAAGCATGTGCAGGTGGAGATCCCGCTGGCCGACAGCCTCAAGGGCGCGCAGGACGTGATCGCGCTGCAGAAGCAGACCGGGCTGGTCGCCATGTGTGGCCACACGCGCCGCTTCAACCCCAGCCACCAGTACGTGCACAACGAGATCACGGCGGGAAAATTCAACATCCAGCAGATGGATGTGCAGACCTACTTCTTCCGCCGCACCAACACCAATGCGCTGGGCCAGGCGCGCAGCTGGACCGACCACCTGCTGTGGCACCACGCCGCGCACACGGTGGACCTGTTCGCCTACCAGTGCGGCAGCCCCATCGTGCAGGCCAACGCGATCCAGGGACCGATACACCCCGTGCTGGGCATTGCGATGGACATGAGCATCCAGCTCAAGGCCGCCAATGGCGCGATCTGCACGCTCAGCCTGAGCTTCAACAACGATGGCCCGCTGGGCACCTTCTTCCGCTACATCGGCGACACCGCGACCTATATCGCGCGCTACGACGACCTGTTCAACGGCAAGGAAGAGAAGATCGACGTGTCGAAGGTGGCGGTCAGCATGAACGGCATCGAGTTGCAGGACCGCGAGTTCTTCGCCGCGATCCAGGAGGGCCGTGAGCCCAACTCCAGCGTGGCCAAGGTGTTCGCCTGCTACGAGGTGCTGCACCAGCTGGAACAGCAACTGAACGCGAAAGGCTGATCCCCATGCAGCAACGCCAGCTCGGCCCGTTCAAGGTCTCCGCCCTCGGCCTGGGCTGCATGAACATCTGCCACGCCTATGGCGCGCCGGTGTCGAAGGAGCAGGCCGAGCGCGTGCTGCTGACCGCGCTCGACCAGGGGGTGACCCATTTCGACACCGCGGCGCTGTACGGCTTCGGTGCCAGCGAGACCCTGGTGGGGCAGGTGCTGGGCCAGCACCGCAGCCAGTTCACGCTGGCGAGCAAGTGCGGCATGCAGGGCGTGGACGTGGCCGGTGATGGCAAGCTGGTGCGCGTGATCGACGGCCGGCCCGCGACGATACGCGCCACCTGTGAGGCCGCGCTCAAGCGCCTCAGGACCGACGTGATCGACCTCTACTACCTGCACCGCTGGGACAAGCAGGTGCCGATCGAAGACAGTGTGGGTGCGCTCAGCGACCTGGTGCGTGCGGGCAAGATCCAGACCATCGGCTTGAGCGAGGTGTCGGCCGCCACGCTGCGCAAGGCGCACGCGGTGCACCCGATCACCGCGCTGCAGACCGAGTACTCGCTGTGGACGCGCAACCCCGAGATCGCGGTGCTGCAGGCCTGTCGCGAACTGGGCGTGGCCTTTGTGGCCTTCAGCCCGGTGGCGCGCGGTTTCCTGTGCGGCGAGATCGATGTGGCCGCGCTCGACGCCAAGGACATCCGCCGCAGCATGCCGCGTTTTGCCCCCGACCACTACGCCGCCAACCTGAAGCTGCTGGCGCCGTTCCAAGCCATCGCGCGCGAAGTGGGTTGCAGCCCGGCCCAGCTCGCCATCGCCTGGCTGCTGCACCAGGGTCAGGACATCCTGCCCATTCCGGGCACGGCGCGCGAAGACCACCTGCGCGACAACCTGGGCGCGTCGGACGTGAAGCTGGATGCCGCCACGCTGGCGAAGCTGGACGCGCTGATCAACCAGCAGACCGTGAGCGGAAACCGCTACAACGAGCAGTCGAACCGCGAGGTCGATACGGAGGCTTTTTAGTAGCCCCGCGCTCCGCCGCTGCGGCCCTCGGCTACCTGGGTTGGCGCACGCAGCTCAGGTCGCCTTCCTTGCAGTCCAGGTGGCGCTGCAGCTCGGCGGTGCGTTCGCGCGTCATGCGCGCCTGGCACTGCCAGTAAATCATCGGCGCGGCGCTGCCGCCGTCGATGCCGCTCTTCTCGAACTCGCAGGCCTTCACCCGGTACTGGATCCATTCGGTCTGCGCCTGGCGCAGCAGCTGGCGCGGCTTGTTGCCCACGCTCTGCGACAGCGTCCTGTAGGTTGTTGCGTAGGCGGCGGTGGCGGCCTCGAAGTCCTGGAACGCGCAGGCGTTGAGCTGGCTCTGGGTGGTGGGCACCTGCTGGCAGTCCACCGCGGGCGCGGGGGTGCCGGTAGACGTGGCCAGCGCGAGCGCCACATGCGCGGCCAGGCCCAGGACAATCAGGTGTTTCAACGCGGCGGTTTTCATTGGGGGCTCCCGGCGCCAAGCCGGCGCGCGCCACGCATTGTGCCGCCCGCGCCCCTGAAATGAAACGAAACAAACCGAAACCCCCTTGAGACCACGCCCCGGGGGCCGGCCGGCACCATCACGGTCATGTTCAACAGTCCTGAAAGGACACCGTCATGAAACCCTGGATCAAACGCTCGCTCATGGCCTTCACCGGCATCTCCATCGCCATCGGCGGCCTGGCCGCCTGCGGATCGCACGGCCACCACGCACGCGGTCCCATGAGCGCCGAGAAGATGGCCGAGGTGCGCGGCAAGGTGATCGAGCGCGTCACCAGCAAGCTCGACCTGAACGCCGAGCAGCAGCAGAAGCTGAACGTTCTGGCCGACAAGCTGCAGGCCCAGCGCACCGCGCTCATCGGCCAGACCACCGACCCGCGCGCCGAGCTGGGTTCGCTGGTGGCCGGCGAGAAGTTCGACCGCGCCCGCGCGCTGAACCTGATCGACGAGAAGACCCGCGTGGTGCAGGTGAGCAGCCCCGAGGTGATCACCGCGCTGGCCGACTTCTACGACAGCCTGAACCCGACCCAGCAGGCCGAGGTGCGCGAGCGCATGCAGAAGCGCAAGGGCTGGTTCTCGCGCGGCTGAAGCGGGTGCGCACCATGTCGCCCGTGTTGCAACCCATCGCCCAGCGGCTGCGCGACCACGGTCCCGCGCTGCTGGCCGGCGTGGACGATCCGCACGACGAGCTGCTGGCCCTGGTCTGGGGCCCGCGCTTCGACCGCGAGCATGCGCTCGGCCTGTGGGCCAGCCTGTCGCGCCGCCAGCCCCAGGAGGCGGTGCTCACGCTGCCGGCCATCCTCTCGGTGGCCGACCGCTTCGACGGCCTCGACAAGGGCGCCCAGCAGCGGCTGCGCCGCCTCATCGTGCGACACCGCGCGCTGAGCGACGCCGCCACCTGACCGACAATGCCGCATGCACCGCGTTCTGCTCATTGACGACGACGAACAGCTCGGGCCGCCGCTGGCCACCTATTTCCAGCGCTTCGAGCTGGCGCTGACCCACGCGCTCAGGCCCAGCGAGGGTCTGGCGCGCCTGCGCAGCGGCCTGTTCGATGTCGCCATCCTCGACGTGATGCTGCCCGAGATGGACGGCTTCGAACTCTGCCGCACCATCCGCAAGGAGAGCGACATTCCCATCGTGATGCTCACCGCGCGCGGCGACGTGATGGACCGGGTGGTCGGCCTCGAGCTCGGCGCCGACGCCTACCTGCCCAAGCCCTTCGAGCCGCGCGAGCTGGTGGCGCACATCCAGACCGTGCTGCGGCGGCGCAACGGCGGCAACGGACCGGCTGCCACCGCCTCCGCCGTGCCTGGCGTGCTGGCCTTCGACGGTCTCACCATCGACCCGGCGCGCCGCAGCGTGCTGCGCCAGGGCGAAGCGGTCGAGCTCACCGGCACCGAGTTCGAGCTGCTGCACCTGCTGGCCAGCGACAGCGGCCGCGTGTTCAGCCGCGACGACATCCTCAACCAGCTGCGCGGCCACGAGGCCGAGCTCTACACCCGCGCGGTGGACATCGTGGTGAGCCGCCTGCGCAAGAAGCTCGAGCCGCTGGACTGCATCAAGACCCTGCGCAACGCCGGCTACTCGCTCGCGCTGCGCAAGCTTGCGCCATGAGCGCCCCCGCACCGGCCCCCACGCCCTGGTACCGCCGCGCGCTGCACGCGCTGCGCTGCTCGCTCAAGCTGCGCATGGTGCTGGTGTTCCTGCTGCTGGCCATGGCGATGTCGTTCACCTTCATCAGCGGCGCGCAGAAGGCGTTTTCGGTCGGCTGGCGCGAGGCCGCGCGCCCGCTGCTCATGGACTATGTGGACCGCCTGGCCGGCGAGGTGTCGGCCGGCGATGGCAGCCCGAACGTCGAGCGCGCACTGGCCATCACGCAGCGCCTGCCGCTCACGATCGACATCGTCGGCCCGCGGGTGAACTGGCGTTCGCACCCCGAGCAGGAACGCCCGCACTGGCTGCGCGACCGGCCGCGCGGCGGTGGCCGCGACGACAACGCGGGCTGGGGCGACGACAAGGACTGGCAGCAGCTGCTGCAGCGCACGACGGCCGACGGCCACCGCATCGAGTTCGGGCTCAACGACGCCGCGTTCGAGCGCCGCCCCAGGCTGGTGGGCTACACGCTCACCGCGCTGCTCGTCCTCACGCTGCTGGCCTTCCTGTACGTGCGCCGCCTGCTGCGCCCGCTGGACCACATCCGCCAGGGCGCGCTGCGCTTCGGCGCGGGCGAGTTCGGCCAGCCCATTCCGGTGCGCCACCCGCAGCGGCCCGACGAACTGGGCGAACTGGCCGCCACCATCAACACCATGGGCCAGGACATCCACCAGATGCTCGAAGCCCAGCGCGCGCTGCTGCTGGCCATCAGCCACGAGCTGCGCAGCCCGCTCACCCGCGCGCGGCTCAACACCGAGCTGCTGCCCGAGTCCGACGAGATCACGCCCCAGCGCGAAGCCCTGCTGCGCGACCTGAGCGAGATGGCGCGCCTCATCAGCGACCTGCTGGAGAGCGAGCGCCTCGCCGGCCGCCACGCCGCGCTGCACCGCGAGCCCACCGACCCGCTCGCGCTGGCGCGCGAGGTGATCGACGAGCTCGCCACCACGCAGCCCGCGGCCCGCGGCATCCAGCTGCACGCCGCACCCGGCCTGCCCGTGCTGGCACTGGACCCGATCCGCGTGCGCCTGCTGCTGCGCAACCTGCTGGACAACGCGCTGCGTCACGGCGGCAGCGCGCCCCGGCCGGTGGAACTGCATGTGCGCGCGCTCGCCACGGGGCAGGGCATTGAACTCGAGGTGCGCGACCACGGCCCCGGTGTGCCCGACGACCAACTGCCCCATCTGGCCCAGGCCTTCTTCCGCCCCGACACCGCCCGCACCCGCAGCGCCGGCGGCGTGGGCCTGGGCCTCTACCTCTGCCGCCTGGTGGCACAGGCGCATGGGGGGACGTTTGCGGTGCGCAATGCGAAGCCGGGGTTGGCGGTGACGGTGAGTCTGCCGGGAGGGTGAGGCCGTCCGAGAGCGCCGAGGCTGGGCTTGCTATCGCAATGCGATGGCTGTATATTCCATATTCGCGATTTGCGAATATGGAATGAAATGCAACTCAAGCCGCAAGACTTTCTGGTCGCCCTCAAGCTCGTCGCTTTGGGAGATCAGCGCTGGACTTATGCCCGCCTGGCGCACGAACTCGGGCTCAGCGCGTCGGAGGCCCACGCTTCAGTCAAGCGGGGCTTGCAGGCGGGGCTGTTGCTGCAGAACCATGTAGCGGTACCTCCGCAGTTGGCAGCGGATATTTCAACGCATGCAGCGATGGCCGTGCAGGAGCCTCGGGCCATATATCGCGTAGGCAAGAAACGCACGCGCCGCGCGGGCGACGATGCGCCCGCTGACAATCCGGTGCGTCCGCACGCGCACAACCTGGCGGAGTTTGCGCTGCACGGGGCCAAGTACGCGTTTCCGGGCGTGAGGCTGCCCACGGCTGTGGGGCTGCCAACCAGCCACAGTGCACCGGCTTTTGCGGGCATTTTTGCTCCTGGTTCGATGGACTTTGTCTGGCCACACCCGAATGGAATGGTGCGCGGCATCGGCGTGGAGCCCTTGCACCCCTCGGTGCCTTTCGCCGCGACGCAGGACGCCAAGCTCTACGACATGCTGGCCTTGTTCGACGCGTTACGTGTGGGCAAAGCCCGCGAGCGCGGCATCGCACTGGAGCGCTTGCAGGCATTGATCGATCCGGATGCCCCCAAACCACGCAAGAAGGCGGCGCGTGGCTAATCCCAATCTGGCCTTGTTGATCGCGATGGTCAGGGCCATGGGCCCGCTGTGCGATCGGGTGGTGTTCGTCGGCGGTTGTGCCACCGGTTTGCTTCTGGACAATGCCCACTTGATCGACGTGCGCCCCACCGAGGACGTGGACGCCATCGTAGAGGTGGCCACACTCGCGGGCTACCACGCGCTCGCCGATGAGCTCATGCAGCGTGGCTTCAGGCAAACCATGGAGGACAACACACCGCCATTTCGTTGGTACTGGAACCGCATGCAGCTGGATCTGGTGCCGCTGGATGAAAGGGTGTTCGGCTTCGCCAACCCTTGGTATCGCGTGGGCTACGAGGCAGCTTGCATGTCGCCTGTGGCTGAGGGAATCGTGCTGCGCCACCTGTCAGCGCCTTGCTTTCTCGCCACCAAGTTCGAGGCGTTCAGGGACCGAGGCCACAACGACGTCTACCTCAGTCACGATCTGGAAGACATTCTTACCGTCATCGAGGGGCGGGCTCTGGTGGTGCAAGAGTTGGCCGAAGCGCCAGCGGAGTTGCGCCGGCACGTGCATGCGTGCGTCCGTGAATTGTTGGCCATGCCCTCATTCCGAAACGCCTTGCCGGGTCTGTTGAGCGATCCCGATCAAGAGCCCATGGTCATGGCCCGTTTGAATCAGGTGGCCACGCTACCTGTGTGAGAAGCCATGCCATGAAGACCTTGTCCATCCACCTCACCCCTGGCCAGGACCTGCGCGCGGCGCTCGAAGCCGCCGTGCGCAAGCAGGGCTGACAGGCCGCCTTCATGATCTGAGCTATGCGCGCATTCGCTTCGCGGGTGTGGATCAGGCCCAGGTGTTGAGCGGTGACACGGAGATCCTCAGCCTGTCGGGCACGCTGGGCGTGGATGAGGAGGGGCGCGGCTACGCGAACCCTGACGGACCGCAGCAACAAAAAAAGGGAGCCAGTGGCTCCCTTTTTTGATGCGACCGACAGCGGTGTGCTTACAGCGTGTCGATGAAGCTGCGCAGCTTGTCCGATCGGCTCGGGTGCTTGAGCTTGCGCACCGCCTTGCTTTCGATCTGGCGGATGCGTTCGCGTGTCACGTCGAACTGCTTGCCCACTTCTTCCAGCGTGTGGTCGGTGGACATCTCGATGCCGAAGCGCATGCGCAGCACCTTGGCTTCGCGCGGCGTGAGGCTGTCGAGGATTTCCTTGACCACTTCGCGCAGGCCGGCCTGCATCGCGGCCTCGATGGGCGCGGTGTTGGCCTGGTCTTCGATGAAGTCGCCCAGGTGCGAATCGTCGTCGTCGCCGATGGGGGTTTCCATCGAGATCGGCTCTTTCGCGATCTTCATGATCTTGCGGATCTTGTCTTCGGGCATCTCCATCTTCTCGGCCAGGATGGACGCATCGGGCTCGAAACCAAACTCCTGCAGGTGCTGGCGGCTGATGCGGTTCATCTTGTTGATGGTCTCGATCATGTGCACCGGGATGCGGATGGTGCGCGCCTGGTCGGCGATCGAG
>QZKF01000002.1 GCA_003599455.1 Comamonadaceae bacterium
AATGCGCAGGCCCTGCTGGCCATGCCCCTCTTCAACGCCGGGCGCACCCGGGCGATCAACGAGATCGCCGAGAGCAACCAGACCGAGGCGCTGGCGCGCTACGAGGACGGCATCGTGCGCGCGCTCGAGGATGTCGAAAACGCGCTGGTCGGCCTGCGCGAGGAACGCACGCGGTCCGATTCGCTCGTTGCCGCGGCCACGTCGGCGGACGCCGCCCTGGGCCGTGCGCAGTCGCTGTACGCGCGTGGCCAGGTCGACCTGCTGCCGCTGCTCGACGCACAGCGCGCGCGCGAGTCCGTGCGCCTCGGCGCGAACGAGAGCCAGACCCAGTTGCAACTCGCCAGCGTGCGCCTGTTCAAGGCGCTCGGCGGCGGATGGCAAGCCTTCGAATCCCCTTCAAAAACCCACTGACTCCACCGGGAGCTGTCCATGAAAACCACCCACGCCGCGGCCTTGATGGCCATCCCCATGGCGGCCCTGCTGGCCGCCTGCAGCCCGAAAGCCCCACCTGCAGAGGTGCTTCGGCCCGTTCGCACCGTCGAACTCCGCTACGACGCCGCCAGCGAGGCGAACCGCTACGCCGGCACGGTGCGCGCACGCCACGAGGTGAACGAAGCGTTTCGCGTCGGTGGCAAGGTCGCGCAACGCAAGGTCGAGGTGGGTCAAACCGTCCGTGAAGGCGATGTGATCGCCATCGTCGAAGACACCGACTACAGGCTCGCTGTGGACGCTGCGCAGCAGGCGGCAGCCGCTGCCGCATCGCAGGCCCGCCAGGCCGAAGCGGATCACAAGCGCCTCGATGCGCTCAAGGCCGACGGCTCGGTCAGTGAATCCGACGACGAGCGGGCGCGCACCGCCGCGGCGACCGCGCAGGCGAATGCCGAAGCCGAAGCGAAGAAGCTCGACATCGCGCGCAACCGGTTGAAGTACACCGTGCTGCGCGCCTCGCGCACCGGCGTCGTCACAGACCTGCGCTTCGAAGTCGGCCAGGTGGTGGCCGAAGGGATGCCGGTCCTCTCGATCGCCGGAGAAAGTGAACCCGAGATCGTGGTGGATGTGCCGGAAGACCAGGTGGCCACGTTCCGCAAGGCGCAGTTCAAGGCGACGCTCGCGAGCGCACCAGATGACGCCTTTGAAGTGGTGCTGCGCGAGCTCGCACCGCAAGCAGCCGCCCAGACACGCACCTACCGGGCGCGCCTCAAGCCCGCCACGGCACGCCGGTTGCCGCTGGGCGCCACGGCCACGCTGCTCTCCGAGCGCCCGGTGGCGCGGTCGCAGGTGGCGGCCATCCCGGCGACGGCGATCACGCAAAACAACGGCCAGCCGGCGGTGTGGGTCGTGCGCAGCGCGAAGGAAGACGCCACGGCGACCGTGGAACTCGCAGGCGTCAAGGTCAACGGATTCGCCAATGAACAGGTGTTCGTCTCCGGGCTGCCGGCGGGCACGCTCGTGGTGACGGCCGGTGTGCAGAAGATGTCGCCCGGCCTGCGTGTCGCGCTGCCGCACGCCGCGGCGACCAACCAGCAGGTGGCCGCGCAATGAAATCCTTCAACCTCACCGAATGGGCGCTCGGCCACCGCGCCGTCGTCCTGTTCCTGCTGATCGTCGTCGCGGTGGCTGGCGCGTTCAGCTTCACCCGGCTGGGTCAGCTCGAAGACCCGAACTTCTCGGTGCCGTCGATGACCGCCGGCGTCGTCTGGCCTGGCGCGACCGCCCAGCAGATGCAGGACGAAGTGCTCAACCGCATGGAGAAGAAGCTCGAACAGATCGACAACTTCGACAAGGTGGTCACCTTTGCCCGGCAAGGCTACGGCGGCATGACCCTCACCGTGAAGGGTGGCACGTCGAAGGCGGATCAGGCGGAGGCCTGGTACCAGGCGCGCAAGAAGCTCAATGACCTGAGTCTGGAGCTGCCCGAAGGCGTGATCGGCCCGTTCGTCAACGACGAATACGGCGATGTCTACGGCTTGATGTATGCCGTGAAGGGCGACGGTGTCAACCACGCCGACCTGTCCGACTCGGCCGAGGACATCAAGCGCCGCATGCTCAAGGTGCCGATGGTCAAGAAGGTCGACGTGATCGGCAAGCAGAGCAAGCGCGTCTACGTCGAGTTCTCGCACGAGCGCCTGGCCGCGTTGGGCGTCACGCCGCTGGCGATCGCCGAGAGCCTGAAGAGCCAGAACGCGATGCTGCCCGCGGGCCAGATCGACACCGAGGGCGACCGCGTGATGGTGCGCGTGAGCGGCCAGTTCAAGAGCGACGACGACATCCGCAACGTGCCGATCACGGTCGGCGGCCGCACGATCAGGCTCGGCGACATCGCGACCGTGCAGCGCGGTTATGAAGACCCGCCAAGCTACACCGTGCGCCACAACGGCGAGCCGGTGCTGATGGTCGGCGTTTCGATGACCGACGACGGCAACATCGTCGAGCTGGGCAAGGCCATGGACGGCGCGGTCGGGAAGATCCAGGCCGAGCTGCCGCACGGCGTGGAGCTCGAGCGTGTGGCCGACCAGCCCACCACCGTGAAAGACGCGATCTGGGACTTCGAACGCTCGCTGGCAGAGGCCCTGATCATCGTGATCGCCGTGAGCCTGGCCAGCCTGGGCTGGCGCTCCGGCCTGGTCGTGGCGACCTCGGTGCCGCTGGTGCTGGGCGGCGTGGCGCTGCTGATGCTGGCGATGGGCTGGAACCTCGAACGCATCTCGCTCGGCTCGCTGATCATTGCGTTGGGCCTGCTGGTGGACGACGCGATCATCGCCATCGAGATGATGGTGGTGAAGATGGAGGCCGGCTGGGACCAGCACAAGGCGGCCGTGTTTTCCTACCAGGCCACGGCGATGCCGCGCCTGACCGGCGCACTGATCACCGCCGCCGGCTTCCTGCCGATCGGCCTGTCGCAGTCCACCACCGGCGAGTACGCGGGCGGCATCTTCTGGATCGTCGGCGCCGCGGTGCTGCTGTCGTGGATCTGCTCGGGCATCTTCACGCCCTACCTGGCGATGAAGATCCTGCCCAAGGACATGAGCCACCACCACCAGGGCAGCGACCCCTACGACACGAAGTTCTATCGCAGGCTGCGCGGCCTGATCGATCGCGCGATCGAGCGCCGCTGGCTGGTGATCGGTACCACGGTCGCCGCGCTGGCCCTCGCGCTGGTGGGCACCAGGCTGGTGCCGGAGCAGTTCTTCCCCAACAGCTCGCGGCCCGAGCTGGTCATCGACCTGCGCCTGAAGGAAGGCTCTTCCTTCGCGGCGACGACCGAGCAGGTGAAGAAGATGGAAGCGGTGCTGTCCAGGGACGAGGACGTCAGGTTCTTCACCGCCTACACCGGCGCCGGCGCGCCCCGCTTCTACCTGGCGCTCAACCCCGAGCTGCCGAACACGGGTTACGCCCAGTTGATCGTGATGACGAAGGACCTGGAGGCGCGTGAGCGGGTGCGCTCGCGGCTGATGGACTCGGCTGACCAGCTGTTCCCGCAGGCCTGGGTGCGCGTGACGCGGCTGGAACTCGGCCCGCCGGTCGGCTTCCCGGTGCAGTTCCGCGTCGTCGGCCCCGACACCCAGGTGGTGCGCCAGATCGCCCGCGATGTGGAGGAGGTGGTCGCGGCCAGTCCGAAGGTGCGTGACGTGCAGCTCGACTGGAACGACCCGGTGCGCGCCATGAAGGTGCAGATCGACCAGGACAAGGCGCGGGCGCTCGGCCTCACGCCGGCGGACGTCTCGATGGTGACCCAGACCGTGATGAACGGCGCCACGCTGTCGCAGCTGCGCGAACGCGAGGACCTGATCGACATCGTGGCCCGTGCCGTGCCGCAAGAGCGCCTGAGCCTCGACACGCTGAAGGACATCAACCTGTACACCCGCCAGGGCACGGTGGTGCCGCTGTCGCAGGTGGCGACTGTCCAGCACGAACTGGAAGAGCCGGTGCTGTGGCGCCGCAACCGCGACATGGCCATCACCGTGCGCGCCGACGTGAAGGACGGCGAGCAGGGCGTGACCGCGACGCAGGAGATCCGTCCGCTGTTGAAGCACATCGAGGCGAAGCTGCCCTCGGGCTACCGCATCGACGTGGGTGGCGCGGTGGAAGAGAGCGACAAGGCCAACAAGGCGCTGCTGGCCGTGGTTCCCCTGATGCTCGGCACCATCATGCTGCTGCTGATGCTGCAACTGCAGGACTTCTCCCGCATGTGGATGGTGCTGCTGACGGCGCCGCTGGGCCTGATCGGCGTGGTGCCCGCGCTGCTCGCGTTCCAGGCCCCGCTCGGTTTCGTCGCGATCCTCGGCATCATCGCGCTCGGCGGCATGATCATGCGCAACTCGGTGATCCTGATCGACCAGATCCAGATCGAGATCAACGAGGGCCGTGACCCGTGGAACGCGGTGCTCGACGCCGCGATCCACCGGACCCGCCCGGTGGTGCTGGCGGCCGCGGCCGCGGTGCTCGCGATGATCCCGCTGACCAGCAGCGTGTTCTGGGGGCCGATGGCGATTGCCATCATGGGCGGCCTGACCGTCGCGACCCTGCTCACGATCTTCTTCGTGCCGGCGCTCTACGCCGCCTGGTTCAAGGTGCGCCGCCATCAACCGGCTGGCGGCACGGACCCGGCATCGGGCCACCTGGTGCCGGCCGCCTGACCGCCATGCTCGCTCCGCTTTCCGACTACTGGAGCGGCAGCTTCCTGGCCGCCAATGCGTTCATCGCGCTCAACCTGCTGGGCGCCATGCTGCTCGGCATGCTGGTGGGCTACGAGCGTTCGTACAACGGCCGTGCCGCCGGCATGCGCACCTACGGGCTGGTCTGCATGGCCTCGACGGCGCTCACCGTCTTCGTCGGTCTGCCGGCGTGGTGGTATGGCGGCACGGGCATCTCGTTGCAGGTCGACCCGACCCGCGTGGTGCAGGGGGTGGTCACCGGTGTCGGCTTCCTGTGCGCGGGCGTCATCTTCAAGGACGGGCTCAGCATCAGCGGGCTCACCACCGCAGCGTCCCTCTGGGCCGCTTCCGCCATCGGCGTGCTGCTGGGGGTGGGCTTCTATGCGGCCGCGCTGCTGATGGCGCTGCTGTGCATGCTGTCGATGTCGGCGCTGCAACGGCTGGAGTCCTGGCTGCCGGGCCGCACGACGCTGGAGGTGTGCCTCACCTTTCGGGCCGCCGGTCCGCCGAGCTTCCAGACGCTGGCGCAGGCGGCGGAAGACCGCGGCTACCGCGTGCTGCACGACAGCCTGCGCATCACCTTCGCCAACAGCCAGCCGGTGTGGCGTTTCTGCGTGGTGGCGCCGGACCGCGCGCGGGCCACCTCGCCCGCGGCGCTGGCCGAGGACCTGTCCCGCGCCGAGGGCGTGGACGGCTTCAGCCTCGTGCCCTTTCGCAACTGAACATGCCTGTTCGATGCCACCTGATGTGAGCGACCGATGAAACCACTCAAGTCCCGACAACGGGCGCGCGCGCTGCTCGTGTGCACGGCGGTCCTGCTGCTGAGCGCCTGCTCGACGGTGCGGCCCTGGATCAACCAGCCGATGGCGACCGCGTCGCCCGTCCCGTTTTCCACGCCGATGGTGGTGCCGGTCGTCGACACCCATGAGCCGGCGCCCACCATCGTTGCCGCGGTCACCCTGTCTGGCGGTGGTGCGCGCGCCGCCGCCTTCGGCCTGGGGGTGCTCGAGGAACTGAAGGCCACGCCATTCGAGCTGGACGGTCGGCCGACGACGCTGCTCGACGAGGTGGGGCTGATCAGTGGCGTGTCCGGCGGCAGCATCCTGGCGGGCTACTACGCGGCCTTCGGCGACGAGGTCTTCACGCGCTTCGAGCGCGACTTCCTGCTCGTGAACTTCCAGTCGAGCCTGATCCGCGACCTGCTGCTGACGCCGCAGACCGCCTACCAGCTCTCGTCGCCCTGGTACGGCCGCAGCAACGCCCTGGCGCGACGGCTCGACACCGTCTTCCGCGGCAAGACCTTTGGCGATCTGCGGGCGCAGCATGCCCGGCGGCGCCTGCTCATCACCGCCACCGACCTGACCACCGGCGCGCCCTTCGAGTTCACGCCCGAACAGTTCGCGCTGATCTGCTCCGACCTCGACAGCGTGCCGCTGTCGTTCGCAGTCGCCGCTTCGTCGTCGGTACCGCTGTTGCTGAGCCCGATGACGGTCAGGAACTTTGCCGGCACCTGCCCGCCACCCGCAGCTTTGAGCGCAGGGCATCAGGCCGACCCGAACCTCTCGGCCCGCATGCTGGAGCTCATCGCCAGCTCCTATCGCAACGCGGAGGAACGGCCTTACATCCATCTCGTCGACGGGGGTGTCGTCGACAACCTGGGCGTGCGCAGCCTGCTGGACCGCGCCGTCGCCGCCGGCTCGCTCAGCGCCACCTTCGGCGGTCTGCCACCGGGCTCGGTGCACAAGATCGTGCTCGTCAGCGTGAATTCCGAGCGCGACACGACCGACCGCATCGACAAGAGCGACCGTGTGCCCAGCACCTCGCAGGTGCTGGACTCGCTGGTGTTTGGCGCTGGCGCCCGGCTGACGACCGAGACCACCATGCTGATGAGCGACGTCGCGCAACGGCTGTCCGGGGAGTTGCAGGCGGCTCGAAGCCAGCCGGGCGGCCCGTTCGCACCCGACGCCGAGATCCACGTCATCAACGTCAGCCTGCACGACATCCACGACCCCGGCCTCCGGCACGCGGTGCTGCGTGTGCCGACCGCCCTGACGATCCTGCCGGGCCAGGTGGGCGAGCTCAGGGCCGCCGGCCGCGCGGCGCTGCGCGAATCTGCCGCCTTTCAGCGCTTGCGGCGCAGCCTGGGAACGAGCGCTTCAGCCACAGCACTCCAGGCCTCAGCCGAGCCTGCGACACAGCGGAGTGCGCCATGAAGACAGAGACCACCAGCCCACCCGACGCCACCCGTTCGCGCCGCAGGCGCAAGCATGCGCGCGCCGCGGACCTGCGCGTCGCGGCACTGGCGCTGTTTGCCGAGAAGGGGTTCGACGCCACGCGGACCGAAGAGATCGCCGCGCGGGCGGGCGTCGCCAAGGGAACGCTGTACCTGTACTACCCCAGCAAGGAGATGCTGCTCCAGGCGGCCGTCGTGTCGCCCTCGCTCGCGGCGCTCGGCAAGCTGCATTCCCTGGCCGGGCGCGATGGCACGCGTGCCGAGGCATTGCACCGCATGCTGTCCGATATCTGGACGCATCTGCAGGATGAGACCGTGGGCAGCGTCCTGAAGCTGGCCGTTGCCGAGGCGCGGCGATTCCCCGACATCATGGACGTCTGGCTGCACAGGGTGATGGCGCCCGTGCGCTCCTTGATCGTCGAACTTGTCCTTCAAGGCATGGACCGGGGGGAGTTTCGAAAGATGGATGCAGACGTCGTGGCGCATTCGCTGCTGCTGCCCATGCTGGTCCTGTGCTTTCGGCGAAGCGCCATGGACACGGGCGCACCCGCCAGCCGATGTCCCGACGACGATTTCATCCCGCTGCATGTCGGGCTGGTCCTTCAGGGACTCTGCCGCGAGCCCCAGGAATAGCCTGCCCAGCCGAATGGGCCACCCATTCGGCCCATTGAAGCGCTCAGGTCTTTCAAGTTGCTGCAATCCGGCCCGGCGAAACTGGTTGGTGCCCTTCGCCTTTCCCGATCCCGTGAGCCGGCAGGGCGCCGCTCAGGAACTTCAATGAACGTCTTCACACAACGGCTTTCGCGTCTGGAAATGCTGGAGCCCGTCGTCAGCGACCGCTTCATGGGAACGCTCGACGTCCACCCCGGTCAACGTCCGCTCGACGCGCTGCTGGGTGCCGAGCCCGGCATCTGGCTGCTGACCACGCCGGCACTCCATGGTGGTCTGCTCGGGCGCGTGAGCCACAGCGGCCGGCGCGAGATCATGTTTGCCGACAGGGCGCCCTGAGGCGCAGGTCCCCGCACAACAGATCCCGGGCCTGGCCGGTCAGTGCCCTGAGGTCGCGTCCGCCGTGCGGGTCGCGACCGGATTTCCCACGCCCATACCACCCGCGCCGCGCCCTGCGCAAGCGTTGCGGCGTGGTCTGCCTGGATGTCCCCGCGTGATCCGTTCGGACCAGTAAACCGCGGGAACTCGTTCGCAATCCCGTGACGCTCGCTCTGCATGATCCACCGCAGTTGGCCGGTATTGCGTTGCGCCTTACCACCTCCCCTGGACCCTGTCTGTTCACGAGATCACAATGCGCCCTTCTTTTTTCACCCAGATCCCGGCCCTCAAACTGCTGCCCGCCTGCCTCGCTGCGCTGGGCTGTGTGGCGTCCAGCGTGGCGTTCGCCGACACCGCACCGCAGAGCCTTCCGTTTGCGCAGAACTGGAGCAACACGGGCCAGCTCGGCACCACCGGCAGTTGGGCCGGCGTGCCCGGCATCGTGGGCTACCGCGGCGATGACATCGTCGGCGGCACCGGCGCCGATCCGCGGACGCTGACCGGCGTCGGCACCGTCACGGTGAACGTGGCGGTCAACCAGGGCGCGACGCTGCTGAACAACACCTCCGCGGGCGGCGGTGTGGCCGAGTTCGAGATCGCCAACCCGGTGATCGGCCTGAACGGATCGGGCACCGCCGACGCGCCGAACATCGTCATCCACCTCAACACGGTGGGCCAGAGCGGCATCACGGTGAACTACCTGCTGCGCGACCTCGACAGCACCACCGACGACGCGATCCAGCCGGTCGCCCTGCAGTACCGCGTGGGCAACAGCGGCAGCTTCATCAACGTGCCGGCCGGCTTCGTGGCCGACGCCAGCACCGGCCCCTCGCTGGCCACGGCCACGTTCCCGGTCTCGGCGGTGCTGCCGGCGGCCGCCGACAACCAGGCCGAGGTGCAGGTTCGCATCATCACCGCCAACGCGGCGGGCAACGACGAGTGGATCGGCATCGACGACATCGCCGTCACCGGCACCCCCATCGGCGGTGGCGTGAACAACCCCATCGCCACCACCTGCCCGGCCAACCCGACGTTTGCGGCCAGCGTGGGCGGCAGCATCGCCTTCAGTGCCACGGACAGCGACAGCGTGGTCAACAGCGTCGCGCTCACCAGCGCGGCCGTGGCCGGCATCACGCTCGGCCCGGTGAGCACCGCCAGCACCGACGGTGGTGTGGCCAGCGCCAGCGTGGCGGTGGCGCCCGGCCTGAGCGCCGGCAGCTACCCGGTTCAGGTCACCTTCGCCAACAACGAATTGCAGAGCGCGCTGTGCGACGTGGTCGTCACGGTCACCGGCCTGGTCACCATTCCCGAGATCCAGGGCCCGGGCCCCGTCAGCCTGCGCGTGGGCGAGGTCGTGTCCACCCAGGGCGTGGTCACCAAACTGTTGAACAACGGCTTCTTCATGCAGGACCCGGTGGGCGATGGCGACGCCACCACCTCCGACGGCATCTTCGTGTTCACCAGCACCGCGCCCACCGTGGCCGTGGGGCAGGCCGTGCTCGTCAACGGCACGGTGGGCGAGTTCGCGCCGGCTGGCGCCAATGCCGCGTACCGTCCCGCCACGCAGCTCAGCTTCGCCACCACCACGGTGCTTTCCAGCGGCCACAGCATCTCGCCCACGGTCATCGAGCTGCCTGAAGTCACCGAAGGCGAGCTCGAGCGCTACGAAGGCATGCTGGTGGCCATCCAGTCGCCGCTGACCGCGTCGCAGAACTTCTTCCAGGGCCGCTACGGCCAGGTCACGCTGTCCGCCGAAGGCCGCCTGATGAAGCCGACCAACCAGCACCCCGCTGGTTCGCCCGACGCCCTGGCGCTGGCCGATGACAACGCCAAACGCCGCATCCTGCTCGACGACGGCACCAGCATCCAGAACCCCAACCCCACGCCCTACATCGGCGCCGACAACACCCTGCGCGCCGGCGACACGCTGCCCGGCGGCGTCACGGGCGTGATCGACTACGGCCTGGCCACCAACTTCACCGACGGCCTGAGCGACTACAAGATCCACCCGACGCTGCCGGTCACGTTCACCCGCGTCAACGCACGTCCCGCCAACCCGCCGGCCGTGGGCGGCAACGTGCGCGTGGGCAGCTTCAACGTGCTGAACTACTTCACCACGCTGGACGAAACCGGTTCGCCCGGCTGCTTCCCTGATGGCGGCCGCAGCGACTGCCGCGGTGCCGACAGCGCGCAGGAACTGCAGCGCCAGGCCGCCAAGATCGTCCCCGCCATCCTCGGCCTCAATGCCGACGTGGTGGGTCTGATGGAGATCGAGAACAACGGCAACACCGCCGCGCAGGACCTGGTCAACCGCCTCAACGCGGTGGCCGGCGCCAACACCTACGCCACCGTGGCCATGCCGGTCGGCGGCACGGGTGGTGATGCCATTCGCGTGGCCATGCTCTACAAACCCGGCCGCGTGAGCCTGGTGGGCCAGGCCCGCAGCGACACCGACCCGGTGCACAACCGCCCGCCGCTGGCCCAGACCTTTGCCGCCGCCAACGGTGAAAAGTTTTCTGTGGTGGTGAACCATTTCAAGTCCAAGGGCAGCTGCCCGAGCAACGCCAGCGATCCTGACGCCGACCAGGGCGATGGGCAGGGCTGCTTCAACTCGGCCCGCGTGGCGCAGGCCCAGGCGCTGGGCAATTTCATCGAATCCCTGAAGTTGACCGACCCCGACGTGGTGGTGGTCGGTGACCTCAACGCCTACGGCAAGGAAGACCCGATCCTCGAACTGACCGGCCAGGGCCTCGTCGACGAGATCGCGCGTTTCACCACCGAGGGCTACTCCTACGTGTTCGACGGCGAAGCCGGTTACCTGGACCACGGCCTGACCACCGCCAGCCTGAGCCCGCTGGTCACCGGTGCCGCGCACTGGCACATCAACGCCGACGAGCCGTCGATCATCGACTACAACGCCGAGTTCAAGGTGGGTGATCCGCGCTGCGGCACGGCCAGCGTGCCCACCTGCAGCCCCGACTACTACGCCGCCACCGTGTACCGCTCTTCCGACCACGACGCGGTGCTGCTCGGCCTGTCGCTGGTCAAGACCGTGCAAGGCACTGCCGGCCGCGACACCCTGACGGGCACGGCGGGCGACGACCGCATCACCGGCGGCCTGGGCGCCGACGTGATCACCGGCGGTGCCGGTGCCGACAGCTTCGTCTACACCGATCCGCGCGACGCCGCCGACCGCATCACCGACTTCGTGCCCGGCACCGACCGCATCGACCTCACGGCCCTGTTGGCCAGCATCGGCTACAGCGGTGCGAATGCCATCGCCGACGGCGTGGTGCGCCTGGTCAACAGCGCCGCCGGCCTGAGCCTGCAGATCGACACCGACGGCAACGCCGGCCCGGCATCCGCCCGTCCGCTGCTCACGCTCACCGGTGTCACCGCCGCGCAGATCTTGCCGGCCCGCGACCTCGGCCTCTGATCCCCTTCATTCGTCCTTCAGTCCATACCGACTCTCTCAGCCAACGGAGCATCCCTGCATGAAAACCATCCGCCGCAACGCCTGCACCCTCGCGGTCTCGCTCGCCCTCGTTTCCAGCTTCGGGGCCGCCTGGTCCGAAGAACTCACCGTGCTGCACATCGGCGACCAGGAATCCTGGCTGCTGTCGGCGCAGGGCAACCTGCGCAACGATCCCAGCCAGGCCATTTCCTTCTACGGTGGCGTGGACCGCCTGGCCAGCGTGATCGCCGCGCGCAAGGCCGCCGCCGTGGCCGCTGGCGGCACCGCCATCGTGCTCAACGCGGGCGACTCGTTCCTGCCCGGCCCGCGGCTGACCGCCAGCCTCACCCACCTGGCCACCGCCGCACCCGATGGCGGCCAGGACTTCTACGACGCCATCGCCAACCGCGCCATCGGCATCGACGCCACCACCTTCGGCAACCACGAGTTCGACCTGGACAACACCGGCCCCATCGCGGCCCGTTTTGCCGAGGTCTCCGGCACCATGTACCTGTCGGCCAACCTCGACTTCTCCGTCACGTCCGAGCTGGGCAATCTCGCGGCCTTGAACAAGGTGGGCGCCTCCAGGATCCTCACCACCGCGGGCGGCAAGAAGGTCGGTGTCATCGGCGTCACCACCCCGCTGCTGCCCTCCATCTCTTCACCACCGGCCGGCATCATGAAGAACTGGAGCGCCAGCAGCAGTGAGCTGCAGAACCTCCAGGCCCTGCTGCCGCTGGTGCAGGCCGAGATCAACGACCTGCGCAACAACCAGGGCGTGACGGCCATCATCGTCATGAGCCACCTGCAGAACTCGGCCAACGAACTCAACGTGCTGATCCCCGGCCTGAGCGGCGTGGACATGGTCATCTCCGGCGGCGGCCACGAACTGATGCGCGATGCGGACGACCTTCTCATCAACGGTGGCGTGGCGCCCTCGTTCAACACCCACCCGGTGTACGCCAACGACCTCGGCGGCAAGGCCGTTCCCATGGTCACCGGCCACTTCGGCAACCGCTATGTGGGTGAGGTCAAGCTCAACGTGGACGACACCACCGGTGCCGTCACCACCGTGCTGGGCACCCGCATGATCCGGGTGAGCGGCAACACCGCCGGCTTCCAGCCGCCCGGCAGCCCGCTGCCGGCCTTCGTTCCGGCGGACGCCGATGCGGTCAGCGGTGACCCGGCGCTGCAGGCCGCCGTCATTGCGCCGGTGTCGAACTTCATCGCGGCGCTGAACGCCGAAATCATCGGCACCACGGCCACCCGGCTCAACGGCCCCACCCATGTGGCCTGTGTGGCGTCCTTGCCGAACCCGGTGCCCAACCCCGCGCCGCCCCTGTGCCCCGACTACATCGAAGGCGTGCGCAACGCCGACACCGGCCTGGGCAATCTGGTCGCGGACGCGATGCGCTTTGCGGGTGCCGCTGAGGTCGCCATCCAGAACGGTGGCGGCATTCGCACCAACATTGCCGGGCCCGGCAACGTGTCGGTCGGTGACACCTTCAACGTGCTTCCCTTCACCAACCTGGTGAAGACCGCGCCGCAGATGAGCGCTGCCCAGCTCAAGGACCTGCTGGAGCATTCCGTGGCGGCTTCCACGCCCGTGGGCACGCCGCAGGGCCGCTTCGCCCAGATCTCCGGCATCCAGGTGACGTACGACACGGCGCGCACCGCACGCACCAGCACCGGCCCAGCCGCCGCGCAGGTGGGCACCGGCCAGCGCATTCGCCGCATCGTCATGGACGACGGCACGGTGCTGGTGGACAACGGCGCCGTGGTGTCGCCGCGCATCTTCTCCTTCGCCACCATCGACTTCACCGCCAACGGCGGCGACGGTTATCCCTTTGCCGCCAACGGCGTGGTGTTCAACAACACGGTCAACACCATCACCTACCAGGAAGCGCTGGCCAGCTTCATCAAGGCGCCCAAGGCCCTGGGCGGTCTGCAGCGCGTGAACGCCGCCGATGGCGATGAAATCACGGTGAACATGTATGGCGAGGAAAACGCCTTCGACAAGTACGGTCGCCTGATCGACCTGGCCGTCGCCAGGCCCACCCCGGGCCAGACCTTCAACGGCACCGCCGGCCGCGACACCATCGTCGGCACCGCGGGTGACGACACCATCACCGCAGGGGCCGGTGCCGACACCGTGACCGGCGGCGCCGGCGGCGACATCTTCCGCTTTACCAGCACCCGCGATGCCGGCGACACCATCACCGACTTCACGCCCTACGCCGACAAGCTCGACCTCAACCCGTTGCTGGCCGCCCTGGGCGTGGCGGGCAACGGCGTGGCCACCGGCCATGTGAAATTCATCGACGTGATCGGTGGCGTGCAGCTGCTGGTCGACACCGATGGCGCGAGCGGCCCCGTGGCGGCACGCCCCCTGGCCCTGCTCAAGGGCCTGACGGCGAAGCAGATCGCTGCCGGTCGTGACCTGCTGGTCGCCGCTCCCTGATTTCTTTCGATATCCACCACCTGAGAGGTTTTTTCCATGAACGTCATCCGCCACATCGCCGCCGCGGTCGCCCTGTGCGCCATCGGCACCGCCCCCGCCCTGGCCCAGGGCACCACTTTCACCAACGGCACGTTCGATGGCGGCAGCCTGAGCGGCTGGCAGACCTACGGCGACGTGCTGGCCGCCGGTGGCCGCACGCGCCTGACCACCGCGTCCACCGCCTACGACGACGACGCGCTGGGCGCGGGCAACGAAGGCTTCATGAACGAGTCGGGCACGCCCGCCGTGGACTTCTTTGACGCCACCAGCCTGGCCGGCATCCCGCTGACGAACTTCGACATCGACGGCGACGCCTACGAAGGCTCCGCGATCCGCCAGGACTTCACCGCGATCGCCGGTGACCTGCTGACCGTGACCTTCGACTGGGCGTTCGTGTCCACCGACACCGCCAACCTCGATTTCGCCTTCCTGGCGGTCAACGACGCGGTCTACAAGTTCGTCGACACCAGCAGCCAGTACCTGACCGGCAATTTCCTCGGCACCTTTGTCGATGCCGAGAACGTGAGCTGGAGCTGGTACCAGAGCAGCTACACCTACCAGGCCAACAGCAACGGCGCCGTGTCCCTGAGCCTGGGCGTGATCGACATCGGCGACACCCAGTACACCAGCCAGCTGCGCGTCGACAACATCGCCGTGTCCGCCGTGCCCGAGCCCGAGACCTATGCGCTCATGCTCGCCGGCCTCGGCCTGATCGGTGGCTACGTCGGCCGCCGCCAGAAGAAGGCCGCCGCCGCGCCAACGGCCTGAGGACATTCACACCCGACGACGACGCGCCCGCACCATGACCACACCCAGGCCCGCCAGCAGCATCGCCAGCATCTCGGGTTCGGGCACGGGTGAGATCGAGATGCGCACGACCATGTCGTCGAAGTCGCGGTCGCCATACGAGTCGTTGAACAGCAGCAGCGCGCTCTGGCCATCCTTGGCCAGCAGCACGCCGGTGCTCAGGCTGCCGTTGCCGAACAGCGCGCCCAGGCCGCTGGAGAGGAAGCCGAAGTCCAGCGGCGCCGCCGAGACGTTGCTGAAACTGAAGCTGCTGCCCAGTTCCGGCGTGGCGCCGCTGCGGTTGTCCAGGCGCTCGGTGCCGGCGACGAAGGCGTTGTTGAACGCGGCCTCGAAGCCCACCAGCGTGTACGTCACCGTGGCCGTCTGGTCGAGCAGCAGCGAAGCGCCTTGCAGCATGGTCGAGAGATCGAACGTGCTGGCGTACAGCGAGGCATCGCCGAACCAGTCGGGGTTGAACGTGCCGGAGGCACCCACCAGGCTGGCCGATGTGCCGCCCGAGGTGCTGAGGGACGCCGCGCTGGAGGCACCGGAGGCGGCCGCCAGGCCGAGGGCCAGGCACAGGGCCCGGGTGAGGGTTTTCAGTCGGATCATGAGGACACCTTTCGTCGACCCGACCCGCAGGCGGGTCGAGACCAATGGACAGGAGACTGGACTGCGATAGAAAAGTAACAAACGCCTGGGTATCTTCTGTTTCGCGAGCCAGCCACGAGGCTCCCATTCTGGGGGGCGGGGTGGTCTGGCGTTTGTTCGTTTCGCGTTTGGCGAGGGTCTGGGCATGGTCCGATTGGATGGTGGAGTGGGTCGACCGATGGCGGGTCGGCGGCGCGCGCTCGCGCGTGGTGCCGCCGTGTGGTGCATCGGGTCGCTCGCGGCGGTCTGCCACGCGCTCACCGGCGGCAGTGGCCCGGTGGAACCCCCGGCCGAGCGGCCTTTTTCGGCGGTCGGCAGCCTGGAGGCGGGTGGCCGCCTCTACAGCGCGGTGCTCATCGGGCGCCAGCACGTGATCACCGCGGCGCACCTGGTGGCCGGCGCGGCGCCGGCGAGCGTGCGCTTTCGCAGCACCCTGGGCGGGGGCTTCGTCGGCACCGGCACCGCGGTGCATGTGAATCCCGCCTACACCGGCAGCACGGCGGGCAACCAGCCGGGCGATCCCTCGGTGCACGCCGATCTGGCCATCGTGCGGCTGGACCGGCCCGCGCCCGCCGCGTTGCAGCCCGTGCAGCTGTTCGGCGGGCCCTTGCTGGGGCGCACGCTCACGCTGGTGAGCCATGGCGGCAGCACCACGCTGGTCACCAGCGGCGACAACCGCGCCGACGTGGTGTTCGCCGATGCCCTGGGGCGCCCCGCCACCTACCTGTTCGACTTCGACGGCCCCGACCTCGGCAGCAACCGCCTGGGCCCGGCGGTGCCGGTCAACGGCAGCCTGGGCGCGCAGCGCGAGGCCACGCTGGTCAACGGCGACTCGGGCAGCGCCGCCTTCGTGCAGATCGACGGCCAGTGGGGCCTGGCCGGCATCAACACCTTCGAGATCAGCTTCGGCGCCGGGCCGACCGAGCGCGGCGCGTACGGCAGCGGCGCCGGCGGCGTGGTGCTGGCCGGGCACAAGGACTGGATCAGGGAGGTGGTGTCCGCGCCTGTCGTCGACACCAAGCCTGCTGCGGTTCAGCGCGGCAAGGCGGCCGGGCAGACCGAGAAGGAGTAGCCCGAATCCGACTGGAAGACGTGCGGTATCCAGGCCCTGCCCGGGTCGCCGGCGCGCGCCTCACAGGCGACGGCGTCGGTCCGGCGACGCAGTGCCACCGCATGCACCAGATCGCGGCGAGAGGACTCCGCCGCCGTGGGACAGGCCCGCAGCGTGGGCACGTGCGACGGCAGGAAATCCGCTGCCGGATGCATGAGCGTGAACCAGGGTGGCACTGTGCAGGCCACCAGCCCTTGCTCGGCCAAGCGGCGTTCGTGCGAGATGGCCGAGGCCATCGACGATCCGTATTGAAGCCAGCTGCCCGCGTCGCGCAGGGTCGACTGGATCAGACCCGCGCAGGCCAGCAGGGCCACGCCGCAGAGGAGGGCCATGCGCCGGCCGTGTTCCGCCGGGCCGGTTTCGCTCCGGCGCGCACGCAGCAGGTCCAGCAACAGCACCACGAACAACGGCACCAGGTTGTAGTAGGTCGCGGGTACCCGGAACCCAACGTACCACAGCAGCGGCAGCAAGCCGAGCAGGGGCCATCTGCGCCACACCGACCCGCCGTACACCGCGGCGAAAGCCAGGCCGAACAGGGGAAAGAAGTCGCTCCGCACCAGGTAGTTGAATACGCTTCCGTCATCGCGTTGCGCAAAGATGCGGCCCTGCGCGCTCAGGCCTTGCAACAGGTCGGCGATCGGATAGGGGTAGGCCCACCACAGGGTCAGGTGCAGCGCGATCGACAGCGGCAGCCATTGCAGCGCGGTGGTGGCCAGGCGCTGCCTCAGCGCTGCATCGGACGACAGCGCGGCGAAGGCGGCGTACAGGATGAGCGTTGTCGGCTGCGTCCACGCCAGCAGGCCTGCCACCAGCAGCCACGGGGTGGTCTTGCCAGCGTGGCGCAGCCATTCAGCGCCCAGCACCAGCAACACGGCGGTCGATTCGGGTCTGAAGCCCTGCTTGGCCTGAAGGGCGAACACCACCGCGGCGAACAGCAGGCCGGCCACCGCACCCCGCTGCCGCGCCACCACCAGGTAGGCCAGTGCAAATGTGCTCGCCAGCACCACGCTCAGCGCGAAAAATCCGCCCGCGTTGCTGCAATCGGGGTTCAGCCACGACAGCAGTGCCGGGTGGCCGATGGCGTGCCACACGTACCGGTAGGCGCCACTCGGGTCCAGCGGGAAGATGGGCGTCTCGAACCGCCCCGTGGCGCAGTGGTAGTGCGCCACCGAAGCAAACAGCACGCTGTCGCCCAGGGGAGCAGGGAACTGGATGGTCAAGAAAAGCGCAAGCCTGAAGACGACCAATGCCACAGCCGCCGCCGCGATCCATGCGGCAACGCGGGCCGCGCGCGGTGCTGAACCTGCAGACCCCGCTGGCACTCAGCGGCCCCCCGGACCCTGCCCGCCAGCCGCTGGATTCCAGCGCAGCACCATCACCAGGTTTGGCGAAAAAAAGGCCGTCTTCGCATGCGGCAGGAACACCAGCCGCACCGCCCAGGCCGCCAGGGCCTTGAGCGGGGCCGAGAGGATGTGCTGCACGCTCGTGAGCGACAGGCCGACCCACAGCGGCTCGGCTTCCGCGCCCACGTAGGTCAGTTCGGCGCCCAGCCGGTTGGCCAGGTACACCACCTTGCCCCGGCCGATCGCGGTGACGTGGGTCAGGTCGCCGTGCTGGTTGGCCAGCCCGAACGGCGAGTCGGCGTTGGGGAAGCGGGCGAGGAAGGCGCCGCCGGGCTTGAGCACGCGCTGTATCGAACGCAGCACCCCGGGCAGCGCGGCCTGGGGAATGTGTTCCAGCACGTCGAAGGCGACGACGAGGTCGAACCAGGCGTCGGGCCAGGGTTCCAGGCTGTCGGCGCACACGGCTTCGAAGCCGGCGGCGCGCGCGGCCTCCACCAGCGGCGGGTTCACCTCGGTGCCGTGCATGTGCCAGCCCTGCGCGCGGCCCCAGGCCATGAAGGCCCCGTTGCCGAAACCCAGCTCCAGCACGCGGCTGCCCGCCGGCAGCGGCCGCTGGCAGCGCGCCATCTCGCGCGGGAAGTAGTGGCGCTGGTAGCGCGAGACCTGGCCGAAGTCGCTGGCCTGCCAGTTCTTCCAGGTCAGATAGTCGTCGCCATAACCATCGCCCGAAGCGGCGGGTGTGGAGGGGGCTGCGGGCAGCGCGTCGTTCATGAAGGTTTTCCCGGGTTGGCTGTGGGGTGTGTGCGTGGTTTCACCAGCCGAAGGTGGCGATCACCTGCCGGGCCCAGGCCTGCTCGGTGGGCAGGGGCGGCAAGGGCTGGGCAAAGAAGCGTGGGTCGCCCGCGCGGCGCAGCATCTCGCGCATGCCCTGCGTGAAGCCGGCGGGGCCGCCTTCGGTGACCACCACCCAGGGTGTGTCGCCGAGCAGCTCCACCACGCCCGATTCGCGGTTGAGCACCACGCCCTGCATGCGGTAGAGCGCCTCGATGGCGGGCAGGCCGTAGCCCTGCAGCGCGGGCATCAGGAAGGCGTGCGAGCGCCGGTACAGATCGGCCAGCGCCGCGTCGCTCACGAAGCCGTGGAAGCTCACCACCTCGTCGAGCCCGAGCTCGTGGCACAGGGCGTGCAGCGCGGCCTGCTCCGGGCCGGTGCCCACCACGTGCAGACGGAACGGTGGCTCGCCGGCCGGGCAACGCAGGATCTCGGCCGCGCCGCGCAGCATCCAGTCCACGCGCTTGTTGGGCTGCAGGCGTGACACGCTGAGCAGCTCGATCGGCGCCGCGGGCCGCTCGGGCGCCTGGCTCAAGGGTTGCTGCCCGAAGCCGCCGAGGTAGATCACCTCGGCCCGGCGTCCGTACAGCGCGTGCATCTCGTCGCTGAGCGCGCGTGTGTTGGTGGCGAAGCCGCGCGCGCGCTGCACGCCCAGGCGCGTGGCCCAGTGCCGCACCGACAGCAGCTCGGAGGCGCCCGCCGCCTGGCCCGGGCGCTGGCCTTCGGCGTGCGCGTCGGGCGAGAAGCGCAGCAGGCTGTAGGTGTCTGGGATGCGCAGGAAATAGGGCAGCCGCGCCGTCAGGCTGGCCAGGCCGGCGTGCAGCGCGGCCTGGATGCTGAACAGCACCGGCACCGGGTCCTGCCGGCGCTGCAGCAGCGCCAGGGCTTCGCGCAGCGCCGTGGCTTTTGCCCAGCCACCGCCGGCGGGCCTGAGTTGATGGACCTGAAGCGGCAGGCGCGCGTGTTTCGCCAGGTCGATGTGGTCGTGGTAACACAGCACGCTGTGCGGCTTGCCCTGCGCGTGCAGGCCTTCGGAGAGCGACAGGATCACGCGCTCCTCGCCGCCGAACTCCTCGAACTCGGGCTGGAAGATCACGATGTCGCCCGCGGGCGGCAGCGAGGCTGCGGTGCCGACGAGGCTCATGGACTCTCCCGCTCGCGCAGCACGGGCGAGCGCATGCGCTCGACCAGCGACTGCAGCACGGCGTCGCGCGCCAGCCGCCGCAGGGCGTAGGCGCGCGCCTGTGCACCCAGGGTCTCGCGCCGCGCGGGGTCGGCCAGCAGCCCGGTGAGCGCCGTGGCCAGGGCCTGTGCGTCGCTCGGGGCCACGACCTCGCCGAAGCGGCCCACCACTTCGGCCAGTTCGGTGTCGGCGCGGCAGGTGGCGATCACCGGGCGGCCGCTGGCCAGCATGCCGGTCAGCTTGGAGGGCAGCACCAGGTCTTCGGCCTCGGGGCTTTGCGGCAGCAGGTGCACGTCGGCCAGGCCCAGCAGATCGCCCAGCTGCTCCAGCGGCTGCAGCGGCAGCAGGCGCAGGTTGGGCAACTGGCGCGCGGCCTGCTCCAGCTCGGCCTGCAGGGCGCCGCCGCCGCAGACCACGAACAGCAGGTCGGTGCGGTCGGCCAGCAGGCGCGCGGCTTCGGGGATCACCATGAGGCCCTGCTTGGCGCTCAGCGTGCCCGAGAACAGCGCCACCTTCGTGTCCGGCGCCAGGCCCAGCGTTGCGCGGTAGGGGCTGGGCTGGGTCAGCGGGCGGATGCCGTCCACATCGGCCCAGTTGATGAACAGGTGCGTGGCCTCTTCCAGCACGCCCTTGCGCAGCAGGTGCCGGCGCATGCGCTCCGAGATGGTGGACACCACGTCGAAGCGGCGCAGCAGCCAGGACTCGGCGGCGCGCACGCCCGCGGCGAGCCGATCACCCCGGAGCAGGCCCATGTTCAGCGCCACGTCCACCTCGAAGTCCTGCACATGCAGCCAAGCCTGCGCGCCGCTCAGGCGCGCGGTGAGCCAGCCGGCGGGTGCGCACACCAGCGCCGGCGCCACCGTCAGCACCACCTCGGGCCGCCACAGCACCTGGCGCAGCATCACCGGGAAAGACGACAGCGCGAAGGTGCACAGATGCAGCACGCGCTGGAGGCCACCGGGCTGGCGGGGCACCCACAGCGGCGCTCGCCACACGCGCACACCGCGCCAGGTCTCGTGCCGCCAGGGCGGCCAGCGGTAGCTCTCGTCGAGCTGCCAGGCGGGGTAGTAGGGCGGCGCGGCCACCACGCGCACCTCGTGCCCCTGCGCGGCCAGCCAGGCCGCCATCTCGCCGGAGTACTTGCCGATGCCGGTGGGTTCCGGGGCGAAGTTGGCGCTGTAGAGGAGGATCTTCATTGCCGCAGCGGCGCGGCGGTGCTGGCGCCTTCGGTGTCGGCCTGGCGCGCGCGTTCGCGGACCTTGAGCACGATCATGTGCTCGTAGATGGCGCGCAGCATCGCGTAGGTGAGGCCGGCGTGGCCATCCAGGAAACCGCGTTTGACCACGTAGAGCAGCAGGAACATCACCACCGGGCGCAGCGGCAGGCGGTAGTACAGCTCCTTCTGGTGGAAGCGGCGTTCGTTCGAGTCCTTCGCGGTGAACGCCTTCCAGGGACTGAAGCCTTTCGACGCCAGCCGGTTGGCCACGATCTGCTCGGCCTCGGCGGTGCTGTAGCTGTTGTGCTTGTGGAACCAGTGGGCCATTCCCTTGCTGAAGGGGTAGTGGTTGAAATGCCGGTCGGTGTCGCCGACAGGTCCGTCCACCAGGGTCACCGGGTTGGTCAGGCGTTCATAGCGGATGTGGGCCGGCTTGAAGAAGCGGATGTTGAACGGCGAGGGTGTCACGTGCTTGAGCCAGGTGCCCATCAAGTAGTCGCGTCGCCGCACGCGCAGGGCCACGTGTTCGCCCGGCGCGTCCGCGAAGGCCTTCAACGCCTCCGCCAGTTCGGGCGTCATGCGCTCGTCGGCATCCGAGTAGTAGACCCAGGGGTGCTTGAAAGGGATGTTGTTCAGGCCCCAGTTCTGGTGGCTGGCCCAGTTGTCGAACGGCCGCTGCGTCACCGTCGCGCCGAACGCGCGCGCGATCTCCACCGTGCGGTCGGTGCTCATCGAGTCGTACACGTGGATGTCGTCGCACCACGCCAGCGAGGCCAGGCAGCCGGGCAAGTCCAGCTGCTCGTCCTTGGTCAGGATCAGCACGGAAATCTTGTTCATGAAGGTGTCCTTGGTTGGCGGTGCTTCTTGAGTTGTGCGGGGTTGCCGGCCCACACCGTCCACGGTTCCTGGATGTCCTTGACCACCACCGCGCGCGCGCCCACCACGCAACCGGGTGCGATGCGCACGCCCAGGCCCACGAAGGCATCGGCGCAGATCCACACGTGTTCGCCGAGCGCGATCGGCCGGGCGATCAGCTGGAAGTTGGGCGACTGGATGTCGTGCGAGCCACCGCAGAGGTGGGCGCCCTGGGAGATCACGCAGCCGTCACCGATCTCCATCGGCGCCATGTTGTAGAGCGTCACGCCATTGGCCACGCCCACGCGGTTGCCGATGCGCAGTTGCCAGGGGGCCCAGATGCGAACGTTGGCGTGCACGTTCACGTCCTGGCCCAGCTGCGCGCCGAACGCCTTCAGCAGCCCGCGCCGCCAGGCGTGCAGGGGCTTGGGGCTGGGGCGGAACAGCAGCAGCCACACCACGCTCCACAGCGCGCGCGCGGCGCGGTTGCCGAGCGAGAACGAGGGCTGGGTGAAGGGGTCGTTGCGCTCGATGATCACGGTGGCGCCTCGCGCTGGTGCGTGCGGATCACCTGCAGCAGGCTCTCGGCCATGGCGTTGACGGTGTAGCGCTGCTCGAACAGCTGGCGCGCGTTGTCCGCCATGCGCTGGCGGGCCGGCAGGTCGAGTGCCAGCCATCGCTTGAGCAACGTGTGTGTGCCTTCCGCCGTGTCGTCGGCCACCAGGCCGGCGTCCGCACTCTCTACCTCGCGCCAGATGTTGACCTTGTTGGAGATCAGCACCGGCAGGCCACAGCCCATGGCCTCGGCCACCGCGATGCCGAAGTTCTCCTGATGAGAGGGCAGCACGAAAGCCTCGGCGGCATGGAAGGCGCCCCACTTGACGTCGCCCTGCAGCATGCCGGTCCAGTGGATGCGGTGGGAGATGCCGCGCAGCGCAGCCTGTGCCTGCAGCAGCCCCATCCAGCCGGTCTGGTCGGGTCCGGCCATCACCAGGTGCAGGTCGGGCTCCTCGGCGGCCACGTGGGCGAACGCGTCGATCAGCAGGTCGCAGCCTTTCTTTTCGTGGATGCGGCTGAGGAACAGCAGGAAGCGCTTGCCCTTCAGATGGGGGTACGCCTCCAGAAAGCGGTCGGTCAGCGCGACGTCGTCGGTGGGGGGGGGTCGTGTGCCGTAGGCCACCACCTGCTCGCGCGCCCGGTACAGCCAGAACGAGTCGCGCGCCAACAGGCGCTCTTCCTCGCAGGTGAACAACACCGCCGCCGCGTCGCGCAGCACGCGGTATTCGGCCCACGGCCAGTACAGCCATTTCTTCAAATGCTTGAGCGGGTAGGCGCGCTTGAACCACGGGTCCAGCATGCCGTGGGTGAACACCGCGTAGGGCCTTTTCAGCCGGGTCAGTGCCTGCCAGGCGGCGTAGCTGTGGTACTGCCAGATGCCGTTGACGATCACGAAGTCGTAGCGGTGGGCGTGCTCGGTCAGCCACGGCACGATGCGCTTGTTGAGCCCGTACTCGCCGCGGCTGGGGCCCAGGGCATGCACCGTCTGGTCCTGTCGCTGCATCCAGCTCTCGGCAGGGTCGTCCAGCGTCACCAGTTCTGTGTCGTGGCCGAGCTCGCTCATGCGTTGCCCGAGGTTGCGAACCCCTTCGATCGGGCCGCCGCCGAGCGGGTTGGCCGAGGAAATCACGTGCAGGATTCTCATGGGGCGCTCCGGGCAAGGGTGGTGCTGGCGGCCACGGGGTGGCTGGTCAGCACCCGTTCGTAGACCTGCAGGTATTGGGTGATGGCGCGGTCGGCCTCGAAGCGGCGCGACCAGGCCAGGCAGGCTGCGATGCGCTCGCGCGCGGCCTGTGGCGGTTCGTCCAGCAGCGCAGCCAGCGCGCGCGCACCGTCGGCCGCCCAGGCCTGCAGGTCGTCGCCGCTGCGCAGCAGCGGCAGGTACACCGACTGCGGCCCGCCGATCTCGTTCATGGGTGCGTCGTCGGTGGTGACCACCGGGCAGCCGCAGGCCTGCGCCTCCACGATCGGCCAGCCGAAACCTTCGGCCAGACTGGGAAACACCAGCGCCCGCGCCAGCGAGTAGGCGGCCTGCAGCAGCGCGTGGTCGATGCCGTGGAGGAAGTGCACCGTGCCTTGCGGCGGGACATCGGCGAGCGCGGCGCGCACGGCGTCGGTCTGCTGTACGCCGACCAGCCACAGCGGGAGCGGGTTGGCGTGGGTGCGTGCGTGGTGGGCATACAGCCGCAGCACGCCGGGCACGTTTTTGTACCACTGGTTGCCGCTCACATGCAGCAGCAGGCCGTGTTCGGGCACGGGCAGGCCGGCCCGGCGCAGCAGCGCGCGGGCCTCGGCCGGCGGCGTGGGCGCAAAGCGCTGGTTCAGGCCGTTGTAGACCACCTCGGCGGCCTCGGGCGCCACGCCGCCCACGCGCTCCAGGTCGTTGCGCGTGCGTTGCGAGATGCAGATGAAATGGCGCGCCTGTGCAAAGCCCCGGCGGATGTAGCGCTGGTAGAGGCGGCCGGTGAAGCCGGTCGGGTTTTCGGGGATCTCGCCCAGCGCCGAGCGCAGCGCGAGCAGGTCGTGCACGTGCACCACCAGCGGCCGGTGTTTCACCAGCGGCACCCAGGGGCCGAGCGCCTGGTCGGCCATCACGAACAGGGTGTCGGTCGCCTGGCGCGCCAGCGCGCGCCGCACCTGCAACGGGAACAGCAGGTACTGGTCGACATAGCCGGCCCATTTGGACAAGCGCCCGGCCGGCACCCAGGCGTGCACGCGCGCGGGCGGCGACCACACCTGGACGTCATGGCCGCGCGCCTGGTAGGCCTGCTGCAGCATGCGGGCAAAGCGCGGCATGCTTTGCGAGGCCATGAAGGCGGGGTGGGTGAACAGGACGATGCGCATGGATCACCGCTGGGGTTGGGGGGCGCGGTCGCGGAAACCGCGCGAGGGACTGCCGGAGAACAGCCAGCCGCTGAAGCGGGCCACGCCCGCCAGCAGCAGGAAGAAGAACAGGGCCTGGGGCAATGTGCGGATCACCAGACCCAGCCAGGCATGCAGCGAGTCGGCCGTGATGCCGTTGAGGAACAGCTCCCAAACCATCAACATGCCCATCGCCGACAGCAGCACCGGGCCGCCGCGTGGGCGGTACGACAGCAGATCGATCACGGCAAACACCAGCAGGCAGCACAGGAAGTACAGCGCCGCAAACCCGACGCCCAGCAAGGCCACGCCCTGCGCCAGCATGGAACCGGTGCGGTAGCCACCCAGGGGGCCGCCCTGGCCGAGGT
Organism: Comamonadaceae bacterium; assembly: GCA_003599455.1. Classification (GTDB taxonomy): domain Bacteria; phylum Pseudomonadota; class Gammaproteobacteria; order Burkholderiales; family Burkholderiaceae_C; genus Hydrogenophaga. Next base: position 25,153 of record QZKF01000002.1, read on the forward strand.
GGCTCAGGTAGTCGCCCATGGAGAACTTCAAATCCCGCTTGTCCACGTCGACGCTCAGGGCCTTGAGCACCGGGTCTGGCAGGATGGACCAGAGCATGTCGCCCGTGGTTTCGGCCAGCCGCACGGAGTCGCTGCTGGAGAACAGCGACACGAAGTACAGCGAGTTGTCGTGGAACTTGGTTTCGACCAGGCGAGCGAGCAAGGGGTTGGCCAGGTAGAACTCGTCGTACTTGTTCAACGCCTCGTCGCGCACGCGTTGTCGTTCGCCTTCCAGGGCCTCGGGCTGGCCGAGGTAGTGAAAGGTTTCCGTCACCATCTGCACCGCCGAGACGCTGCCACGCACCTTGCGCGCCACCACCATGGCGGTGGCCAGGTCGCTCACCGGGATGGCGAGGGCGGCCAGCACCAGGCCGAGCAGGCCCAGGCGCAGCACCCGCTTCGGGGACACCGGATCGGCGTTGCGCAGCACCATGAGCAGTGCGAACAGGGCGATGGACACGAAACCCGAGAAGATGATGCTGCGCGCGTTGGCCGCCAGACCCAGCAGTACCACCAGGCCGGCGAAGAAGACCAGGTGCGGGTACTGCCGACGGGCGTTGCAGTAGCGCTCGCCCAGCTGCAGCAGGTACATGGGAATCAGGAATGGTGCCCAGGTCAGGAAGGTCATGCCCTGCAGCACCTTGCCGAAGGTGCCTTCGCGCGCGGAGCCGATCAGGAAGGCCAGCATGCCCACGTAGCCCATGAGCCAGAGCGCACCGGTGCCGGGCACGCGGTAGAGCCCGAGCTTGTCCAGCAGCTGGCGTGGTGGGGACTGGCCCTCACGCCCGGGCGGGTTGAGCAGCCAGCGGTAGCCGGTGTGGGCGAGCATGGCGACGGCCTGGAAGCCCGCCAGCGTGGCGAAGGTTTCCATGGGCTGGCGCAGGTTGTTCGCCAGCGAGGTGAGCAGCGCCGTCTGGCCCAGCAGGGCGCCGAGCTGCGTGGTCATGCAGAAGCCGAAGATGGCGAAGGTGGACAGCGGGTGGGTCTTGATCGCAGGCGTCCACAGCAGGTAGAGCAGGATCGCCATCGACGACACGAAGACGATGCAGGCTGACGCGATGTTCTCCGTCGTGAAGTCGATGAACAGCTGCGCCGTCAGCGCCAGCAACGCCAGTGCCATCAGGCTGACCAGGACGAAGCGCCCGTTGCTCATGAGGCCACCAGATCGCTGTAGATGCGCGATGCGCGTTGACCGTAGTCCCGCCATCCACCCATGCGCTTCACACGCTCCAGTGAGGCGGCGGCCATGCGGGAGCGCAACCCGGGTTCTTCGGCCAGGCGTTGCAGGCGATCGGTGAGTGCGGCAGGGTCGCGGATCGGGACGATGAACCCTTCCTGTCCGTCCTCGAAGAGATCGCGTGCCCCGGTGTGCTCGCTGGCAATCACCGGACAGCCACAGGCCATGGCCTGCGCCATCACCATGGCGAGGCCCTCTTCGATGCTGGGCAGCACCATGACATGGCTCCGGCTCATCAGGTGCTTGAGTTCCAGCTGGGGCACATGCCCCAGCACCCGCGCCTCGTCCGGCCAGAGTCCTGCGCGTTTGAGCAGGTCGATCACGTCCGGCGACGGCGAGCCGACGAACGTCAGCGATTTGGCGGGGTGCCTGAGCTCGCGCCACGACTGGACGAGGTATTGAACGCCTTTGCGCAGGCTCATGCCTCCGACGAACAGCACATCGAATCGTTGGGGATCCGGAGCACCCGTGGGCTCGAACCGCGCGAGGTTCACGCCATAGGGAAGGAGTCTCAGGCGTTCAGGCGGCACGCCGCGCCCGACAAAGGAATCGAAGACGAAACCGGAGGGCACCGTGATGCAGTCGGCCTGCTCGTATTCGGCCTCCTCGCGTGCAACGGCGCGTGGGTCGATGTTCCTGAACGGCATGCCCCATTCGAGATGTTCCTCGCGCAGCAAGGCGTCCTGCGTCCTGATATGGGAGGAGCCGCGGTCGCACACATAGCGGCCGCCTGCGAGCTGCTGGAGCCGCCCCGCCTTCAACGAACTGCCAGACAAGCCCACGTACACATCGCAAGGGGGCAGCGCACTGGCCGTCCAGTGGCCAAAGGTGGTGGCCACGAGGTGTTCATGCTCCCGGACCCATTGGTGTGGCATCCGGTGTTTGAACGGGTTGGCCATGTAGGGAGCCATGACCCACGGAAACGTCTTGATCAGCGAGGCAGGCAAACCCTCGTTGCGCAGCTTGAACCTGGGGTACCCGGTCAGGACGCCAGCCAGCATGCCCTGCGCGTGCAGTTCGCGCGCTAGGTCGAAGGTGTGAAACTTGCCGGGTACCGACAAGGCGACTTTCATGGCATCACCTCCCGGCTTCCAACCGGCTCTGCCGTCGCCCGCAACGCCAGTCCGATGCAGACCGTGGCGATCAGCAACTCGCTGGCGAGCATCGCGACTCCGACGCCTTCCAGTCCCATGCGCTGGCCCAGCAATGCCGTGAGCGCCACGCAAAGGGCTCCCGTCACCACGGCCCAGACCGCCAGGCCACCATGCCGGTTGGTGGCCATGAGCAGGACCCGCGGCACGTGCCACAAACCACTAGCGGTGGCGTAGGCCATCAGGATGCCGAAGACTGCGGCATCGAATGGAATCTGACCATGCGTCCATGTGCGGAGAATCCACGGTGCCACCGCGAAGAGGGCGCCGCTGAGCAGCAGCACCTGTGCCGCGCTGAGCCATGCGCTGCGGCGCGCCAGTTGCTGGAGTTCAAAAATGGACCGCTTCCCGAACAGGCGGGAGAACTCCGGCCACAGGGAGTGGCTGAACATGGCAGTCACCTGGACCGCCGTACGTGCCAGGGTGCGGTAGGTGCTGAACACCGCAACGGCCACAGGCCCCAGCATGGCCCCCACCAGCAGGGTGACACCCTGGAAGCTCAGCGCGTTGGCCAGAGGGAAGGCCATGAAAGCCGTGGCGGGCCGGATCATCTGTCGCACCGTCTCGCGGGTCGCGCAGCGCAGGCCCCAGCGCATGCCGTGGGCGCCGTCGCTGGCCACCGCCATGGTCAGCAGGGTCCCGACCACGCGCAAGATCAGGCCGCCCACCGCGACCGCGCTGAAGGTACCGAACACCACCAGACCGAGCATCCAGCCCGCCCACTCTGCCAGGCGGGTCAGGTTGCCAAGGAGCGTGCCCAGCGCGTATCGGTGCGTGGCCTTGAACACCTGCTCCGAGAGCCCGCCGGCGAAGGCCACCAGCACGCCGGCCGTCAGCGCCATCAGCGCAAAGCGTTGGTCTGCCGTGCCCGCTGCTGGCCACGGAAACCACAAGACCAGAGGCAGCGCCAGCAAGGCCAGCGCGCAGCACACGAGCAGCATGAACATCTGTGCGCTCTGGAACACACGGTTGGCCATGGCCACATCGCCCGCGCCCATGGCCATGGTCATCCGGTTGCCCGCAGCGGTGACCATGCCCACGTCGGCCATAGCGAGGTAGGCCGGTAGCGCGGAGAGCAGCAACCACGCGCCGTAGGTGGAAGTGTCCCAGGTCAGCAGGAAGATCGGCAGCGAGGCCAGCTGGATGCCGATGGTGATCGCCATGCCTATCGAGTTGGCGCCCATGCCGGCCACGATGCGCTGGTACATGGATCGGCTCATGCCATCTCCTGCGCTGCTTCAAGCAGCGAACGCATCACCGCTTCGTTGCGGTTGCCTTCGCGCCAGAAGCGCTCGTGGCCCGCGCGCGCGATGCGCGCACGCCAGGCTTCGTTGCTCAGCGCCAGGCGGCAGGCCGCGGCGCAGGACTCCGCGCTGGACCAGAACAGGGCTTCTTCGCCCTCGGCGTACAGGGCGCTGTGTTCTTCGGTGCGCTGCGCGCACAGCAGGCCACCGAGCGCCGGTATTTCCAGCGAGCGCGTGGTGTGCAGGTCGCGGTTTTCGCTCGACAGCAGGCCCAGGTTGACGCGTGCGCACTGGATGGCGCGCGCATAGTCGTCCCCGCCGATGGAGCCGCCAGCCCAGTGGGACTTGAGCGCGGGCCACTCGGGTGCCTTGTGCCAGTTCGGCCCGCGAATGGTCAGCGGCACGCCCAGGCGGATCAGTTCCATCAGGAAGGGGCCGCGGTCGGGGAACCAGCTGCCGAGAAAGAGCACCTCCGACTGCCAGCTCAGTTGCTCCACGGTCGAGAGGCTGCGCGGTGCGTGGCTCACCTCGTCGGCGCTGCGGTACACGCGCTTCACGCGGCGCGCCCCCAGGGCCTGCAGTTCGGGCACGTTGTCTTCGCGAACCACGACCACGAGGTCGTAGTGGGGCACGGCCTGCCGGTAGGCCTCGAAGCGCGGGCCATCGCGTGGCCCGGTGGGGTCGTCGATGTTGTAGTTGATGACGCGCCGCGCCACACGGCGCAGCAGCTGCACCACGCCGGGCGAGACCCACTCGCCACCGTCCACATGGCACAGGTCGTAGCGGGCCTGGCCCAGGCGCGACGACAGCGCGCGTTTCACCCAGGGCGAGAACCAGTGCCCGCCCACGCGCCAGGTCCAGCGGTCCACCCAGACGCTGGCGGGCAGGAGTTCGCGGATGTCGATGTGTTCGACGTTGCAGCCAATGCGCCGCAGGGCGTTCGCGCGGTCCAGGCAGGTGCCGGTGCGCGGGCCGAGGTAGAGCACCGACGGTGCACCGCTTGTCACAGCGCGCCTCGCTGCGAGAGCGGGTTGTTCTTGCTGCGCGCCTGCACGAGTGCGGGCACCACGGCCGCGTGCAGCGCATCGGCCATCACCCGCTGGCCTTGCGCGCTGTGGTGGATGTTGTCGCGGTAAATCGATGGACCCGCAAGCTGGTAAGGCGTGCGCAGGTCGATGAAGGGCAGGGACAGGCGGTCCACGAGCATGCGGATCTGATCGTGTCCGTCTATGGACCGACCGCTCAGCATTTCGTCGCGGTCCGGGTGGTAGAGCACCACCACACTGCGACCGTCTGCGACCGCCAGGCGCAGAAACGCCTCGAGATCGGCCAGGCCGCGGGCGCTGGCCTGTGCCCCGGGCTGAGCCGGTGCATGGCTGCCATCGGGAGGTGAAGACCACGCGCTGCGCAGCAGTGCGGGCAGGAAGCGGGGCAGGTAGCGTTGCACCGCTTCCTCGATGGCGAGCAGCGGCGCCTGTGTGGGATGGTTGATGCCCAGGGGTGCAAAGCTGGGGTTGTCGGCCTGGTCGCCGCCACCCAGCACCAGGGCCACCACGTCGGCATCGAAGAAGCCGAAACGTTGCGCATAGGCCAGCCAGTTGCCGGGCCCCCAGCTGCCGGCCGAGATGTTCCCCACGGTCACCGGCCCACCCAGCTCGGCCTGCAGCCGGGCCTGGAGCAGCGCCGTGCTGAGGTCGGCCTGGTCGATCTGGCTGCCGCCGTTGACCACCGAGTCGCCCATCACCATGACACGGAGTTCGCCCGCGACCGCCTTGCGGGCCTCGAAGTCCGGCGCGCGCATGCCCCAGCGGTTCACGAACACATGGTTGCCGAAACGCTGGAGATCCTGGTTCGGGCGCAGCCGGTATTCGAACCCCGCGTCCGCTTCATACAGCGGCGGCGTGCCCAGGCCGAGGATGCCGCGGCAAGCCAGTTCGGCCGCCGCCAGCAGCGCCACGGCGAGCGCGAGCAGGGGCAGCGCTCGCGAAGCCCTCCAGGCCGGCCGGGTGTTCATGCGGTGCTGGCAACGGCGTGCGCGAAATCGGCGCTGGCCAGGGCCTGCCGCAGGCCGTCTTCGAGCGCTGTGGTGGCAACGAAACCCAGGGCCTGCAGGCGCGACACGTCCATCAGCTTGCGCGGGGTGCCATCGGGCCGTTCCGTGTCGTACACCACCGCGCCGGTGTAGCCCGTCACGCGTTGCACGGTCTGCGCGAGCTCGCGGATGCTGAGGTCATGCCCCACGCCGATGTTGATCAGCGGCGGCTCGAAGCGGCCGCTGACGTTCTCGTCGCTGCCCAGCAGTCCGTCGAAACGCGCATCCGGCAACTGCATCAGGAACAGGCAGGCGGCGGCCATGTCGTCGCTGAACATGAACTCGCGCCGCGGGGTGCCGCTGCCCCACACCGTGACGCTGGGCGCGCCCTGCACACGCGCCTCGTGGAACTTGCGCAGCAGCGCGGGAATGACATGGCTGGTGTCGAGGTTGTAGTTGTCGCCGGGGCCGTACAGGTTGGTGGGCATGGCGGCCAGAAAGCGCGTGCCGTGCTGGCGGTTGTAGCTCCAGCACATCTCGATGCCCGCGATCTTGGCCAGTGCATAGGGCCGGTTGGTCGCTTCCAGCGGGCCGGTGAGCAGGTCGGACTCCCGCATGGGTTGCGGCGCCAGGCGCGGGTAGATGCAGCTGGAGCCCAGGAACAGCAGGCGCTGCACGCCGGTGCGCCAGGCCTCGTGGATCACGTGGGTCTGGATCAGCAGGTTGTCGCGGATGAAGTCGGCCGGGTGCTGCTGGTTGGCCAGGATGCCGCCCACGCGCGCGGCGGCCAGGAACACGTATTCGGGCCGCACGCGCGCAAAGAATTCGTTGGTGGCCCGGGCGTCGGTGAGGTCCAGCTCGTCGTGGGTGCGCAGCACCAGGTGCTGGTAGCCGGCGGCGCGCAGCTGGCGCACCAACGCCGAACCCACCAGCCCGCGATGGCCTGCGACGAAGATCCTGGCATCGAGGCGCATGGTGGTGATCTCACTCGTGGAATTCGAAGGCCGGGAATCCCGCCTGCTTCACCAGGGCATCGCGCCGGGCGATGCGGTGGTCGGCCTGCACCATCTCTGCCACCAGCTCGGGCAGGGTGATCCTGGGCGTCCAGCCCAGCCGCGTGCGCGCCTTGGTGGCGTCGCCCAGCAGGGTCTCCACTTCGGTGGGCCGGAAGTAGCGCGGGTCCACCCGCACCACCACGTCGCCCACCGAGCAGTGCAGGTCGTCGCCCCGCACGGCCGACACCACGCCCACCTCGTCCACACCCTCACCCACCCAGTCGAGCGAGATGCCCAGCTCCTGCGCGGCCAGTTCCACGAACTGGCGCACGCTGTACTGCACACCGGTGGCGATCACGAAGTCCTCGGGTGTGTCCTGCTGCAGCATCAGCCACTGCATTTCCACGTAGTCTTTCGCGTGGCCCCAGTCGCGCAGCGCGCTCATGTTGCCCAGGTACAGGCAGTGCTGCAGGCCCAGGGCGATGCGCGAGATGGCGCGGGTGATCTTGCGCGTCACGAAGGTCTCGCCGCGCTGCGGGCTCTCGTGGTTGAACAGGATGCCGTTGCAGGCGTACATGCCGTAGGCCTCGCGGTAGTTCACCGTGATCCAGTAGGCGTAGAGCTTGGCCACCGCATAAGGGCTGCGCGGGTAGAAGGGGGTGGTCTCCTTCTGCGGCGTTTCCTGCACCAGGCCATACAGCTCGCTGGTGGAGGCCTGGTAGAAGCGGCAGGTCTTCTGCAGGCCGAGCAGGCGGATCGCCTCGAGCAGGCGCAGCGTGCCGGTGCCATCGACATCGGCGGTGTACTCGGGGCTCTCGAAGCTCACCGCCACATGGCTCATGGCGCCGAGGTTGTAGACCTCGTCGGGCCGCACCTGGCCGACGATGCGGATCAGGTTGCTGCTGTCGGAGAGGTCGCCGTAGTGGAGCACCAGCCGGCGGTCCGACTCGTGCGGGTCCTGGTAGAGGTGGTCGATGCGGTCGGTGTTGAAGGAAGAGGCCCGGCGCTTGATGCCATGCACCTCGTAGCCCTTCTTCAGCAGCAGTTCGGCCAGGTACGACCCGTCCTGCCCGGTGATGCCGGTGATGAGTGCGGTCTTCTTTTTCATGGTGCGGTGGTGTGAAGCAGGGCGGGCGCGGCGCCCACGCCCGAGAAGCGGGCGCGGTGTTCGGGTGCGATGGCCGCTACCAGGGCGGCGGAAAACTCGGCCTGGATGCGGTGCGCGTTGGGGGTGTCCCGGTCGATCGAGGACACGCGCACCAGCATGCCGTCGGGCACTCGGCCGCGCAGGCCGTAGCGCATCTCGGTGAGCTTCTTGTCGATGCCGGTGGTGGTGATGTGGTCGCCCACCACGGTCCAGTAGGTCACGGGCTCGTGGCGCTGGCCCAGGTAGGTTTCCATGCGCGTGGCGGTGATCGGCCGGTCCAGCAGGTTCAGCGGCACGCGTTCGAGTTTCTCCAGCTTGAAGCCCTGGGCCGGGTAGCACACCTCGGGCTTGTGCAACTGCAGGTTGTCGCTCTGGTTCTTGCCATAGGCGATCGACAGCATGACGCGATAGCCGTTGGCGTGCACGTAGGTGCGCGCGAGGGTCTGCGTGTAAATGGCGTCGATGGTGGCCTGCTGCTCCGGGTCCACGATCTGCACCGCCACGTTGAGCTGCTCGCGCCAGGGGCCGAACTGGCCCGGCACCATGGCGGCCAGGTCGATCGGCGGGCGTTCGTCGGCCAGGCTGGCGGTTGGTCGTATCGCCGCGGCCAGGGCTGCCGAGGCCATCATCAGCACCATCAGCAGCAGGTTCTTGAAGGGGAAGGGCATGGCGTCAGGCTTTCTGGGGCGTGGGGTGGCCGCGCTTGCGCAGGCCTTCGACCGTCTGCAGCAGGGTGTCGAAGGCGATGATCAGCAGCAGGGCGCTGAGGAACAGCACCATGCCCGCGAAGCCGTGCAGGAAGCCCTGGCCGGCCTCGTTGCCGAAGTGGTAGGTGATCAGGCTCAGGGCCATGACACGGATCACGTTGGCGGTGAACGAGATCGGCACGATCAGGATCGCCAGCGTGATGTTGCGGAACACCGAGTCGCGCCGCACCAGGTTCAGGTACAGCAGGCCCAGCGCTTCCAGCGTGAGCAGCGTGTGCAGGCCGGCGCAGGCGTCGGCCACCAGCAGCATGTACTGGCCGATCTGCAGCACCACGCCGTTGCGCCCGATCGGATAACCGACGAAGTACAGCACGTTCTCCGCCACATACGACACCGCCATCTTCATCGGCATCGTGACCAGGTCGACCACCTGCGCGGGCAGGGGCACCATGAACAGCATGAAGAACAGCGCGAACCACTGGGCCTTGAGTCCGGCGGTGCCCCGCAGCAGCAGCAGCAGGCCCGCGAGCAGCCAGATCACCGAACCCACCTCGAAGATGCCGATGGCCTGCGAACGGCCGATCGCGTACAGCAGCAGGGCCACCACCACCAGCGGCCAGCCCCAGGCGCTGGGTTTTGCACCCTGCGCCGCCACCTCCATTGCTGCCCAGTTGCGCTGCATCAGCCAGAGCGAGATGGCCAGCACGATCGGGCCATGGAACTGGTCGTCCTGTGCCCAGATGCCGGTGAACAGGTCATACAGGCTGGGTAGATAGAGCAGGGCGAGCCCCACCATAATCGGCACGAACGGCAGCAGGCGCGCCATCATGGATGCGCCGGCCGGAACAGGAAAAGGGGTGTTCGTGCTCATGGGTTTTTCACTTTCGCGCGTGCAGCGCATCGCGCGATGGCTGGCCGTGCTGCTCACCGTGTCGCTGCCCCTGGCGCTGTGGATCGGTGGCGCGCAGCCCTTCGCAGTGGGCCTGGTGGGCGCACCCTGGGACAAGCTGGCCCACATGGCGGTGTACGCGGTGCTGGCCTGCGCGATCGGCTTTGCCAGCGGGCGCCACGGCGTGTCTGCCCTGGTTCTGGGCTTCCTGGGCGCGATGCTGGTCGGCCTGGTGGACGAAGCCAGTCAATTGCGGCTGCCCGGACGCAGTGCGGAGGTGGACGACCTCGTGGCCGACGCGGTCGGCGCGGCGCTCGGCATCTCCGTGCTCGCGGTGCGCATACGGGTGCGGGAGTGGATGGCGGCGCATACCGGATCTCAATAGTGGTTGAGCACGGAGCCCACCAGCGCCACGCCGGTGTCCTGCAGGCGGCGGGTGATCTCGCCCACCGCGCGCAGCGGGCTGCGGTTCTTGCGCGCCACCAGCAGCGCCGCACCAGCGCGCGCGGCGATGATCTCGGCATCGGCAAAACGCTCACAGGCCGGCGTGTCGATCAGCACCACGTCGTGGCTCTGGCTCACCTGGTGCAGCAGCGCGCCGAAAGCCGGCATGCCCACCAGCTCCTGCGGGTTGGGCGGCGGCGCGCCCGCCGGCAGCACGTGCAGGTCGGGCAGACCCGGCACGGACTCGATCACTTCGGTGCCGGCGCGGCCCGACAGGATGCCGGCCAGACCGGCGCTGTGCGGGGTGTGGAACAGCTGGGCCTGGCGCGGCTGGCGCAGGTTGGCGTCGATCAGCAGCGTGCGCTGGCCCTGCTGGGAAAACACCACCGCCAGGTTGGCCGCGATGAAGCTGCGCCCGTCGCCGGAGCGCGGGCTCACCACGCTGAGCAGGCGCCGGCGGCGGTCGTCGTTGAGCCAGCGCAGCATGATCTGGCCGCGCAGCGCGCGCATCTCTTCGGCCGCGCGTGAAAAGGGCTTGAAGGCCGTGACGAGTTCGCGGCTCAGGTGCGTGTCGCCCTCCTGCAGGTAGCCGTAGTTGAACTGCGTCGACAGGGCGGCATCGAGGTCGTTGCGCGCGAGCAGCTTGAGCGCGATGGCGGCTTCGCCGAAAGGCTCGTCGTGGCTGCGCTGGCGCTCGATCACGCGCTCGATGTGTTCGGCGCGCAGCAGGCCGCGCGCCACCAGGATGTCGCCGATGGAGCCGCGCGATGCGAGGTGCTCGGGCGCGTTCATGCCCGGCCTCCGGCGCTCAGGGGTTTCATCATGCCGCGGGCCGATCCGATGCTGCCCAGCAGCGCGACGTCACGCAGATCGAGCAGGTCGTCGGCCGAGCGCACGCGCCGGTTGGCGAACTCCAGCGCCATGGCCAGCATCACGCCGAGCAGGCCGCCGAGGAACATGGCGATCGCGATGTTGAGCTTGACGCGCGGACCGGACGGAAACGCGGGTGCGATGGCGGGGTTGAGCACGGCGATGTTGGTCTGGTTGGTCTGGCTCTCCAGGCTGCTTTGCGAGGCGCGCAGACTGACCGTGTCGAACACGCGCTGCGCGGTCTCGATGTCGCCGCGCAGCACGCGGATCTCGTCGCGTTGCTGGTTGAGCAGCAGTACGCGCGACTTCTGCGCGGCCAGGGCGGCCTGCAGCTGGCTTTCACGCTGGCGGTTCACCTCGTAGGTGGTGTTGATCGAGCTGGTGATCTGCCGGGTCTCGGACTCCAGCTGCGCCTTGAGTGCGGCCAGCTCGGACTCGGCGCGTTGCGTCTGCGGGTGGTTCTTGCCCAGGTTCACGCCGCTTTCGATGAGCTTGGCTTCCAGCCGCGCGATGTCGGACTTCAGGCCGTTGATCAGGGGGCTCTGCATCACCTCGGCCACCGTGTCGCCGTCGGTGCGCCCGCGTTTGCTGCGGCTGTCGGTGGTGGCGGCCTGGATCGAGGTGAGCTGGCTGCTGGTTTCATTGAGCTTGGCGGTTTCGTAGTCCACGCGCTCGTCGTTGGAGGTGATGCCGTTGGCCTGCTGAAAGTCCGACAGCGCCTTCTGCGCCTTCTCCAGCCGCTCGCGCGCGGCCTTGGTCTGCTCGTCGAAGAAGCCGGCGTACTGGCGAGCCGGGTCCACGCGCAGCTCCAGGTTCACGTCGACATAGGCCTTGGCGAAGGCATTGGCCACGGCCGCGGCGAAGTCCGGGTCGGCGCCCACGTACTCGATGCTGATCACGTTGCTTTCGCGCGAGGGCTTCACGTCCAGGTTGCGCTGCAGCAGCGCGGACAGCCAGTCGGTGAGCTGGCCCTTGCCGCTGGTGGCCTCCATCCACTGGGCCTGCACCGCGGCGCTCCTGGCCATGCCCAGTGCGCTCACCACGCGCTTGGCCACGCGGTCGCTCTTGATGATGTCGACCTGGGTGGCCATGTAGCCCGGCGCCATCAGGCCGGCCAGCGTGAGGCCGCTCACCGGGTCGGGTGACTTCACGTCCAGCACCACGGCCGCCGTGGCGGTGTACTGCTTGTCCGACAGCAGGGTCACGGTGGCCGTGCCCGCCACCACCAGCACGAAGGTGAGGAACACCACGAGCCAGCGGGCGCGCAGGATGATCAGGAATTGGTGGGGCGTCATGGGCAGCGTGCTTCAGAAAAGGCTCTCGCGCACGTAGAGCACGTCATTGGGCATGACCGGGTCGTTCATCTCCGGTGTCAGGGTCGCGATGCTGCCGTCGTCCTGCTGGCGGTGCAGCTGCAGCCGGTCGCGCGAGCCGCGTGGCGTGGGGCCACCGGCCTGGGCCAGCGCCTGCATCACGGTCATGGAGCGCTCGATGCGGAACGAGCCGGGGCGCTGCGCCTCGCCGTACACATAGAACACCGGCGCGCGGTGCACGTAGATCACGTCGCCGCCCTGCAGCACGATGTCTTCGTTGCCCGGCTGGCGCAGGAAGAGGGCGGGCAGGTCGACCAGCTTGCGAAAGGGCTTGCCATCGCGCTGTCCGCTGACGATGACCACGTCGTCGCCGCCGGGCGTGGTGCCGCCCGCATTGGCCAGCATGTCGCTCAGGCGCGTGCTGGCGGTCTCCAGCGGAAAACGCCCGGGCCGGCCCACCTGGCCCAGCACCGAGACCTGGCTGCCGCGGATTTGCGTGAGCAGCAGCGTGACCTGCGGGTTCTGCAGGAAGCCACCGCTCTTGAGCGCGTCGGCGATCTTCTTCTCCGCCGCGCCCACCGACAGGCCACCGAGGCGCACGGTGCCGATCAGCGGAAAGGAAATCGTGCCGCTCTCGGCGATGCGGGTCTCCAGCGTCAGGTCCGGGTTCTGGAACACCTGCACGCGCACGGTGTCGCCCGCCGCGAGCGGGTAGTCCACCGGGCCCACCTGGGCCTGTGCGGTGCCGCCCAGCAGCGCCGCGGCTGCGAGCAGCAACGCGTGCAACAGGCGACCCGGCCAGCGCGGGATCGTCATGGCCAGCGCGCTCACTTGAGACCCTGCAGGCCGCGTTCGATCACGCTCTGCTCAGGGGCGGCCGGCTCCTTGTCGGCGCTGCCGAGTGGTGCGGTGAGCGCGGGAGGTGCAGCCGCCGGGGCATCGGCCTTCTTGCCATCGGCGGGGGCCTGCGCCATGGCGGCGCGGTCGAACTCGCCCATGTAGGTCACGGTGGTGGCCTCGCGCAGGCGCTTGATGTCGTTCTTGATCACTTCGGTGGAGCGGCTGTTGCCCAGGAACTGCTCGATGCCGGGCTTGGCCTGCGCTTCGCTCACCGGCACCTGCCGTGAAGACGCGACGCGCACGAAGGTGACGCCGTCCCCGGCCGCCACCACGATGCTCTGACCGTCCTTGAGCGCGTGCAGGCGCGGCAGCAGCTCCAGCGGAATCTGCTCGGCGGTGCGGGTGGCGCTGCCGCCGCCAAACTGCACGCCGCGCGTGCGCAGAACGCCTGCCACCTCGTCAATCGGCCGGGCCTGCTCGGCCAGGCGGCGAAGATCATCGATCACTTCGGTGCCCTTGGGCACGCGGATTTCCTGCAGGTTGAACACCCGGCGTTCGGCGAACAGGGCCGGGTGGGCGTCGTAGTACTGCTTCACTTCCTCGGGCGTGGGCTTGGCCACCGCGCCGACGAGTTGTTGCACGTAGGCGCGGGCCAGCACGTCGCGGCGTGCTGCCTCCAGCTGCGCGACCACATCGGGCGACCGGTGCAGCTTGGCCTCAGTGGCCTGGTCCACGGCCAGTTGCTGGTCGATCAGGCGTTCGAGCACTTCGCGACTGGCGGCCTGCACTGCGTCCTTGGAAGCGCCGTTGATGGGCGTGCGGCTGAGCACCTGGTTGATCTGGTGCACGGAGATTTCGCTGGAGCCGACCTTGGCGGCCACCTGCGTGGCCTGCGGGTTGTCGTCCTTGGCGCCGCAGGCGCTCAGGCCCAGAGACAGCAACAGGGTGAGCGCGGTCAGGCGAAGGGGATGGGTGTGCTGCGGGGAAGTGCGGTGTTTCATGGCCGTGGCCTCGGAAAGAAGGGACATGCGCGCGTGGCGCGGGATCATTTGTAGGCAATCGGCTTGCCGTCAGGGCCGCGCACCTGCGCCCACAGCGACTCGATCGAGTCGACCACCGACTTCGGCAGCGCGGCGTAACCGAGCGAGGTGGTCATGGCCTCGCCCTGCGTCATTCCCCAGTGGAAGAAGCGCAAGGCCTGTGAGGCGTGGGCCGTGTTCTCTGGGCGTGCGTACATCAGCACGAAGGTCGCGCCGGTGATGGGCCATGCGGTGGCCGCCGGTTGATGGGTCAGCATGTGGGCGTTGGACGCCGTCCAGTCGACACCCGTGCTGGCGGCCCGGAAGGCGTCGGTGCCCGGCTCCACGAAGGCGCCCGAGGCGTTCTGCACCAGCGCATGGGTCATGCGCGCCTGCTTCACATAGGCGTACTCTACATAGCCGATGGAGTTCGGCACGCGCGAGACGATGGCTGCCACGCCGATGTTGCCGCGGCCTCCCGCGCCGGTGGGCCAGCCCACCGAGGTGCCTTCGCCGATGCGGCTCTTCCACTCGGCGTTCACCTTGCTCAGGTAGTTGGTGAAGATGAAGGTGGTGCCGGAACCGTCGGACCGGAACACGGGCGAGATCACGGTGTCGGGCAGCGCGAGCTGCGGGTTGAGCGCCTGGATCGCCGGGTCGCTCCAGCGCGAGATCTTGCCAAGGTAGATGTCGCCCAGCACGGCGCCCGTCAGGCGCAGCTGTCCCGGGGCGATGCCCTTCAGATTGACCACCGGCACCACGCCGCCAATGAGCGTGGGGAACTGGATCTGGCCCTTGCGGGCAAGCTCTTCGTCCTTGAGCGGTGCATCCGTGGCACCGAAGTCCACGGTGCGTCCATCAATCTGCCGCACGCCGCCACTCGATCCGATCGGCTGGTAGTTGATGCGCGCGTTGCCGGCGGCCTTGTAGGCATCGGCCCACTTCGCGTAGGCCGGCGCGGGAAACGTCGCACCCGCACCCGTGATGTCTTGCGCCGTGGCCGCCATGGGCGCCATCAACACAGCGGTGGCGCAGGCCGCGAGAAGCCGCGTGAGGTGTTGGATCGTCATGGGACACATGCATCGTTGGTCTGAAGAACTCGGGAGTCTATGGACCAAGTACGTCAAATGTGTGACCGGCTCGGGGCCGAAGTACACAGGACTGAAATCAAAACGTCACTGCATGCTTCTAGGATCGCGCACATCTTCCCGACTGACACCACATGGCTGCTCAAATTCTGATCGTCGAAGATGAGCCGCACATCCAGGAGCTCATTTCCGTCAACCTCACCCGGGCGGGGCATGCGGTGCGTTGCGCATCGGATGCAGAGCAGGCGCGCGACATCTTGCTGCGCTGGTTGCCCGATGTGCTGCTGCTCGACTGGATGCTGCCCGGCATGTCCGGCGTGGAACTCACCCGGCTGCTGCGCTCCGAGGCGCGCACGCGCGACATCCCCATCATCCTGCTGTCGGCGCGCATCGAGGAGCGCGACAAGATCGCCGGCCTTGAAGTGGGCGCGGACGACTACATCACCAAGCCGTTCTCGTCGCGCGAGCTGATCGCGCGCATCGCCGTCATCCTGCGCCGCCGGGTGCCCCAGGTCACGGCCGACGTGGTGCGTGTCGCGGGGCTGGTGCTCGATCCCGCGGCCAAGACGGTGGTGGCCGCCGGTGTGCCCCTCTCGCTGGGCAGCACCGAGTTCCGCCTGCTGCATTTCCTCGTCACCCACACCGACCGTGTCTACAGCCGCTCGCAGCTGCTGGACCACGTGTGGGGTGCCGACTTCGTGGGCGATGACCGCACGGTGGACGTCCACATCAGCCGCCTGCGCAACGCGCTGCTGCCGGCCGGCATGGACCACGTGATCCGCACGGTGCGGGGCAGCGGCTACAGCCTGTCGGTGGCTGGATGAGGCGGCGTGCCGCACATGTCATGTTTGCAACGAGAACTGCGAGAAAACATAGTCCGTTTGGATCAAATGCATCACCGGTGGTCACAACAACCGTGCTGAATGCCGCGATGTAACCCGCCCTTCACAGAAGCTTCCTAACCTCGGGTTTCTGTCAGGTCCCTTGCGATTCCCTTTCCCGCGGAGCGTTTTTCCCATGCATTCCCAACCGATCTTCCGCCCGCGGCGGTCTCGTGGATTCACCCTGCTTGAACTGCTGGTGGTCATGGTCATCATCGGCCTGCTGGCCGGTTTCGTCGGGCCGCGCTTCTTTGCGCAGATCGGCAAATCGGAAGTGAAGACCGCGCGTGCGCAGATCGACGCGCTCGGCAAGGCGCTGGACCAGTACCGCCTCGACATGGGGCGTTACCCCACGAGCGAGGAAGGCCTTGCGGCGCTCAACGAACGGCCCGCGGGCGACAGCAAGTGGTCGGGACCCTACCTCAAGAAGGGCGTGCCGCTCGATCCCTGGGGGCTGGCCTATGTCTACCGCGCACCGGGTGAACACGGTGACTACGACCTGCTGTCCCACGGCAAGGACCGCCAGCCGGGTGGTGCCGGTGAAGCCGAAGACATCGTGAGCTGGTGAGCATGCGCTACCTCGTGAAGTCGCTGCAGCCCGACATGTCCATGGTCGTCAGCACCATCGACGCGGCCACCGGTGACGATGCGCGCCGGCAGGTGCACGCGCTGGGGCATGCGGTGGTGTCGGTGTCGCGCGAGCGTGGCCTGCGCACGGGTGGCGCTGGCGCGGTGTTCCCGCTGTTGCTGTTCAGCCAGGAATTGCTGTCGCTGCTGAGTTCGGGCGTGAGCATCGTCGAGGCGGTGGAGACCCTGGCCGAGAAGGAATCGCGCGTGCCGGTGCGCGATGTGCTGCAGCGGGTGCTGCTGAGCCTGCGCGAGGGCCACACCTTCTCCAGCGCGCTGCAGGCCATGCCGCAGACCTTTCCGCCCCTGTACGTGGCCACGGTGCGCGCCAGCGAGCGCACCAGCAACCTGGGCGAGGCGCTGGGCCGCTACATCGCCTACGGCACGCAACTCGAAGCGCTGCGCGGCAAGCTGGTGAGCGCGGCCATCTACCCGGCCATGCTCATCGGCGTGAGCAGCCTGGTGATCCTGTTCCTCATGGGCTATGTGGTGCCGCGCTTTTCGCACATCTACGAAGACATGGGCGACGAGCTGCCCTTCATGTCGCGGCTGATGCTGCAGTGGGGCCAGGCGGTCGAGCAGTACTGGCCCGTGCTGCTCGGCGCCATGGTGCTGCTGGTGGTGGTGCTGGCCTCGGGCGGCGGCCGCTGGCTGGCCCGGCACCTGATGGGGCAGCTCTGGCGCATTCCGGCGGTCGGTGAGCGCATGCGGGTGTTCCAGCTCGCGCGCCTGTACCGCACGCTGGGCATGCTGCTGCGCGGCGGCATTGCCATCGTGCCCGCGCTGGACATGGTGCATGGCCTGCTGTCGCCCGCACTGCAGCCGCGCCTGCGCGAGGCCACCCACCGCATCCGCGAGGGGCAGCCCATGTCGCACGCCTTCGAGGCACAGGGCTTGAGCACCGCTGTCTCGCTGCGCATGCTGCGCGTGGGCGAGCGCACCGGCAACATGGGCGAGATGATGGACCGCGCTGCGGCCTTCCACGACGAAGAACTGGCGCGCTGGGCCGAATGGGCCACGCGCCTGCTCGGGCCGGCGCTGATGCTGATCATGGGCCTGGTGATCGGCGCCATCGTGGTGCTGATGTACCTGCCGATCTTCCAGCTGGCGGAGAGCGTGCAATGAACGCGCCGCGCGAACTGCAGCACCTGGCGCGCGCGTTCTCGGCCGCCGAGCTGCACGGTGCGCGCGACGCCGCGCGCACCCCGGGCGCGGGCCTGGCCGACTGGATCGAGGCCCAGGATCGTGCCCTGGGCGATCCCCTCGTGCGACTGGCCAGCAGCGCGCAGCTGCAGGCCATGGGCATGGACGACCTGCATGCGCTGTCGCCCGCCTTCGACCTGCTGCCGTATGGCGAGGCCGTGCAGCGCGGTTGCCTGCTCATGCACGACGAGGGCGGTCGTTTGCTGCTGGTGATCGCCGACCCGTTCAACACCGACCTGCTGAGCTGGGCCGAGGAGCGCGTGCGCCAGCCCAAGCAGGTGCGCCTGGCCCATCGCGGCGACATCGAGGCCTACCTGGCCCGCCACGAGGACAGCCTGCGCGCCATGGACAGCCTGGCGCCGATGCAGCAGGCCAGCGCCACCGGCGCCAGCGGCCTCGAAGACATCTCGCTCAAGAGCATCAGCGAAGACGCCAGCCCGGTGGTGCGCCTGGTCAATTCCACGCTGTACGACGCGCTCAAGGCCGGCGCGAGCGACATTCACCTGGAGACCGCGGGCGGCGGCATCTACATCAAGTACCGCATCGACGGCGTGCTTGCCAGCGTGGGCGGCATCCACGGCAGCGAGAACGCCGAGCAGGTGATCTCGCGCATCAAGGTGATGGCCGAGCTCGACATCGCCGAGCGCCGCGTGCCACAGGACGGCCGTTTCAAGGTGGCCGCGTTCGGGCGCGACATCGACATCCGCGTGTCCATCATGCCCAGCATCCATGGCGAAGACGCGGTGCTGCGCGTGCTCGACAAGGAGCGCCTGTCCGACCAGGTCTCGGGCCTGCGTCTGGAGGCGCTCGGTTTCGACGCCGGCACCATGCGCTCGCTGCGCGCGCTCTGCTCGGAGCCCTACGGCATGCTGCTGGCCACCGGGCCCACCGGCAGCGGCAAGACCACCACGCTGTACGCCGCGATCAACGAGATCAACCACGGCCACGACAAGATCGTGACCATCGAGGATCCGGTCGAATACCAGCTGGCCGGCGTGCTGCAGATACCGGTGAACGAGAAGAAGGGCCTCACCTTCGCGCGCGGCCTGCGCTCCATCCTGCGGCACGACCCGGACAAGATCATGGTGGGCGAGATCCGCGACGGCGAGACCGCGCAGATCGCCGTGCAGGCCGCTCTCACCGGCCACCTGGTGCTCACCACCGTGCATGCCAACAACGTGTTCGACGTGCTCGGCCGCTTCACCCACATGGGCGTGGACCCGTACAGCCTGGTGGCCGCGCTCAACGGCATCGTCGCGCAGCGCCTGGTGCGCGTGAACTGCCCCGACTGCGCGGTGGACGACACGCCTTCGGCCGAACTGCTGGCCGACAGTGGCCTGCACGACACCAGCGGTTTTCACTTTCGCGCCGGCCGTGGCTGCGCCAGCTGCCGTGGCACCGGCTTCAAGGGCCGCAAGGCGGTGGCCGAGGTGCTGCTGCTCGACGACGAGCTGCGCGAAATGATCGTGACGCGCGAGCCGGTGCGCCGCATCAAGGAAGTGGCGCACCGCAAGGGCACGCGCGTGCTGCGCGACGTCGGCCTGGACCTGGTGCGCCAGGGAGAAACCACTTTGCAGGAGCTCAACCGTGTGGTTCGCTGAACAACCTCTGTTGCGTGTGGCTCTGCTGGAAGACCATCTGGTGATTGCCCGCCCGCGCGCGCGCGGCGCGTCCGGCGGCGCACCGCTGCAGGTGCTCGACCTGGCCGCGCCCACCGCGGGTGCGCCGATGTGGCAGCCGGCGATGGACGCCCTGGCCACATGGCTGCGCGAGCAGGGCCTGCAGCGCGCGCACCTGCATGTGTACCTCAGCGCCCACTTCGTGCGCTGGCAGCTTCTCGAGTGGCAGCCCCGCCTGACCCAGCCGCAGGAGCTCGATGCCTACGTGCAGCTGCGCTTTCGCGCTACCTTCGGCGCACCCGCCGAACAGTGGCGCGTGGTGCACGCCGAGCCGCAACCCGGGCGGGTGCTGCCCAGCTGCGCCATCGACGAGGCCCTGATCGCCGCCTTGCAGGAGTTGCAGACGATAGGTCATTCGCGGGTGGTGCATGCCACGCCGTATTTCTCCGCCGCCTTCGATCGCTGGCGCTCGCGGCTGGACCGCCAGGCCGCGTGGTTCGGCGCCGCCGAGCCGGGCAGCCTGACGCTGGGCCTGTTGCACCGGGGTGTCTGGCGCGGGCTGCGCGCGGCGCGCCACCACGGCCAGGGCGATGCCGGCTGGCGCAGCGTGCTGCCAGCGCTGCAGGCCCAGATCGGCCTGGCCAGCGGGCTCGACCTGCAGCCGGCGCCGCCGCTGTTCCTGGCGGGCTGTGGCGCCGCGCCCGGTGGCCGTGCCGAGCCCGGCCTGGTCTGGCTGCAGCCCGAGGGCGGGCGCGAGCCCGCGCAAGGCCTCGCGCGCATGGCGTGGGGGGTCTGAGTCATGCATCCCCTGCGCATCGATTTTCTCCAGCGCCGCCGGCCCGCATCCCTGCTGGGCTGGGCGCTCATGCTGGCGGGCGCCACCGGCATGTCGGTCGCCGCGTGGGACTACAGCCAGGCGCAGGACGAGTTGCGCGCCGCGCTGGACCGCGCCGAGCGCCAGGACCGGGGCAGCAAGGTGCAGCGCGTGAGCAGCGCGCCGGCCGTGGCGCCGGCCCTGGCCCAGGCTGCCGCGCGCGCGGGTGCCGCGCTGTCGCTGCCGTGGGGGCGCCTGCTGCGCGAACTCGAAACCCAGGCCGACCCGCAGGTGGCCCTGCTCGGCGTGGAGGCGCAGGGCGCCACGCGCACGCTGCGCGTCACCGGCGAAGCCCGCGGCATGACCGAGGTGGTCGGCTACGTGGAGCGCCTGCGCACCTCGCCCATGGCGTTGTCCGTGGTGCTCGGCACGCACGAGCTGCGCAGCGTCGAAGGCATCGAGGTGATCCGCTTCACGGTCGATGTGGACTGGGGAGCACCCCTGTGAAGCCTTCGCCCTGGACCCACCTGCGTTTTGCCCTGCACCGGCACGGCTGGCCCGCGCTGCTGGGGCTGCTGCTCATGGCGCTGGCCTGGCCGCTGGCGCACTGGGGTGCCGATGGCGCGCGCGCGCAGGCCGAGGCGGCGCGCATGGCGCAGGCCGCGCAGCGCGAGCAGCTGGCACGCCAACCCGATCCCGGTGCCGACCAGGCCAGCCGCCTGGCCGAGTTCCAGCGCCAGTTGCCCGACGCCGCCGCCGCGCTCGAAGCGGTGCAGGTGATCCACCGCAGCGCGGCCGAGCACGGCGTGGCGCTGGCCACCGGCGAATACCGCCTGCTGCGCGAGGGGGGCACGCGCCTGCAGCGCTACCAGATCACGCTGCCGGCCGATGGCGCCTACCCGGCGCTGCGCGCCTGGATGGCCGACGTGCTCAACACCCTGCCCACCATCGCGCTCGACGAGCTCAGCCTGTCGCGCGATGCGGTGGGCGCCACGCAGGTCGAGGCGCGGGTGCGCTGGTCGTTTTACCTGAGGGCCCCCTGATGGCCAGCACCCGGTCAATGGGCCTGGCAGGGGGGCTGGCCCTCACACTCGCGGCCGTCTGGTACGCCGCGGGCCTGGAGGAGGCCGACACCGAACTGCTGGCCGACCCTGCGCCGCGCGAGGCCGCGCCGCGCCGCG
>QZKF01000070.1 GCA_003599455.1 Comamonadaceae bacterium
CCGAGGTCGCCACGTCTTCCATGGTCAGGTTGAAGGCCTCGCCGGTGGGCGAGAAGCCGAAGGGTGAGAGCAGCACCATGGCGCCCATGTCCAGCGTGCGCTGGATGCCTTCGGTGTCGACCTTGCGCACCAGGCCTGAGTGCTGGAAATCCACCCCGTCCATCAGTCCCACGGGGCGCGCCGTGATGAAGTTGCCCGAGATCACGCGCACCGTGGCGCCCGCCATGGGCGTGTTGGGCAGGCCCTGGCTGAACGCCGCTTCAATTTCGTAGCGCAGCTGGCCGGCGGCTTCCTGCGCGCAGTCCAGCGCCACCTCGTCGGTGATGCGCATGCCGTGCGAGTACCTGGCCTCATGGCCCTTGAGGCGCAACTGCTCGTTGACCTGCGGGCGGAAGCCGTGCACCAGCACGATCTCGACGCCCATGCTTTGAATGAGCGCGAGGTCCTGCGCCAGGTTCTGCAGCTTGCCGGCCGCGATGGCTTCGCCCGCGATGCCCACCACCAGCGTGTTGCCTCGGTGCTTGTGGATGTAGGGCGCGACCGAGCGGAACCAGGGGACGAAGGTGAAGTTGAAGACGGTGGACATGGATGGGGTGGCGGGCAGGCGGTGGGCCGGGCGCGGATAATGGCCGGCTGCCCGATTTTGACCGAAGTTCCCCACTTGTCTTCCACACCGCTGCACATCGAATTCCCGGAGACGCTGCCCGTCTCGGCCCGCCGCCACGAGATCGAGGCGGCGATGCGCGACCACCAGGTGGTCATCGTCTGCGGCGAAACCGGCTCGGGCAAGACCACGCAGATCCCCAAGATCGCGCTCGCCATGGGGCGGGGCCGCCTCAACGCGAAACCCGGGCAACGCGGCCAGTTCATCGGTCACACCCAGCCGCGGCGCATCGCCGCCTCCAGCGTGGCCAAGCGCATCGCCGAGGAACTCAAGACGCCGCTGGGCGAGGTGGTGGGCTTCAAGGTGCGCTTCCAGGACCGGCTCTCGAAGGACGCATCGGTCAAGCTGATGACCGACGGCATCCTGCTGGCCGAGACGCAGACCGACCCCGACCTGCGCGCCTACGACACCCTCATCATCGACGAGGCGCACGAGCGCAGCCTCAACATCGACTTTCTGCTGGGCTACCTGCGCCAGCTGCTGCCGCGCCGGCCCGATCTCAAGGTGGTGGTGACCTCGGCCACCATCGATGCGGACCGCTTCGCGCAGTACTTCGCGTCGAAGAACGGCCCGGCCCCGGTGCTCATGGTCTCGGGCCGCACCTTTCCAGTGGAGGTGCGCTGGCGCCCGTTTGAAGAGAGCCGCGACTACGACCTCAACAGCGCCATCACCGACGCGGTGGACGAGCTCTGGCGCGGCCCGCAGGGTGGCGACATCCTGGTGTTCCTGCCCGGCGAGCGCGAGATCCGCGAGGCGGCCGACCACCTGCGCAAGCACCTCAGCCACATTCCCACGCTGCGCAACGCCGAGGTGCTGCCGCTGTTCGCGCGCCTGTCGCAGGCCGAGCAGGACCGCATCTTCCAGGACCACAGTGGTCGGCGCATCGTGCTCTCGACCAACGTGGCCGAGACCTCGCTCACCGTGCCCGGCATCCGCTTCGTGGTCGATGCGGGCACCGCGCGCGTCAAGCGCTACAGCTTCCGCCAGAAGGTGGAGCAGCTCATGGTGGAGCCGATCAGCCAGGCTGCGGCCAACCAGCGCGCCGGGCGCTGCGGCCGCGTGGCCGACGGCATCTGCATCCGCCTGTACGACGAGGCCGGCTTCAACGGCCGCCCGAAGTTCACCGACCCCGAGATCCTGCGCAGTTCGCTGGCCGGCGTGATCCTGCGCATGAAGGCGCTGCGCCTGGGCGCGGTGGAAGATTTCGCCTTCATCGAGGCGCCGCAGAAGCGCGCCATCGTCGACGGCTACCAGCTGCTGGCCGAGCTCGGCGCGGTGGACGACGACAACGAACTCACCCCCATCGGCCAGACGCTCTCGCGCCTGCCGCTGGACCCGCGCGTGGGCCGCATGATCCTGGAGGCGCAGCAGCGCGGCGCGCTCGACGAGGTGCTGGTAATTGCCTCGGCCCTGAGCGTGCAGGACGTGCGCGACCGCCCGCTCGACAAGCAGGCCCAGGCCGACCAGGCCCACGCCAAGTTCGACGACGAGAAGAGCGAATTCAGCGGCACGCTCAAGCTCTGGAAATGGCTGGAAGACACCAAGGGCGGACACGGCAAGGACCACAAGCTCAGCCACCGCCAGTACGAGAACCTGCTGCGCGAGAACTTCGTCAACGTGCGGCGCGTGCGCGAGTGGCGCGACATCCACACCCAGCTGCACACCGTGGTGGCCGAGCACAAGTGGCAGATCAACACCGCACCAGCGAGCTACGAACAGCTGCACCTGGCCATGCTGGCCGGGCTGCTGGGCAACGTGGGCCAGAAGAGCGAGACCGAAGACTGGTACCTGGGCGCGCGGGGCATCAAGTTCTACCGCCATCCGGGCGCCAACCTCAGCAAGAAGCCCGGGCGCTGGATCGTCTGCGCCGAGCTGGTGGAAACCACGCGCCTGTTCGGCCGCGGCATCGCCGGCATCGAGCCGCTCTGGCTGGAGCAGGTCGGCTCGCACCTGATCAGGAAACAGCTGCTCGACCCGCACTGGGAGAAGAAGGCCGCCCAGGTCACCGCGCTGGAGCGCGCCACGCTCTATGGCCTGGTGGTGTACAGCAACCGCCGCACCGACTACGGCCGCGTGGACCCGGTGGGCGCGCGCGCCATCTTCATCCGTGAAGCGCTGGTGGCGGGCGAGTGGGACACCTCCGCGCCGTTTCTCGCGGCCAACCAGAAGCTGGTGCGCCAGGTGGCCGAACTGGAGCACAAGTCGCGCCGTCAGGACGTGCTGGTCGACGACGAACTCATCTACGCCTTCTACGACCAGCAGCTGCCCGCGCACGTCTGCAACGGCGCGACGATGGAGCGCTGGTACAAGGACGCCTCGCGCGACAACCCCAGGCTCTTGCTGCTCACGCGCGAGGAGCTGATGCGCCACGAAGCCGCGGGCATCACCACGCAGACCTTCCCGAAAACGCTGCGCCTGGGCGGCGTCGACTGCGCCTGCAGCTACCTGCACGAGCCCGGCGACCCGCGCGACGGCCTGTCGGTCACGCTGCCGATCTTCGCGCTGAACCAGGCCAGTGAGGACCGCTGCGACTGGCTGGTGCCCGGCATGCTCAAGGAGAAGGTGCTGGCCTTGCTCAAGACCCTGCACCAGCGCCCGCGCTCGCGCCTGGTGCCGCTGCCGGCCACCGCCGAACGTTTCACCCAGGTGCTCTGTGAGCCCGCCGCGTTCGGTGCCGGCAACCTGATGGACGCGCTGCTCAGGCTCGTGCGCGAGGCCACGCAGCTGGACATCCAGCGCAACGACATCAAGGCCGACATGCTGAGCGCGCACCACTTCATGCACCTGCGCGTGGTGGACGAACACGGCCGCCAGCTCGGCCAGGGCCGCAACCTCGCCGCGCTCAAGGCCGAGCTGGGTGCGCAGGCACGCGGCGCGTTCCAGGCGCTGGCCTCGCTCAAGATGGAAGGCCTGCGGCCGGCGCCCGCTGCACCAGAGAAGACCGGCCCGGCGGCCACGGCTTCAAAGACCGTTGCGCCCAATGCCCCGGCCGCCAGCGCCACACAACGCCACACCAGCTGGGACTTCGGCGAGTTGCCCGAACTGATGGAAATCCGCCAGGGCCAGCAGACCTTGATCGGTTTTCCGGCGCTGGTGGACGATGGCGATGCGGTGCGCATCGAGGTGTTCGACGAGCCCGACGTGGCGCAGGCACGCCACCGCGAAGGCCTGCGGCGCCTGTGTGCGCTGCAGATCCGCGACGCGCTGAAATATCTGGAGAAAAACCTGCCCGGCCTGCAGGCCATGGCCGTGGCCTACATGCAGGTCGGCAAGGACGCGGGTGGCGGCGGCACGCTGGAAGAGCTGCGCGCGCAGATCCTCGAGCTCGCGCTCGACCGCGCCTTCCTGGGCGACCCCTTGCCGACCGACGAGGCCGCCTTCAAACGCCGGCTGGAAGAAGGGCGTGGCCGCCTCACGCTGATCGCCAACGAGATCGCGCGCACGGCGGGCACCATCCTCACCGAGTACGCCGCCGCCGCGCGCAAGCTCAAGGACGGCAAGCCGCCGGCCGAGGTGGCGACCGACATCGGGCAGCAACTGCAGCGCCTGGTGTCCAGGCGTTTCCTGCTGCAGACGCCGTACGCCCAGCTGCAGCACCTGCCGCGCTACCTCAAGGCGGTGCAGCTGCGGCTGGAGAAGCTGCGTGCCGACCCGGCGCGCGATGCGGCCAGGCTGGCCGAGCTGCGCCCGCAGGACCAGCGCTTCTGGCGCCTGGTCGCCGAGCGCAAGGGCGTGCAGGACGCGCGCCTGCAGGAGCTGCGCTGGTTGCTCGAGGAGTTGCGCGTGAGCTTCTTCGCGCAGGAGCTGCGCACGCCCCAACCGGTGAGCCTGAAACGGCTAGAGAAGGCCTGGACCCAGCTCAACACCTGAGCCCGGGCCGGCTGGAAACGGGTCAGCGGGTCGCGAGCGCCGCGCGGCCCGCGCTCACGCCCAGCGCGGCATTCGCGCGCAGGCGCTGGACCACGGCCTCGGCGTCTTCGCGCGTCGCCAACTGGTTGATGCGCACCTCGTGGCGACCGTCCTTGGCCACCATCTCGGCCGGGTAACCGGCGTTTTGCAGGCGCGTGCGCAAGGCGGCGGCGTCGGCCACGCTGGTCAGCGTGGCCGCCACCGCGCGCCAGCGCCCGCCTTGCAGGGCAATGCCGCTGCCGGGCCGCATCTCGGCCTGGCCGATGAAATTGGCCAGCTGGTCCGGCGTGGCCTGGCCGGCGGGCTTCTCCGGCTGGCCGGTGAACACGACCCAGAAGGCGCCCGGCTTGTCCAGGTTGATGCCCTCCCTGGCGTCGCGCGCCACCTCGACCCTGCCTTCGAACACGCAGACGGCGTCGTGCGCCGCGTCGGTCATGCTCCAGAAGTCGGTGCCTCGGATGCCCACGGTGGCGGTGGCCAGTTCCAGGTTGAGTTCGCGCTTGTTGCCCAGCGCCTTGCTGGCGTAGTCGGTGGCGTAGCGGAACACGCCGCTGATCAGCTTGAACGAACTCTTCTGCTCGCTGGGGCCGGCCGCGCCGTCGCGGTTCAGCTCCAGCGACTGGATCAGGAACTCGGTCTGCTCACCGAGCTTGATCACGCTGCGGTCGTCCATGCGCAGCAGCATGCGCGCACCGTCAGCCGTGATGGCCTTGTCGCTGGCGCGCAGCTGCACACCGGGCTCGGCCGCGCGGCGCTGGCCGTTGCGCTCGACCCAGGCGGGCAGTTGCACGGCCTCGACGACGGTGGCGCTGGACGCGGCGTGCGCGCCGGGGCTCAAGCTCCATGCGAGACCGCCCAGCAGCAGGGCCGCGCAGGCGTTCCAGAGCAGGGCGCGGCGGGACAAATCCGCGGTGCGGGGGGTGGTGCTGGTGTGCAGCATGGCGAAATCTCCTGCGACGATTCAAGGCAAGGCCCGTTGAGAAAACCGGGTGGGCCGTTCGAGGTACGCGAGTATCGGGGCGCTGGATGTTCCGTTGGCATGCTTACCCGAAAAACGTCGATTTCAGACGCGCTTCGCGTGACCCGGTTCACGAAGGCGATCGAGCCCGCCGTGCCCGCCGGGCTGTCCCCGTGCGGCGCCGGTGTATTGCCCGGCCTGGTTGACAGCGCCGGGGTTCCTGCGTTTCACTGCATGAAGGTGGCCGCGCCGGCGCGGCCACCGATGTTGAACAGGACACCGACAATGGATCGACGCGAATTCGTGGAAGCCTGTGCCTTGGGCGGCGGTTCGCTCGCCGCGACCCTGGCGGGCACGGCCTGGGCGGTGGACGCCCAGCCCCGGTCGTACGGGCGGGTGCAGTTGCTCGACGAACTGGGCCGCCCGCTCAAGGCCGCGGGCCTGAAGCCGCAGACCAACTACGTTTTTCACTACCCGTTCGAGGCCACGCCGGTGTTCCTGCTGGACCTGGGCAAACCGGCGCTGGCCACCACGCTGCTCACGCGCGACAAGCAGAGCTACCAGTGGCCCGGTGGCGTCGGCCCCCAGCGCAGCCTGGTGGCGTTTTCGGCCATCTGCGCGCACAAGCTGGTCTATCCCACCAAAGAGCTGAGCTTCATCAGCTTTCGCAAGGGCGCCGCGGTGAACCCGCAGACGCCGAGCAAGGGCAGCGACCTGATCCACTGCTGCGCCGACCACAGCCAGTACGACCCGGCGCGCGGCGCCCAGGTGCTCAATGGCCCGGCCGAGCAGCCGCTGTGCGCGGTGCTCATCGAGCACGATGCGAAGACCGACACGCTCACCGCCACCGGCACGCTGGGCGGTGAGCTGTTCGACGACTTCTTCAAGAAGTACGAGATGAAGCTGAGCCTGGAGGTGGGGCCGAACGCGAAGCAGGCGGTGGCACGGCAGAGCACCGTGCGCGAGCTCGACCGCTATTGCCGCAACGCAGTCCGTTGCTGACTCAGAGCCTGGCGAGTCGTTTCAGCGCTTCGCGCAGGGTGTCGTCCTTCTTGGCGAAGCAGAATCGCACCACGCGCTGGTCGAAGCCGTTGCCGTAGAAGGCCGAGAGCGGGATCGCGGCGACGCCGATCTCCTTCGTGAGCCACTGGCAGAAGTCGCCCTCGGGCAGGTCGCGCTCGGGCACGGCCAGGGCCGAGATGTCCACGCACTGGAAGTAGGTGCCTTCCCCCGGCAGCAGGCGAAAGCGCGTGGCGGCCAGTCCTTCGCGGAACAGGTCGCGCTTGCGCTGGTAGAAGGCGGCGAGTTCGAGGTAGGGCGCCGGGTTGGCCATGTAGGCGGCCAGTGCGTGCTGCATGGGGGTGTTCACCGTGAACACGTTGAACTGGTGCACCTTGCGGAACTCGGCCATGAGCGCCGCGGGCGCCACCACCGTGCCGACCTTCCAGCCGGTCACGTGGTAGGTCTTGCCGAAGCTGCTCACGATGAAGGCGCGCGCGGCCAGGCCCGGGAAACGCGCCGCGCTCTGGTGGGCCTGGCCGTCGAACACCATGTGCTCATAGACCTCGTCGCTGATCAGCAGCACGTCGGTGGGGGCGAGCAGGTCCTGCAGGCGCTGCATGTCGGCCGCGCTCCAGACCGTGCCGCTGGGGTTGTGCGGGCTGTTGATGAGCAGGGCGCGCGTGCGCGGCGTGATCGCGGCGGCGATGCGCTCGAAGTCGGGGCGGAAGCTGCCGGGGGTCAGCGGCACGCGCACCGCCACGCCGCCGGCCAGCTCGATGTTGGGCACGTAGCTGTCGTAGCAGGGTTCGAGCACGATCACCTCGTCGCCGGGCTGCACCACCGCGAGGATGGCGGTGAGGATGGCCTGGGTGGCCCCGGCCGTCACGGTGATCTCGGTGTTCGGGTCGCAAGCCAGGCCGTAGAGCGCCTGCATCTTGGCCGCCATGGCCTGGCGCAGCGCGGGCGCGCCGGGCATGGGCGGGTACTGGTTGTGGCCGGCCCGCATGGCCTGGGTGACCGCGTCCACCAGCGCCGGGTCGCAGTCGAAATCGGGAAAGCCCTGGCCGAGGTTGACCGCGCCGTGCTCGGTTGCCAGCGCCGACATGACGCTGAAGATGGTGGTGCCGACGTGCGGCAAGCGGGACGTGAGGGCAGGGGTGCGGGGAGCTGGGGTGGTCATGGTCAGGGGCGTTGGAGAGAAGTGGCCTTTGTCCAGAAATACCGCGGATCTGGCTTTGCCAGGCCGCAGGCATTGCCCCCTTGAGGGGGGATGCGGCTACACGCAGTGAGCAAGCAACGGGGGGGAATCACAGCTGGTAGTCGTCGGGCGTGCCGCTCATGGCGCGCAGGATGAGGTCGCGCGACAGCCGGTCGCTCAGCAGCTCGGCGAAGCGCAGCACGAAATGGCGCAGGTAGGTGCCGCGCTTGAAGGCCACGCGCGCGAGGTTGTGGCCGAACAGCTGCGCGGCGGGCCGCGCGACCAGGTCGGGCGTCTGGTTCTCGCCCTGCACGGCCATCTCGGCCACGATGCCCACGCCCATGCCCAGCTTCACATAGGTCTTGATCACGTCCGAGTCGATCGCCTCGAGCACGATGTTGGGCTGCAGGTGGCGCAGCGCGAAGGCCTGGTCGATGCGGGTGCGGCCGGTGTAGCTGGGGTGGTAGGTGATCAGCGGCAACTGCGCCAGGTCTTCCAGCGTGATGCGCTCGCGCTCGAGCAGCGGGTGGTCGAACGGGAACACCAGCACGTGCTGCCACTCGTAGCAGGGCAGGGTGACGAGCTCGGGGTAGTTCACCAGCGACTCGGTCGCCATGCCGATCTCGGCCACTTCCTCCATCAGCATGCGGGCCACCTGGTCGGGCGAGCCCTGGTGCAGGCTGATCGCCACCTTGGGGTAGGCCTGGCGCAGCGCGGCCACCGGCCCGGGCAGCACGTAGCGCGCCTGGGTATGGGTGGTGGCGATCGAGAGCGTGCCACTGTCCTGGGCCGAGTACTGCTCGCCGATGCGCTTGAGGTTGTTGACCTCGCGCAGGATGATGTCGATGCTCTTGAGCACCTGCTGACCCGGCTCGGTGACGCGCTTGATGCGCTTGCCGTGGCGCGCGAAGATCTCGATCCCGAGTTCGTCCTCGAGCTCGATGATGGCCTTGGACACGCCGGGCTGCGAGGTGTGCAGGGCCTTGGCGGCCTCGGTGAGGTTGAGGTTGCGGCGCACCGCTTCCTGCACGAAACGGAACTGGTGCAGGTTCATGCGGTGGTCTCCAGCGCGATGTGGGCCAGCAGGGCGGTCAGGCGCGGGTCTTCGCCGGCGGTTGGCAGCTGTTCGAACGCCACCTGCGGATGCGTGGCGGCCAGCTCGGCCATCAGCAGGGGCAGGTCTTCGCGTGCGTGCTTGCCCATGCCGAAGAACAGCGGCAGCACGCGCACCCGGGTCGCGCCACGGGCCACCATCTGGCGCGCGGCGGTGGCCATGTCAGGTTCGCAGAGTTCGAGGTAGGCGCACGACACCGCCGCCGCCGGGTCGCTGCGGGCGATCTGCTGCGCGACGGATTCGACCGGCAGGCGCCACAGCGGATCGCGCGACCCGTGGGCAAACACGATGACTCCCAGCATGGGCCCTACCTCCGCAGCACCAGCCACCCGAAGGCGCCGAGCGAAAAAACCGAATAGATCAGTGCCGGCGAGGCCGCGGCCAGCCAGGGCTGCCACTGGTTGAGGTTGCCGATGTAGCCGAACACGTTGTTGAGCAGGAAGAAGCTGATGCCGATCATCACGCCGCCGAACACGTAGCCGGTGATGCTGCCCGAGCGGAAGTGCAGGTAGGCGAAGGGCAGCGCGAGCACCACCATCACCAGGCAGCTCAGCGGGTAGAACACCTTGCGCCAGAACTCGATCTCGTAGCGCTGCGCGGTCTGTCCGTTGGCCTCGAGGTGGCGGATGTAGCCGAACAGGTCGGCCGTGCGCATGCGCTCGGGCTTGAGCAGCGCCACCGACACCATCTCGGCGTTGATGCCGCTGGGCCAGCGCAGGCTCTCGAGCTCGCGGCGCTGGATGCGCGCCGAGGCCAGGCCCGCGGTGTCGAACTCGCGGCGCTGCACCTGGCGCAGCGTCCAGGAGTCGTCGTTCTCGATCTGCCCGGTCTGCGCGTGCAGGGTGGAGACCAGGAAGCCCTGGTTGTTGAACTCGAAGATGCGCACGTTGCCGAGTTCGCCCTGCGGGGACATCGAACCCACGTTGACCGAGAAGTTGCTGTAGGGCTGCTTCTCCTTGAGCCAGGCGCCGGTCTGGCCCAGACTGATGTTGCCCTGGTAGCGCGCCTTGAGCAACTGGGCGGTCTTGTCGGACAGCGGGGCCAGGTAGTCGCCGATGGCGAAGGTGAGCGCCACGAAGACCGCGCCCAGGCCCAGCAGCATGCGCAGCGCGCGCCAGGGACCCAGGCCGCTGGTGCGCAGGATGGTGTATTCCGAACCCTGCGCCAGGCGCGCGAGCACGAAGACCGAGCCGATCAGCACCGCGATCGGCAGCAGTTCGTAAATGCGGCTGGGCATGAGCAGCGCCACATAGAGCAGCGCATGCGGCACCTCGTAGACCAGGGCCGGGTCGAGCGCCGAGGGTTTGCCCAGCGCGGGCAGTTCGTCGACGAAGTCGAAGAAGAAGAACAGCGAGAGAAAGGCCAGCAGCACGAAGACCACGGCCGCGAACACCTCGCCGTAGATGAGGCGGCGGATGGTTCTCATGCCGCGGCTCCCAGCGCGCCGTGGCGCTGCGCGCGCCGGGCGCTGATCCAGCCGCGCACGCTGAGGTTGTAGTGCCGCTTGATCAGCCACAGCACGGTCAGCACGAACACCCCGCCATGCAGCGTGAGCATGTAGCCGGCCAGGCTGAACAGGCCGCTGGCGACCCAGCTCTGGCCCAGGTTGAGCAGGTTGTAATAGAACACGAAGGCGAACAGGGTGAAGAAAAGGTTGCCACCCCGGCCCGCGCGCGGGTTGCCGGTGGTGGTGGCCAGGGCGATCAGGACGAAGTTCAGCGCGGTCAGGGCCATGCCGATGCGCCAGCCCAGCTCGCCCAGGTTGGCGCGGCTGGGGTCCTGGATCAGGGTCCAGCTGTTGCGCGCCTTGAGCGCCTGCGTGCCGCGCTGTCCGATGGCCGACGAGCCGATCTGCGTGCCGTACTCCTCGAACTCGCTCACCTTCAGGCTGCTCTGGTCGGCCGCGGCCTCCAGCCGCTGGCCGTTGTTGAGCATCAGGACCTGCTGGTCCTTGATCCATTCGATGCGGCCCGAACGTGCCGAGGTCACGGTTTCGCTGCCATCGTTCTCGGTGCTGGAGATGAAGATGTTGCGCCCCTCGGTGCCGGAGGCCGTGTCCTTGTCGATGAAGAACACGCGCCGCCCGCTCGACGACTCCTGGAACTGGCCGGGCGCCACGCGCTCGAGGTCACCGCGGCGCTCGAAGCGGTCGCGCAGGTTGTCGGTCTGCTGGTTGGCCCAGGGCCAGACGAAGAACACCATCAGCGTGATCACCAGCAGGATCGGCCACGCGAAGCGCATCACCGGGCCGAGAAAGCCCCCGAGCGAGCGGCCGCTGGACAACCAGATGATCATCTCGCTGTCGCGGTACATGCGCGAGAGCGTGAACACGATGGCAATGAAAAGGGCGAGCGTGAGGATGGTCGGCATGCGGCCGATCACGGTGTAGCCGAGCACCAGCGCGATCTCCTCGGGGTTCACGCTGCCGCGCGAGGCCAGGCCCAGCGTGCGGATCAACAGCATGGTCAGCACGATGGTGAACAGGACCACCAGCGTGCCCCCGAAGCTGCGTGCCAGCTCTTTGCGAATGGAAGAATGGAATAACATCGATCGGCAACAGGAAAACACGATTATGGACTTCGAACTCAAATCCCTTTCGCCCAACCAGGCCGCCCAACTCACCACCGACGCGCTGCTGGTGCTGGTGCCCGACGCCAAGGCCGGCAAGGCCGCCAGCGGCGCGCTGCACGAGCTCGTGACCAGCGCCACCGAGCACGGCGATCTGGAGCCCGGCGTGGCCAAGCAGCTGGCCTGCTACCGCCCCGCGGGTTTCAAGGCGGCGCGGGTGCTGCTGGTGCGGGTGGGCGACGGCTCGGCCGTCTCGGTGCGCAAGGCCGTGACCGCGGGCCTCGGCGCGCTCAAGCAACCCGGAGTGAAGAAGCTGGGCCTGGTGCTCAGCCTGTTCGACGCCGGCAACGATGCCGTGCGCGCCGCCGTGCAGGCCTGCGCCGATGCCACCTACGCCTACACCACGACCAAGCCGTCGGCCAAGGCCCGCGCGCTGCAGCAGGTGGTGGTCGGCGTGGCCCAGGTCGCGGCGGTCCGCGCCGGGTTCGATACCGGCCGCGCGCTGGTGACCGGCGTGGAGTTCGCCAAGGAATGGGCCAACCGCCCGGCCAACCATGCCACGCCCACGATGCTGGCCGAGGCCGCGCGCAAGCTCGGTCGCAAGCCCGGAATCAAGACCGATGTGCTCGGCCCCAGGCAGGTCGAGGCCCTGGGCATGGGCTCCTTCATGGCCGTGGCCAAAGGTTCGGTGGAGCCACTGCGCTTCATCGTCATGCACTACAACGGCGGCGCCAAGGGCAGCGCCCCGGTGGTGCTGGTGGGCAAGGGCATCACCTTCGACACCGGCGGCATATCCATCAAGCCCGCGCCCGAGATGGACGAGATGAAGTTCGACATGGGGGGCGCGGCCAGCGTGCTCGGCACCTTCGCCGCGCTGGCCGAGCTGCAGCCCGCGATCAACGTGGTCGGCCTGATCCCGAGCTGCGAGAACATGCCCGACGGCCAGGCGGTCAAGCCTGGAGACGTGGTCACCAGCATGAGCGGCCAGACCATCGAGATCCTCAACACCGACGCCGAGGGCCGCCTGATCCTGTGCGACGCGCTGACCTACGCCGCGCGCTTCAAGCCCCACAGCGTGGTGGACATCGCCACCCTGACCGGCGCCTGCGTGATTGCCCTGGGCGGTGTGCGCTCGGGCCTGTTCTCGACCCGCGACGACCTCGCCCAGGCCCTGCACAAGGCCGGCGAGACCGCGCAGGACCCCTGCTGGCGCATGCCGCTGGACGACGAATACGCCGAAGGCCTGAAGTCCAACTTCGCCGACATGGGCAATGTGGCCGGCCGCGCGGGCGGGGCCATCACCGCCGCCAAGTTCCTGCAGAAGTTCGCCGCCGAGCTGCCCTGGGCCCACCTGGACATCGCGGGCACCGCCTGGAAGAGTGGCGCGGCCAAGGGCTCCACCGGCCGGCCGGTGCCGCTGCTGCTGCAGTACCTGATCGACCAGGCCGCCGCCATGGCGGCCGCGGGTCAGGCCAAACCGGGCAGCAAGGCCAGGAAGACCGCCAAGTCCTGAGCCCGGTGTACAGAGCTTTCTCCCGCGTGCCATGACCGAGGTCGCCTTCCATTTCAATGCGCCCGACAAGCAGGGCTATGCCTGCCGTCTGCTGCGCAAGGCCTACCTGCGGGGCGCGCGCCTGGTGGTGCTGGTGGACGAGGCGGACCGGGCCGCGCTGGACAGCGCGCTATGGACCGTGGTGGTCGGGGAGTTCCTGCCCCACAGCAACCCGGGCGACCCGCCGCACGTCCAGGCCCGCTCGCCGATCCACCTGGCCAGCGAATTGCCCGCGCAGACCGGTGCCACGGTGCTGGTCAACCTGCGCGCCGACATGCCGGAAGGCTACGACCGGTTCGCCCGCGTGATCGAGGTGGTGACCGGCGACGAGACCGACCGCGGGCATGCGCGCGAGCGCTGGAAGCGCTACAAGGCGCAAGGCATCGAGCCCCAGCGGCACGACCTCCAGCTCACGCCCCAGGACTGAGCCGCGGGCGCTTGCGCGCTCGCAATCCCTGCATGCGCTGCGCTTATGCCGCATTCAACGCGGTGATGGGCCTTGGGAAAACCCTTGATCCGCCTCGCGGACAGGGTGGAGTGCGAAATCCATCTGTTTTTTGGAGTATCTTTATGGATGTGGAGAAAAAAAAGTTCCCTCCGCATTCCAACCTCCCATCCTTTCTGAGGAAAACCATGCAACTGAACATCAAACTGGCCGTCATCGCGGCGGCTGTCGCTCTTGCCGCTTGCGGCAAAAAAGAAGAGGCTGCTCCCGCTGCCGCTCCTGCCGCCGCTCCTGCACCTGCAGCCCAGGTCATCAAGATCGGTCACGTTGGTCCCACCAGTGGTGCCATTGCCCACCTCGGCAAGGACAACGAAAACGGCGCCAAGATGGCAGTTGAAGAACTCAACGCCGCTGGCCTGACGATCGGCGGCGCGCCGGTGAAGTTCGAGCTGCTGGCTGAAGACGACGCTGCCGATCCCAAGCAGGGCACCGCTGCCGCCACCAAGCTGGTGGACGCCAAGGTCGCCGGTGTGATCGGTCACCTGAACTCGGGCACCACCATCCCCGCCTCGCAGATCTACAACGACGCCGGCATTCCCCAGATCTCGCCTTCCGCGACCAACCCCAAGTACACCCGCCAGGGCTACGCAGGCGTGTTCCGCATGGTGGCTGACGACGTGCACCTTGGTGGCACGCTGGGCAAGTACGCTGTGGAAACCCTCAAGGCCAAGACCGTGGCCGTGATCGACGACCGCACGGCCTATGGCCAGGGCGTGGCCGACGAGTTCGAAAAGGGCGTGACCGCTGCTGGCGGCAAGGTGGTGGGCCGTGAGTTCACCAACGACAAGGCCACCGACTTCAACGCCATCCTGACCACCCTGAAGGCCAAGAAGCCTGACGTGGTGTTTTTCGGCGGCATGGACGCCGTGGCCGGCCCGATGCTCAAGCAGATGAAGCAGCTCGGCATCAACGCCAAGTTCATGGGCGGCGACGGCATCTGCTCCAGCGAGCTGCCCAAGCTGGCCGCCGACGGCATGGCCGACGACCAGGTCTACTGCGCGGAAGCCGGTGGTGTGGAAGGCGAGCAGAAGGCCGGCATGGACAAGTTCCGCGCTGACTTCAAGGCCAAGTACGGCGCCGATGTGCAGGTGTACGCTCCTTACGTCTACGACGCCGTCAAGGTCATGGCCAACGCCATGGTCACCGCCGGCTCCGCCGACCCCAAGGTCTACCTGCCGGCTCTGAAGGCCACCAACTACAAGGGCGTGACCGGCAACATCGCCTTTGACGAAAAGGGCGACATCAAGAACGGCGCCCTGACGCTCATGACCTACAAGGCCGGTGCCCGCACCACCTTGGCCGTGATCCGCTGATCCAGCGCTCCGGTTCCTTCGAAAAAGCCACCCTCGGGTGGCTTTTTCTTTGGCTGTGGGTGTTATCAAGCTGATGGCCAAAGTCGTTAAAAATCAAAGAGTTAGCCGGCTTTTGGGTCAAGGCTGAACGAAATTAGACCGGACTGGCAGTCTTCGGAGGCTCTTGACGGATTGGCGAACTAGAACACCGACAGGTCCACCTCGGCTTGGGCTAGTCGCCTGGCAACGTCATCAATCTTGGGCCGGAGTACAGCGGCTCGGCTTACGGCTTGTTGCCGGAATCGCTGAAGTTCTGCCGAACCACCGCTCAAACTGACTTCGAGTGCTGCCTTGCGCATGCCAAACTTCGCACGTACCGCATTTTTGTCGGACTCGGAAACGGCGTTCGCGGAGTTAAAAGTAAATCGGCGTTCGCAGCTCGCCTTCCAGTCCAAAACTGCACGCGTCAAGCTTTCACCGAACCCGCGCACCTGCAGGACTCTTTGGCGACTGACGTCGGCAGCGGTTTCAATTCCAAATGAACGCAGTGCAGTCTTGCGAGCGGGGCCGACGCCGGATATGTCCGCGCTATCGATGAAGCACGTATCAAGGAATTTTTGCTTCTGCCGCTGGTGTGCGGTCGAGTGCAACTGGTCCAGTTCTTGCCGCTCGGCTTGAGGCAGCGCCTGATACTCATCGCGTAGCTTGGAAAGCTCATTCCGCTTTGCCATAAAGCCCTCAGGGCCGCTCTCTCTCTGGGCTTGTTCAAGTAGCTTGTTCCACTCGACTTTGACTGCAAGCATGGCGGATTGCCGCCTTTTGGACTCGGTGGCTCGTTCGCTTGAGCCTGCACTTCCTGCCATGGCCCAGCCCACAAAACCCCCAAGAACGCCAAAGAACCATGCCTTTGGGAATCCCACCACAAAAGCGAGAGTGAAGCCCACTACAAGCAAACGGTAGAAAAAGATTGTCCCCCCTCCAGGGATGCCGGACGGCAATGCCTGCGCAGTGAGGCCGCCACTATTAATGTTGGGGGCGAACACTGGGGGTGGCGGAGGCACCGACTCAATTGCAGCCCACGCTTGGGCCAGTACGAAGCTCGAGGCCGTTCGAACGTAAGTGGCTCCGAGGTCGATGAAATAGACAGCGCCTTGTTGCTCTAACTCGCACCACGGGCACTTGGCTAGGTGGTCTGGATACAGGTGCATCGCCGATGTCCCGCAGCGCTTCAACCGGCTTCGCACCGAGTCAAGCGCGGCTACCCATTGCTGCGAGGTAGGCCGGTTGCCCGTGGCCCCGGCTTCGGTGAAAGCCCGGTGAAACATGGCCTCCATCGCGTCCGGCATGATGGACACTGGTATCGAGCGGGGAGGAGGCCCGATTCCGCGATTCTGGAAATCACGCGCGTAAGCGTACCGATAAGCCTTGATGTCCGACTCCAGGGCATCCCCCACGCCATTCCTGAGAGGCACGCCCGAATAGGGATGCCGACCGCCAAAGAGCAAGTGGAATATCAACAAGGCCAAACCAAAATTGTCGTGGTTGGCTGTGCGTGTGGTGGCGTCGAAACTCGACAAGCCTTGTAGCTCTGGTGGTGTGAAGTGCGCAACGCCGACTTCACACCGATGCAACGTTCCTCTAGCATTCACTTGGAATGAATCGCTGTCGATGAGCACGACCTTGCTATCGCTGCCCACCATAACGTTGCCCTGGTTCACGTCACCCAGAACGTGACCCCGCACATGCAACGCCTCAAATGCCGCAGCTGTGTTTCTAGCCACAAACAGCAAGAAGTCCCACGCGGCCTTTGGTCTGTCCTGCTTGCGGTGAGCAGGGCTGTAAACCATATGCACCGCTTCGCGTGCCTCCAACTTGGGCATAAGAAACCCAACGACTGGGCCTCCCCGTGCTGAATGCAGCGTCTCCAGTGGCCAAGCGACATAGCTCAGAAGCTGCTGGTCGACAGTTGACGCCATGAAAGTGAGCTTGGCTTGCTTCTTCTCATCGAGCTGCTTGTGATACAGCTTTGCCACTTGCGCAGGAAGCGTTGGCACGTCAAAAACTGAACCCTCGCCACCCCTTCCGAGTTCTCGTCCGATTTGAAGCGGTGTCCCCCGCGCTGAAACAAGCGTTCTCGCCATGATTTGGAATCAAGGGGCGAGGACGGCCATGGCCAGCGTCTTGTCGTCGTCGGTGCGCTCGTTCACTGAAGAACTACTCAGGAATCGACGCAGCGCGCTATGCAACTCGTCCTCCTTGTCTGCAGTTGCAGTCGATAGCACGTCAAAAAACTTGGCGAAGAATGGCTCGTAGGGTTTGTTGGTTGCCATGTCGAGCACGAGGCGCTGGAGTCCATCGCTGAAGGCCGCTACTCGCGTTGCCGGTCCCACATACGTTTTGGTCGCAAGTACGCTAATCGCGTCCTCGTCGGTCACGAAGTGGGTCATGTTGGCGTACTCGCCAGACATCGGAACGATTGCGGTTTCTAGCCCCTCGCCAACGTCCAGCACAACACCACCGTCGCCGATTTGCATAACCAGTGTTCCTGAGGGCGATGAGAGCACTCCCAGGAAGGTGCAGGCGAAATCTCGGGCAGTAAGTCCTAGAGCCTCTGCTCGGGCGTAAATCCGCTCACGGATAGTGAGTACGCAATCCACTGCAAAGGTGTCGCTGAGCCCAAATTCTTCGAGCTTAAGCTTGCTCTCTATGAACTCTGCCGCCGCTTGAATAGCCAACTCAGCTCCTTCGCCTCCGCGAGCTGCACTGCCTGCCCCATCGGACACGAACATCGAAAGAAACTGCTGGCCACTAGCTGCCAAGTCCACCTGAGCCCAACAGCTGTCTTCGCAGCCTGTACCTGCGGTGACGTGTGAGGTGCCAATTTCCGAAGCAGCTACGACTCGCCAGCTCACACAGAAGCCCAACCCGTTGGCGCTGCGAGAGGCACCTCCGTGCCCGGTGTGGACCTCGACACCGAGCGCAATGAGCTGGATAGCCAGCTAAACAGCTCACGGA
Organism: Comamonadaceae bacterium; assembly: GCA_003599455.1. Lineage (GTDB taxonomy): Bacteria > Pseudomonadota > Gammaproteobacteria > Burkholderiales > Burkholderiaceae_C > Hydrogenophaga. The sequence continues at coordinate 17,778 of QZKF01000070.1, forward strand.
ACTTGAGGCCTTCCAGTGAAAGTGGTTCGCGAACGCTGATTTGCTGCAGAACGTCCATGCGTGCACCCTTCACCCCTATGGCAAAGAAGGCAAACTGCTTTGAGGCTTCTCCCTCACGCACGGCATCGGCCGCCGCTTGCCACGCGTCTGTTGGACCACCATCGGTGATGAGGAATACCCATGGGCGGTAGTACGAAATCCCATTGGACTTGTAGTCGTTCTTACGGTCCCGCACCAAATCAAGCCCCTGCAGAATGGCTCCGCCCATGGGCGTATCGCCCTGAGCTAGAAGTGTGGGAGCAAAGAAGGTCGAAGCACCGGTAAAGGGCATTTCCACCTTAGTCGGTCCGAAGGTCACGATTGCAACTTCGACCCGCTTCATCGCAAGAGCGTCCGTGGCAAGCTCGTCCCTGAATGTTTGCAGACCCGCGTTCAATTCGGCCAAAGGCTTGCCGTTCATGGAGACAGATACGTCCAGGAGCAGGACGCAGGGGCATCTCGGCTCAGGGTTGCTGACGAAATCATTGGTCTCAAAGGAAATTTGGTCGCTCACGAGGTCCCCTAGGTTGTCGTTACAGTGTATGAAAGTGTATCGGGGCCAGCGCCGGGCCGCGAGTTTAGGTGTAGCGACGTGGAGCGGACGTACGGAGGGGCCGGGAGAGCAACCGGCCTTATTTCGAAGCACTCACGCTTGTGGAGGCTGCTCGGGTCCGAGTGAGTGTGCGCCGTTTGGCGCACTCAGCGGGCTTGCCGCAGACATGTGGTGCATAGGGTTGGAAAACATGCTCACGTTGTATCCGCGAATCTGAGCATTCTCATAATCGTTGATACAACGTGATGTTTCCACACTGCCCCGCCTTGACCTCTTCCTCAGCCGTCGCCCTACACAGGGTTTAAGCCAACGGGTCGACTTTGTGAGACTTGTTGCAAAGCCAAATACTTAGGGCGTGTGCGACGCACTTAGTCAGGTGGTGCGCGCTTCGAGCCAAGTTTGCAAGAGGCGCTCGAGGGCGGGCCCAAGGCCAGCTTTCCTGTCTCCGTACAGCTGGGAAGAGAACTCCCGCAGGTAACGTTCGCGGCAGTCCTCATAGTCACGCACGTCGAATGGAATATGGGGACAGCTGAGCACATCCTCGATAACCATACCGACATCAGGCTCAGAAGAGTTCATGAGGCGAGTGCGGTTCTCCAACAGCCAACGGGAGAAAGAGTGTTCCCACTGTTGAAGGATTTGGTCGTGCTGGGTAGTTCGCCGGAACAGCACAAGCTCAGTTTGCCCCGCCTGATACCAGGACCAGGCGGAGTGCATGCTCATGGTCCAGCCCAGCCGGCCAGCCACCACCGCCGCTTCCCCAAACTTTTTGGCGCTCAGGCCACCTGGTCGAACTGCAGATGAATACGGCATCGAGACGAAGCCTGTCTGGTACTCACAATGCATGCTCGTGCGCGCCAACGGCAAGTCGCGGAAGAAATGCACGCGGTGGTCACTGGCAGGAAAGTCGATGCGCCCACCGTGCTGGGCGTTGGCAAGCTCGCCCCAACCGGGAAGGCATGCGTGGTGGTCCACACCCACAAACCAACTGTGTTGGACGCTCGTGTCGTTGACGTTTTCTGGGTGACCGAGACCGAACGCGTTGGCAAACTCTTTTGCGCACTCCGCTCGCAACTTCTGGATGCGTGGGTAAACGTGTTCAGGGTTCTCCTGCAAGCGTTTCAATTCACGCAAGCGGGCCAAATACTCGGGCGGCGGCTGCAAGGTGGGTGCAGGCTGTGTCGACAAGTCGTCGTTGAGCTTGTAGTTCAAGCTTTTGAGCCGCTCTCGCAGTAGCGTCACGTCCATCAAGCTGTAGGCGAGCTCAATGGCATTGCGAGGCAGGTCTGCTCGAAGTGCAGCATTGGTGTTGTAGCCCAAGCTGCTGGCGATGGCCTCACTCAAGTGTGAGGAGCGCACGAACGGAAAGCGTGCCTGAACACGTGTCTTCAGCGAACGCAAAGCCTGTTCGGCTTGGTGTACGAAAGAGGGGTCGAGGGGCACCAGGGCCTTGTTCAGGCTGGCGGGAGAAGCAAAGCGCGCGTTGTGCGCAGAGATAAGTTGGGCCATGACGGCACTCCTGTCATTCGAGCCAGCGTTCCTCGATTACGCGCCGGCCCCCGACGGAATGCGGTGGTTGGCAGGTAGTGTTTGCTTCAATAACTCCGATTTCACCCGAGGACAGGTGCGGCCGGATGCCTAGGGTGTCATCTTGCCACAGCTACAGGATTTGCGTATGGCGAGCAACACAAGGCGCCGCAAACAGGTCCGGAACGTTCCAAGTCGCGGTACGCCGAGGCCCACACCTTGTCCGCCTTCTCAACGGGTTCAATATCGGCCAAAACATCAGCCAAAATGGCTGCCAAAGATTCCGCAGAAGGCGTCTATCAAGTAGCTTTTTATCAATAAATTCAAAGACTTATGCAAGTCAAGCGGCTGCAAAAATATCAGACAACAAATCCGCCAAAAGTTATGCCAATTGTCGTGGCCGATAGAGCCAGCATCTGCTGACCGTCATGCCACTGAACGCGGACCCAGGCGCGGCCATCCTGCAGCTTGAAATATCCAAGCGATGTGCCAGCCTTCAGACCGCCAAATGCCCGTTGAAGGCACGTTACCCTGACGCGTCAACAATACATGGATGCTTTTCCGCGTGAGCTACACGCGCCATGGAGAAACGAACAGTGAACGAAGATTTGCAAGAGCTCGTGCGGTCGCCGCGCGAAGACATGAACATCGAGCTAAAGCGATGGATGGACCTCAGTGACAAGAATGTTCAGGCCAAGTTGGCCAAAGAACTGATAGCGCTCCACAACTATGGTGGTGGCTACTTGGTCCTTGGCTTCAAAGACGAGCACCCTGCGGTGCCCGATGTCGACAACCGGCCCAAGGACCTCTCAGCTTTCAGCACTGACGCCTTCAACAACATCATCAAGAAGTTCGCGGAGCCTTCCTTTCACTGCATGTCTCATGTTGTCAAGCATCCCGAGACGGGCGAGGAATATCCGGTCATCGTTGCACCGGGAGGCTCCAAAGTTCCTGTGCGGTGCAAGGCGGACGCGGCCGACGGTAAAAGCATCAGGCTTGACACTTATTACACGCGCCGGCCCGGGCCAGAAAGCAGTCCGCTGCAAACCGCAGCCGAATGGGATGCATTGCTACAGCGTTGCCTACTTAGCCGAAAAGAAGAACTGATGTCCGCGCTGTACGGCTTGCTCGGTAGCGACCGCGCCGTATTGGCCGGAGCCAGCGCGTTGGACCCTGCATCGCCCTTTGACGAACTAAGGGCCTTTCGAGATGCGGCCGTTGCTCGCCTGGAGGAAATGCAGCGCGAGGCATTGCCAGAAGACTCTGCCGCGAAGCTCTCCCATGGCCGCTACGTTCTTTCGGCTCGTATCGTGGGGGACTTAAAGCACGTCAGTCCCCAAGAAATGCTGGGCCTGCTCCATGGCCTGCCGCGTTACACCGGATGGTCTCCGTTGAATGTCTTCACTCGCCGAGAGCTAGAGCCCTACATGGTGGGTGACGACATCATTGAATGCTGGCTAGCCCGAGACCCCAAGGAGGTCCGCGATGCCGCCCATGCAGATTTCTGGCGAGTTTCCTTGAATGGGAACATCACACTTGTACGCGGTCACCAAGAGGATGCTCCTCGCGAAGGCATGCCGGCCCCAGGAACAGCGATGGAGATTACGTTGCCCGCCTGGCGCATTGCGGAGTTTGTCCTCAGGGTACGCCATCTCGGGGACAAGTTGACCAACGGTCCTTTCAGCCTCCAGCTAATTGTCCAGTGGGAAGGTCTGGCTGGGCGCAAGCTGTTCAGCCACGGTGGCCGCCGAGCCGTTTTTGACGAATACGTTGCGCGGGACGCAAACTACCTTCGCGAAGCTGAAGTGACTGTGGACCGCATCGACGCAGCGCTCCCAGTGATTCTCGCCGAGCTCACCACACCCTTGTTGCGTCGGTTTTCGTTCTTTGAGCCGCCCGCCAACTTCTACGAGCAGGAACTGACCAAAATGCTAGCTCGATAGCTGGCAAGACCCTCGCCATGAGCTCGCAGGCGGAGTAGCGAACAGTCCGAGCATCCGCAGCGAGTCGCGGACGCGGGTGGGGAGAATCGGGAAAATTTAACGATACGCCATCCGAAAATCGAGGGCGCACACAGCTAAAGAAAAACGCCCTAATTTGTGCGGCATACTTCATCCGCTTGGTCCCAGCTTTGGTTCAACGGGCGATTCACTTCAGGTTGTAGTCCCCTGAGGTGAGTCGCCTCCTAGAGGCGTAGAAAGCCCCTTTCGACGGATGTCGAAAGGGGCAATGAATACACCCATTGAACTATGTCGCGCCACAACGCGGCACATGAGCTTATGACGATTTACTTTGAACTGTCTGATGGTCTGACACAGAACCTTGTATGCGGCCTTGCGGTCGCCTTCTTTGTTCAGTTCGCTTTGCGTAGGAAGCGCAAATCGAAGCGGACCTAGGAACCGAGTGTCTCCGGGTTTCCCGGAGGCTCCCTAAAGGCACCGCGCGCGGTGCCTTTTTCTTTTCTGCGTTGTATAGCAACCAGCTTTTCGGCGGCACCGAACGGCCTGGGCGTCACTTCAAGACTGTAAATCCGGCCGTCAAGAAGTACCTCCGCAACGCCATTGCGTCCATTGCGCCGTACCCTGCTCAGGGTCGCTGCACTCTCTCTGTGTGTGCAGCTGTCTATCCAACGGCGGCTGCTAATATCGCGCGACCCAATCAAGGAGGAAGCCTGAAATGGACGAAGCGACGAAACGTTGCCCAGAATGCGGGGAAGTTATCTTGGCTATCGCGCGCAAATGCAAGCATTGCGGCAGTGTTCTGAGTACTCCTGATGGCTCTCCTGCGCCGCTTTCTCAGCCAACCACCAGCGAGACAGCTTTCCGCTCACCATCTGCACCTTCAGAGGCAAAACCAGCGGCTGACTTCGGAGTGGCTCTGTTGGCCATCCCCGTCGCTGCCACCTTGCTCATCGTGTTGTGGGTCGGGAGCATGAATCTCCTTCAGGGTCCGGGCACCACACTCACGATGCTTGGAGTTGGCACAATCCTTTTGACTGGCGCCATCGCTTCATGGGAGGCGAGTCGCGTGGGGATGGCGACGGAGCGAAAACGCGGGACCTACGGGCCGCTCGCCTGGTTTTTCCTGCATTCGTTTTTGTGGGTTGTCGGGTACCCCGCGTACCTTCTCAAGCGCCGGCACTACGGACTGAAGAACCTCCTGGTACCAGGTCTGCTCGTTGGCGCGCTGTTCATTGGGGCCTGGTCCCTTATGGCGGCAGACATCAACGAACGTGTCGACAAGGTCAAGGACGCGTTTACGGATGTCGAGAAGGATTTCAACGAGCTTGGAAAGGCACTCTCCGATGCCGGTAAGGAGTTCGAGAGCCTTGGCAAGGAGCCGATTCCCGCGCAGCTCACTGCCCCGGTGACCCCCTCCGAAAAGGTCTTTAACTTGGCCGCCGCTCAATCGGACTATCGCGCGCTGTGCAAAGACAAACGGGTTTACGGGGGCATGACGCACGGGGGTGAGACTGAGGCGGAAGCCAAAAAGGAGGCTGATGCCGTGTGCGTCGACGTCCCTGCCGCTTTCGTAGCGTGTGTCAAAGAGCCAAGTGCCAACGCTGCGGACTGTTTTGTGAGCACCAGCGACTCTCAGGACTGAACAGTTCGCGCGCTTACGGGCTGCACGGGAGCCGGCATGGCCTGAGCCCTTGGGCTCATTTAATTGAGTAGGACAGCGAGCGGTGCCGATACGAGCTGCAAGTGCCCAAGGGGATGTCCACGCGTTCTCAATGAACACGGAGCAGTGGCATGGGCTTAAGGCGGCTCACAAGGCCAAAGCCCTTGACCTGTGGATGCCGTGCTGCAAAGTGCCCGCCGTCCCGAAGACGAGCCCGCGCGGAACATTCTTCTTCGCCCATGCTCGCAGGGGCGAGTGCGCCACCGCCGACGAGAGCCCTGAACACCTCTACTGCAAGTCCCTCATCGCCAAGGCCGCGCTGGACGCAGGCTGGACCGTCACGACCGAGCGGTCTGGCATGTCACCCACCGGGGAAGAGTGGATTGCCGACGTGTTCTGCGAGAAGGGGGCTGCCCAGCTGGCGCTTGAAGTGCAGATGTCTCCGCAAACCGATGCGGAGACCGTGCGCAGGCAGCAACGGTACAAGGCGTCCGGAGTTCGAGGTGCTTGGTTTTTCGGGGCCCGAGCCCGGCAAGCGACCATCGTGTTCAACCGAGATACCCCAGCCTTTAGCCTGCGACCCGTGGTTGTCGGCGAGATGCCGACGGTCGACAGGTTTGAGGTGAGCCTCCCCGAGTTCGTGAAGGCCATGCTCGAGAAGCGGCTCACCTGGGCGGTTCCCCGGTACAGCCGGCCCCACCTCGTAGAGTTCATTGAGGACGTCTGCTGGGCGTGCAGGCGGCCCGTGAAGCAAGTACTGGAACACCAACACGGGGGCCGTGGGCCGGACGGAGAAGCGCTTGCCGCTGCGGATTTTTACGAGGGGCGCTGGGACCCACCGGCGTACACCGTGGCGAGCTTATCGAAGATGCTTGAAGCAACTCATGCGGTGGTGTCTAACGAAGAGCTGGCGGCGCAGGGCTTGAACTTGATTGACAGGAAGGACGTCATCAACGGCAAGCCAACTCGGTTCCCCTTCTGCAATCTGTGCCTTCATTGCCGCGCGCCGCAAAACAATCACTTCCTGAGCCAGCGACTACTTGCCGCGATTCAGGGGCAGGCACCAAGCGAAAACCTCGACAACGACCCTGCGCCCGCCTCTGTCGAGACCCACCCCTTCGGCGTAGCCGAGATACCCCGGGAGCTCGAGGGCGGCGGGCTCTGGGTACTCCAAGCCGACTGACGAAGAACGATTTTGCCTACGGCAACGGTGAGAGCTCGGGGAACAGAAACTCAATCAGTGCCTGGCTTTTACGGATGGGCGTGAACGGCTCCATGTCGTTTAGATATTCCTGCCGACACTGCTTGTACTTCTTGGCCCATGCGCCTGGGGTGCCTTCCGCAGCCATCGAGGCTTCGCGGTCGTAGTACCGAACCGCATGCATGAACCAAATCAGGTGACCTTTGCTTCCGGTGGCTACGCTGTGGGCCACCTCCACCAGCCGCTTCTTCCCCTGGCCATACGGGCGGTTGTGTTTTGCCGAATAGAGGGCGGAGATGCCAAAAGCGTCAATCTCGTTGTAGCCGTATGGCACCTCCAACCCCAGCTTCCTCAGTCGAGCCGCGAAACTCAGCCAGGCCGAGTGTTGGGAGTCTGTTTCATACCGGACATCCCACCACGCCTCAACCTCATCTCGAAGAACTGCTGCTTCGGAGACCTTGGCGCTGCGGAGCCCGTCACGATGGCCGTCATAGTCGAAGTAGAAAGCTCTTTGGGTGGCTGGGTCGAGAGTCAGCTCGTCAAAGGCAACAACCTTTCGGTGCAGCGCGCTGTTGCTGCCGTCCACCGTGGGTACTGACCAGGCGCAGTCCAAGAAGAAGCGCTCTTGCTCCAGCGATGTCTTGACCGTGCTGGCGTTGACGATGAAGGCATTCTGGTTGTTGTTGTAGTAGACGTCCTCATCAGTCATCCGGCGGTGCTCGTTGTCGAACGACGCGAAAATCCAGAACAGCAGCCCGCCTTCCTTGAGATAGAACTGACGCCGCCCGACGATGACATTGAGGAAGGTCGTGGACAACTGAATCTCGAAGGCGACGTGAATGCCGTTGAACGTGGCTCGCACATCAGGCTTTCGCCACTCTCCCGTGAAGGCCCCGTTCCAGCGCTTCTCCGTTTGTATGTCTGAGAACCGACCATCGGCTGCCAAGCACTCGGCGACCCAAGCCTTCATCTGCAGGTGCTGTCTGCTTTCCTTGGCACCGTTGTACCTGCGCGCGTCAATCTCGTCCTGAGGCAGCTCTCCCCTAGTGATGGCGGGGCAGTTTCCGTCCTCTCCTCTGTGCCGGAAGAAGAAGCGCGTCTGCGTCATGTTGCGACAGATGTACACGGGAACCATGCAGATGGCGCAGCGATACAGAGGTCGCTCCTCGTTCATCGCAGTTTGGACGTCCATACGCAGCTGGACCAAGGAAGCGAAGTCGTTTCCCAACACCACCTCAGTTCTCAGGTGGTCGCCGGAGTCCGTGTCCATAACTTCGCGAATGGCTGGGTCCAGAACGCAAAGCGATTCGCCAGGCGCCGGCACAGGCCTTCGCCGTCTGCGGGGGCGCGGGAAGGCGCCTGAGGGGGCGGTTGCAGAGCCGCCGATTTCACTCCTAGACGGACCGTCTTCATGAGGTGTTGCCATGCAAGCATTGTGCGGTGCGCAGACCCCTTGGGGCAACGGCACCGGCGCTGCTCCTTGGCAGGGAGACCCACCCGTCAAAGGGCTGTTCCGCTCCTAGCAATGCGCGAACTGGAGCTGCACGTTGTTCATCAGAACACCGACGGCGAACCCTACTGCGGTGCTGGCGCTTTGCGCTTGCCCTTGGGGATGGATTTTTGCAGCGTGCGTGCTTGCGCCTGCGCAGCCTTCACGCCATCGGCATCAAGCCTTCTATCGCAATAGAGCTTCTTGTTGCTCACGTCGCTGGAATCCACGCTGGTGCTGCCGGACTCCAGGATAACGAGGCGCCACGCGCAAGCAAGAACGGGGTTAAGGGGTGGAGCGCCGGAGTAGCCGCCGCTCAGCCAGTACGCGACGTTGCGTTGCGCTTGATAGTCCCCGGCTTTTGCGGACTTCTCTAAGGCCTCGTACTCGGCCAGCGAGCCGGACGCTGCAGTGGCCGAGACCATGGCTGTGCAGAGGCAGAAAATCAGTTTCTTCGCGTTCACTTCTGGCATCCCCTGGGACTGTTCGTTGAGCGAGTTTAGTCGCCGGCCTCGGCCCGCGCCATGAAGCGCGGGCTCTTCACCGTGAGGAATCCCTCGGATGATGTTGCTGCAGGGCGACTTTCTTCCGGTATTGCGAACGCCGTCGCCGGCGAGAGGTTTTCCGAGCTTCCCAACCCACCAAAAATCCGCTTGAATGGGTCCACCGATTTCACATGCTCTTCGACTCCATGCGCCACATACAGCTTCTCGCACCAGATGCGCTCCTGACTACGCCGGGCGGTCAGCCGCTGCCTGTCAATGCGCACGTGGCGCTTGCGACTGGGGTTGACCACAAGTGAGCAACGAGCCTGAGCTTCTTCCCCTTCAACGGGACGTTCAGCGAGCGATAGGCCGTGCACTTCTCAGGTTCCAGCACTTGGAGAGAGTGCTCAAGGGCTTGGTGGCTGGTCGATTCACGTCAGCGATGCCAGGGCAGGCCGAGGCCGCTGCCAAACAGCGGCTCGAACAGGTAATGAACTCCCCGCTCGGCTGGCTCAAGGAGGAGCTGCTTGGGAAGTACCTGAATCCTGAGGGGAACGTCGCCGACGAGAGCGAGCTCGACAAGGCTGCAGCAAGGGGGCACATCGCCTTCCGCTTCAATCTTGAAGTCCCCGCGCAAGACCATGCGAGCCTTTCCCAGCACCTCTCAGTTGTGCATGAGCGTCGCAACGTGGTGGTACATCACTTCCTCGACACCTTCGACCTGCAGAGCCGAGAAAGCTGCTCGGCGGCCTTGGCGTACCTGGAAGAGACCCATCAACTGCTGGACACGCACCAGGGCGAAGTGCTGCTGTTTGCCGAGTGGGCGGCCAAGATGAACCAAGTGATGGCCAGGCAACTGCAAGGGCCGGAGTTTGCCGCGCTGTTGCAGGCAGGCAGAGAAGAGCTAGCTCCGCCGCCGAAGAAGAAGCGGCGCCGACGCGCTAGACGCTGACGTTGTAGAGGTAGGTGGGAACCGCGTGACCAACACGTGAAATGAATAAAAGGCAGGGGGCAACGTATGGACAAACCAATCAGCAAGTTCTTCGAGAGCTTGGACCTTCCGTTTCGGAACATTCGCTGGTCGTGGGGTGCGTGGCGAGACAACCTTCTCCTGCTTCGTACCTGGGACGACGAGTACCGAGGGCGCACGAAAACCGTCACTGTTCTGCGGGAGCCCTCGGGATACAACCAGTCCGAATCTTACGGACTCGATGAACGCATCGTGCACTTGCAAGCCCTTTGGGGTGGTGAGCTCGCCGGGTACACGGTCATTGCAATGGTCAAAGACGCGGGCGCGCACCCTCGAGAAATCAAGACCTACAGGGATGATGTGGTTTTCAGCATCAAGCGTATCTCCGTCACGGCCGAGGGAGCAATCGTCGCCGAGCTCGGCGAGCTTGTTCCTGTCGCCGCGCTCAAGGCGCATGCCCTGACCCATCGCACCGAGGCTGGTGAGGGGCCGTTCCCCATTGAGGACTCAGCGCGTTCTGGACTGTCTACCGATTCATACCAGCAAAAGATTCCGGCCATCCGTGCATGGCTCATCGATGTCTGCCAAGCCAAGGGCACCGTGACCTACTCGGACGTCATGAACCGTTTTGGATTGAGCTTCTACCCGTTGCGCAATGCGATGAGCCGCCTTGGGCACGACTGTCGCAACGCGGGCGAACCCATCATCACGGCACTCATCGTCGACAAAGAGACTGGCCGCTGCTCGCAAGGTCTCTTCGATGAATTCCACATCGACGATGACATCCTTGAGCGGCAGCGATGCTATGCCCACTGGGCGGGGCAGGCACCAGAGCCTACGCCGGAACCGCCTCCTGTTGTGCCATCGACCACTTCAAGCGAACAAGACCTCGAACAACGGGTAGCGCGGTTCTCGCAAGTGGAAGTCAGGCCGCAGCAACGAGCGTTCCGTGAGGCCGTCTTCCGGGCCTGCGGCGGCAGGTGTGTCGTCAGTGGCTGTGATGTACCAGAAGCACTCGAGGCGGCCCACCTGCTCGGCCGAGACTGGCGGCAAGGCCACAACAGTGGCGCGGACGGCTTTCTGTTGCGACGCGACCTGCACACCCTCTATGACCGTGAGCTACTTCGAGTCTCCGCCGAGAGATTGGTGGAATTTGACGTGCGGGTGGCTGGCTACTACCGAGAATTTCACGGCACTACACTGCGCAACGAAACACCAGGGTGAAGTGATGAATGCAATTGATATCCTGCGCCGCGTGACGAAGTCGAAGAGTGAAGTGCAAGCAGTCGAAGCCGTCGTCAAACGCTATGGTTCATCCGTGCGGGAGAACGTCAGCAGCGATGACCCGGTGGCGGTGCTCCGCGCAGCCTGGTTAAACGAGAAGTACATCACTCGTCCACGTGCCAAGTGAAGCGCGGCAACAGGCTGATTCCCGCGCTGTCTTAGCTAACGCACGGGGCGGAATTCTTGTTCTACGGTGCCTTGCGCTTCGCGAGCACGGAAGTCAACTTGGCCACTGATTGACTGGGTAACCGGTCCGAATTGGGGGCTGCCACATATTTGAAGCTGCTGCCAGCCGTATCCCAGTCAAAAATCTGGACGTCAACAACCTCAAAGCCGTTGGGCGCGAAAACGTGGGTGTCGTAATCGTCTTTTAGCTCGTGTTTTACGAAATCCTCGGGGGCTCCCGCCACCATGCCCGCGCGATTTGCCAGATGCACCCATTCCACGGAGGGTGGACAAAGGCCCTTTGAGAACAGTGCATCTTCCACGCTCTGCCGGTACTTCTCCGCACGTTCCCTTAACGGGACGCTGGCATCCACATACTTTTCTTGGTCATCGGCGTTTGACCCAATGAACCAGCATGCAAGGACCTTGGGGGCGAAATTCTTGATTGCCTGCACGCTCTGGGCTGAGGGCTCAAAGACATCGACAGACAGGACTTCTGCAGCTACCCCTACAGTGGAAAGACGCGCGCGAGCCGTGTGAGCTAAGTGCACGTTGCTGTCGATGGCCAACACTTCACGAGTGCTGGCCAACGCGAGTGTGGCGAGTCCGCTTCCCGAACCGATTTCGAGGACCCGCCCCTGAGGCGTGATTTCGCTCAAGACTCTGTAAATACCGTTGCCGTCAAAGAGGGTGGATTCCCTCTCCCAGTGCTCCGCGTAGGATTTTGGGTCCAATCGGGTTTGCATGAATGCTCCTTGAGTCAAGCCGCGACGTGGTCGCGTAGGGCGCGTCAGCAGGCAGGTAGGTGCGTTAAAGCGGCTGAGAGTCGTACCTCGCGCAGCCTACGCAGCCTTCTTGAAATTCTTGTACTCGTCTACGAGCTTGGGAATATCGCAGGAAACTCTTACGAAAAAGGGGCTGCGCTTTACCACAACGTGTTCATAGAGCTTGGCGGCTCGCTCGATGATTTCCTCGCGGTTTGCCTTGATGAACTCGTACTGGAGATGCAGCAGCTTTTTGTACCGTTCGTTCTGAGCACCCATGTCGAGTTCGGCAATTTCGCTGTCCAAGACCGGAATCAAGTAGTTCAGTGAAATCATCCCGAGCTTGTTGCCCGGATTGGTCCGCTCATGAAGTTTGAAGGCCGTGCATGAAGACGACTGGATTTTTTCCTGCGTCGATTTATACGACGTCAGAGGTGCCAAGAACTTGTGGCTTCCAATTTCCAGAACTACGCCAATGTAGACTTTGCTGCCCTTATAGTTAATCCCGCCGTTGCTTGGTACTTTGCCGTCGAACCCCTGCAGATAGGTGATGTATTCATCCGAGACCGTGTAGAACCGCATTTTTCCTTTTTCTCCCTGAGGCAAAAAAAAAGCGGCTTTCGCCACTTTTTTCTCCCGCTGTAGGGCAACGGGACCCGATTTCAAGTTCGCACTTAAGGTAGCGTATCACCTGAGTTTCAAGTTCGCACTTAAAGGCAGCGTATCTCCTGAGGTGCTGAGTATAGCGCAGCGTTTCTTGAGCGTCAAGGACGCTAACCCCTCAGTGCCGCGAGAGTCGACTTCAGTGCTGCAGGTCAGGCGATGAGCGCGTCTACGCCCTTGGATTCGACAAGCTGCAGTAGCTTGGCGGCTGCCCCGCTGGGGTGCTTGTTCGCCGTAGGTGACTCCCACTTTTGAACCGTCGAAACACTCACGTTCAAGAACGAGGCGAACACTGCCTGGCTCATCTTCGCGATGCGTGTACGGACGGAAACGACACGCTCGGGCGGGTATTCGGGCGGCAGGTCGCAGAGCGCCTTCATGCGGGTCATATCCGCCTGTGAAATCACCCCGTAGCGGTTCAGGTCTGTGGCACTCTCCAGCAACTCGCGGAGAACGCGAGCCTCTTCATTGTTTCGCTTCGGCATCGCAAATCTCCTTCGTTGTGCCGTCGGCAGCCAGCACTACCGGTCGCTCCATATTGGCTTAGGTATAGCACACAGTGCTAGGGCCATGCATCTTGCCCTGCCCGATAAAGAAGGCAGAACCCCGGGGCCTGAGTGCATAAACGTTTGCGAATAGCTACCTTATGTGTCTTCGTAGGCAAACATTTATGCAGCCGACGCCAACGTAGTCTGCGGACGTTGAGCCCCTTCGCAGCTTGATTACATACACATCTTGAACGTCTTTCTGTATGGACGTACAGTTGTCGCATCGAACAAACGTTCAAGAGATGCAGCACATGACCACCGCCCCCGACACGCGCCACCTGGCGGCCCTGCGGACCCACTGGAAGCGCCACAAGACCTTCCCGTCGATGGCCAAGCTTGCCGCCACGCTGGGCCTGTCGTCCTCAGGCTCGGTCTTCGCCGTTGTGGGCCGCCTCTCCGAGGCTGGGTACCTGGAGCGCGTTGACGGGCGCGTCGCACCCACGCGCAAGTTCTTCAGCTACCCGGTGGTGGGCCGGGTCCGTGCCGGCCTCCCGCAGCTTGCGTCCCAAGAAACCTTTGAGGCCCTCAACATCGAGGACGTCCTTGTCCGCGACCCCAATCGCACCTCGTTCTGCCATGTGCGCGGCGACTCGATGCGCGATGCCGGCTTGCTCGATGGAGACGTGGTCGTCGTTGAGGCCAACGCACTGCCCAAGTCCGGCGACATCGTTGTCGCGGTCGTCGACGGCCAGACGACCGTCAAATACCTGCGCATGGACGCTAGTGGTGCCTGGCTCCTCGAGCCCGCCAACCCGGCCTACAGCGCCATCAAGCCCAACGACTCCCTGGAAATCCTGGGCGTGGTTGTGGGCTCCTTCAGAAGCTACCGGAGGTGACCCACTGAACACCTCCAGCACTGCGGCGTAAGCCGCTTTCCACCCTCACCAGTTCACGTGCCCCAAGAGGGGCGCGCGGACCTTCTTTTGCCCTCGATATGCGGCCACTGCGCCGCAGGGAGAAGTCTTGCCATGTCAGCCCCAACCTGGGTCCACGCACCCGTCCTTGAGCCTCCCGAGGTCTACCTCAGCGAGTGGAGCGCCTTCGTCAGTGGTTGGCCCGACGAAACGCATCCGCTCACCACCCATCTGGTGGGCTACCGCGCAGCGACAGGCAAATCACGCACGAGTTCTGCCGTGGTCCGTTTCGACATGCAGCGACGTCGAGCGGTGACCAAGAGCCGCAAGGTCTATGAGCTGGTGGGGCCACCCAACCGCGAGTCCGATGCCCGGTTCATGCGTATCCCGTGGCTGGTCATCAATGAATGCCGGTACGTGCGCGACGCCACCTCGGAATTCCTCAACAGCTGAAAAAAGAGAAAGAAACCATGTTCATCATCATGCTCAGCGACACCCCCAACGAGCCAGGCCGGGTGCTTGGCGTACTCGGCCAGAGCGCCGAAGGCCCTGTCTGCGAATGCACGCTGGCCCTGCGCACTTTTGCGGGCAAGTCCCGCACGCTGACCCTGCGCGACTATCCCCGAGGCCTCGAGCCGGTTTGCGCCTTGGTTGTGCGACTGCTGGCGCAGGTACCAGCCGAGCAGCGCCCAGTCTCCATGGGTGGCGTCAAGCACGCCAGCCTCAGCGTCTACCGAGGACTCAGAATCCACGATTCCCGGCTGGTGGAGCACCTGGTGGCCCGATGCGGCCCCGTGCTTCTGGATGTCGATGTCGCCGATGAGCTCGACGAGCGCTCCGCCACCCACATGGCTCGCGGGTACCGCTCGACCTTTGACCTGTTGGAGCACGCGGCGGCCACGCTGTGGTGGCCTGGGGAGGCCCCGCCGGCGCTGCGCCCGCTCACCGACGTACCGGTGCACGAAGGCGAGGGCACTGGCTGGGTCTTGGAGCAAGACATTCCTGCATACGCCCGGCGGCGCCTGCTGCATCACCTCGGTGGTTTCAGGGGACCCAACCCGTACGCCTACTTTGCGGACGACTGGCGCGAGTTCCTGGCCTCGCTCGGCGCAGCCCGCCTTGTGCGGCCGTGACTTCGCAAATGCGAACACCAAGGTCGGAAGCATATTTAGTAAATGTCAAAAGGATTTTCGCTTTCGCCACTTTGATGAAATACCCGCTGACCCGCTACTCCTAAATTCCATGCAAGTCCGAATCCGCCCCCTGCGCAAGCAAGGTGTCCTCATCACCCGCGAAGAGCTCTCGCGTCGCCCGCCGCACGTTGGCCGCTTGCGCGTGGCCGAAGAGCGCGACCCTGCATTGGCGCGCCCGGTCCTGCGCGCCCAGTTGCTCGACAGCACCTCCGGCACCGAGACCGATGTGCTGCCGCAGCTCAACGATGCGCGGCTGCTGTGGGTGGACAAAGGAGAGATGCGACTGCTCGGTACCGAGCGCCTGAAAGACGCCGAGTACGCCCAGACCTGGCTGGTGGAGCAATCGCCATGCTGAAGGTGAGCATCCATGCAGGGCTACTGAACGAGCGCAAGCCCGAGAACGTGATGGCGTCGGTCGACATCGCGTACCAGAAGAAGGAGGCGCTAGCGGACTACTTGATTGCATCGACGGTGCGGCAGGAGGGCGAGCGCAAGCCGCAGGTGCTGACGAACTACCCGCGCTGGTCGGGAAGCCTTTGGGACCTCGCGGCGCGAGCCTTGGCACGGAGCATCTACGGCGAAGCCAAGGTGCCGCCCTCCGCCACGCCAGACAAGCGGTGCGCCTACGCCACCCGGCTGTGCGCCGTCATCGAGCACCACACGAAGGATGAGCGGTCCCAATTGCTCGGGCACGCGGAGCTGTGGCAGCAAGGCCCTGCACGCGGCGTCTACACCGTCGCGCTGGAAGAGGACATCCTGGGAAAGCGAGAGGCCCGCTTCGAGTACGGCGCCAAGCGTCTGGATGCGCTGGACCTCGTGATGCGCGGCCTGTGCTGGGCCCTGTTCCAGCAAGACACACCGGGGCCACGACCCAAGCTGATTCTCCCCACTTGCATTCGCGTGGCCGACGAGGACCGCTTCGATGTGGCGTCGCTGGCTGAACCTGCACGCTCCGGTTTCGCGCGGTATCTGGCCGCGACGCGTCCCACTGTCGCCCCGACCGAGTGGGCAGCAGCCAAGGACTACGTGCAGTTCCTGATGGAGGCATGAGGATGAGCGCTGCCCCCGTCAACGACCCGAACATGCGCAAGCTGTTCCCCCTGCGCCAGCGCACCGGTACAGCGGCCTTCCACCTGTCGCGCAATGCCGTGGGGATGGGATTCGACGACCTGAACCTGCTCACGGAGCGCCAGGCGGTGATGCTGCTTGCCGAAGCGCAGTGGGGCTCCACGACCTACATGCCATGCCCCCACTGCGGCACGTTGGACAAGCACTACTGGTCAGGCAAGGAGCGGCGATGGAAGTGCAAATGCTGCGACAAGCGCTTCTCGGTCACGTCCGGCACACCGTACGCAGACCACAAGCTCCCGCTGACCAAGCTCATCAAGATGGTCTTCACGTGGATTAACGGCGCCAGTGGCAAGCCAGCGCTGCAGCTGCGCCGGGACTGGAACGTGGCGTATCCGACCGCGTTCACGCTAGCGCACAAGCTCCGGGAGGGATTGCTCCGTGGCTTCAACGTGGGCGTGCTCGCCGGCGTGCATGAGATGGATGGCGCGGACATGAATGGCCGTCGCTACCGGGAAAAGCGCAATCGCCCGCAAGGTGGCGGAGGGGGCCCGAAGCCCACGGTGCCGGCGCACCTGCTCAAGCCCAAGGTCGACCCTGAGACCGGCGAAATCATGGGACCTCCCAAGCCACCGAAGTACGACAAGAAGGCACGCATGCCGCTGGACCGTCGGCTGCTTCTCGTGATTCGGCAGCGCAGCGTCTCAAAGGGCAAGGGCGCGGTGGCGACTCGCGTGGCGGTGGCGTTGAGTGAGTCGACCGCCACGGTGACGACGATGGCATCGCGCTTCGCGTCGTCGGAGTCCGCAATCATGTCGGACGAGGACCCATCGTATGCCTCGTTCTCGCGCCTGTTCGCAGAGCACAGGACGGTGAACCACAGCAAGGCCTTCAGCATGCCTGGGGGTGTGAGCAACAACCAAGCGGAGAGCTTCAACTGGCGGATGCGGCGCCTGGTCGAGGGCATCTATCTCGGCCCCTCGAACAAGTACCTCGCCGACTACGCGGCAGAAGCTGCTTGGCGCGAAGACACGCGCAGGCTTTCTACGGGCAAGAAGCTTCGGCACATCCTGGGCGTGACGCTGCGGGTGGGGCTGTCGGAATGGTGGCGGGGATACACGCACGGGCACCACCGTGATGTCGAACTGCTTGTCGAGGGAGAGCAGACGGCGAACACACGTGGGCGGAAGAAAGGGTGGAAGCCCAAACCACCCCGCTGACAGGTACGGCCGCCACTACTCAAAGGGAAACACGAAATGGTTTCGAACTCGTCTACGCCGTACGTGCCTGCGTCAAAGCCTCGCAGCGCAGACGTCGTGTTGTACCTGGACCTGGATGGCGTCGTCCACCACGAAGCCGTGCTGTGGGACCCGCGCCGTGGCATCTCGATGAGCTCAGTGCTAGCGCCGGGCCGCGTGTTGTTCGAATGGGTGCACTACCTTGAAGAGGCGCTGGCTCCGTACCCGGCAGTTGCGCTGGTCCTGAGCAGCACCTGGTGCGTGCGGCCCGGATACGCGAAGACGCTCAAACGGTTGCCTGAAGGCCTGCGGTCAAGGTTCATCGGCGGCACTTTCCACCGGCGTGTGCATGGTGCAGACCCGTGGAACCGTGCCGACTTTCGAGGGTCCGCGCGAGGCATGCAGATTTGGGCGGACGTGGAGCGGCGCAAGCCGCGCGCCTGGCTCGCGTTGGACGATGACCTCGAAGGGTGGCCAGAGTGCGCGCGAGACAACCTGGTGGCGTGCGACGGCTCGACGGGGTTGTCCGATGCGAGCGTGCGGATGGAGTTGGGAGAGAAGCTGCGGCGCTGTCATGCAGCGTTGGGCCGGTGAACCCACTGTTCCACTCGCGAAGGGTTTCGGATTGAGCCTCCAGCGTCTATTTGCACGCATGAGAAGAAGCGAGCAAAGGCTCATCCATGGTCATGCGTGCGACTTCTCAATGCACTGCTATTGCTATACCAAGAAGGACCAATTAACTGCCAACCCATCTATGGAAACCACTATCAACTTTCTTACCAAGGCGCTCTCCTTCCGACTGCTGCTATTGGTTCTCTTTGGAGCCACGTCAACGGTTGTCGCTTGGACAACAAAACTGCAGGGCTCGCCAGGCGTCTCTCCCCGTCAAGGGGACTTTCTACTCGCGGAACTTCTAGTTCTTCTCATTGTGATGCTTGTGTCCATCTGGGTAGAAGGGCGCCTAAAGTCACGCTCACGCCAACTACTGCTGTACGTCAGTGGAGGCGTCTTGTTCGAACTTTTTCTTGTGACCTTTTTGCTCATGGTCCTCTTGGTGCCCGGGGCTGAAGCAACTCTGCAACTCGACTGGACCATTCACGAGGGTGCAGACGCAACCGCAAAGACTAAGGACCTGAGTTTCACAGCACTGGCACTGGGCGCCACCATGGGAGGAATTGCTGTTGTGAGAGCTGCATTGGACTACGTTCTTCTGCAGAAGGCACAAGAGCGATTTCGAGGCGGGCCGAGGCGACTTGTGCTTGGAGGCCTCGCGCTTCGAGGGCGCAAGTTTTGGAGGAACTTAGGGAGGAAGAAACTGCCAGAGCGTGAGCCTGCCGCGAATCCGCCAGTTCCTTCCACGTGATTTGTGCGGCGTCCCCCTGGGACGCCGCCTTTTATTTGTTGTAGGTTGCTCTGAGGACAGACCGAGAGAGAGGCAACTTGCAAGGAAAATAAAGAAGTCTTCTTAGCCGAGGTTGTCTATGCAGAGGCTCCCCGAAAGCCGCCAATGCCGCTTGGGTCCAGCTCCGGGTCGAACTGCCGAATCGTCTCGAACAGCGCCGTGCGCTCCGCCTCGAGTTGGCGAATGCGCTCAACGACTTGGGCCTTCTCTGCATCAGTCAATTCCCGGCGGATGCGACGGCGCCGCCCCTTCACCACCGACCCTGACCCCGACACGGCCTCCGACCCCGACTGCAGCCGCCCCAGCTCTTGATTCACGGTAGCCAGGCTCGTTGCCAAGTACGTTAACGTCGATTGCTTGCGGTACCG
Organism: Comamonadaceae bacterium; assembly: GCA_003599455.1. Lineage (GTDB taxonomy): Bacteria > Pseudomonadota > Gammaproteobacteria > Burkholderiales > Burkholderiaceae_C > Hydrogenophaga. Next base: position 37,210 of record QZKF01000070.1, read on the forward strand.
CGTCCTGATGAGTGCCATCAGACGGACTCCGACTCGCCAGCTTCGTGCGCAGCTTGTGCAACTTCGTGAAGAGCGCCCAGGCTCACTGCGTTGCGATTCACGAGGCACCAGACGGCGACGCCGTTGGCCTCCAACCCGATTTGCCCCAGCCGCTCGAGCTTGCCAGCTTGGCGCAAGTGCTTCAGCCTGCGTAGAACGCTGTGCCGGATGTCGCGCAGGTCCTGCAGCGAGAAGTCCTTCGAAAAGCTGGTGCTCGCCACAATCCGGTCGATGAATTCGTTGGTGGTGACCCCTTTCGGGTAAGCCTCTTCAAGGGTGGCCATGAGCAGCTCGGAGAGGCTGCCCCGCTTGCCGTAGCGCTCCCACGGTCGAATGGTGATGGGTGGGTCGCAGCCTTCGGGGAGCCGGACCTTCGCCGCGACCAACTCGATTGCGGCAATTTTCTTTTCGAGATTGGTCTCCTTTAGCCGCAGGGCCACCAAGCCCTCGCGGACCTTCTCAAGCTTGCCACGCAGAGCGGCCAATTCATTCACGAGCCACTTGGCTTCCGGCGAAGCCCGGCGCCGAACACGGACGTAGTCGACGCTCATGCGGCGCCTCGCGAAGAAGAGGGCCGCTTACGGTGGCACCGACGGTGTTGATGGGTCACGAATTGCTCCTGTTGGGACGTCATCCCTAGTGAAGCAAATCGTGAGGCCCAAATGAAGCTAGATTTCGCGCTAACTCCCCGGTTAGCGGTTACTCAGGGCCATCAGCTTGATAACACCCTTGGCTGTGGGGAAGCCGGCGCGGCGGTGTCCTACACCGTTGCGGCCCGGCATCCCCTAATGTCGGGGTGGGGCGACTCAGCGGCACCCACAACCCATCAGGAGATCGCATGGACAACATTTACGAAGCGTTGAGGGAGAGCCACGAACTCCAGCGCACACTGTGCCGCCAACTGGTGCGCATCAAGCCGGACGACCCTCGCGCGCTGGAGGTTTACCGCGCGCTGCGCATCGAGCTGGCGGCCCATGCCGCGGCCGAGGAGCGGTTCCTGTACGCGCCCATCCTGCTGGACGACCTGGGTCTCAAGCCGTCGCGGCACGCCCTGTCCGAGCACCACGAGATCGACGAATGCGTCGAAGCGCTGGGCAAGGCACGCAAGCAGCCCGAGGTCTGGCCGGAGCGCGCCAAAAAGCTGTCGCACGAGGTGCACCACCACCTCAAGGAGGAAGAGAGCAAGTTCTTCCAGCTGTCCGGCAAGATCCTGAGCGAACGTCAGAAGAGCAGCCTGGCGGGCAAGTACCGGCGCGATCTGCGGCGCATGCGGCGGGTGATGGCCGAGTGACGGCGACCAGGGCTGGCTGCCGCGGAAATGAAAAACGGGCCGTGAGGCCCGTTCTTGTTGCTGTCCTGGCGGAGAGGGCGGGATTCGAACCCGCGGTGGGGATTAGCCCACACACGCTTTCCAGGCGTGCGACTTAAACCGCTCATCCACCTCTCCGCGAAGCCTGCGATTGTAGCAGCCCCGCTGTGTGCTCAGGCGGCCGGGCTGCCGTCCGCCGTCTTGTGCCAGGCATGCTGTTGCAGCACCTCCAGCGTCACGTGCTGCAGCGTGGCGGCGTTGGTGCACTCCAGCACCACGGGCGGCGCCACGCCCGCGCGCAGGGCTTCGAGCCAGCGCTGCACGCAGACGCACCAGCGGTCACCCGGCTTGAGCCCGGCAAAGCGCCACTCGGGGCGGGGGGTGCTCAGGTCGTTGCCGTGCTCACGCGAAAAGTCGAGAAAGGCCGCGGTGACGCGCGAGCACACCACGTGGGTGCCGTGGTCGTCCGGGCCGGTCTCGCAGCAACCGTCCCGGTAGAAGCCCGTCAGCGGGTCGTAGGAGCAGGGCAGCAGTTCGCCGCCGAGGACGTTGCGCGCGAGGGTCATGGTGGGCTCGAAAAGATAGGGCGGGTGGGCTCAGGCGCCTTTGCCGGTGCCGACCATCTTCATGGCCGAGGCGATCAGCGCGGACACCTCGCTCATGTTGCCGGGCACGATGAGTGTGGTGGTGGCGTCGGCGGCCACCTTGCTGTAGGCGTCCACGGCGCGCTCGGCCACCTTCAACTGCACCGCCTCTTGGCCGCCGGGCTGGCGGATGGCCGCCGCGACGCGCTCGATCGCCTGCGCCGTGGCGTCGGCCACCGCGGTGATGGCCGCGGCCTCACCCTGGGCGTTGTTGATGGCGGCCTGCTTCTCGCCTTCGGAGCGCGCAATGAAGGCTTCGCGCTCGCCGGTGGCGATGTTGATCTGCTCCTGGCGGCGGCCTTCGGAGGCCGCGATCAGCGCGCGCTTCTCGCGTTCGGCGGTGATCTGCGCCTGCATCGCCAGCAGGATCTCCTTGGGCGGCGTGAGGTCCTTGATCTCGTAGCGCAGCACCTTCACGCCCCAGTTCAACGCGGCTTCGTCGATGGCGTGCACCACCTGCGCGTTGATGATGTCGCGCTCCTCGAAGGTCTTGTCGAGCTCGAGCTTGCCGATCACCGAGCGCAGCGAGGTCTGGGCGAGCTGGGTCACGGCCACGATGTAGTTGGACGAACCGTAGCTCGCGCGCATCGGGTCGGTGACCTGGAAATACAGGATGCCGTCGACCTGCAGCTGGGTGTTGTCGCGCGTGATGCAGACCTGGCTGGGCACGTCCAGCGGGATTTCCTTCAGGCTGTGCTTGTAGGCCACCTTGTCGATGAAGGGCACGAGGAAGTTCAGACCGGGCGCCAGCGACGAGTTGTATTTGCCCAGGCGCTCCACCACCCAGGCGTTCTGCTGGGGCACCACCTTGACGGAGCGGGTGATGAAGATGGCGGCGATGACGACGAGCAGGATGGCGATTTCCATGGCGAAGGGGCTTTCGGAAAGGTTTCGGAATGGGTGAGGTTAGCGCACGCAGGTTTCAGGCCAGCGCCGCAGGCTTCACACCTTGTCGACCAGCAGCCGGTTGCCCACCAGTTCGGCCACGCGGTAGCTGCCCGGCGTGGGGGCGTTGCCCGGGCGCTGGATCACGGTCCACTGGGCGCCGCGGTACTTCACGCTGGCGGTGCCGTCGCTGTGCCACTCGTCGATCTGCAGCACCTCGCCCACGTCCAGGTTGACGCTGCGCAGCGAGCGCACCGAAGGGTCGCCCGCGCGGCGCTTCTTGATGAGGTACCAGCCGACCACCGAGGCCGAACCGACCAGCGCCGCCACGATGAGCTGCAGCGTGGTGCCGGCGCCCGCATGCGCCGCCAGCGCCGCGGCGGTCATGCCGACGGCCAGCATGAGCAGGTAGAAGGTGCCCGTGAACAGCTCGATCGCCACCGCCGTGCCCGCCAGCAGCCACCACAAGGTTGAATCCGACATGCATGCTCCTGTCTACTGAACGAAATGGGCCGGTAGCGACCCAACCGGCATCCACCGGGTGGTGAATGTCTGGCCTGCGCCACATTCTGCGACAAAAGCCCGGCGCGTTCCGCAGGGTGCCACGCGATTTCCGTACACTTCGCGCCTGCTTTGCCACCGTCGGGCCCCGTGCCGCCGGTGCCTTTTCCCCGTGGCCGGTTCGTGCGGCTGGAGAACACCATGAAATTCCGCTTCCCCATCGTCATCATCGACGAGGACTTCCGCTCGGAGAACACCTCCGGCCTGGGCATTCGCGCGCTGGCGCAGGCCATCGAGGCCGAGGGCTTCGAGGTGGTCGGGGTCACGAGCTATGGCGACATGAGCCAGTTCGCCCAGCAGCAGAGCCGCGCGAGCGCCTTCATCCTGTCGATCGACGACGAGGAGTTCAGCCACGGCGACGACATCGACCCGGTGGTGCTGAACCTGCGCAATTTCATCGACGAGGTGCGGCGCAAGAACTCGGACGTGCCGATCTACATCTACGGCGAGACCAAGACCAGCCGCCACCTGCCCAACGACATCCTGCGCGAGCTGCACGGCTTCATCCACATGTTCGAGGACACGCCCGAATTCGTGGCGCGCCACATCATCCGCGAGGCCAAGAGCTATCTCGAAGGCATCCAGCCGCCGTTTTTCAAGGCCCTGCTGGACTACGCGGAAGACGGCTCCTACTCCTGGCACTGCCCGGGCCACTCGGGTGGCGTGGCCTTTCTCAAGAGCCCGGTGGGCCAGATGTTCCACCAGTTCTTCGGCGAGAACATGCTGCGCGCCGACGTGTGCAACGCGGTGGAAGAGCTGGGCCAACTGCTGGACCACAACGGCGCGATTGGCGCGAGCGAGCGCAACGCGGCGCGCATCTTCAACGCCGACCACTGCTTCTTCGTCACCAACGGCACCAGCACCAGCAACAAGATGGTCTGGCACCACACGGTGGCGCCGGGCGACGTGGTGGTGGTGGACCGCAACTGCCACAAGTCGGTGCTGCACAGCATCATCATGACGGGCGCGATCCCCGTGTTCCTCAAGCCCACGCGCAACCACTACGGCATCATCGGCCCGATCCCGCAGAGCGAGTTCGAAATCGAGGCGATCCAGGCCAAGATCCGCGCCAACCCGCTGCTGGCCGGCGTGGACGCCGAGGCGGTGAAGCCACGCGTGCTGACGCTGACGCAGTCCACCTACGACGGCGTGCTCTACAACACCGAGGCCATCAAGCAGATGCTCGACGGCTACGTGGCCAACCTGCACTTCGACGAAGCCTGGCTGCCGCACGCGGCCTTCCACCCGTTCTACGGCAACTTCCACGCCATGGGCAAGAAGCGCGCGCGGCCGCTGGAGTCGGTGGTGTACGCGACGCAGTCCATCCACAAGCTGCTCGCCGGCATCAGCCAGGCCAGCCACGTGCTGGTGCAGGACTCGCAGAACGTCAAACTCGACCGCCACCTCTTCAACGAGGCCTACCTGATGCACACCAGCACCAGCCCGCAGTACGCCATCATCGCCAGCTGCGACGTGGCCGCGGCCATGATGGAGCCGCCCGGTGGCAAGGCGCTGGTGGAAGAGAGCATTTTTGAAGCGCTCGACTTCCGCCGCGCCATGCGCAAGATCGACGCCGAGTTCGGCGACGACGACTGGTGGTTCAAGGTCTGGGGCCCCGACGACCTGGCCGAGGAAGGCATGGGCGAGGCCATCGACTGGGTGCTCAACCCCGATCCGGCCGGCTCGCAGGCCACGGCCAAGGAATGGCACGGCTTTGGCGACATGGCGCCGGGCTTCAACATGCTGGACCCGATCAAGGCCACCATCGTCACGCCGGGCCTGAACCTGGACGGCCGCTTCGAGCCCGAGGGCATCCCGGCTTCCATCGTCACCAAGTTCCTCGCCGAGCACGGCGTGGTGGTGGAGAAGACCGGCCTGTACAGCTTCTTCATCATGTTCACCATCGGCATCACCAAGGGCCGCTGGAACACGCTGCTGACCGCGCTGCAGCAGTTCAAGGACGATTACGCCAAGAACCAGCCGATGTGGCGCATCCTGCCGGAGTTCTGCCAGAAGCACCCGCGCTACGAGCAGATGGGCCTGCGCGACCTGTGCCAGCATGTGCACGAGCTCTACGCCCGCTACGACATTGCCCGCCTCACCACCGAGATGTACCTGAGCGACCTCACGCCGGCCATGAAGCCGACCGACGCGTTCGCGCACATCGCGCAGCGCACCACCGAGCGCGTGCCGATCGACGCGCTCGAAGGCCGCATCACGACCAGTCTGGTCACGCCGTACCCGCCGGGCATCCCGCTGCTGATCCCGGGCGAGGTGTTCAACAAGAAGATCGTTGACTACCTCAAGTTCGCGCGCGAGTTCAACGCCCAGTGCCCGGGCTTCGAGACCGACATCCACGGCCTGGTGGAGGTGGTGGGCGACGATGGCCGCAAGAGCTATTTCGCCGACTGCGTGAAGGCCTGACGAGGCCGCCGTCGTTCAGCGAGGCGCGTCGGGCCGCACGCGCACGAAGCTCGCGAAGCGCGGCACACCGCTGGCGTTGAGGCCGCGAAAGCGGTAGGTCACCCATTCACCCAGGGCGGGTGGGTGCTCGCGCTGTGCGTCGGTGAAGCCGGTGCCCAGGCGGAACCGCAGGCCCTGCGGCGTTTCCACCTGCAGCGCGCCCATGCGGCCCGCGTGGCGGCCTTGCCCGGGCAGGTGCCCGATCACGCGCGCTTCGGCGTCTTCGTGGGTTTTCACCTTGAGCAGGTCGTCGCCGCGCAGCGCGCGGTAGGGCGCGTCACCCCGGTGCAGCATCAGGCCCTCGCCACCATCCTTCACCATGCGGTCCAGCCGGGCCATGAGTGCCGCATGGCTGGCCACGCGCTCCTGGGGCACGGCCTGCACCCAGGGCTGCTGGAGTTCGCGCACGAGCTGGTGGTAGGCCGCGATGCGCTCGGTGAATAGGCCGGCGTGCGCGGGCAGGTCGAACACCATGAAGCGGATGCGGCGCCAGGCCGCGTCGTCGGGCGTTTGCTGGCGCACCGTGGAGAGTGCCTCTTCGAACCGGCCGCGACCGGCCCAGAGCTCGCCGTCCATGGGCAGCGCGGGCCAACCCGCGGTGAACCAGGCGGGCGCGGCGATGGTGTCGCCGCCGCGCGTGAGCAGCCGCTGGCCGTCCCAGTAGGCGCGCAGGCCGTCGTATTTTTCGCTGAGCCAGTAGGCCTCCAGCGCGACGCCCGGCCGGTAGACACCGGCGAGCATCAGCGCGGGTGCGGGACCAGCATGCGCGGCGAAGGGCAGGGCGACCGCCACCATGGCCGCGCCAAAGCGGGCAAACAGGTCGCGTCTGTGCAGATCCATGGCGCGCATCGCCCATCAGCGCCGTGTCACTGGCGCTGAGGCTGGCCTGGTTTCAGAGCATGGCTTCGCTGTCGCGGCTCACGCCCATGGAGTGGCTGTAGCCACCGTCCACGTAGGTGATCTCGGCCGTCACGCCGCCGGCCAGGTCCGACAGCAGGAAGGCCGCCACGTTGCCCACGTCATCGACCGTCACGTTGCGGCGGATCGGCGAGGCCGCGGCGACGAGGTTGAGCAGCTTGCCGAAGTCCTTGATGCCGCTGGCGGCCAGGGTCTTGATCGGACCGGCGCTGATGCCGTTGACGCGCATGCCGCGCGGGCCCAGGGCCTCGGCCAGGTAGCGCACCGAGGCCTCCAGGCTGGCCTTGGCCAGGCCCATGGTGTTGTAGTTGGGCACGGCGCGCATGGCGCCGAGGTAGCTCAGCGTCAGCAGCGCCGACTTGTCGTTCAGGTAGGGCAGGGCCGCCTTGGCCATGGCCGGGAAGCTGTAGGCGCTGATGTCGTGCGCGATGCGGAAGGCTTCGCGCGAGAGGCCTTCGAGGAAGTCGCCGGCGATCGCCTCGCGCGGCGCGAAGCCGATGCTGTGCACGAAGCCGTCGAATCTGGGCCAGGTTTGCGCGAGGTCGGTGAACAGCTTCTCGATCTGCGCGTCGTCGCCCACGTCGCAGTCGAAGATCAGTTTCGAGTCGAAATCGGCCGCGAACTCGGTGATGCGGTCCTTGAAACGCTCGCCCACGTAGCTGAACGCCAGCTCGGCGCCCTGTTGGTGGCAGGCCTTGGCAATGCCGTAGGCGATGGATCGGTTGGACAGCACGCCCGTGATCAGCAGTTTCTTGCCTGCGAGAAAACCCATGATTCAGTCTCCAGTGAAAAATCCAGCAGAATTGTCGCATGCGCTTTCT